>NZ_DASXWU010000001.1:0-4948 GCF_036503465.1 Nocardioides sp.
CACGGACTCCTCGATCACGCCCAACGAGGTGATCCGCAGCTCCTCAAGCACGCCGGCCACCCTCCGCGCGGCCACCGGCGGAGCGCCGGCGCCGTTCCGCGGCTCCCCGCCAGCCGCTGACCGGCAGGTCGAACTTGGCCACCAGCCGGTCGGTGAACGGCGCCTGGTGCAGCCGCACGAGCCGGACGGGGGTGCCGCCCCGGCGCACCTCGATCCGGGCGCCGGGCGGCAGCTCGACGGTCCGGCGCCCGTCGCACCACAGCACACCGGAGCCGTTCGTGCCGGCGAGCACCTCGACCGCCAGCACCGAGGTCGGCGCCACCACCAGCGGCCGCGCGAAGAGCGCGTGCGCACTGATCGGCACCATCAAGAGCGCCTCCACACCGGGCCACACCACGGGGCCGCCGGCGCTGAAGTTGTACGCCGTGGAGCCGGTCGGCGTGGCACACACCACTCCGTCGCACCCCCACCGCGACAACGGCCGCCCGTCGACCTCGACCACGACCTCGAGCATCCGCTCGCGGGCCGCCTTCTCCACGCTGGCCTCGTTGAGGGCGAAGGTCCGGGTGACCAGCTCACCGTCGCGGAATACCGAGACGTCGATGGTCAGCCGGTCCTCGGCCGTGTAGCGCCGCTCCACGATCGCGTCGATCGTGGACGAGATGTCCTCGTACTCCGCCTCCGCCAGGAAGCCGATGTGGCCGAGGTTGACCCCCAGCAGCGGGGTCCCGCTGCCGTGGGCGAGCTCTGCCGCGCGCAGGATGGTGCCGTCTCCGCCGATCACCACGACCAGCTCGCAGCCGGCGCTCGGGTCGTCCTCGGCGGCCAGATGGACGTGATCGTTGTCGGCGAGACCGAGGGCCGATGCCTCCTCGGGCAGCAGTCCCACCTGGATGCCATGGCCGCTCAGCGCGTCGACGAGCTGGCACGCCACCTCGCGCGCCTGCGCGCGACCCGGGTGAGCAAGGAGGAGCACACGGCGCTGGTCGGTCATGGCCTGCTCACTCTCCCACCCTCTCATCCGGTCCGGCGTCGGGACCGGCCGACACCACCGCCTCGATCGTCTCCGGACCGACCGTCGTCGGCCCCCGTCGGAGCCACAGGAAGAACTCGACGTTCCCCGAGGGCCCCGGCAGCGGGCTCGCGGTCACGGCCCGGGCACCCCACCCACGCTCGTCGGCCGCCATCGCCACGGTCCGGACCGCCTCGGCCCGCAGCCCGAGGTCGCGGACCACCCCGCCCTTGCCGACGCGCGAGCGACCCACCTCGAACTGCGGCTTCACCATCAGCACCAGATCTCCGTCGTCCGCCGTCACCGAGAGCAACGGGTCGAGCACCAGGGTCAGGGAGATGAAGGACAGGTCGCCCACCACCACGTCCACCGGTGTGCCGACGATGCTCGGGTCGAGGTCGCGGACATTCGTCCGGTCGAGGACGACCACGCGCGGGTCCTGGCGGAGGCGCCACGCCAGCTGGCCGTACCCGACGTCCACCGCGACCACCTCGCGCCCCCCGTGCCGCAGCAGGACGTCGGTGAAGCCACCCGTCGATGCCCCCGCATCGAGGCACCGTCGCCCGGACACGACCAGACCCTCCGGCTCGAAGGCCGCCAGCGCCCCCGCCAGCTTGTGACCGCCGCGGGACACGTACTCCTCGCCGCCAGGGATCGCCGGATCGGCCGCGACCACCAGCGCCACATCGGTCGTCACCGCGGTCGCCGGCTTGGTCGCGCGCGCCCCGGCCACCGACACCCGCCCTTCCGCGATCAGCTCCGCGGCATGGTCCCGCGACCGTGCCAGACCGCGGCGGACGAGCTCGGCATCGAGCCGGAGGCGTCGCGGCGTCAACGTCAGGCGAGGTCGTCCGGATGGTCCACCGAGGGGGCGTCGAGGGCCGTGCGCAGGGACTCGTGCACGCGCTCGAACGCCGCCAGCCGCTCCTCGAGCGGCAGGTCGCTGAGGCGGTCGACCTCGGCCAGCGCCGCGTCCACCGCGGGCACGCCTGTCAGCTGCCGGTCGTCGGCGGCGGGCTCCTGCTCCTCGGGCTCCCCGTCTCCAGGACCGGTCGGTGGCACCTGCTCGGTCATGCCCGAAGGCTACCCCGGCGACGCCCCCGGATCGGGCCCGGTCAGACCGGCGGCATCCGCGGGGCTGCCGGTGCCGTCGAGGTGAGCCCACCCGGCGGCCGCGACGGCTGTCCACCAGGCGTCGGCATCGCCGGCGTCCACGCCCGCTTCGGAGCCTGCCGACGTCACGGTCATCCGTCCGTCGTCGACCCGGGCCGTCCAGGGACCCGCGCGCCACCCGTCGTCCGCCTGCTCCGGCAGGCATCCGGGCCGGGACAGCGCGGTCAGGTCCTGCCCGATCCAGGTCGGCCGCTCGTCCTCGGCGGCCGAGAGCAGGTCGGACAGCGAGCTCACCCCGGTCATCACGAGCAGCGAGTCGGTCTCGGCCTGGTGAGCCCCCGCGATGTCGGTGTCCAACCGGTCGCCCACCATCAGCGGTCGCTCGCCCTCGACGCGCCGCCGCGTCTCGTCGAGCAGAGGACGAAGCGGCTTTCCGGCGACCTGCGGAGTCACCTCGGCGAAGTCGCTGATCAGCCGGACCAGGAGACCGTGCCCGGGCGCGAGCCCGTCGTCGGTCTTCAGGGTCAGGTCGGTGTTGGTCGCGACCCATGGCAACCCGTTGCGGATCAGCGTGGCCCCACGCATGATCACCCGCCAGGGCAGGTCCGGCGCATATCCCGAGGCCACCGCGACCGCCTGCGGATCTCCCACGGGGACCGGCTCCAGGCCCGCCTCGCGCATTGCCGCAACCAACCCGTCGGCGCCGAGCACCGCGATCGGTGCGCCTTTCCCGTAGGTCTCGAGCAAGACCCGCGCCGCCGCCTGGGACGAGGTCACCACGTCTCCTGCGCTCGCTGCCACGCCCAGGTCCCGTAGTTGGGAGGCCACCTGATCGGGGGGCCGCGAGGCGTTGTTGGTGATGAACGCGATGTGCGCTCCGCCCTTCCGCGCCTCCGCGATGCTCTCGGCCGCGTGCTCCACGGCGTGGCCGTCCACGTACACCACGCCGTCCAGGTCGAACATCAGCAGGTCGTACACCCTCGCCAGGCTCTGGCCCTGAGGTCCTGCCACCGTCCAGCTCCTTGGTCGTAGCCCATACGATGCACCGATGGAGTCCGGTCTCCCCACGGTCCCGCCGTACGTCGCCGGCCCGCTCCAGCTGTCGCCCTTTCGGGCCCTCTCGCTGGCCCCGCGGCGTGTCGGGGACCCGGCGTCGGCGCGCGCCTTCGCGCGACCCTACCGTGGCGTCCCTGCGCGCCTGGAGACGTGGCGCAAGCGGGGGCTGGCCACCCGGGACGACGAGCCGGCGGTCTACCTCCACGAGTACTCCGACTCCGGCCTGACCGTCCGCGGTCTGGTCGGCTGCCTGGACCTCTCGCACCTGGCGTCGTCGGTCCGGGAGCGCCGGGTCTTCCCGCACGAAGGAGTGCATCCCAAGCAGGTCTCCGAGCTCGCCGGCCGGATGGAGACGATGCGGATCAACCCGGCACCGATCCTGCTGGTCCATCGTGGCCCGTCGACCATGCGGGAGGTCAGCCGCAAGGTGCGCACGGGCAGCCCCGACCGGGAGTACGTCGACCACGCCGGTCAGCAGCACCGCGTCTGGGTGATCAGCGACCCCGACCAGCTGGCGGTGATCGCCGACGGCCTGGCCGAGGCCCGGCTGCTGGTCGCCGACGGCCACCACCGCTATGCGGCCTACGTGGCGCTGAACGCGCGGGAACCCACGCCGGCTCATCGGTGCGGACTGGCCATGGTGATCGACCAGGACGAGACGCCGCTCTTCCTGGGCGCGATCCATCGCCTCCTCCACGGCACGAGACTCGACGACCTGCTCTCGGCGGCGTCAGCCGCCGGAGCGGAGGTGCGCACCATCGACGAAGGGGAGGCGATGGCGGCACTCGCCCCGGACACCCTCGTGCTGACCGACGGCCAGCGCTGGGCAACGGCGCGTCTGCACGTGCCCGACGGAACAGCGATGGTGCAGCTCGTCGACGAGGTGCTGCTGGAGAAGCTGGCCCGCCGGCCGTCCCGGATCGGCTTCGCACACTCGGTGACCCAGGCGGTCGAGCAGGCTCGACCCGGACGGGTCACCGCCGCACTTCTGCCTGCAGTGGACCTCGACCTGGTCGTCGACGTCGTGGGCACCGGAGGGCTGCTCCCGGAGAAGGCGACGTCCTTCCAGCCGAAGCCGAGCCTCGGATCGTTCATCCGCCTGCTCGACGAATGAGCCGGGCCGCCGCGACCTCCACCTCACATCGAGACACCCGGCCACCACCGGCAGGCGCGAAGAACCGACGCCGCAGGCTGCCCTTGACCTCGACCAGGTCACCGGTTTGCCACTTGGACACCGACCGGGCCGGACGCTTGGCCCAGACGACACAGTCCAGGGTGTCCACCGTGACCCGGGACGCCGGCGAGGGCGGCCTCCCGACGATCACCCGGAACTTCCACAGCTCCGAGCCGCTCGGCAGCACCTGCTCCTCGGCCGGCTGGGACATCCGGCCCACCAGCGTTACCTCGTTGACCTCGCCGAGGTCCTGACTCTCCTGCGTTGACATCGCAGATCACCTCCAGGCGGCCAGCCTCGGGTGGCCCGCCCACGGTGACCGACATGTCGAGGCGGGCCTGTGGATGAGGCCTACGGGAGGACACGGTGTGGACGGAAAGCGGCCCTTGCAAAAGCAGGCAGGGCCGGAAATGCAGAAAGGGCCACCGTGCTGGCGGCCCCTCCTGGGAAAGGTATGTTCGGCGGCGTCCTACTCTCCCACATCCTGTCGGGTGCAGTACCATTGGCGCTGGCTGGCTTAACTTCCGGGTTCGGGATGGGTCCGGGTGTTTCCTGGCCGCTATGGCCGCCGTAACGTTGTGAACCATTCTTGT
>NZ_DASXWU010000002.1:0-3204 GCF_036503465.1 Nocardioides sp.
CGGCCACCTCGGAGCCCTGGTCCTTCGGGCCCAGGAACACCGCGGACGGCTCGCCGATGCGGGCGGCCAGGGTGAGCATCTCGTACGTCGGCTTCTTGACCGCCACACCATCAGGGCCGTCGGCGTGGTCGACCACCACCAGGATCTCGGACATGTGGACGCGCTCCTCAGATGAACTTGTTGGTCGCGAGGAAGTCGGCCAGCGCCTTGGCGCCCGAGCCCTCCTCGTCCTTGACGATCTCGCCGGCCTCACGCGGCGGCCGGGCGGTGGTGTCCTCCACCTCGGTGAAGGCCACGGACAGCCCCACGTCGCCGGCGTCGACCCCGAGGTCGGACAGCGACAGCGTCTCGAGCGGCTTCTTCTTCGCCGCCATGATCCCCTTGAACGACGGGTAGCGCGCCTCACCGGACTGGTCGGTCACCGAGATCACCAGCGGCATCGTGCCGCCGACGACCTCGGTGGCGACGTCACCGTCGCGCTGGATGCGGACCTGGTCGCCCTGGGTCTCGACCTTCGACGCCAGCGTCAGCTGCGGCAGCGAGAGACGCTCCGCGAGCATCGCCGGCACCACGCTCATCGAGCCGTCGGTGGACGCCATGCCGCACATCACCAGGTCGTACGCCGTGCCGCCGCCGTCGCCTCCACCGCGCTCGATCGCCTTCGCCAGCACCAGCGAGGTCGCGATCGCGTCGGAGCCGGCGATCGCGTCGTCCACCACGTGCACTCCGCGGTCTGCACCCATCTGCAGCGCCTTGCGCACCGCGTCGACGGCCTGCTCCGGACCGATGCAGAGCGCGGTCACCTCGACGTCCTCGGGGTTCTCGGCCTTCTCCTTGATCTGGAGCGCCTGCTCGACGGCGTACTCGTCCAGCTCGGACAGCAGCCCGTCCACGCCCACGCGGTCGACGGTCTTGTCGTCCTCGAAGTGCCGGTCACCCGTGGCGTCAGGCACGTACTTCACGCAGACAGCGATCTTCATGGCCGGGACGGCCCTCCTGTGCTTCTCCATGCAGCTGGGTGCAGCTAGCAGCTAGGGGCAGATATGGGGTGTGCTCGTCACGCTACCGGGAGCTGCGAGAGCACAGGTACTCAGGCCGCGGTGGCATCGCTCACAGTGACACTGTCACGGTCAGCCGGCGTCGGGACGTTCGCTCGCGAGGCTCCGCGGGCCCCGGCGATATCCTCCGTGCGTGGACGTGGTCCTGTGCCCGTCCTGTGGGGAGGAGAATCCGGCCAAGTTCCGCCTGTGCGGATACTGCGGGACTCCTCTCGCCCAGGACGCGGCCGATGCCCCGGCGGCGCCCGCACCTGTGGCGGCCCCGGTCGAGGCACGCCTGCCCGCCCGCGAGATCCGCAAGACGGTCACGCTCCTCTTCACCGACCTCAAGGACTCCACCGCGCTCACCGGCTCCATCGACGCCGAGGCGATGAACGAGATCAAGTCCCGCTACTTCTCCGCGATGGCCACCCAGATCCGCCGTCACGGCGGTGAGGTCGAGAAGAACGTCGGCGACGCGATCATGGCCGTCTTCGGGCGCATCCGGGCCCACGAGGACGACGCCCTACGTGCGGTGCGCGCCGCCCACGGGATGCAGGTCGTGCTCGCCGAGCTGAACGCCGAGTTCCAGCGGTTCTACGGCGTGCAGGTCACGGTCCGCACCGGCGTGAACACCGGCGAGATCGTGGCGAACACCGATCCGACCGCCGACCAGAACCTCGCGACCGGCGACGCCGTCAACGTCGCGGCCCGCCTGGAGCAGAACGCACCCGCTGGCGAGGTCCTGATCGGTGAGGTGACCCACCAGCTGGTCCAGCACCACGTCGAGGTCGAGCAGGTGATGCTCACCCTCAAGGGCAAGCCCGAGCCGGTGCCGGCGTACCGGTTGATCGACGTCCACGACGTCGCCACGCCCGCGTCCACTACGCGCACCCCGGTGCTCGGCCGCGACCGCGAGACGCGGCGGCTGCGTGAGACGTACGACGCCGTGGTCGCCGAGGGCAGGCCGCGCCTGCTCACCGTGGTCGGCGAGGCGGGCCTGGGCAAGAGCCGGCTGATCGACGACTTCGTGGAGGCCGTGTCCGACGACGCGGGCGTGCTGCGCGGCCGCTGCCTCGCGTACGGCGACGGCATCACGTTCTGGCCTCTGGTCGAGATCAGCCGGGACGCCGCCGGAGTCGTCGAGGACGACTCGGCCGACGAGGCGAGGAGCAAGATCGCCGACCTGCTGCCTGACACCGATCCCGACCGCGCGGCAGTGGTGGACCGCGTCGCGTCGGCGATCGGACTGTCCACACGGGACTTCCCGGTGACCGAGATCTTCTGGGGCGCGCGGAAGCTGTTCGAGGGGCAGGCGTCGGCCCGCCCGCTGGTGCTCGTGGTCGACGACATCCACTCGGCGGAGGCGACGTTCCTCGACCTGCTCACCCACGTCGTCGAGTCGCCGACGCCCCGCCCGATCCTGGTGCTCTGCTCGGCCCGCCCGGAGATGGCAGACGTGCACCAGGAGTGGTGGGAGGCGACTGCGAGCTCACGGGTGGAGCTCGGGCCGCTAGACGCGGAGGCCGTCGAGTCGATCATCGACCAGCAGCTCGGCCCGGCGAGCCTCTCGGAGGAGACGCGGCAGCGCGTGGTCACCGCCGCCGAGGGCAACCCGCTGTACGTCGAGCAGCTGGTGTCGATGCTGCGCGACCGGCCGGCGTCCGAAGGCGACGACGTCGTGGTGCCCCCGACGATCGCGGCGCTGCTCTCGGCCCGACTCGACGCCCTCTCGCAGCCCGAGCGCGCCGTGATCGAGCCGGCCTCGGTGATCGGGCTGCAGTTCCCGGCGCCCGCCGTCCACCACCTGGTGCCCGAGGTGCTGAGCCAGGAGGTCGGCAACCACCTGCAGACGCTGCGCACCAAGCAGTTCATCCGCCCGGCGACCGACAGCGGGGAGGACGACGTCTATCGCTTCCACCACGTCCTGGTGCGCGACGCGACGTACTCGAGCCTGCTGAAGCGGGCTCGGGCGACGTTCCACGAGCAGTTCGTCGGCTGGGCCGAACGGGTCAACCGGGAGCGTGGTCGCGAGACCGAGTTCGAGGAGATCCACGGCTATCACCTCGAGCAGGCGGTCCGCTACCGCCGCGAGCTGGGACCCCTCGACGACCACGGACGCGAGCTCGCCCACAAGGCGGCGACCAAGCTGGCCAACGCCGGTGGC
>NZ_DASXWU010000003.1:0-10000 GCF_036503465.1 Nocardioides sp.
GCGACCTCGACCCCGGCGACGCAGCGGTGGGCGAGGAACCCGAGCAGCGAGCGCCCGCCGAACGGCGTACGCACGGCGAGGCGGAGCTGGAGCGTGCCTCCCGGACCACCCATGTCCCGGCCGCCACGGAGCCGGGTCGGCGTGGCGTCGTAGACCTCTCGGATCGTCTCGTTGAACTGCCGCACACTGCTGAACCCGGCGGCGAAGGCGATGTCGGCCGCCCCGAGGTCGGTGGTCTCGAGCAGCACTCGCGCGGTCTGGGCCCGCTTCGCCCGAGCCAGCGCCAGCGGTCCGGCGCCCAGCTCCTGGGTGAGGATCCGTGAGAGGTGGCGCGGGGTGTATCCGATGCGGCGAGCCACCCCGTCGACACCCTCGCGGTCGACCACGCCGTCGGCGATCAGCCGCATCGCACGACCGGCCACATCGGCGGCGACGTCCCAGTCGGGGCTGCCCGGCGTCGCGTCCGGGAGGCACCGCTTGCAGGCTCGGTAGCCGGCAGCCTGGGCGGCCGCCGCCGTCGGGTGGAACGTGACGTTGTGGAACGCCGGGGTGCGGGCGGGACAGGACGGCCGGCAGTAGATGCCGGTGGTGCGGACCGCGGTGTAGAACACGCCGTCGAACCTGCGGTCGCGGCTCTTCACCGCGCGGTAGCAGGACTCGAGGTCGAGGTGCATCGGCGCTGTCGTCGGCGTCATGTCCCCATCATGGCTCAGACCACCGACGTATTCTGGCGGGAATCGGACACGGGGAGAGGGCGGCTCTAGGCGCTGGTCGTGATCGAGCACACGCACGACGGCCGAAGCCCTCGACGAGGCGCGTCATACCGGCCTCTGCGTGCAAGTCCCATGTGGCCCGCGTCCTGGCCGAGCTGGGTGTGCGCGACCGCGTGCAGGCCGTGGTGGCGGCGTACGAATCGGGTCCGGTGCGTCCCGGCGACTGAGCTGAGTGGCGCTGTCAGGTCGTCAGCGGCGAACGGCGTCGACGAGCTTCCAGGCGGCGGGCAGGAGGCCGGCCGCCAGGAGGATCTTGATCGCGTCGCCGACCAGGAAGTCCTTGACGCCGTAGTCCCAGGCCCCCTGTGCACCGACCCCCAGTGCGTGGGCGAGCCAGGTGGCGCCGACGGCGTAGATCACGATGTTCCCGAGCACCATCGTCGGCAGCGACCGGGTCGCCTTCCGGTCCCAGCCCCGGTCGGCGAGCCAGCCGACCAGGCCGGCCGCGACGAGCATCCCGACCAGGTAGCCACCGGTGGCCGAGGAGAGCTTCAGCAAGTCCCAGCCGGACGCGTGGCCGGCGAAGACGCCGTACCCCAGGCCACCCACCGCGAGGTACGCCGCCATCGTGACGAAGCCGCGCGTCGCGCCGTACGCACCACCGACCAGCAGGACCGCGAACGTCTGACCCGTGATCGGCACCGGCGTGTGCGGGAGATGGATCGAGAACTGCGCGGACGCGGCGATGAGGCCGACTCCGAGAGCGACCAGGACGGCGTCGGCGACGAGTGCGGCGGCGCGGTTGCTCGGACGGACCAGTGTGGGGACGAGTGCGGTGGACGACATGGCCGCGAGTTTAGGGCCGAGCGCAGTGACCGAGCTCGCGAGGTCACCGGACGAGCCGTCAGCGGCCGAGCCGCAGCCCGAAGGCCTTCGCCATCGACGGTGCGGTCGCGGCGTCCCGCAGCGGCGGCAGGCCGAGCACCTCGCCGTAGAGCCGGGACAACGACAGGTGGGACAGCGGGCTCGTCACGACCTCGTGTCTGATGCTCGGGTGGACCAGGATCGTCAGGATGACATTGCCCTGCGAGTGGTCGTCCTCATCGGCTGTGACGACGATGGCGAGCCGGCCGGAGCGGAAGTCCGGCCCCGACATGGCGAGCCCGACCCCTTGGCGGATGAAGGCGTCCGCGGTCGAGAGCGGGCAGTTGTGCGCGTCGTCGCAGACGTCGGGGATCACCATGCCGGCGTCCGGCAGGTGTCCCGTGCGCACGTCCTGGGGGAAACGGTCCAGGTTCGTGTCGAAGCTCTGGCACTCGCTGCGCTCCGAGGTGAAGTAGGTCCAGGGGTTGTGGCGGACGGCGTACCGCCCTGCGGTGGTGAGGGTGCAGGGCGCCGGCATGTCGTCGGCGTACACGCGAGCAGTGAGGCCGTGGGCGAGCGCCTCGCCGAAGACCGAGGGGCCGCTGATCGGGTGGGCGGACGGGTTGTCGTCGTCCTGGATCCCGAAGGTCGAGCCTCCGGCGATCGCGAGGTAGTTCGGGAGCGACGGATGTGTCATCGCGTGGAAGTCGGTCGCATAGCCGTACTTCTTCCCGAGCCGATAGGTCCACGGCATCTGCGCCTGCATCTCGGACAACGAGTGGTTCTCGATCACGAAAACCAGCAGCTTGGTCGCACCCGCCGAAGTCGCAGTGGGGGTCGAGCTGGGCGGTGCCGACGTCGCCGAGCTCCCGGTCGACGTGCTCGGCTGGGATGGGAAGTCGGGTGACGGCGTGTCGGAGCTGTTCGTGCCGCCGCAGCCGGCGAGCAGGAGCCCGCCCGCGAGCCCAACGGCGAGCACCGACAGTCCACGAGGTCCCACGCGGGGGGACGCTACCCGGCGAGGACAAGGGCGGCGTCCGCGACGAGGCGAACGTGGGTGCGTACCCGGGTGCTGCGAGTCAGGCTCAGGACGTCATACGAAGCGGACGCTATAGATCAGGTTCCGTATGACGTCCCTACTCGGGGGCGCCTTTCGGTGTGGTACCCCCGACCGGATTCGAACCGGCGCTACCGCCTTGAGAGGGCGGCGTGCTAGGCCACTACACAACGGGGGCGGGCGCGTGAACACGCGAGGTGAGACTTTAGCGAAGCGTCCGAGACGCTCAAAATCCCGGCACCTGGGCCGGGATCTCGCTGGGGTACTAGGACTCGAACCTAGACTAACTGAACCAGAATCAGTCGTGCTGCCAATTACACCATACCCCAAGGATTGACCGGCTTTCGCGCCTCCGCCGCGCTGCGAGGAGCGGGCTCATGGGCACGCGGCCGGCCGCCGGGAAACCTTACACACTGCCTCGGGACGCCTCCAAAACGCGCGTGCTGCTGGTGGTCGACAGCCTCATCCGGCGTGACACGGCGACGGCGAGGACCAGGTAGACCAGCGACTGGGTGAGGGTCACCGGGATGCTCCACCAGCTGCCGCCCGTCGGGTTGAGGGTGGAGGCCATGTCGCTGTAGGCGAGAGCGATCCCGTAGGCCAGGAAGTTGTTCAGCACGTGCATCGCGATGCCGGCCTCGAGCCCACCGGTGCGGATCACCAGGATGCCGGCCACCAGACCGAACGCGAACCGGTCGAAGAACACCGGGACGCTCTGGCCGAGCCCGTGGGCGAGCCCGAACAGCAGGGCCGGTAGGACGACGGCGACGATCGTGGAGCCCCGCGTCAGCCCACCGAAGGCCTGGGTGAGGTAGCCGCGGAAGAGGTACTCCTCGCCCGCGGCCTGGAACGGGGTGAGGAAGAGGATCACCAGCACGTAGTGGAACGTCGTGGTCGTGAACGAGTTGGCGTGCCCGCTCACGTCACCGTCCTGACCGGGCAGCACGGAGCCCACGATCAGCGTGGCGATCAGAGCGACCAGCGCGACGCCGAGACAGGCGAACAGGTAGCGCCACCGGATGCGCGGTTGCACCGACGCCAGCCAGCGAGGTGCGATCCCGTGGAGCAGTCGACTCGCGATCATCGCGAGCGGGATGAACGTCGCGAGCGCGACGTTCAGGAAGGCCAGGCCGGCCGGCGTCGGCCTCGTCAGGTCGGCGAGACGAGCCACGTCGACGTTCCCGTGGCCGGTGACCACGTAGGCGATCTCGAAGACGACCGTCGCGACCAGCACTCCGAACAGGGCGAAGCCGAGGAACATCAGCAGGATCCCGACCAACGGGCGCCAGACGCCGGGCCGCCCGGCCTCCTGGATGCGGTGGTAGGGCAGGCCGTCCGGAGCGACCGGGCCTCGGAGCCAGGTCGACCCGGTGAACGTCATGCCAGCGCCGCCTCGAGCCGTCCCATGGCTCGGTCGCGGCCGAGCAGCTCCAGTGACTCGAAGAGCGGCGGGCTGACCCGGCTGCCGGTGACCGCCACGCGGACCGGGCCGAAGGCGTTGCGCGGCTTGAGCCCCATCCCGTCGACCAGGGCCTCCCGCAGCGCCTTCTCGATCGCGTCCGTCCGCCAGTCGTCCAGCCCGGACAGCGCGCCGTACGCCGCTCGTACGACGTCGCGACCCGGCTCGTCGACCTCGTCGGTACGGGTGAACGACGCCTCGTCGACGAACAGGAAGCCGAGCATCGGCACCGACTCCGAGAGCGTGTTGATGCGCTCGTGCACCAGCGGCATGGCCGCGTCGAGGAGCCGCCGCTGGTCGGCCGTGATCGGCTCGTCGACGAGCTCCGCCTCGGCCAGGAACGGGATCACGCGCTCGGTCATGTCCGGCAGCGAGATGCGGCGCATGTGGGCGCTGTTGATCGCCTCGAGCTTCTTCATGTCGAAGCGGGCGGGGTTGGGGTTGACCCGGCGGATGTCGAACGCCTCGGCCATCTCCTGCATCGTGAAGACGTCACGGTCCTCGGCGATGCCCCAGCCCAGCAGCGCGAGGTAGTTGAGCAGTCCCTCCGGCAGGAAGCCGCGGTCGACGTACTCGAGCAGCCCGGAGCCGGGGTCGCGCTTGGATAGCTTGCGGTTGCCCTCGCCCATCACCATCGGCAGGTGGCCGAAGCGGGGTGGGCCGTTGCCCACACCGAGCCGCTGGAGGGTCTGGTAGAGCGGGATCTGGCGCGGGGTCGACGAGAGGAGGTCCTCACCGCGCAGGACGTGGGTGATGCCCATCATCGCGTCGTCGAGCGGGTTGACCAGCGTGTAGAGCGGGTCGCCGTTGGCGCGCAGCAGCGCGTAGTCCGGCACGTTCTCCGGCAGGAACGTCACCTCGCCGCGCACCAGGTCGTCGAAGACGATCGGCTCGGACGGCATGCGGAACCGGAGGACCGGCGTACGACCCTCCGCCTGCCAAACCGCGAGCTGGTCGGGGTCGAGCTCGCGGCAGAAGCCGTCGTACCCCTGGTTCTTGGAGCCGCTGGCCTTGCGCCGGGCGTCGACCTCCTCAGTCGTGCAGTAGCAGTCGTACGCCGCGCCCTCCTCGCGCAGCGTCCGCGCGACCTCGGCGTAGATCGGGAAGCGCTCGGACTGCCGGTACGGACCGTTGTCGCCGCCGACCTCCGGGCCCTCGTCCCAGTCGATGCCGAGCCAGTTCAGGGAGTCGATGATCGAGTGGTAGCCCTCGACGGTGTTGCGGGCCAGGTCGGTGTCCTCGATGCGCAGCACGAGGGTGCCGCCGTGGTGGCGGGCGAAAGCCCAGTTGAACAGGGCGCTGCGGACGTTGCCGACGTGGAGGTTCCCGGTCGGGCTGGGTGGGAACCGGACGCGGACGTCGGACGGCTTCAGGTCGCCGAGGACCGGGTCGGTCATCGTGTCACCACCGTGTTGGTCAGGGCTCCGAGCCCGGCGACGGAGACCTCGACCTCGTCGCCCGGCTGCATCGGGCCCACGCCCTCCGGCGTTCCAGTCAGGATCACGTCACCCGGCAGCAGGGTCATCACGCTGGTGATGTGGGCGACCAGGGTCGGGATGTCGAAGATCAGGTCCTTGGTCGAGCCGTCCTGCACGAGATCGCCGTTGAGGTGGGTCTGGATGGCGACCCCGTCGGCGAAGGTCTGGGGGTCGAGGTCGGTCTCGATCCAGGGGCCGAGCGGGCAGAAGGAGTCGAAGCCCTTCGCCCGCGTCCACTGGCCGTCCTTGCTCTGCAGGTCGCGCGCCGTCACGTCGTTGGCGATCGTGTACCCGAAGATCACGTCTGTCGCCTGCTCGGGCGGCACGTCACGGCAGATGCGCCCGATGACGACGGCGAGCTCGCCCTCGTAGTCGACCCGCTCGGACTGGGGCGGGTAGAAGACCTGGTCGCCAGGTCCCACCACCGCCGTGTTGGGCTTGAGGAAGATCAGCGGCTCCTCGGGCACGTCGTTGCCGAGCTCGGCGGCATGGGCGGCGTAGTTGCGCCCGATCGCCACCACCTTGCTGCGCGGGATGACCGGCGCGAGCAGGCGGACCTCGGAAAGTCGGCGCTCGGTCTGGGTCGGCTGGATGCCGGCGTACAACGGGTCACCGGACAGCTCGACGACGACGCTGTCCTCCGCCGGCTGGTCGAACTCGTCCATCTCGCCGCTGACCACGCCGTACGCCGGGTCGCCACCGGTGGTGAACCTCGCGATACGCACGGGCCCGAGCCTATCCACCGCGATGGCCCATCATGGAGCCGTGGTCTCGACAGGCTCGACCGACGAAAACACGAGCGCGGCCGACGGGAGTGGTGGGAGCGATGTGCTGGCTCGCGGTGCCGACGGCGAGAGCTTCCGCGACGAGGACTGGTACGCCGAGGAGGTCGGCGCCGTGCGGTTCGTCGACTGCGTCTTCACCGACGTCGACCTCACCGAAGCGACGACGAGCGGCACGACGTTCGAGGGCTGCACCTTCCACACCTGCCGGTTCAACGCCTCGACGCACCGCGCGACGGCCTTCGTGGGATGCGACTTCCGCCGCTGCAGCTTCTTCACCGCGACCCTCGACGGGTGCAAGCTGACCGGCTCGGTGTTCTCGGAGTGCACGATGCGGCCGCTGACGGTCCTCGGCGGGGCGTGGAGGTCGGTGACGATGCGGGCTGCGTCCCTCTCCGGGGTCGACCTCGCCGGTGTCGACCTGCGCGAGGCGGACCTGTCCATGGCCGACCTGACCGGGGCCGTGCTCTCCGGTGCGCGGCTGGACGGCGCGGCGGTCCGCGACACCGACCTGACGAGGGCGGACCTGCGCGGGGCGTCGCTCGACCGGGTGGATCTCGCGTCCGCCACCCTGAAGGAGACGCGCATCGACCTGCAGGCTGCGGTGATGCTCGCCGAGCTGCACGGGGCGGTGGTCGATCTTGGGGACTGAGACGGGGACGGGTGGTTTCGAGACGCTCGCAGAGCTCGCTCCTCGACCACCGACACCGCACGCAGCGCTCGCTGCTCAGCCACCGGTTCCTCCGACGATCGATGAGGCGGCGCGTCACCGGGCACGGCTGGCGCCGTACGTCGAGCCGCACCTCGACCGGCGACGGCGGGGCGTGGCCCATCCTGTGCACGACTTCCTGTTCACCTACTACTCCTTCTCCCCCGCGAAGCTGCTCGACTGGCAGCCGGGCTGGCCGGAGTCCGGAAGGTCCGAGCTCCTGACGAAGCGGCGCACAGCGATCGTGTCGACCCTCGACCTGTTGCGGGCGACGGCCGACCGGTCGCCGTCGTTCGCGTGCTTCGGCCTGCACGAGTGGGCGATGGTGCACCGGGCCGGCGAGACCCGGCACCCCGTCCCGCTGCGGCTCGGCGCGGCCCGCACCGACGAGGTCGTCGAGACGCATCGGATCACCTGCTCGCACTTCGACGCCTACCGGTTCTTCACTCCCTCGGCGAAGCCGCGCAACCAGCTCCGCCCCGGCGCCGGCGACCGGTCGGCGTACGAGCAACCGGGCTGCCTGCACGCGACCATGGACCTCTACAAGCACGCGTTCCGGCTGTGGCCACTCGTCGGCTCGGGCATCGTCGCCGACTGCTTCGAGCTGGCCTGGGACGTGCGGGTCGTCGACATGCGCGCGGCCCCCTACGACCTCAGCGGCACCACGCTCGACCCCACCGGCGAGCCGTGGACGCCGATCAGGATCGAGACGCCGGAGGGCAAGCAGGAGTACGCCGCGTGGCAACGAGAGTTCGCCGACCGTGCGGCGCCACTGCGGCTCCGGCTGATCGAGGAGTGCGCGCGACTGCTCGACACCTGAGTGGGAGTCGGGGGTCGCGACCTGACTACCGTGGTCCTCGTGGACGACCGGGTGCTGCAGAACTTCCTGGCCGCCGACGGCCGCCTGCGGACCATCCCGACCAAGCACTCGAAGCTGCTGGTGGTGCTGGACCACCTGGCCCAGGCGTTCGAGCCCGGCCACACCTACCCGGAGTCCGAGGTCAACGACATCCTCCAGCGCTTCCACCCGGACTACGCGGCGCTGCGCCGCTACCTGGTGGAGAACGGGTTCATGACCCGGGAGGACAGCATGTACTGGCGCTCCGGCGGCACCTTCGAGGTCTGACTCACCAGCCGGGCGGGTGCCGATCAGCCCACGGCGCGGCCTCCTCGACCTGGGCCGCGAGCGCCAGCAGCAGCCCCTCCTCGGCGGGACGGGCCGCGAGCATCACTCCGACGGGGAGCCCGGACGGGGTCCAGTGCAGCGGCAGGGAGACCGCCGGCATCCCGGTGACGTTCCAGGCCGACGTCCACGGGGTGAAGGCCTTCTGTGCCTCGAAGTCCGCCTCGGGATCGTCGTCGTTGCGGAGCGCGCCGACGGGGAGAGGTGGTACGGCGAGGGTCGGCGTCAGCACCGCGTCGTACGGCGCGAGTGCGATGAGGCAGTCGGCGGCGTACCGCCGCATCGCCCCCAGCGCCAGCCCGAAGTCCGGACCGGAGAAGGCGCGCCCGCGCTCCGAGAGCCAACGGGTCAGCGGTCGCAGTGACGACTCACGTCCGGGCGGCGGGGGCGACAGCGCGGTCAGCACCGCCCAGCAGGTCTCGAACGTCGGCACCGCCTCGCGCGGCATCGGGACAGTGATGTCCTCGACCTCGTGGCCCAGCGAGGCGAGCAGCGCCGAGGCGGACTCCCAGGCGGCGACGCACTCCGGGTCGACGTCCACGTCGGCGATCACCGGCCCGACGAATCGGGCGATCCGCAGCCCGGCCGGGGTGCGGTCGCACGAGGACAGGAACGACTCCGACGGTGGCGGGGCCCACGACGGATCACCCGCACGCCTTCCGGCGAGGACGTCGAGCAGCGCGGCGGCGTCACGCACGGTCCGGCCGAGCGAGCCGCCGGTGGCGAGGCCGGTGACCTCGCCGTACATCGGCCATCCGCTGATCCGGCCGCGCGTCGGCTTCAGGCCGACCAGTCCGCAGCACGAGGCGGGGATGCGGATCGAGCCACCCCCGTCCGAGCCCTGCGCCACCGGGACCAGCCCCGCAGCCACCGCGGCGGCCGCTCCTCCTGACGACCCACCGGCCATCCGGGTCCGGTCCCACGGCGTGACGGCGGGCGGCGCCACGTCGGGCTCGGTGTAACAGGGCGAGCCGAACTCCGGCGTGTTCGTCTTCCCGAGGCTGACCATCCCGGCCGTCTCGATCGACTGCGTGATCCCGTCCGAGACGTCGGGCACGTAGTCGGCGTACGCCGCGGAGCCGAACGTGGTGCGCACCCCGGCGGTCATGTTCAGGTCCTTGACCGCCGTGGGTACGCCGTACAGCGGCCCGGCGTCGTCCGGTACCGGCAGCAACGACTCGGCGCGGGTCAGCGCGAGCTCCGGCGTGCGGGTGATGAACGCGCCGACCTCGTCCCCGCGCTCGAGGTAGTGCGCGGCGAGCTCCCGCGGCGACACCTCTCCCCGCCGTACGGCCGTGCCCTGCTCGAGCGCGGTCAGGTCATGGAGCGCGGCCACCAGTGGATAGTACGGATCAGCCGGCCGGTCCCGGATCCCCGAGGACCGGCCGCGTGATCCGCACTATCGGGTCGTCGCCTGGTGGTGGCGGCGAAGACCGAAGGTGATCCCGTCGAGCAGCGCCTCCCAGGACGCCTCGATCACGTTGTGTCCGACGCCGACGGTGACCCACGACGACTCGCCGTCGGAGGTCTCGATCAGCACCCGGGTGATCGCATCGGTGCCATGGCCCTGGTCGAGGATGCGGACCTTGTAGTCGATCAGCTCGAACTTGGCGACCTCCGGGAACGCCCGCACCAGCGACTGCCGCAGCGCCTGGTCCAGGGCGTTGACCGGGCCGTTGCCCTCGCCGGTCTCGACGTACCGCACACCCTCGGCGACCAGCTTCACCGTCGCCTCCGAGACCGCCTCCTCCCCCG
>NZ_DASXWU010000004.1:0-19717 GCF_036503465.1 Nocardioides sp.
CACCGAGCACACCCACGCGCTGGTGATCATCAACCCCAACAACCCGACCGGTGCCGTCTACAGCCAGGAGACGGTCGAGGGCATGGTCGACATCGCCCGGCGGCACGACCTCGTCGTGATGGCCGACGAGATCTACGAGAAGATCCTGTACGACGGCGCGGTGCACCACCACGCGGCGACCTACGCCGGCGACGACGTGCTCTGCCTGACCTTCAGCGGGCTCTCCAAGGCCTACCGGGTGTGCGGTTACCGCGCCGGCTGGGTGATGATCTCGGGTCCGACCGAGCTCGCCACCGACTTCCTCGAGGGCCTGACGCTGATCGCGAACATGCGGATGTGCGCCAACGTCCCCGCCCAGCACGCGATCCAGACCGCCCTCGGCGGCTACCAGTCGATCCAGGACCTGGTGGCGCCGGGCGGCCGGTTCCACGAGCAGACGATGCTCGCCGACCGGCTGCTCAACCAGATCCCGGGGGTCACTTCGGTGCGGCCCCGCGGCGCGCTCTACTGCTTCCCCCGGCTCGACCCGGACGTCTACCCGATCGACGACGACGAGGCGTTCGTGATCGACCTCCTCCGCGCCAAGCGCATCCTGGTCACCCACGGCACGGGTTTCAACTGGTTCGCCCCTGACCACTTCCGGCTGGTCACGCTCCCGGACGTCGACGTGCTCGGCGAGGCGATCGGGCGGATCGCCGACTTCCTGGCCACCCGGCGCTAGCCACGCCATGGCCGAGCTCGTCTACTCCTCCATCATCCGGCTCGCGAAGCTCGGCTTCCGGGCCCTCGGCCAGCAGATCGAGGTCACCGGGCTCGAGCACATCCCGCGCACCGGCGGCGCACTGCTCGCGGTCAACCACGTCGGCTACGTCGGCTACGTCGACTTCGTCTACGGCGGCCTGGCTCCCGACCGCGTCGGACGCCGGGTCAGGTTCATGGCCAAGCGCGAGCTCTTCGACCACCGCGTGACGGGGCCGGTGATGCGGGCCTGTCGGCACATCGAGGTCGACCGGACCGATGGCGAGTCGTCCTTGACCGTCGCCGCCCGCTACCTGGCGGACGGCGAGCTGGTCGGGATCTTCCCCGAGGCCACGATCTCCCGGGCGATGGAGATCAAGGACCCCAAGACCGGGGCCGTCCGGATCGCCGGCGCGGCGGGGGTCCCCCTGGCGCCGCTCGTCCTCTGGGGCACCCAGCGGCTGAATGACCAAGGACCACCCTCGGGACTTCTCGCGAGGCACGGCGATCACCATTCGGGTGGGTCCCGCCGTCCCGGTCACCGGAGAAGACGCGGTCACCGAGACGGCCGAGCTGAAGCGTGTGCTTCAGCGGCTGCTGGACGAGGCTGTCCAGAGCTACCCCCAGCACGAGGTGGGCGCCTGGTGGGTCCCCGCGTCGTACGGCGGGACGGCGCCGAGCCTCGAGGAAGCAGCGCGATTGGACGTCCAAGAACGCCGCGAGCGCGCCGCTCAGCGTACGCCGAAAGCGTCCTGACCTGCGGAAACATCCCAAGATCGATCTGTCGTCAGGTCGCTTTGTCGACAAAGCGATCTAGCGACCATGGCTCAGATCGGACGGTCCGTGCGGTTGCGTGGGTCCATGATGTCGACGATCCGGCGCAGGTCGTCCAGCGAAGCGAACTCCACGGTGATGCGGCCCTTGCGCTGGCCGAGGTCGACCTTGACCCGGGTCTCGAGCCGGTCCGAAAGACGGTTGGCGAGGTCCTGGAGCCCCGGGGCGGAGGGCTTGCGCCGACGGGTCGGAGCCTCCCGGTGCGGGGTCTCGCCCACGGCCACGAGCTCCTCGAGCCCCCGCACGCTGATGCCCTCGGCGACCACCCGCGCGGCCAGCCGGTCCTGGAGGTCGGGATCCTCCACAGCCAGGAGGGAACGGGCGTGACCCGCGGAGATGACGCCGGCCGCGACGCGGCGCTGCACCGCGGGCGACAGCTTGAGCAGCCGGATCGTGTTGCTGATCTGAGGACGCGACCGACCGATCCGCGACGCCAGCTCGTCATGGGTGCAGGAGAAGTCCTCCAGGAGCTGCTGGTACGCAGCGGCCTCCTCCAGCGGGTTGAGCTGCGACCGGTGGAGGTTCTCGAGCAGGGCGTCGCGCAGCATGTCCGCGTCCTCGGTCCGACGCACGATCGCGGGGATCCGCTCGAGGCCGGCCACCTGCGCGGCACGCCAGCGACGCTCCCCCATCACCAGCTCGTAGGACGCCTCCCCGGTCCGCCGGACGACGACCGGCTGGAGCAGGCCGACCTCCTTGATCGAGTGCACCAGCTCGGCCATGGCCTCCTCCTCGAAGACCTGACGCGGCTGGACCTGGTTGGGGCTCACCTGGGCGATCGGGAGGTCGGCGAAGTAGGCGCCGGCCGGCGCCGGAGCGACCTCGGTCGCTGTCGCCGTGGCGGTGGTGGTCTCTCCCTCGCCCGACTCCGCCGGACCGGTGGGGATCAGGGCGCCCAGCCCGCGGCCCAGTCCGCGGCGCGGTCGTTCCGACGTCATCGAGGTGCACCCTTCCTGGCGATCTCGCGGGCAGCCTCGAGGTAGGAGAGCGCACCCGGTGAAGCGGGATCGTAGGTCATCACGGTCTGGCCGTACGACGGCGCCTCCGACACCCGCACCGATCGCGGGATCGCCGTGCGCAGCACCTGGTCGCCGAAGTGCTCGCGCACCTCCTGGGCGACCCCCGAGGCCAGCCGGGTCCGGGCGTCGTACATCGTGACCATGATGGTGGAGACGACCAGCCCCGGGTTCAGGTGGGCCTTGACCATCTCGACGGTCTCGAGCAGCTGCCCGAGGCCCTCGAGCGCGTAGTACTCCGCCTGGATCGGGATCAGCATCTCCGCCCCGGCGACGAGCGCGTTCAGCGTGAGCAGGCCGAGGGACGGCGGGCAGTCGACGAACACGTAGTCGTAGCGCTCCTCGCCCGCGCCCTCGGCGGTGCCGATCCGGGGGTGTCCGGCGATCGCCCTGCGCAGCCGGTTCTCCCGGGCCACCACGCTGACCAGCTCGATCTCGGCGCCGGCGAGGTCGATGGTCGCGGGCACGACCTCGAGCAGGGGGAGGTCGGGCACGGGCGAGGCCAGGCCCGACAGCTCCTCGCCGTCCACCAGCGCGTCGTACGCCGAGGGGACGCCACGCCGGTGCTCGACGCCGAGTGCGGTCGACGCATTGCCCTGCGGGTCGAGGTCGATCACCAGCACCCGCTGGCCGAGCTGGGCCAGCGCGGCCGCCACGTTCACCGTGGTCGTGGTCTTGCCGACCCCGCCCTTCTGGTTGGCCACGACCAGGACCCGCGTCGAGTCCGGACGGGGCATCGGGGGACGGTTCGCGGCCTCGTGGCGAGCTCGGACGGTGTCCTCGGCCATCCGGGCCAGCGGCGTGCTGTCATCGGCGTCCAGCCGCGCGCCGGCATCGGCGAGGTCCCCCGCCGTGCGGATCACCCGGGCCCGGGCGACGGCATCGGTGGCGTGACCGATCGGCTGATCCGCGGGCTGATCGCTGGGCTGATCCGTCGTGCGATCACTCGGCGGGTCGGTGGTTTCACGTGAAACATCGCTGTCCTCCTCGGCGGGAGGACTAGTCACAGGGGACTGTGGAAAACCGGGGTCAACCTGTGGATGCTCACGCTCAGCCGGCCAGCCCAGGCCGGTGGAAAACTCTGCTCCCCGGTCGGTCTCCGATGGCTCCTCTGGCCACCCGAGCCCGGCTTTCGACGATCCCCCCGGCCCCGTGGCCGCGTCCTGACTCACCCGTGATTCCCTTCGACATCCGACCACCCTCGACCCCGGCCAACCTATCCCCGCCGCCCGATCCGGGCCACCCGCACCACCGTGGTCACCGAGGACCCCGGGACCGAACAGCAGACGATCTCGGCGTGTGCGGAGACTCGTCGCAGTTCCGGCTCGGCGGCGGCGACCTCCTCCTGAGCGGACGAACCCTTCATCGCGAGCAGCTCGCCGCGGTCGGCGAGCAGGGGTATCCCCCACCGCACCAGCCTCGACAGAGAGGCGAGAGCCCGGGCAGTCACCACGTCGAAGGGGCCCGCGCCGGGCCACTCGCCGGCCCGTTCGCGCACCACCGTTGCGTTCGGCAGGTGAAGGCGGGCGCACGTCTCCTCGAGGAAGGTGACACGCCGGGCCATCGGCTCGACCAGGGTGACCCGGAGGTCGGGGCGGGCGATCGCGAGCACGAGCCCGGGCAGCCCCGCCCCCGAACCCAGGTCGGCGACGGCGGCGCCCTCGGGGATCAGCGGTCCGAGCAGACCGCAGTTGATCAGGTGCCGGTCCCAGAGCCGGGGCACCTCGCGAGGGCCGATCAGCCCCCGGACCAGGGCGTCGGTCGCCAGCACGCCGGCGTACCGCTCCAGGAGGGGAAGCCGGTCCGGTGAGAAGACAGCCGCGGCGACCGTCGGGTCGGGCGCCGGCATGGTTTCACGTGAAACATCGTCTCCCCCCGCCCGGGGCGAGTCGTCCATCAGGCGGGAAGAACCACCACGTACCGCCGGGGCTCGACGCCCTCGGACTCCGACGACAGGCCGGCGGCGGCCACGGCGTCGTGTACGACCTTCCGCTCGAACGGGGTCATCGGCCGCAGCGCGGCCTGTTCACCCGACTCCTTCACCTGAGCCACCGTGGTCGCGGCCAGCTCCTCGAGCTCCCGGCGGCGGGTCGCCCGATGGCCCGAGATGTCCAGCATCAACCGGGACCGCTCACCGGTCTCCCGGTAGACAGCCAGCCGGGTGAGCTCCTGCAAGGCATCGAGCACCTTCCCGCCGTCGCCCACCAGCTGCTGGAGGTCGGCGCCCACGATCGACACCACGGCGCGCTCGCCCTCGACGTCCATGTCCAGGTCACCGTCGAGGTCGGCGATGTCGAGCAGCTCCTCGAGGTAGTCCGCGGCGATCTCGCCCTCCTGCTCCAGCCGCTCCTGCACCGGGGTCCCGGCGTCGGCGGCGTCCTCGGTTCCGGTCTCCTGACCGGCGTCATCCCCGCCCTCGGCGACCATCGCGGCCTCCTGGAGGGCGGTGTCGTCGGTGCCCTCCGCCGATGACGTCTGCTCGGTCTCGCTCATGCCGTCTTCCCCTCACTCGTGCCGTCGTCCTCGTCGCCCCGCTTGTCCCCCGGCTTCTCGCCCGGCTTCTCGCCCGGCTTTCCGCCGGCCTTGCCGACGGCGCCGCGGGAGCGCTTCCGCTGCTGCTTGGACTGCCGCTTCGGCTGTTGACGCGGCTGCTGGCGCGGAGCCGGCGGCGGCTCGACGGCGGACGTATCGTCGGTGGCCGTCGGCGTCTCCGTGACGATCCGGCCCCTGGCGCGGTCGCGCTTCTGCTTGGCCTCGAAGGCCGGCGTCCCCGGGGCGGGATTGCGGCGGATCACGTAGAACTGCTGACCCATGGTCCACAGGTTCGTGGTCGTCCAGTAGAAGAGGACACCGATCGGGAACGCCACGCCACCGACGGCGAACACGACCGGCAGAACGTACAGCAGCATCTTCTGCTGCTGCGCGTACGGACCGCTCATCGCGTCCTTCGGCATGTTCTTGGTCATCAGCTGGCGCTGGGTCGTGAACGTCGTGATCGTCATCGCGACCACCAGCACCGCCGCCAGGATCTGGACGCTCGCCAGACCGTCCGGCTTCAGGAAGGTCGCCGAGATCGGGATGTGGCCGAACAGCCTCGCGTGCCCGAAGCTGGCCGCCTCCTTCGCCGTCAGGAACCCGTTGGCCTTGTCGTTCTTGGCCGCCTGGTCGAGCAGCCGGAACAGGGCGATGAAGATCGGCGACTGGACGAGCAGCGGCAGGCACGAGGCGAAGGGATTGGTGCCGCTCTCGCGGTACAGCGCCATCGTCTCCTGGGCCAGCTTCTCGCGGTCGTGGCCGTACTTCTTCTGCAGCTCCTTGACCTTCGGCTGGATCAGCTGCATGTTCCGGCTGGCGTTGATCTGCTTGACGAACAGCGGGATCAGGGCGGCGCGGATGACCAGCGTCAGGCCCACGATCGACAGCGCCCAGGACATCCCTCCCTTGGCCGGCAGGACCAGGCTGAACAGCTCGTGCCACCCGAGCAGGACCGCCGAGATCGCGTAGTACAGCGGCACCAGGATGTAGTGGCCGAGCTGGCCGATCGAATCCACGGATCAGGCTCCTTGGGTCGGGGTCGTGCGGGTGGGCACCGGGTCGTAGCCACCGGCGGCCCACGGGTGGCAGCGCAGCAGGCGGCGGGCGGCCAGCCAGGAGCCCCGGACCGCGCCGTACTCCGTGACGGCCTGCAGCGCGTACGCCGAGCAGGACGGGTGGTAGCGGCAGACCTGGCCGTAGAGCGGGCTGATGAAGAAGCGGTACAGCCGGAGCAGACCGATCAGCAGGTAACGCATCTGGTCAGCTCACCGTCCCGGGCTCCGCACGATGTCGGGCTTCGAGCACCCGCTGCAGACAACGGTCGAGGTCGGCGCCGAGTTCCTGGTACGTCGCGTCCGCGGCCGGGGCGAGGGCCCGGACCACCAGGGCGCTGCCGGGCGGCAGCTCGGGGAGACGGTCGCGGCAGAGGTGACGCAGCCGACGTTGCACCCGGTGCCGGACCACGGCGATCCCGACGCTCCGGCCGACCACGAAGCCGACCCGGGCCGGGCTCTCGGCCCGTGCCGGGACAGCCGCGAGCAGATGCACCACGAGGGTGTCGCTCCCGCTGCGGCGGCCGGTGCGTGAGACACGGCGCAGGTCGGCACCACGGCTGAGACGGTGTGGCGCCGGGAGCACGGACGAGGAGGCACGGGGGCCGATCGAGGCCGGTCGAGCCGAGGGCTCAGACGGCCAGACTCTTGCGGCCCTTGCGGCGGCGGGCGGACAGGATCGCGCGCCCCGCGCGGGTGCGCATCCGCAGCCGGAAACCGTGCACCTTGTGGCGACGGCGGTTGTTCGGCTGGTACGTACGCTTGCTCACGGCTTCTCTCCGATGCGGGTCAGGGGCGGTCACGCCGGCTCGGCTGGATCGCCCGATGCGTCGGACGGAGCTGATCGAAACACACGACTCGGCCACTGGATGGACGAGCCTCGAGTTCGGCCGGCACCGCCCGCCCACGCGCTCGGCGGAGCACCCAGCAGGGAGCGCCGGCGACATGGACATGCGGCACCCGTCGACACCGGGTGACCGAGAAACGGTACGCGGGCCGTCTCCGTGAGGTCAAATCCCGCCTCGGCCCCGGCGTCCTGGAGGCACCGGGGTCGCCGAGACGCCCTCGAAGAGACCGTCGGCTCGCCGGCCAGGGTGTGGAAATCGGACCAGCACCCTACCCGCTCCGGACCGGTTCCGCAGGGGTTCCAGAACCTGTGGATAGCGCCTTGCCGGGGGCCTCGCCGCGGCGTTATGTTCGGACCTCGTCGAGTTTCCCCGCGTTCGGGTCGGCCCTTCCCCGCAGGTACGTCGCCACCGTCGTCAGCGGACCCCGAAATGGTCTCTGACCTGCAGTGATGCGCACCTGACGCGACCACCGTGAACGTCTCGGCAGGTTGTTTCCACAAGGAGGCAGCCAGGTTCACAAGGTGTGGACAAACCTGTGGAACCCATGACCGCCCCGGCGCCGCCCGGACCGGGGCCGGGCCATCATGCAGGCACGGCACGCGCGACGAACAGAGAGCGGGACTTCCTGTGGACAACGACTCCGACCTCGCTGCCACCTGGCAGCGCGTCATCGAGGAGCTGCAGCCCAACCAGCAGGCCTGGGTCAGAGCGAGCGAGCCGGCCGGATGGCACGGCAACACCGCGATCATCGCCGTCGGGGACGACTTCACCCGGACCCAGCTCGAGGGCCGGCTGCGCGGGCAGCTCGAGGACGCCCTGACCGAGAGCTTCGGGCGCGAGATCCGGCTCGCGGTCACGGTCAACCCGGCGCTCGGCGAGGCCACGCACCCCGCCCCTCTCGATGAATCGACGAGTCCACCTGTCGATTTGTCGACAGATCTCCATGTCTCCCCGGCGACACCGGCTCCCCACGCACCCCCGGCTCCAGCCCCCGGCGAGACCCGGCTGAACCCGAAGTACGCCTTCGAGACCTTCGTCATCGGTTCCTCCAACCGCTTCCCGCACGCCGCCGCGGTCGCGGTGGCGGAGGCGCCGGGCAAGGCCTACAACCCGCTGCTGGTGTACGGCGACTCCGGCCTCGGCAAGACCCACCTGCTCCACGCCATCGGGCACTACGTCCGCTCCCTCTACAACGGAGCCAAGGTGCGCTACGTGTCGAGCGAGGAGTTCACCAACGAGTTCATCAACGCGATCCGCGACGACCGGCAGGACCGGTTCAAGCGTCGCTACCGCGACGTCGACGTGCTGCTGATCGACGACATCCAGTTCCTGGAGGGCAAGACCCAGACCCAGGAGGAGTTCTTCCACACCTTCAACACGCTCCACAATGCGAACAAGCAGATCGTGCTCACCTCCGACCGGGCGCCCAAGCGGCTTGAGGCGCTCGAGGACCGGTTGCGCAACCGGTTCGAGTGGGGACTGATCACCGACGTGCAGCCGCCCGACCTCGAGACCCGGATCGCCATCCTGCGCAAGAAGGCCGCGATGGACCGGCTCTCCGCGCCCGCCGACGTGCTGGAGTTCATCGCCAGCAAGATCCAGACCAACATCCGCGAGCTCGAGGGTGCGCTGATCCGGGTGACCGCGTTCGCCAACCTCAACCGCCAGGAGGTCGACATGACCCTGGCCGAGATCGTGCTCAAGGACCTGATCCCCGAGGGCGGCGAGCCGGAGATCACCGCGGCGCTGATCATCGCCCAGACCGCGGCGTACTTCGGGCTGTCCATCGACGAGCTGACCGGCCCGAGCCGCGGCCGGCACCTGGTGATGGCCCGCCAGATCGCGATGTACCTGTGCCGCGAGCTGACCGACCTGTCGCTGCCGAAGATCGGCGCGCAGTTCGGCAACCGCGACCACACGACGGTGATGTACGCCGACCGCAAGATCAACCAGCTGCTCGCCGAGCGCCGAGCGGTCTTCAACCAGGTCAGCGAGCTCACCAACCGGGTCAAGATGCAGGCCCGGCAGGCATGACCGACCCCGCGACCGAACCACAACCGTGCAAGATGTGGACCGCGGTGTTGGCGGGTCCGGCGCGTCGTCCACAGACCGTGTGGAGCGGCGTACGACGTGGTCGGTAAGGGTCGTCGCCGGCCACAGGAGAGCCGGGATTCGCACGCGTCGGTCCACACCGGCTGTGGAGAGCGAATCGGCTGGTGACCTGCGCCGACGGCGTTCCTCCACAGTTTCCACGGACGCTACGACTCCTGCCGACCTACTGATGGATCACGAACCTCCACAACGACCACCCTCCGCCCGTCCTGGGGACAAACCGGGCGCCACTCCCGCGTGGGGGTGCCGCGTGGCAGGATGCACAGTCCAGAATCCCCACAGAATTACCAGGGTGCGGTTCTCGAGTGACCGCGCCGCTCATCTGCCTTGCGAAGGAACCGTGAAGTGAAGTTCCGCGTCGACCGCGACGTACTCGCGGATGCCGTCGCCTGGGCGGCACGCAGCCTTCCCGTCCGCCCCAGCGTCCCGGTGCTGTCCGGGCTGCTGATCGAGGCGAGCGACGACGGCCTGGTGCTGTCGACCTTCGACTACGAGACGTCCGCCCGCGCCACCCTGAACGCCGAGGTCTCCGACGAGGGCAAGGCCCTGGTCAGCGGCCGACTACTGTCCGACATCTGCCGGAGCCTGCCGGCCAAGCCGGTGGAGATGGTGCTCGAGGGGGCCCGGGTCAGCCTGACCTGCGGGTCCGCCCGGTTCAGCCTGCAGACCATGCCGGTGGAGGACTACCCGGCGCTGCCCGCCATGCCGGCCGCGACCGGCACCGTGTCCAGTGACGTGTTCGCGCACGCCGTCCTCCAGGCCGTGACCGCGGCCGGCCGCGACGACATGCTGCCGGTGCTGACCGGCGTCCGCATCGAGATCTCGGGGTCGACGATCTCGATGCTGGCCACCGACCGGTTCCGGCTCTCCCACCGAGAGCTCGACTGGCAGCCGAACAGCCCCGACGAGTCGCTGGCCGCGCTGGTCCCGGCCCGGGTCCTCGGTGACACGGCGCGCTCACTGACCGCGGGCAGCGAGGTCACCATCGCCCTGGCTGCGGGCGGCACGGGCGAGGGCATCATCGGCTTCGAGGGCTCGGCTCCGGGCGGCACCCGGCGTACGACGACCCGGCTGCTGGACGGCGAGTTCCCCAAGGTCCGCAGCCTGTTCCCCAACGAGCACCAGACCGTGGCGACCGTCGACAAGACGTCGCTGATCGAGTCGCTCAAGCGAGTGGCGCTGGTGGCCGAGCGCAACACCGCCGTTCAGCTGGCGTTCTCCGACGGCACCCTCACCCTGGACGCCGGCTCGGGGGACGAGGCGCAGGCGAGCGAGTCGATCGAGGCCTCGATCCAGGGCGAGGACATCACCACAGGCTTCAACCCGCAGTTCCTGCTCGACGGGCTCCAGGTGATCGACGAGGCGGTGGTCGAGCTGGCGTTCACGGTGTCGACCAAGCCCGTTGTCATCAGTGGTTCGATGGGAGACAGTGACCCCACAGGTGACGGCACCGGGTTCCGCTACCTCCTGATGCCGAGGCGCCTGCTCTCCTGACCCGACTCCCCTCAAGGAGCGAAGCATGGAACTCGGACTCGTCGGCCTCGGCAAGATGGGCGGCAACATGCGCACCCGGCTGCGCAACGCCGGCCACACCGTGATCGGTTACGACCGCAACCCCGACGTGTCCGACGCCGGGAGCCTGGCCGAGATGGTCGAGAAGCTGCCGAGCCCGAAGGTCGTCTGGGTGATGGTGCCGTCCGGCGACCCCACCCGCGACACCGTCACGGAGCTGGCCGGCCTGCTCGGGGAGGGCGATCTGGTCGTCGACGGCGGCAACTCCAAGTGGACCGACGACCAGGCCAACGCCGACCTGCTCGCCCGGAAGGGGATCGGTTTCGTCGACTGCGGCGTCTCCGGCGGTGTGTGGGGCCTGAAGAACGGCTACGCCTTGATGTGCGGCGGCTCCGAGGAGAACGTCGCGAAGGTGCAGCCGGCCTTCGACGCGCTCAAGCCCGAGGGGGACGCCGGCTTCGTCCACGCGGGCTCGACGCCCGGGGCCGGGCACTTCTCGAAGATGGTCCACAACGGCATCGAGTACGCCATCATGCAGGCCTACGCCGAGGGCTGGGAGCTGCTCGACAAGGTCGACATGGTCGAGAACGTCACCGAGGTGTTCAACTCGTGGCGCGAGGGCACGGTGATCCGGTCCTGGCTGCTCGACCTTCTGGTCGCCGCCCTCCAGGAGGACGCCCATCTCGACAAGATCGCCGGCTACGCCGCCGACTCCGGCGAGGGCCGCTGGACGGTCGAGGCCGGCATCGACAACGGCGTCGCGATGCCGGCGATCGCCGCCTCGTTGTTCGCCCGGTTCGTCTCCCAGCAGGAGGACAGCCCCGCGATGAAGGCGGTCGCCGCGATGCGCAACCAGTTCGGCGGCCACGCCGTCCGCACCGAGGCGCCTCCCGGCGGCGACGTCAACCCGACCGGCTAGTGACACCCTCTTGTACGTCGCGCACCTGACGCTGGTCGACTTCCGCTCCTACGCCACCGCCGAGGTCCCGCTCGAGCCGGGCGCCACGGCGTTCATCGGCCGCAACGGGCAGGGGAAGACCAACCTGGTCGAGGCGGTCGACTACCTGTCACGGCTCAGCTCGCACCGGGTCGCTGCCGACGCGCCGCTGGTGCGCGCGGGCGCCGACCGGGCCCTGGTGCGGGCGGCGGTCGTCCGCGACGGACGGGAGGCGGTGCTCGAGGTCGAGATCAACCCGGGGAGGTCCAACCGCGCCCGCGTCAACCGTGCCGACCTTCCCCGGGCCCGGGAGCTGGTGGGCCTGGTCCGCACGGTTGTCTTCGCACCCGACGACCTGGCCCTGGTCAAGGGCGACCCGTCCGGCCGCCGGGCGTTCCTCGACGACCTGCTGGTGATGCGCGCGCCGCGACTGGCCGGCGTACGCCAGGACTACGAGCGTGTGCTCAAGCAGCGCAACTCCCTGCTCAAGTCGTCACGCGCGGGGGGACACCCCCCGCGGACCCCCCGCGGCGGTTCCGGCGCGTTGGAGACGCTGGGGGTCTGGGACGCCCACCTCGCGCGGACCGGCGCCGAGATCCTGGCCGAGCGCCTGCGCCTGGTCGCGGAGCTCCGGCCGTACGTCGGCAACGCCTACGCCACGGTGGCCCGCGGGGCGAGCAGTGACGACGCGGGCCTGGAGTACCAGCCCAGCCTCGAGATCGGCGATCTCACCGACCGGGCGTCGCTCACCGACCGGCTGCTCGAGGAGCTCGAGCGACGGCGTCCCGACGAGCTCGACCGCGGCGTCTCGCTGGTGGGCCCGCATCGCGACGAGCTCGTGTTGACCCTGGGCAACGGTGAGCACCGGCTGCCGGTGCGCGGCTACGCCTCGCACGGTGAGTCCTGGTCGTTCGCGCTGGCGCTGCGCCTGGCGTCGTACGACCTGGTGCGCGCCGACGGGGACGACCCCATCCTGATCCTCGACGACGTCTTCGCCGAGCTCGACGCCGAGCGGCGGGCCCAGCTGGCCGAGCTGGTGGCCGGCGCCGAGCAGGTGCTGGTCACCGCGGCGGTCGACGCCGACGTGCCGGAGAAGCTGGCCGGCACCCGCTACGTCGTCGCGGACGGGGAGGTGAGGCGTGAGTCCTGAGGAGCAGGAGCCTCAGCAGCAACCGGAGCACGCGGCTGACGGGCTCGACCTCGCGCGCACCCTGGCCCGGGCAACCGCTCGCTCGACCCCGGGCCGCCGCACCGCCGTACGACGTACCACCGAGCGCGCGCCGCGCACCGGCCGTGTCTCGGGAGCCCATCCCGACGACCGCGACCCGCAGACCCTCGACGCCGCGCTGACCCGGATCGTCGACGACCACGGCTGGCAGGTCGACCTCAAGGTCGCCTCGATGTTCGCCCGGTGGACCGAGCTGGTGGGGCCCGAGGTCGGCGCCCACAGCCGGGCGGAGTCGTTCGCCGACGGCAAGCTCGTGGTCCGCACCGACTCGACGGCGTGGGCGACCCAGCTGAAGCTCCTCGCTCCGGCCCTCGTCCGCCGGCTCAACGAGGACCTCGGTCACGGCACCGTCGTCGTGATCGAGGTGCTCGGCCCCCACGCGCCGTCCTGGAAGCACGGCGCCCGCTCGGTCCGGGGCAGCCGGGGGCCACGCGACACCTACGGCTGACCGGCTGCGCCCCGGGCGGTTCCCGGGGCCGTCCCCGGACCGCGAAATGCCGACCTGACGGCTCGACGGACGTATGGGGACTCGTCCGACCCCCCGATCGGCGCTCCGTGACCCGTTTCCGCCCCGCCTGAGCCCGATTTCCGTCCACAGACACCCCCATCATGGGGATGGCAACGTGGAACGCGGCCTCAGAACGGCTAGTATGGACGTCGAGGCCGCGAGCACCCCGCACGCGGCCCGTTCCATGTCAGGTCCGGCCGCGACGCCCGCGAGCCCGACCGGCCGCAGACGAAGAGGTGCGCGTGAGCGACGAGACTCCCGAGCAGTCCATCCCAGACCTCAGTCCCGAGTCACGAGCCGCGCTCCCCGAGCCGCCCAACGGTGTGGAGTACGACGCGTCCGCGATCCGGGTGCTCGAGGGGCTCGAGGCCGTCCGCAAGCGCCCCGGCATGTACATCGGCTCGACCGGCGAGCGCGGACTGCACCACCTGATCCGGGAGATCGTCGACAACGCCGTCGACGAGTCGCTGGCCGGCTACTGCGACCGGATCGTCCTCACCCTCCTCGCCGACGGCGGCGTGCGCGTCGAGGACAACGGCCGGGGCATCCCGACCGACACCGCACCCGGCCAGGAGCTGCCCGCGGTGACGCTGGCGCTGACCGTGCTCCACGCCGGCGGCAAGTTCGGTGGGGGTGGCTACAAGGTCTCCGGCGGTCTGCACGGCGTGGGTGTCTCCGTGGTCAACGCGTTGTCGACGCGTCTGGTCGTCGAGGTGAAGAACCGCGGCCACCTGTGGCGCCAGACCTTCAGCCTCGGCGTACCCGACGACGAGCTCGAGCAGGTGCGTGCGCTCGCTGAGGGTGAGCGCAGCGGCACCACGGTGACCTACTGGGCTTCTGAGGACATCTTCGAGACCACGTCGTACAACCTCGAGACGATCACCAGTTGGATCCGCGAGTACGCGTTCTTGAACAAGGGGCTGGAGTTCGTCGTCCGCGACGAGCGGCCGGTCGCCGAGGAGGTGCTCGAGGCCGTCCAGGACGACACCGTCGCCCCCGAGGTCGACGAGCACGGCGCCGACTCCATCCACAAGGCCGAGACCGGTGGCCTCGAGCAGACGTTCCGCTACGACCGCGGGCTGGTCGACTACGTCGAGTACCTCAACAAGCGCAAGACCCCGGCCAACCCCACCGTGATCTCCTTCGAGGCCGAACAGGCCGCCGGCGACGGCCAGCAGGAGATGAGCCTCGAGGTCGCGATGCAGTGGAACACCTCGTTCACCGAGTCGGTGCACACCTTCGCGAACACGATCAACACCCCCGAGGGCGGCACCCACGAGGAAGGCTTCCGCGCGGCGCTCACCTCGCTGGTCAACCACTGGGGCGAGGAGTGGGGGCTCATCAAGAAGCGCGAGGACCGCGTCTCCGGCGACGACGTACGTGAGGGCCTGACCGCGATCGTGTCGATCAAGCTCGCCGTGCCGCAGTTCGAGGGCCAGACCAAGTCCAAGCTCGGCAACACCGAGGCCAAGGGCTTCACCCAGCGCGTGGTCAACGACCAGCTCGGCGCCTGGCTCGAGCAGAACCCCTCGGAGGGCCGCGACATCGTGCGCAAGGCGCAGGCCGCGGCCAGCGCCCGGATCGCCGCCCGCAAGGCCCGCGACCTGGCCCGCTCCCGCAAGGGCCTGCTGGGCGGCGGTGGCCTCCCCGGCAAGCTGGCCGACTGCCAGTCGACCAACCCCGACGAGTGCGAGGTCTTCATCGTCGAGGGCGACTCGGCGGGCGGCTCGGCCAAGCAGGGACGCGACCCGCGCATCCAGGCGATCCTCCCCATCCGCGGCAAGATCCTGAACGTTGAGAAGGCGCGCATCGACAAGGTCCTGGCCAACCAGGAGGTCCAGGCGATCATCTCGGCGCTCGGCACGGGCATCCACGAGGAGTTCGACCTCGACAAGCTGCGCTACCACAAGATCGTGCTGATGGCCGATGCCGACGTCGACGGCCACCACATCAACACCCTGCTGCTGACGCTGCTGTTCAGGTTCATGAAGCCCCTGATCGAGCACGGCTACGTCTACATGGCGCAGCCACCGCTGTACCGCCTGCGGTGGAACAAGCCGCACGAGCACGAGTTCGTCTACTCCGACGCCGAGCGAGACGCGCTGACCAAGGACGGCGTCGCCCAGGGCAAGAAGCTGCCGAAGGAGAACCCGGTCCAGCGCTACAAGGGCCTCGGCGAGATGAATGCCGACGAGCTGTGGGAGACGACGATGGACCCGGCGGCGCGGATCCTGCTGCAGGTGACACTCGAGGACGCGGCCCGCGCCGACGAGATCTTCTCGATCCTGATGGGCGAGGACGTCGACCAGCGGCGCAGCTTCATCCAGCGCAACGCCAAGGACGTCCGGTTCCTGGACATCTAGCCCAGAGCCGGCACGCCGGTCGTCGGCCGAGCCTGTCGAGACCGCGATACGGACGTCTAGAGAAATCTAGAGCAGAGACAAGACAGAGGTAGAGAGCCACAGAATGACCGAGACCACGGGCAACCTGATCGGTGGCGGCGGCGACGGCGGCGGCCGGATCGAGCCGATCGACCTGCAGGAGTCGATGCAGCGCAGCTACATCGACTACGCGATGGCGGTCATCGTCGGCCGGGCCCTGCCCGAGGTGCGCGACGGCCTCAAGCCGGTGCACCGGCGGGTGCTCTACGCGATGTACGACGGGGGCTACCGGCCCGACCGCGGCTACTCCAAGTGCTCGCGCGTGGTCGGCGACGTCATGGGTCAGTACCACCCGCACGGCGACTCCGCGATCTACGACACCCTGGTCCGGCTCGCCCAGCCGTGGGTGATGCGCGCGCCGCTGATCCACGGCCAGGGCAACTTCGGGTCCGCGGGCAACGACCCGGCCGCGGCCATGCGGTACACGGAGTGCCGGATGGCCCCGCTGGCCATGGAGATGGTCCGCGACATCGACGAGGACACCGTGGACTTCGGCCCCAACTACGACGGGCGCTCCCAGGAGCCGGCGATCCTGCCCGCCCGGTTCCCCAACCTGCTGGTCAACGGCTCCGCCGGGATCGCGGTCGGGATGGCCACCAACATCCCGCCGCACAACCTGCGCGAGGTCGCCGACGGCGCGCAGTGGGCGCTCGAGCACCCCGACGCGACGCGCGAGGAGCTGCAGGAGGCGCTGCTCGAGCGGATCAAGGGCCCCGACTTCCCGATGGGCTCGCTGATCGTCGGCCGCCAGGGCATCGAGCAGGCCTACCGCACCGGCCGGGGCTCGATCATGCAACGGGCCGTCGTCGAGATCGACGAGGACAGCAGGGGCCGCACCACGCTGGTGATCTCCGAGCTGCCCTACATGGTCAACCCCGACAACCTGGCCCTGAAGATCGCCGAGCTCGCCGACTCCGGGCGGGTGCAGGGGATCTCCGAGGTGCGCGACGACACGTCGTCCCGCACCGGTCAGCGGCTGGTCGTCGTCCTCAAGCGCGACGCGGTGGCCCGCGTCGTGCTGAACAACCTGTTCAAGCACACCGAGCTGCAGACCAACTTCAGCGCCAACATGCTGGCGCTGGTCGACGGCGTGCCGCGCACGCTGACCGTCGACCAGTTCATCAGCCACTGGGTGGACCACCAGATCGAGGTCATCCGCCGGCGCACCGAGTACCGCCTGCGGAAGGCCGAGGAGCGCGCCCACATCCTGCGCGGCCTGGTCAAGGCCCTGGACATGCTCGACGAGGTGATCGCGCTGATCCGGCGTTCCCCGGACGTCGACGACGCCCGCACCGGGCTGATCCAGCTGCTCGACATCGACGAGCTCCAGGCCAACGCGATCCTCGACATGCAGCTGCGGCGCCTCGCGGCCCTCGAGCGGCAGAAGATCGTCGACGACCTGGTCAAGGTCGAGGCGGAGATCGCCGACTACCAGGACATCCTGGCCAAGCCCGAGCGGCAGCGGGTCATCGTCGGCGAGGAGCTCGCCGAGATCGTCGAGAAGTACGGCGACGAGCGGCGTACCCAGATCATCGCGGCGGACGGCGACCTCTCGATGGAGGACCTGATCCCCGACGAGGACCTCGTCGTCTCGCTCACCCGCGGCGGCTACGCCAAGCGCACCCGGGCCGACGCCTACCGCACGCAGAAGCGCGGCGGGAAGGGCGTGCGAGGCGCCACCCTGCGCGGCGACGACGTCGTCCAGCACTTCATCTCCACCACCAACCACCACTGGCTGCTGTTCTTCACCACGGCCGGCCGGGTCTACCGGACGAAGGCCTACAACCTGCCCGAGGCCTCGCGCGACGCGAAGGGCGGGCACGTCGCGGGGCTGCTCAGCTTCCAGCCCGACGAGGACATTGCCCAGGTGCTGGCGATCCGCGACTACGAGCAGGCGCCGTACCTCGTGCTCGCGACCCGCAACGGCCTGGTCAAGAAGACCCGGCTGGGCGACTACAACTCGCCCCGCCAGGCAGGTGTGATCGCGATCAACTTCCGCGAGGACGACGACGAGCTGATCGGCGCCGAGCTGGTCTCGCCCGACGACGACATCCTGCTGGTCTCGCGAAAGGGCCAGGCGATCCGCTTCCGGGCCGACGACGGCCAGCTGCGGCCGATGGGCCGTGCGACGTCCGGTGTGACCGGCATGAAGTTCCGCGACGGTGACTCGGTGCTGTCGATGTCGGTGATCCGGGCGGACCAGATGGTCGCCGAGGCCCACGACGCGGTGAAGCCGCAGTACGTGTTCACGATGACCGACGGTGGCTTCGCCAAGCGGTCGCGCATCACCGACTACCGCCAGCAGTCGCGCGGCGGCATCGGGATCAAGACGATGTCGCTGGAGAACGAGGACCGCGGCGGGCTGGTCGGCGCGTTCATCGTGGTCGACGGAGACGAGATCCTGTCGATCACCCAAGGCGGTCAGGTTGTTCGCAGCCCGATCAACGCAGACTTCAGGGCTACCGGTCGTTCGACCATGGGCGTGAAGTTCGTGACGCCCAAGGACGGCGACGCGGTCGCGGTGGTCACCAGGTCGGTCGAGTCGCCGGACGAGGTGCTGGAGGAGGCCTCGGGCACTGTTACTCCCTCGGGTGCGGCGGGTACGGGGCTGTCCGCGGGAGAAACCGACGAATCGCCGGATGTGGCCACGGATGCAACAATCGAGAGCGGGCCGACGTCTTCCGAGGAGTCGCCCGAGTCCGAGAACGGACCTGCTGCCGATCCAGGAGAGTGAACGCCGATGACAGAGCGCTCTGCCGAGCAGGCACCTGTCGAGACGCGCCCCCAAGACCGGGAGAGCCACCAGGACACCGCACGGATCCCCCTGGCCGAGCGGCTCCAGCGGCGGATCAGCGCGGCCGCGGACGAGCGCCGGGCGGCCAGTGAGGCGCCGCGCGAGGCTCACCGGGTGCTGCCGCCGATGCCGGCCGAGCTCCAGCACACCGAGCAACGTCCCGCAGCGCAGCCGGCTCCCGAGCCGCAGGCCCGGGCCGTTCAGGCCGTGCCCGACCGGGCCGCGCCTGAGCACACCGCACAGGTGCCGGTGACCTCGAACCGCCCGGCGGCGACCACCCGGCGTACGACGCAGGCCCCGATGCGCGGACCACGTCGCGCGCGGCTGCGGCTCAGCCGGATCGACCCGTGGTCGGTGATGAAGGTGTCGTTCCTGCTCTCGATCGCCTTCGGGATCGTCACCGTGGTCTCGGTGTTCATGGTCTGGTCGGTCCTGGGCGCCGCGGGCGTGTGGAGCTCGATCAACAACACGGTCTCCGACACCGTGTCGAGCGGCAACAACCTCTCGACGTTCAACATCGAGGACTACCTCGGCATGTCGCGGGTGATGGGCTTCACGATGCTGGTCTCGGTCATCGACGTCATCCTGATCACCGCGATCGCCACCCTCGGGGCGTTTCTGTACAACATGGCCGCGTCGCTGCTCGGGGGCGTCGAGGTCACCCTGGCCGAGGACAGCTGACCGGGCGCTTTCCGGCAGCTCACCGCCGGCTGCCGATTCGGTCGCCCTTCGTCGGCTGCGGTAATGTTCCGCACCGGTCGCCCGCTCGCCGGGACGGCCGTCCTGGTCTCTCGACCACTCCCGGGCCTATAGCTCAGACGGTTAGAGCGCTTCCCTGATAAGGAAGAGGTCACAGGTTCAAGTCCTGTTAGGCCCACTGGTCCACCCACTCACGTCGGAGTCATCATGAAGAAGCTCTTGCTCCTCGCCCTCGCCGCCGCCGGTGTCCTGTTCGCCAAGAAGAAGCTCGACGAAGGCCAGCGCGAGCAGGCGCTCTGGGCCGAGGCGACCGACAAGGTCGACCGGGACTGACCCTCCCGCGAGCCCGCTGCCGGGGTTCCGGCTCTGCTCGGTCAGGTCATCCACCCGGGGCCTTGGCGCAATTGGTAGCGCACCTGCTTTGCAAGCAGGGGGTTAGGGGTTCGAGTCCCCTAGGCTCCAC
>NZ_DASXWU010000005.1:0-7466 GCF_036503465.1 Nocardioides sp.
CTGGGACCCGCTGCGATCCACATCATGGACTCGTTCAAGGGGATTTGAGTCCGGGGCCATGATCTGGGGCAGTCCAAGGCGTCAGTACACCTGGCTCGCCGTCGGAGCGCGCACCTTCGTGCTCCTCAGCCTGGTGATGCCCCTGATCGTGAGGAACAACCAGCTCCTGCTGCTGGCTCTGCTGGCCTTGGGTGCGATCTGGGCCGCCGTCACCGCGGGAGAGGTGCTCGCGATCCCGGCGACCCTCCTGCTCGTGCTCGACGCGGTGCTCATCGGTTCGGTCGCGGGGCTCTCGTCCCACTCGACGACCGCCATCCTGGCCGCGCTGGCCGTGCCACCGTTCACGGCCGGACTGGCGATCGGGGCGCGTGGCGTCGCCGCGTCGCTGGGGTCCGAGCTGTCCGTGTACGTCGTGATCACGCTGCTCACCGGCGACCTCCACTGGCCGGAGGTCAATGCGGCCTCCACCTGGGCCATCACCGGGCTCGGACTCGGCCTGATCGCGGCGTTCGTACGTCGCACCTACCTCCAGGTCAACGATCCCCAGCGCGCCTACCGCGATGCCCAGACGTTGATCCGTGAGCTGATCACCCTGTCCGGTCGGCTCAGCTCCGGGCTCGACCCGGTGGCGCTCGGCGGTCAGATCGCCAGCGCCGTGCGCGACGAGCTCCCGGTGACGTCCCTCGCCGTGCACGTGCCGCGGGGTGACGTCCTCACGCCACTGGTCGGTGACACCGGAATCGTCTCCCCCGAGCTGGCCGTCAGCGAGGAGCTGGCCCAGTACAGCCTGATGACCGGCAACATCCGGGTGGTCGGGCACAGCTTCGCGTTCCCCCTCAACAGTGGGGGTGGCGTCGCGGCCGTCGTGTCCGGCGTCCTGTCACCGGGGCTCGACCCGCAGGCGATGGACCTTCCGCGACGACTGTCGGCACTCGACCGCCGCCTGAGCCCGGCGACCGTGCGGCTGGACACGGCCGTGCTGTTCCTGGCGTTCCGGGACTCCGCGACGGTCGAGGAGCGCCGCCGGCTGGCTCGCGAGATGCACGACGGCGTCGCCCAGGAGATGGCCTCTCTGGGCTATTTCGTCGACACCCTCGTCGAGCAGGAGGCCGAAGGCTCCACGCGCGCCCGCCAGCTCACCCTGCTCCGCGAGCGGCTGACCATGGTCGTGGGGGAGGTCCGCCGCTCGGTGCAGACGCTGCGGACCGAGATCGGGGAGAGCGACTCCCTGGGCACCGCCATCGGATCGTTGGCACGGCACCTCAGCGCCAGCAGCGGCCTTCCGATCCATGTCACCCTCGACGAGCAGACCACCCGTTTGCGTCCCGAGATCGAGAGCGAGCTCCTGCGGATCGCGCAGGAGGCGATGACCAACGCGGTCCGTCACGCCGGTGCCACCGCGATCAACGTGCAGTGCTCCGTCGCCCCGCCGATGGCCGAGATCGTGGTGAGCGACAACGGCCGCGGGCTCGGCCCGGGTCGCGACGACTCCCACGGACTCGAGATCATGCGAGAGCGTGCCGCGCTCGTGTCAGGCGAGCTGACGGTCACCGACAACACACCTCATGGCACCGTGGTCACGGTCCGGCTCGACGGACCGCCCGGCGTGTCGACGCCCGAGTCGGTCGCGGAGGCCGACACCCTGCTCGCATGAGCTCGCACGTCCGGCGGGTGAGCTCCCGACGATTTGAGGAGCCGTCATGACCACCGACACCGCCGATCTCCGCGTCCTGATCGTCGACGACCACGAGCTGGTTCGAGAGGGCCTCGCCGGCGCCTTCTCGCGGGTGGAGGGGACGGAGGTGACCGGCTCTGTCGGCACCGTCGCGGAGGCGATCGCGGCGTACCACGACGACCGGCCCGACGTGATCGTCACCGACCTCCAGCTCCAGGACGGCACCGGGCTCGACATCATCCGACAGGTCCGGCAGACCGACGAGAAGATCGGGCTGGTGGTCGTCACGATGCACTCGGGTGACGACCAGATCTTCGCAGCGATGGAGGCGGGAGCATCGGCGTTCGTCGGGAAGGACGCGCCCTCGACGGAAGTCGTGCGAGCCGCGCGCCACGCAGCGGTCTCTCCGCGCTCGTTCCTGTGCACCGGGCTGGCCGGCGCGATGATGCGCCGGATGAGCGCGGAGTCGACCCGGCTCTCACAGCGCGAGCACGACGTGTTGCTGCTGCTGGCCGACGGTGCGAACGCGGCCGCCATCGGCCAGCAGCTGTACATGAGCGAGTCCACCGTGAAGTCGCACATCGCCCGGATCTACCAGAAGCTCGGCGCGCAGAACCGTGCCCAGGCCCTGGTCACCGCGATGCGGATCGGTCTGCTCTCGACCGTGCAACGCCCTTCGAGCTGAAGCACACTTCACCTGACATTGTCAGGAAATCCTGCGAGTTCCTCCCCCTGCACGTCACCAAATGGCCCGGATGGACTAGGTGGCTTCGACCGAAAACTCGATACGTAGAGGCCGTACCTGAGCGATCATTGAGTACGGAGGCCTCCGGCCTTCTCGGCTCTCAAACGCCAAAGTCAACAACTCTGTAGGAGAACGAAAATGCTGGACTACCTCCGCATCATGCTCAACGCGAAGAAGGCCAAGATGGACGAGCGCGGTGCGTCCGCCGTCGAGTACGGCCTCCTGATCGCCGGCATCGCGGCCCTGATCGTCGCGATCGTCTTCCTGTTCGGTGGCGTGCTGTCGAACATCTTCAAGAACACCTGCAACAGCATCGGCAAGAGCTCCAACCAGAGCTGCGGCTGACCAGGCCGACCAACGAAGGCCGCGGACCATTGGTCCGCGGCCTTCGTCATGTCCGGCGGCTGGCAGCGCGACCAGGGACACGGTGCGATCGCCTGAAGTGCAAACTTCTCGAATTCGACAGCGCTTCCGACGGCGGCGGGCCATTCTCAGCGAAGAAAGGCCGGCGCTCTCACGCCGCATCAAATCCCCCCGGAGGAGAAACGACCATGCTGGACCACGTGCGCATCATGCTCAACGCCAAGAAGGCCAAGATGGACGAGCGCGGTGCGTCCGCCGTCGAGTACGGCCTGCTCATCGCGGGCATCGCGGCCCTGATCGTCGCGATCGTCTTCCTGTTCGGTGGCGTGCTGTCGAACATCTTCAAGAACACCTGCAACAGCATCGGCAAGAGCTCCGGCCAGAGCTGCGGCTGACCAGGCCGACCAACGAAGGCCGCGGACCGTTGCTCCGCGGCCTTCGTCACGTCTGCACTGCGGCACGGTGAGGACCGACGGGAATCAAGCCGCGTCTAGACCAGCACACGAAATCTCCCAATCTGCGACAAAACCGACCGCGTATCGGCATCCTGTACGTGGGGAAGAGGGTGACCTTCGAACGCCCTGAAACATACTCATCACCAATTGGGGAGAAAAAATGCTGGACTACCTGCGCATCATGCTCAACGCGAAGAAGGCCAAGATGGACGAGCGCGGTGCGTCCGCCGTCGAGTACGGCCTCCTGATCGCCGGCATCGCGGCCCTGATCGTCGCGGTCGTGTTCCTCTTCGGCGGCGTGCTCGCCAACATCTTCAAGAACACCTGCAACAGCATCGGTGCCAGCTCCAGCCAGAGCTGCGGCTGACGCTCGATCGACGATGGCCGCGGACCGGGGCCCGCGGCCATCGTCATGTCCGGCCCGCCTGACGCGGCCATCGCACTGTCCGACGACCCCGCCGAGCACACCCACCGGTCATCTTCTGCTAGTCCAGCCGGGTCAGGTGGGTTCGTGCGAACGCCGGATGCCCCCGGACACGGCACGGCCGACAATTGAGACATCACCAGTTCCGCGTACGCGGTCCACGAACTAGGAGCCCCTCCCCATGCTCGACTACCTGCGCATCATCCTGAACGCCAAGAAGGCACAGCTCGACGAGCGAGGCGCCTCGGCCGTGGAGTACGGACTGCTCATTGCCGGCATCGCGGCCCTGATCGTGGCCATCGTCTTCCTGTTCGGCGGAGTGCTGACCAACGTCTTCAAGAACACCTGTAGCAGCATCGGCACCAGCGCGAAAGCCGGCACCTGCTGACAGTTTCTCGTCGCATGTGATGGCCGCGGATCCATGGGGGATCCGCGGCCATCGACGATTTCAGCTCGGGTCAGCCGCCGGGCGCTGCATCCGACGTGACGCCCATCCGGCGCCCGAGCTGCTCGGCGATCGCGATCCGCTCCAGCGTGGTGGGGTGCGAGCCGAACCAGACGTGCGACCACGTCGGCCCGTTGTCGCTGAGCGAGTGGATGTCCAGCTCGCGCTGCATCTTGACGAACGCCGCGGGGTCGCGGGTGGCCTCCAGCGAGTCCACGTCGGCCCGGGTCTCGATCAGCCGCGAGAGGCCGTTGTTCACCGGGCTCGAAAGCAGGGTCGCGATCGCCACCAGCGCCAGCACGAGCGGAACGACCGTCGGGTCGCGCATCCCGCCCGGGACGCGGCGTACGAAGGACAGAACGAGGCCGAGGAGGCCGATCCCCAAGGTGGTGCCCAGGGCCGCCAGGACCGAGCCGGTGAGCACGTCGTCGTGGCGGGCGTGCCCGAGCTCGTGAGCGACGATCGAGAGGATCTGGGCACGCGGCAGGTCCTTGATCACGTTGTCGTAGATCACCACGCGGCGGGTGCTGCCGTAGCCCGACACGTAGGCGTTCAGCGTCGTCGTACGCCGTGACGCGTCGGCCACGAGCACGTCGTCGAGGTGGACGTGCTCCACGTCGGCCAGGTGCAGGATCTGCGCGCGCAGCGGACCGTCCTGCAGCGGCGTGAACTGGTTGAAGGCCGGCTCGACGACCACCGGGTAGACGAAGGAGCCGACCATCACCAGAGCTCCCAGGATCGTCCCGGCCACGGCCGGCCAGGCGCGCGGCCAGCGACGCGCGCAGCCGATCAGGACCAGGAGCAAGAGGCCGGAGATCACGATCGACAGCAGCAGGCCCTTGAGCAGGTCGACGGTCCAGGGGCCCCATGCCTCGGTGCTGAGTCCGTAGTCGAGAGACCGGTGGTGCCCGATGATCGCGAACGGGAGGGTCACGAGGCGACCGATCACGGCGAGGGCCGCGACGGCCAGCAGCACCCGCACCCACCACCAACCGCGGAGTCGACCCGCCAGGCGCGCACCGAGCGGTGTGAGGCCGAGGACCAGCGCCACCACCAGGGACACGGCCAGCGAGGCCCAGGCGAGCATCCTCGCCGGGTCGCTGTAGGCGTTGGCACGTGCGATCTCGGCCGAGGTGAACACCTGGGCCTCGGAGACCGGGGGCGGGGTGCCGCCGGGCACCGGGTGCCACGGGATCCGCCACGCCGCGATCACCACGAACGCGACCGCGGCGACTGCGAACGTGACCAGGGACCAGCGGCGTTGGCTCACGCCGGCAAGTCTGACAGGACGGTCCGCCACTGCCGGGTGAAGGCGGCCCGGCTCAGACCGAACCACCGGTGCAGCGCGGGACCGAGCGCCCCTCCCCCGTCCATCGTGCGGTAGAACCCCACCAGCGCCCTCGTACCGCCCTCCCGGGCGAGCAGCCGGCAGGCCAGCCACGCGCTCTCGTAGCGCGCCTCGAGGTGCTTCGCACCGGGCGCGAACTCGTGGCGTCCCGGCAGATGGTGCGGCGCACCCTGACGGCGTACCAGGGCGATGATCCGGGCCGCCGTCGTGGTCACCGGCAGTTTCTGTGCGCTGAGGGCGACGTAGTCGGCGAAGCCCTCGACCAGCCAGATCGGGGCGGGCGTGACGGCGGCGTCGGTCGCGACGTGCGTGGCCTCGTGCGTGATCACGACCTGTGCCCCGCGTGGACGGAGCGGGTCGAAGACCTGGGGGTTCACGAACACGTGACTCGGCGACGTCCGCGACCGTGAGCCGTCGACCGTCGTGGTGACCGCGGCGATGCCGGAATAGTCGCTCGGGTCGGCTCCCAGCGTCGCGTCGAGGTCGCCCTCCGAGGCCGGCACCTCCACCACGAGACCGCCCGGCCAGTCGGGCAGCACATGACGCACCTGCGGGACCGCCCGACGGGCCAGCGCGGCGAACGCGTCGGCCCGTGCAGCCGAGCCGTCCACGAGCACCATGCTTCGCGGGCCGCGACGCACCTGGAGGGGACCGGAGAGCCACAACGGGCTGCGGCGGTCTCCCCCGCCGATGCCGGCAATCCTCAGCCGGCCGCCGGCCGGGGCGAACCGGACCCGGATCTCGAGGTGCTCGGTCCGGTGGTCGAAGCCTGCGAACCGCCACGTCGTCGCGACGTCCGCCGCCCACGTCCCGTCCGGGGCGACGGCTCCGGAGGCGTCGACGTAGCGGAGGGAGAACGCTGTGACGTGCGCGGCACGGCCGTTGCGGACGACACCGGCCAGGTCGGTCCGGGCCGCCGGTGAGGCACCGAGACGCGAGCCGGCGCGAGTGTCGTGGTGTTGCACCGCCCTCTCGAGGTCGCCGAGGAGCGAGACGGCACCGGCCTGGTCGACCTCGGGGCCGGGCCTCCGGTCGAGGGGCGCGTGGTACGTCGCGTCGTGCTGGGTCAGCCAGACGACGATCCCGAGGACGACGGCCAGGAACAGCGAAAGGCCGACCACCCACCAGCGGGGGCGGCCGGCCTTTCGTGGCGCCGGTCGGGGGGCTGAGGGCGCCGGGTCAGCCAGGGCGGACGGCGCCGACGTACGGCATGGAGTAGAGGCCGGTCACCCGGATGCCGGCGGACGGGTTTTCGGCGTTCACGATCATGCCGTTGCCGATGTACATGCCGACGTGGCTGATCGGTTGGTAGTAGAAGACCAGGTCGCCCGGCTGCAGCTGGCTGGCCGAGATGTGGGTGCCCGAGCCGTACTGCGCGCTCGAGGAGTGCGGCAGGCCGACGCCCGCGGCGCCCCATGCGGCCATGGTGAGCCCGGAGCAGTCGTAGGCGTTCGGGCCGGCGGCGCCGTACACGTAGGGCTTGCCGACCTGAGCCATCGCGAAGTGCACCGCGGCGGCGGCCCGGCCGGAGACCGGGATGTCGGCGCTGGAGACGCGGGTGCTGTCGCGGGAGGCCGCGAGCATGCGCGCGCGCGCCGCGGCCTGCATCTTGCCGAGGAGGCTCTTGGCGGCGTCGAGGTTCTTGGCGATCGTCGCCTTGTCCTCGGCGGCCTGCTTCTCCAGCGCGGCAACCTTCTCGAGCTGGTCCTGGGTCGCGCCCTGACGGATGCTGAGCGCCTTCGCCTGGGTCAGGTACGACGAGTACTGCCCGGCCTGCATCGAGTTGAAGGCCGACATCGTGCTCAGCTGGGAGACGAAGGCGTCCGGGTTGCTGGAGACGACCGCCTGCCCGACCGCGGACAGGGAGTCGCCCTCGTACTGCCGGACGATCGAGTCGGCGACGAGGCGCCGGGCCTTCTCGGTCAGCTTCTGCTGCCGGGCCTGGTCGGCGCGCAGTGCCTGGACGTCACCACGCATCTGCTTGAGCTGCACCCGGATCTGGTTGTAGCGC
>NZ_DASXWU010000006.1:0-17187 GCF_036503465.1 Nocardioides sp.
GCTCTTGATGTGGGCCTCGCCCTGAGCGACGTTCTTCTTCTCCTTGCGGCGCACCTTCTTGGCGGCGCCCTGACGACTGCGAGGGGGCATGGGTTACTTGGCCTTCTTCTTGCCGGCGACGGTCCGCTTGGGACCCTTGCGAGTTCGCGCATTGGTCTTGGTGCGCTGGCCGCGGACCGGAAGGCCCTGGCGGTGACGACGACCCTGGTAGCTACCGATCTCGATCTTGCGCCGGATGTCGGCCTGGACCTCCCGGCGGAGGTCACCCTCGATCTTGATCTCGTCGTTGCCCTCGATCGCGTCGCGGAGCTTGACCAGCTCCTCGTCGCCCAGCTGGTGGACGCGGAGGTCGGGGCTCACACCGGTCTCGGTGAGCAGCTGCTGGGCGCGGGTACGGCCGATGCCGTAGATGTAGGTGAGTGCGACCTCGATGCGCTTGTCGCGCGGGAGGTCCACACCAACGAGGCGTGCCATCAGATGGCGTTCCCTTCGGTAGGTCACAACGGTTTCGGTCGTGTCCGCGTCGCGTCCGCCTCGGACGCGCTCCGGCCGTTGTTCCGGAGGTGGATCACCCGTCGTAGGACGAGCCAGCGATCACGTTGTGGTTGTTCAGTTGTGGAGCGAGATCGTGCTCAACCCTGTCGCTGCTTGTGACGGGGGTTCTCGCAGATCACCATGACGCGGCCGTGGCGACGGATCACCTTGCACTTGTCACAGATCCTCTTTACGCTCGGGTTGACCTTCATGTCAGCCCTTTCTGGGTGTCGGCTGCTGCTTACTTGTACCGGTAGACGATGCGACCACGGGTGAGGTCGTACGGCGACAGCTCCACCACGACGCGGTCCTCGGGGAGGATCCGGATGTAGTGCTGGCGCATCTTGCCGCTGATGTGGGCGAGGACCTTGTGACCGTTGCTCAGCTCGACCCGGAACATCGCGTTCGGGAGAGCCTCGACGACGGTGCCCTCGATCTCGATCACACCTTCTTTTTTCGGCATGTCCTCACTTCTGGTCGTCTGCCTCGTCTACCGTCGACCCGGGAACCTCCCCGGAGGGTGGACCTCTTGCAGCCGTCGCACGGGCCTCTTCCCGGGCGCGCACACGACTCGTCCAAGGCGAGTCGAGTGGGTTCTCCGGGCAGCCGCGAGGCACCGCGAAACAGACCCAAGTTGGGCCGACGCCTCAGTCTAGGCCGCACATGGTCACAACCCATAATCCACGCCCGAGGACTCCCGACCGGCGCTGATGGAGGCCCCAGCCAGCGGTTACTCGTCAGTAACTGGCCCAGAGACGGCGCCGGCAGGCTCTCCGTACGGTCGTTTGTAGGCCAGTTTGTCGTCAGGGCCGGCGCTCGGGGGCCGGCGCTCAGGGCCGGCGCTCAGGGGCGGCGTGCAGGGGCGGGACGACCCCCGGCAGCGTGCGAGAAGCGTGCGACGACCCCTCGCCGACCCAGCCGCAGCTCGTCGCGTTGCAGGCCGAACTCGGTCGCCCGGCCGCTCAGGTCGTCGGCCTGCTCGACACTCCCGAGCTGAAGCAGTACAGCGCCGCCCGGCATCAGATGCGCCGCGGCCACCTCCAGACACCGGCGCGCCGCTCCCAGCCCGTCCGCGCCGCCGTCGATGGCCCCCGGAGGGTCCTCCGGCCACCGACCGATCTCGGCGCTGGGCACCCATGGCGGGTCGGCGACGACCAGCGCGAACCGCTCGGAGGCCCCGACGGCGGCGTCGAGGCTCGCCTGGCGCACCTCCACCCGGTGGTTCAGGCCGGCTCCGGCGGCGTTGGCCGTGGCGTACGCCGCGGCGGCCGGGTCGCGGTCCACGCAGACGAGCTCCCGGGAGGAGGTCGCGACCGCGGCGAGTCCGATCTGGCCCGCACCGCAGCACAGCTCCAGGACGCGCCCCGCGGGAAGGACGTCCAGCAGCTCCGCCGCCCATCGCGACTGGAGCACGGTCCACTGGCGAGGGGCGAGTACGCGCTCGTCGTACCGGATCCTCAGCCCCGCGAACGACGTCTCGGTGACGCCGGCCGTGGGGAGCGCTGCCTCAGCCATCGTCGGCGTCGTCGGTCGACCGACCCGTCACCATCTGGTGGGTCCCGTCGCACCAAGGCGTCAGCGAGCTGCGCCCGCAGACGCAGAGTGCCACCACGGGCCGGGTGACCGTGTGCTGCTCACCGCGCTCGTCGACGACGGCCTCGGCACCCCGCACGAGGACCGGTCCGTCGGGACAGACCCGTATCCGCAGCTGCCGGCTCACGACGCGACCTCCGCGGCCGCGGCCCATCTGGCCAGGAGCTCGCGCCCGGACAGCTCGTCCAGGTGGAGCGCGCAGGCCGCCCCGAAGAGGACCGCTTCGCGCTGGTCGGGATGGTCGGCGACGTACGGACCGCAGACGTCCCGGGCCGCGACCTGCTCGTGGACGGCGTCGGCCTCCACGTGCTCGAGGAAGTACGTCGCGACCGCGGCCGGGAGCTCGAGCCGCTCGATCCCCGAGGCGATCCGGCGAGACGGGACGACGCTCGACGCCTCGAACACGGCGAAGTGACCGAGCCCGGCCGCCAGGCCCCTCCGGTTGAGCGCGAACAGGGACATCACGTTCGCGCTCGCCAGCGCGGTACCCGAGATCTCGCCGACGTAGGCGGCATACCGGTCGTCGAGCCCGACAGCCGCGAGCGCCTCGGCGTAGAGGGTCTGGTGGAGCCGCTCGGGCCGGCCGGCGCCGTACTCGTCGTACTGGAGCTCCGCGAGCGCGACCTTCGCCGCGCCCTCGAGCCTCGGCAGCAGGAACGACTGCGGATCGGACTCCCGGAGCTGCTGGACGCTGCGCTCGCGCAGGTAGTCGCGCATCTCCTCCAGGGTCGCCTCACGCCGGAGGTACGACGAGAGCTTCGGCCCGTCCTCCTGCCGCACCAGCGTCAACAGCTGATCGGCCACGTCGTCGCGGTCGGGCACCCCGGCCAGGCGTGTCCGCGTCTCCTGGCGCAGCTCCTGCTCGAACCGATGCTCGATCACACCCCGGATCCGGACGACGTCCGGGTCGGACTCCGCGGCGGGGTCCACGTCGTCGAAGCCACGGTAGGAGAGCTCGTAGACCGTCCAGAGAGCGAGCTGGACGTCGCGGTCGGTCAGCACCGGCTCGTCCGGCAGCACGACGTGGCAGCGCCCGCGCTCCTCCGCCCGCAGCGCCTCACCCACCCGACGGCTCACCGGACCGCACGGTTCGGGCAGCTTCATGGGTCCTCCTGTCGCTCCGCGGCAGGGATGCCCGGATCGGGCCTGCGCGATGGGCTTGAAGTACCCGGCCGTCCTGGGCCGAAACACACGCGACCGGAGCGAGCCGGCTCGTGAGGGGTCCGATCAGCCCTGACCGAAACCGGCCTCCCGCGCCTTGATGATCGCCTCGGCCCGCCCCGCGGCGTGGAGCTTGGCGTAGATGGACGAGACGGCGTTGCGGACGGTCTTGTTCGACAGGTACAGCTCGCCGGCGATGGCGTCGTTCGACCGGCCCGCGGCCAGCAGCTCGAGCACCTCGCGCTCGCGGTCGCTCAGCTCCGGGAACGCCCGGGACTGCTGTCGCGCTCCGCCGGCGAACAGGGCGGCCACCCGCCCCGCCAGGCTCGCCCCGAACACCATCCCCCCGGCGTACGCCGCGCGCACGGCGTTGCTGACCTCCTCGGCCCCGGAGCCCTTGAGCAGGTATCCCGAGGCGCCGGCCCGCACCGCGGAGAGCACGGTGTCGTCGTCCTCGTTCATGGTGAGCATCACGACCCGGACGCTCTCGTGCCGGGACGTGATCCGCCGGGTCGCCTCGATCCCGTCGAGCTGCGGCATCTGGATGTCCATGACCACGACGTCGGGCGAGGTCTCCTCCACCACGTGGAGTGCGTCGACGCCGTCGCTGGCGGTGCCGACCACCTCCATGCCGTCCAGTGCCCCGAGCAGGGCGACGAGCCCGTCGCGCACGATCCGGTGGTCGTCGACGACGACGACGCGGATGTCAGTCACGGGAGGGCTCCTCGGAGGAAACGGGACGGAGGGGGAGCCAGGCGCGGACGACGGTCCCCCCGGTGCGTGGACAGCTGACCTCGCTGCGGCCGCCGAGCTCCTCGGCGCGCTCGCGCAGCGAGATCAGGCCGATCCCGGCCTGGCGGTCGGGTGCGATGCCGCGCCCATCGTCAGCGATCTCCACGAGCAGCTCGCCGTCGCTCGCGACCAACCGCACGGTGGAGGAGCCGGCGTCGGCGTGGCGGGCGGTGTTGGTGAGTGCCTCGGCGGCGATCCGGTAGGCCGCCACCTCCACCGCGGCGGGCAGCGCAGTCACGCCATCGGCGTCGATCGTCGTCTCGTAGGGCTGCTGCTCGGCCAGCTGTGAGAGCGCCCCGACCAGTCCACGGTCGTCGAGGGCCGGCGGGCGCAGGTCGTGGACGAGGCGGCGTACGTCGGCGACCACCTCGCGCACGTCGCTGCTGGTCTCCTCCAGGTGACCCTTCGCCGCAGACGGGTCGCGGTCGACGAGCAGGCGGGCCGACTCGAGGCGGAAGACCACCCCGGACAGGGCCGGGCCGAGCCCGTCGTGCAGGTCGCGACGGATCCGGCGTCGTTCCTCCTCACGAGCGAGCACCATCCGCTCCCGGCCGAGCTGGAGCTCGTCTGCCATCCGGCTGGCACGTGCCGCCGTCGCAGCCTGCCGCACCAGGTCGCCGAGGAACTGCTCGTCCCGGCGGGACAGCCGGCTGCGCAGGCCGCGCGCCGGGAGGACCAGCCGGCCGATCTGCGCGTCACGGAACGTGATCGGCAGCGTCCGGGTCTCCGCGGGCCGCACGCCGTACGACGCGACCAGGTGCTCGCCACCGGGCCGCTCGACCTCGACGCTCACGAAGCGGACGCCGAATGCCGCCGCCACCGACCGGGTGACCGCGGCCAGCTGGTCGGCGGCGTCATCGGTGGTCTCCAGCGTGGAGGCGAGACCGGCGATGGCGTCGTACGGGTCAGCGCGTCGGCCGAGCATGACCCGCCGGACCAGTCGCCTCAGCTGGAGCCGCAGCGGTCCGTAGAGCAGGGCGGTCAGCAACAGCACCACGAGGACGACCTGCCGTTGGTCCAGGGAACCGCCCAGGAAGGTCGTCAACAACGCCAGGACACCGAGGTCGACGCCGACGATCAGCAGGGAGAGCGCGCCGTAGAGGACCGTGCGGCCGACCAGGTCCTCGATCGGCACGACGTCCGGCTCGACGATGCCGACGGTCATCGCAGCGGCCGGGAGGAGCACGACGACGAACAGCAGCACGCCCTGGACGACCGCGAGCTCGGACGCGAACGAGAGGGGGATCAGGAGCGCCATCGCCAGCACCGACCACAGCAGCCAGCGCAGCCGGTCTCGCTCGACGCCCGCGCTCCGGCGGTAGCGGGCGACCACCGAGGCCATCGCCACCAGGAAGCCCGCGGTCTGAGCAGCGATCTCGGCCGGCATCACCGCGGTGATGAAGGAGTCCGGCAGGGGCAGCGTGGCGGCGTCGACGTCGACACCCGGGGGAAGGGTCGCGTACGCGGTCTCGTCGGCCAGCGGGTTGACGAGCAGGACGCACACCGCCAGCAGCATGGCGCCGAGCGAGACCCGGCCGGCCCAGCCCCACCGGCCGGGCAGGAACCGGCCGGTCGGGAAGATCATGAGCAGGATGGCGACAGTGGCCGGGAGGAACGCCCCCAGCCGATTGAAGACCCAGAGCGCGGCGTTCGACCACGCGAGCGCGTCGTCGGCGCGGATCGCGAAGCCTACGTAGGACTGGCTGAGGCCGTCGACGGACCAGAACAGGCCGAGTGCCGCCAGCGCCCAGCCGAACCGCTGACGCGGGTCGTGCTCGAGGACGACGGCGGCGAGGACGGTCAGGGCGAGCCCCAGGGCTGTGTACGGCCACCCCGGTCCGTTGGCGAGGTCGGCTCCGGGTCCGAAGCCGGGGGCCCGGTCGTCGAGCACCAGCGAGACCACGAGGATGCCGAGGGCGGCCAGGAGGACGAACGCCTCGACGGCACGTGTGCGCGTCCGCTCGGCTCCCCCGGTCACGCGGACATTGTGCTGCCGGCCCGGCCCGTTCGGGGCCGGACCGGCAGGACTGGTGACGGTCGTGCCGGTCACCGGGAGGTGCCGCGGAAGCGGCGGTCACCGAAGGCGAAGCCGAGCGAGGTGGTCAGCAGCCACAGCGCGCCGACGACACCCGACATGTACTCGAGGGGCGAGATGCCCAGGAGGACGGTCAGGCCACCGAGCACGAGCCCGACGCGGCCGACCCAGCGGGCGACGACGCCCTGGCGAGCCGCGGCGTACAGGGACAGGCCAGCAAGCCCGGCGAGGGTCCACAGCCACGGGATCGTGCCGATCCAGTGGTTGTACATCGCCGCGCTGCTGTCCTGGACGCCGGCGTCGCCGGCCAGCGGCATCATGAACTCGGTGTCCAGGCCACTGCCCATGATCGAGACGACGGCGGTGCCCAACAGTCCCGCAGCGGCGATCGTCGGGACGAGGCTGTCGGGCAGCACGGACTTCAACCGGCGGTGCAGCCCGGCCGCGAACACGATCATCAGCAGGGCGCCGACCACGGTGATGCTGTGGAAGGCGAACAGGACGCCGGTCTTGTCGTGGAGGTCGGCGGCGAAGCCGTCCACACCCGACTCGTACTGCTTCTGGTAGACGGTGTCGACCATCGACGAGGTGGCGATGGTGGCGATACCGAGAACGGCGGCGCCGGTCCCGGCGAGGGCCCAGCGGCGCGAGACAGGGCGGCGCGCCTCGGCGGCGTGCTGTGGGTCCACGACGTCGGTTCGGTCCGAGCGGACGGGGTTGGTGGTGGTGACGCTGGTGGTCATCGATCTGGTCCTTTCGAGGTTCTCTTCGTCGATGACCTGACCGTGCCGGGCCGGGTGTCCCGCCGGACAGGGACAACAGGGCAGAGGACGTCACGAGCGGCCTCCACTTGTGACGCCCTGTTGACCGCGCCTGGGCGCATGCGCTCAGCCGCAGCAGTGCCGATGACACGGCGTTACGAGCAGACCGATCTCGAGACTCATGCGGTCGACTGCGGACGTCTGCGGTCGGCCGCCAGGCTCAGCACCGTGGTGACGACCAGCGTGCCGACGATGACCACCAGGGACATCCAGATCGGGATGTCCGGAGCCCACCCGATGTGCTCGCCGTCGTTGACGAACGGCAGCGTGTTCTCGTGCATCGCGTGCAGGATCAGCTTCACGCCGATGAACAGCAGCAGGAAGGCCAGGCCGTAGGACAGGTAGACGAGCCGCTGGAGCAGGTCGCCGATCAGGAAGTAGAGCTGCCGGAGTCCCATCAGGGCGAAGATGTTGGCGGTGAGCACCAGGTAGGCCTCCTTGGTGAGGCCGTAGATCGCGGGGATCGAGTCGAGTGCGAACAGGAGGTCGGTCATTCCGAGCGTCAGGATCACGAGGAACATCGGCGTGAAGTGCCGCGCGCCGTCCTTCCGCAGCGTCAGGCCGGCGCCGTTCCACTCCTCGCTCAGCGGCAGGTGTCGCCGGGCCCAGCGCACCAGGCGGGGCTCGTCGTAGCCTCCCTCCTCCTCGCCGCCCTCGCGGGCGAGGTTGACCGCGGTCCAGACGAGGAACAGCCCGAAGATGTAGAAGACCCAGCTGAACTCGGCGATGGCGGCTGCGCCGATGGCGATGAAGATCCCACGGAGCACGAGTGCCAGCACGATCCCGATCAGGAGGGCGCTCTGCTGGAGCTCACGCGGCACGGCGAGCTTGCCCATGATCACGATGAAGATGAACAGGTTGTCGATCGAGAGGGAGTACTCGGTCAGCCAGCCGGCGAAGAACTCCCCGCCGTACTCACCACCGGCCAGCCACCACACTCCGAGACCGAACACGACCGCGAGGCCGACGTAGATCGCGAGGGCGCCGAGCACCTCGCGGCGGGTCGGCTCATGGGGCCGGCGGCCGATGACGAAGACGTCGAAGAGCAGGATCGCGGACGTCACGAGGATGGTGATCCACCAGACCAGGGGCGTCACGTGCATTCACGGCCCCGCGATCTGAGCGCTGCGATCACGCGCCCGTGCCCGAGCCTGCGAGGGCACGGAGTGGCGCGGGAGGTCGAGGAGCGTCGGCTCAGACCCGAGGAACGAGGGGCTGAGCGACGCGTCTCGAGACCCGGTGACGGTGCCTGGGGCCTCAGCCGAGCACCCGGTGACGGTGCCTGAACGCAGTGACCCGTCCTCTCGGAAGGGTCGACCGACGGGAATCATCACCGCCCACCGTACGGAACGCCCAAAGCGGTGAGCCGCTCCTCGCCGCCGTCGAGCGCGGTCAGCACCCACGCGCCGTTCGGCGTGAGCGTGAAGGTGTGCTCGAAGTGGGCGGCGACCGACCCGTCGGCGGTGACCACGGTCCACTCGTCGTCGAGCACCTCGGTGTCCGACGTGCCCAGGGTGACCATCGGCTCTACCGCGAGCGCGAGACCGGCGACCAGCTTCGGGCCCCGGTCGCCGCGGTGGACGACGTTGGGCACGTTGGGCGGCAGGTGCATGCGGGTGCCGATGCCGTGCCCGACGTAGTCCTCGAGGATGCCGTAGTCACCCTGCGACCGGACCGTGGTCTCGACGCCACGTGAGATGTCGCTGACGCGGCCGCTCAGCCGGGCGGCCGCGATGCCCGCCCAGAGGGCCTCCTCGGTGACCCGCATCAGCTCGGTCACCTCGGGGGGCACGTCGCCGATCGCGACGGTGATCGCGGCGTCGCCGTGCCAGCCGTCGACGATCGCCCCGCAGTCGATCGAGACGACGTCGCCGTCCACCAGGCGGCGCGAGCCCGGGATGCCGTGCACGACCTCGTCGTTGACGGACGCGCAGATCGTCCCCGGGAAGGGTGGGTGACCGTAGTCCAGGAACGACGGCACGCCGCCGTGGGCGCGGATGTTCTCCTCCGCGAGCGCGTCGAGCTCGCCGGTGGTGACGCCGGCCTTCGCCGCCCCGCGCAGCAGCTCGAGGGTCTCGCCGACCAGCAGACCGGCCCGACGCATGAGGCCGATCTGCTCGGGGGTCTTGATCTCGAGGCGGTCGAGCAGGCCCATCGGGTCAGTCAGCTCCGGTCAGCTCTGGGGTACGACGTCGAGGGCGCAGAAGATCCGCTTGGTGACCTCCTCGACGGCGCCCATCCCATCGATCTCGTGCACGATGCCGCGACGGCGGTAGACCTCGATCAACGGCTCGGTCTGTTCGACGTACACCTCCTGTCGGCGCCGGACGACCTCCTCGGTGTCGTCGGTGCGGCCCTCGACCTCGGCGCGTTGCACCAGCCGCGCGACGATCTCGTCGGGGTCCACGGTGAGGACGACCGCGGCGTCCAGCTCGTGGCCGGTGTGCCGGATCATGCCGTCGAGCTCCTCGACCTGGGCGAGGGTGCGTGGGTAGCCGTCGAGCAGGAAGCCGGGATCGGCGTCCGGCTCGTCGATGCGGGCGCGCACCATCAGGTTGGTGACCTCGTCCGGGACGTACTCACCGGCGTCCATGTACTCCTGGGCCTTCTTGCCCAGCGGGGTGCCCTGCGAGACGTTGGCCCGGAAGATGTCGCCGGTGGAGATGGCGGGGATGCCGAAGTGGTCGGCGACGACCTTGGCCTGGGTGCCCTTCCCGGCACCGGGAGGGCCCATCAATATCAGCCTCATGGCTAGCGCAAGAACCCTTCGTAGTTGCGCTGCTGGAGCTGGCTCTCGATCTGTTTCACCGTGTCGAGCGCCACGCCGACCATGATCAGGATCGAGGTGCCGCCGAACGGGAAGTTCTGGTCGGCGCCGATGAGGACGAAGGCGATCAGCGGGATCACCGCGACGAACCCCAGGTACAACGAGCCGGGCAGCGTGATGCGGGACAGGACGTAGGACAGGTAGTCCTCGGTCGGCTTGCCCGCCCGGATCCCGGGGATGAAGCCGCCGTACTTCTTCATGTTGTCGGCCACCTCTTCGGGGTTGAAGGTGATCGACACGTAGAAGTAGGTGAAGAAGACGCAGAGGGCGAAGAAGGTGATCATGTACAGCGGATGGTCGCCGCGCACGAAGTAGCGCTGGACCCACACCGCCCAGCCGGAGCTCTGGTTCGAGTTGAACTGTGAGGCCATGGCCGGCAGGTACAGCAGGGACGACGCGAAGATCACCGGGATGACGCCGGCCTGGTTGACCTTCAGCGGGATGTACGTCGACGACCCGCCGAACATCTTCCGGCCGACCATCCGCCGGGCGTACTGCACCGGGATGCGCCGCTGCGCCTGCTCGATGAAGATGACGGCCGCGATGATCACCAGGCCGATGGCGATCACGACCGCGAACACCCACCAGCCGCGGGACTTGCCGACCGACCAGAGCGAGGTGGGGAACCGCGCCACGACCTGGGTGAAGATCAGGATCGACATGCCGTTGCCGACGCCGCGGTCGGTGATCAGCTCGCCGAGCCACATGATGACCGCGGTGCCGGCGGTCATCGTGGCGACCATGACCAGGAAGGTCGCGGTGCCGTTGTCGTAGAGCAGCGGCTTGGAGCAGCCCGAGAGCAGGTTGCCCGACCGGGCCAGGGCCACGATGCCCGTCGCCTGCAGCAGGGCCAGGCCGAGGGTGAGGTAGCGGGTGTACTGGGTGATCTTGGTCTGCCCGGACTGGCCCTCCTTCTTGAGGGCCTCCAGGCGCGGGATCACGACCACCAGCAGCTGCAGGATGATGCTCGCGGTGATGTAGGGCATGATCCCGAGCGCGAAGATCGTGAGCTGGAGGAGTGCCCCGCCGGAGAAGACGTTGATCAGGTTGTAGATGCCGGTGTTGCTGACACCGCTGATGCAGTCGTGCACGTTGCGGACGTTCACACCCGGGGCGGGGATCTGCGAGCCTGCCCGGAAGATCACGATGATGAACAGGACGAAAAGCAGCTTCTTGCGCAGGTCCGGGGTGCGGAACGCGTTCACATAGGCGCTGAGCACGACCTTCTCAATCCTCTTTCGTAGGGGTCCCCGCACACGTCCGCGGAGACCGCCGGAAGCCTACCTGAGGCCGCTCAACAGGCAGGGCCCAGCGGTCTCGAGGACGGTCAGACGACAGTCGCTGAGCCGCCTGCGGCCTCGATCTTCTGCCTGGCCGACGCCGAGAACGCCTGGACGCTCACCTGGCAGGCGACGGAGATGTCACCCTGACCGAGCACCTTGACCGGCTGGCCCTTGCGGACCGCGCCCTTGGCCACCAGGTCGTCGACCGAGACCTCGCCGCCCTCGGGGAACAGCTCGCCGAGCCGGTCGAGGTTGACGACCTGGAACTCGACCCGGAAGGGGTTCTTGAAGCCCTTCAGCTTCGGCAACCGCATGTGCAGCGGCAGCTGGCCGCCCTCGAAGTGGGCCGGGATCTGGTTGCGGGCCTTGCTGCCCTTGGTGCCACGGCCGGCGGTCTTGCCCTTGGAGCCCTCACCGCGGCCGACCCGGGTCTTGGCCGTCTTGGCCCCCGGAGCCGGGCGGAGGTGGTGCAGCTTGAGAGTCATGTCAGTTCACTCGACTTCCTCGACCGTCACCAGGTGACGGACGGTCTGGACCATGCCGCGGATCTCCGGGCGGTCCTCCTTCACGACCACGTCGCCGATGCGCTTGAGACCGAGGGTGCGCAGGGTCTCGCGCTGGTTGGCCTTGCAGCCGATGGAGCTCTTGCGCTGTTGGACTTTGAGCTGGGCCATCAGTGAGCCACCTCCTGAGGCGACTCGGTCTTCTCATGCGCAGCCTTCAGCAGCGCGGCTGGGGCCACCTGCTCGACCGGCAGGCCGCGGCGCGAGGCCACCGTCTCCGGCTGCTCGAGCATCCGCAGCGCCTCGACCGTGGCGTGGACGATGTTGATCTGGTTGGACGAGCCGAGCGACTTGCTGAGCACGTCGTGGATGCCGGCGCACTCCAGGATCGCGCGGACCGGGCCACCCGCGATCACCCCGGTACCGGGAGCGGCCGGGCGCAGCAGCACCACGCCGGCGGCCTTCTCACCCTGCACCGGGTGCGGGATCGTGCCCTGGATCCGGGGGACCCGGAAGAAGTGCTTCTTGGCCTCCTCGACGCCCTTGGCGATCGCGGCCGGCACCTCCTTGGCCTTGCCGTATCCGACGCCGACCATGCCGTCGCCGTCGCCGACCACCACGAGGGCGGTGAAGCTGAAGCGACGACCACCCTGGACGACCTTGGCGACCCGGTTGATCGCCACGACCCGCTCGACGTACTGGCTCTTCTCGGCACCGCCGCCGCGACGGTCGTCGCGACCCCGGCCCTGGCGCTCGCCACCGCGCTGTCCGCGCTGGGCTCCGCTCATGAGATGTTCCTCTTCCTTGTCTTTCGTGGCTCTGTCGTGGCTGTGTGGTGCTGGTCCATGACAGGGGTGGTCAGAAGCTCAGTCCGCCCTCACGGGCGGCGTCGGCGAGGGCCGCGACGCGGCCGTGGTACTGGTTGCCCGCGCGGTCGAAGACGACGGACTCGATGCCCGCACCCTTCGCCCGCTCGGCGACGAGCTCGCCGACCCTCTTGGCCTTGGCGGTCTTGTCGCCCTCGAACCCACGCAGGTCGGCCTCCATGCTCGAGGCGGACACCAGCGTGTGACCGACGAGGTCGTCGACGACCTGGACGCTGATGTGCTTCGAGGAACGGGTGACCACCAGCCGAGGCCGCTCGGCGGTGCCGGAGACCTTCTTGCGGCCTCGCACCTGCCGGTGCAGGCGGGACCTGGTCCGCTGCGCGGTGTGCTTGTGCTTGGACAGGGAGATGGCCATGGTCACTTACCAGCCTTTCCGACCTTGCGGCGGACGTGCTCGCCGGCGTAACGGACGCCCTTGCCCTTGTAGGGCTCGGGCTTGCGCAGCTTGCGGATGTTCGCGGCCACCTCGCCGACCAGCTGCTTGTCGATCCCGACGACGCCGAGCCGCGTGGGGCCCTCGACGGTGAAGGTGATGCCGTCGGGCGCGTTGAAGGTGATCGGGTGGCTGTAGCCGAGCTGGAACTCCAGCTGCGTGGGGCCCTTGGACAGGACGCGGTAGCCGACGCCCTGGATCTCGAGCTTCTTCTCGTACCCGTCGGTGACGCCGATGACCATGTTGTTGACCAGGGTGCGGGTCAGGCCATGGCGCGAGCGGCTCTCCCGCTCGTCGTCGGGGCGGGTGACGGCCAGCGTGCCGTCCTCGGCCTTGGCGACCGTGATCGGCGAGACAACGGTGTGGCTCAGCGTGCCCTTCGGCCCCTTCACGGTGACCTGGGAGCCGTCGATCGACACCTCGACACCCGAGGGCAGGACGATCGGCATGCGTCCGATGCGCGACATCTCAGTTCTCCTTCGCGGGTCTCGTGGTCACCAGACGTAGGCGAGGACTTCCCCACCCACGCCCTTCTGGTTCGCCTGACGGTCGGTCAGCAGGCCTTGGCTCGTCGAGATGATCGCGACACCCAGACCCCCGAGCACCTTGGGCAGGCCGGTGTGCTTCGCATACACGCGCAGACCGGGCTTGCTGATGCGGCGGACGCCGGCGATCGAGCGCTCACGGTTGCGGCCGTACTTCAAGGTGATCGTGAGGGTCTTCGCCACCCCGCCCTCGGGGTCGTCGGCCACGTCGTACGACGTGATGTAGCCCTCGGCCCTGAGGATCTCGGCGACGCCGACCTTCAGCTTGCTGTAGGGCATCGTCACCGCGTCGTGGTACGCCTGGTTGGCGTTGCGCAGACGGGTCAGCATGTCTGCGATCGGGTCGGTCATCGTCATGGTGTGTCGTTCTCTCTCGCCTGGTTTCCGCTCTGGCGGACCTGTGACGCTCTCCTGTTTCGGATCGTGGTCTGGGGCTGAGCCCCCGTGTTGTCGATTACCAGCTGGACTTGGTGATGCCGGGCAGCTCGCCGCGGTGGGCCATCTCCCGCAGGCAGATCCGGCACAGGCCGAACTTGCGGTAGACGGCCTTGGGGCGGCCGCAGCGCTGGCAGCGGGTGTAGGCGCGGACAGCGAACTTGGGCTTGCGCGCCGCCTTCACCTTGAGGGCAGTCTTCGCCATGTCACATCTCCCTGAAGGGGAACCCGAGCTGCTTCAGCAGCGCGCGTCCCTGCTTGTCGTTCGTCGCGGTGGTCACGATCGTGATGTCCATGCCCCGCGGGCGGTCGACCCGGTCCTGGTCGATCTCGTGGAACATGACCTGCTCGGTCAGGCCGAAGGTGTAGTTGCCACGGCCGTCGAACTGGCCCGGGTTGAGGCCACGGAAATCGCGGATGCGCGGCAGCGCCAGCGACAGCAGGCGGTCGAGGAACTCCCACATCCGGTCGCCGCGCAGCGTCACGTGGGCACCGATCGGCATCCCCTCGCGGAGCTTGAACTGGGCGATCGACTTGCGTGCCTTGGTCACCATCGGCTTCTGGCCGGTGATCGCCGTCAGGTCGCGGACCGCGCCCTCGATCAGCTTCGAGTCGCGAGCAGCCTCGCCGACGCCCATGTTGACCACGATCTTGGTCAGCCCGGGCACCTGCATGATGTTGCCGATCTCGAACTCGCTGCGCAGGGCGGGGACGATCTCCTCGCGGTAGCGGGTCTTGAGACGAGGTGTGACCTTCTGCTCTGTGGCGGTGTCGGTCATCTCAGATCTCCTTCCCGGTCTTGCGCGAGATGCGCACGCTGCGCGTGCCGGCGTACGTCGAGCCGTCGGGACGCCGCTTGAGGACGTCCTCGCGACGGAAGCCGACGCGGGTCACGCCGTTGCCCTCGACCAGCATCACGTTGGACACGTGGATCGGGGCCTCGGTGGTGATGATGCCGCCGGTGGTGCCGCCACGACCGCCCTGCTGGACGACCTTGGTGTGCTTCTTGATGCGGTTCACACCCTCGACGACGACCCGCTGCTCCTCGCGGAGCACCTGGATCACCTTGCCCTCGGCACCCTTGTCCTTGCCTGCGATCACCTTGACGGTGTCGCCCTTCCTGATCTTCATCGAGTGCTTCCCCATCTCAGAGCACCTCCGGTGCGAGCGAGATGATCTTCATGAACCGCTTGTCGCGCAGCTCACGGCCCACCGGACCGAAGATGCGCGTGCCGCGCGGCTCGCCGTCCTGCCGCAGGATGACCGCGGCGTTCTCGTCGAACTTGATGTAGGACCCGTCGGGGCGGCGCCGCTCCTTGGCGGTGCGCACGACCACGGCCTTGACGACGTCGCCCTTCTTCACGTTGCCGCCGGGGATGGCGTCCTTGACCGTGCAGACGATGACGTCGCCGATGCCGGCGTAGCGACGACCCGAGCCGCCGAGCACCCGGATGCAGAGGACTTCCTTCGCACCGGTGTTGTCGGCGACCTTGAGCCGGGACTCCTGCTGGATCACTTGGCACGCTCCAGGATGGTCACCACGCGCCAGCGCTTGGTCGCGGACAGCGGACGGGTCTCCATCAGCTGGACGCGGTCGCCGACGCCGCAGTCGTTGTTCTCGTCGTGGGCCTTGAGCCGCGACGTACGACGCATGACCTTGCCGTAGAGCGCGTGCTTGACGCGGTCCTCGACCTCGACCACGACGGTCTTGTCCATCTTGTCGCTGACGACCAGGCCCTCACGCACCTTGCGGGCGTTGCGGGTCGCTGCCTGCTCGCTCATGCGTCAGCACCTTCCTTCTCGGTCTGCTGGGTGTTCTCGTTGTCGCTCGCGTCGGGGTCGGACCGGATGCCGAGCTCCCGCTCGCGCACCACGGTGTAGATCCGGGCGATGTCCTTCTTCACCGTGCGCAACCGGCCGTGGCTCTCCAGCTGGCCGGTGGCCGCCTGGAAGCGCAGGTTGAACAGCTCCTCCTTGGCCTCGCGCAGCCGGGCCTCGAGGTCGGTGCTGTTCATCTCGTCCAGCTCGTGGGCCTTCAGACTGCTGGCCATCAGAACTCACCGGCCTCTCGGGACACGAAACGGGTCTTCATGGGGAGCTTGTGCTGCGCGCGGCGCATCGCCTCGCGGGCCACCGTCTCGTCGACACCGGACAGCTCGAAGAGCACGCGCCCGGGCTTGACGTTGGCGATCCACCACTCCTGTGAGCCCTTGCCGGACCCCATCCGGGTCTCGGCGGGCTTCTTGGTCAGCGGGCGGTCGGGGAAGATGTTGATCCACACCTTGCCGCCACGCTTGATGTGCCGGGTCATTGCGATACGGGCCGACTCGATCTGCCGGTTGGTCACGTAGTGACCCTCGATCGCCTGGATCCCGAAGTCACCGAAGGCCAAGCGGGTGCCGCCCTTGGCAGCCCCACGCCGGGTCGGGTGGTGTTGCTTGCGGTGCTTGAGACGTCGGGGCATCAACATGGCTCAGGCCCCCGATCCAGTGGTCGGGGCGGCCTGCTCGGTCGCCGCGGCCGTCGCCTCGGCCGGAGCCGCCTGCTCGGAGGTCGCCGGCGCGCCGCGGTCGGCGCGGGTCGGACGGTTGCCACGGCTGGGACGGTCACCGCCACGCGACGGACGGCCGCTACGACCCGGTACGCCGGCGCGCGCCGCCGCCTGGGCCTGCCGCTCGGCCCGGGTGCCCGCGACCTCGCCCTTGTAGATCCAGACCTTGACGCCGATCCGGCCGAAGGTGGTCTTGGCCTCGTAGAAGCCGTAGTCGATGTCCGCGCGCAGCGTGTGCAGCGGAACGCGGCCCTCGCGGTAGAACTCCGTGCGCGACATCTCGGCACCGTTGAGACGACCCGAGCACTGGATCCGGATGCCCTTGGCACCCGAGCGCATCGTCGTCTGCATCGCCTTGCGCATGGCGCGGCGGAACTGCACCCGGCCGCTGAGCTGCTCGGCGACTCCCTGGGCGACCAGCTGCGCGTCGATCTCGGGGTTCTTGACCTCGAGGATGTTCAGCTGGACCTGCTTGCCGGTGAGCTTCTCCAGATCGCCGCGGATGCGGTCGGCCTCGGCGCCGCGGCGGCCGATGACGATGCCCGGACGCGCGGTGTGGATGTCCACCCGCACGCGGTCACGGGTGCGCTCGATCTCGACCTTGGCGATGCCGGCCCGCTCCATGCCCTTGGACAGGAGACGACGGATCGCGACGTCCTCGCCGACGTACGACTTGTAGAGCTTGTCGGCGTACCAGCGCGACTTGTGGTCGGTGGAGATGCCGAGGCGGAAGCCGTTCGGGTTGATCTTCTGGCCCATCAGGCCTTCCCCTTCTTCCGGTTCTTGG
>NZ_DASXWU010000007.1:0-28834 GCF_036503465.1 Nocardioides sp.
GGTCTCGAGCACCGGATCGGTGGCATCGAGAAAGCCGACGGGTCGGGCAACATCTCCTACGACCCGAGCAACCACGACACGATGGTCCGGCTACGGCAGGCAAAGATCGACGGCATCACGGCGACGATCCCGCCGCTGGAGGTTGACGACCCCGCCGGGGATGCGGAGCTGCTCGTTCTCGGTTGGGGATCGACCTACGGACCGATCGGCGCCGCAGTGCGCGACGTGCGCGAGGACGGCGGCAAGGTCGCTCAGGCGCATCTGCGGCACCTCAACCCGTTCCCCGCCAACACGGGCGAGGTCGTGAGCCGCTACCGGCGGGTGCTGATCCCCGAGATGAACCTGGGCCAGCTCGCGATGCTGGTCCGCGCGCGCTACCTGGTCGACGCGGTCGGCTACAACCACGTGCGGGGGCTGCCGCTGAAGGCGGCCGAGCTCGCCGAGGCGATCGGCAACCTCGTCGCCGACGCGGAGGGCATCGAGGTCGACCTCAGTGCGGCCGAGACCGTCCCCGCCACCACCGGAGGAGACGAGACATGAGCACCGACCTGGGGCTCCCCGTCGTACGCAGCGGTATCGAGCTGGTCCCCACCCTCGAGGCGGGTGACCCGGCGCTGACCGGGAAGGACTTCACCAGCGACCAGGAGGTCCGCTGGTGCCCGGGGTGCGGCGACTACGCCGTGCTCAAGGCCGTCCAGGGCTTCCTGCCCGACCTCGGCCTGCGTCGCGAGAACATCGTGTTCGTCTCGGGGATCGGCTGCTCGTCGCGGTTCCCCTACTACCTCGAGACCTACGGGATGCACTCGATCCACGGGCGCGCGCCGTCGATCGCGACCGGGATCGCCACGTCTCGCGACGACCTCTCGGTGTGGGTCGTGACCGGCGACGGGGACGCGCTGTCGATCGGGGGAAACCACCTGATCCACGCGCTGCGGCGGAACGTGAACATGACGATCCTGCTCTTCAACAACCGGATCTACGGCCTGACCAAGGGTCAGTACTCCCCCACCTCCGAAGAGGGCAAGATCACCAAGTCGACCCCGATGGGCTCGCTGGACCACCCGTTCAACCCGGTCTCGCTGGCGCTCGGCGCGGAGGCGACGTTCGTTGCTCGCACCATCGACTCCGACCGCAAGCACCTCACCTCGGTCCTGTCGGCAGCCGCCGAGCACCGCGGGACGTCGTTCGTGGAGATCTACCAGAACTGCCCGATCTTCAACGACGGTGCGTTCGACGCCGTGAAGTCACCGGTGACGCGCGACGAGGCGATCATCCCGCTCGTGCACGGTGAGCCGATCCGGTTCGGCACCGACGGCTCCCGCGGGCTGATCCGCGACACCGCGACCGGCGGGGTCAGGATCGTCGAGGTGGGCGACGCCCCCGACCAGGCCACGCCGGACGACCTGCTGGTCCACGACGCCCACAGCGCCGACGCCACCACGGCGTTCGCGATCTCGCGGCTCACCGATGCCGGGCGCCTCCACCAGGCACCGATCGGGATTTTCCGGCAGGTCACCCGTCCGACGTACGACGACCTCGCCCGGGAGCAGATCGCGCAGGCCGCCGCCAGCGTCAGCGGCGCCCCGTCCGACCGCCTCGTCACCCTGATCGGCAGCGGCGACACCTGGACCGTCGCCTGACGAGGACGGGCGGCGAATTCCCCGCCTGAGCGGGGAGTTCTGCACTTGGTGGCCCGGATTTCCCCCTACACGTGGGGACTTCCCCGCCTGAGCGGGGAAGTCGCTCGAAGAAAGGAAGGCGCTGCGTGGCCCGGCTCGAGATCACGGAGTCCCGCCGTGGCTTCCTGCTGGGGGTCGCGGCGTACGCGATGTGGGGCCTGTTCCCGCTCTACTGGCCGCTGCTCGAACCCGCGGGTGCGATCGAGATCCTCGCGCACCGGATCGTCTGGTCACTGGTGACGATGAGCGTGCTGGTGGTCGTCGTCGGCCGAACCGCGACGTTCCGGAGAGTGGTGGCCGACCGCCGGGTGGCGCTCCTGCTGGCACTCGCCGCCGTCCTGATCACCGTCAACTGGGCGACGTACATCTGGGGGGTCAACAACGGCCACGTGGTCGAGACCGCCCTGGGGTACTTCATCAACCCGCTGGTGACGGTCCTGATGGGCGTGGTGATCCTCGGCGAGCGGTTGCGCCGATGGCAGTGGGTGGCGATGTGCGTCGCCGGTCTGGCCGTGGTCGTGCTCACCGTCGACTACGGGCGGCTGCCCTGGGTCGCGCTGATCCTGGCGTTCTCCTTCGGCAGCTACGGCCTCTGCAAGAAGCAGGCGGGCGCGCCGGCCGTCGAGAGCATCACCTTCGAGACGATGGTGATCGGCCCGATCGCGCTGGCGTACGTCGTGTGGCTGAGCGTGCACGGCGAGTCGAACTTCGCCAGCCACGGGCCGTGGCACGCCGTGCTGTTCGTGACCACGGGCATCGTGACCGCGGTCCCGCTGATCTGCTTCGGAGCCGCGGCGATCCGGGTCCCGATGGTGACGCTCGGACTGTTGCAGTACCTCACCCCCGTCCTCCAGTTCCTGCTGGGAGTCCTGTACTTCCACGAGGACATGCCAGCCGGGCGGTGGATCGGGTTCGGCCTGGTGTGGGTGGCGCTGGTGATCTTCACCGTCGACTCCCTGCGCCATCGCCGGCGTACCCTCCGGGCCGCCCCCGAGGTCGCCGCGGTCTGAGCGGCCTCCTCCTTGTAACGCCCTGTTATCAGCAGGGCCGCCCCTGCACCACGGCGCCCGAGTGCGGCTAACAGGGCGTTACAAGCGACGGATCTGGCTAGGGTCGGCGGATGACGGTCGACCTGTTCGCGGGGATCTCGGTCAGCGACATCGAGTCTGCCCGCGCGTGGTACGAGCGGTTCTGGGGCTGCGAGCCGGCGTTCCTGCCCAACGACGTGGAGGCGGTCTGGGAGGTCGGCGAGCACCGGTACGTCTACGTCGAGGTCCGCCCCGACCAGGCCGGGCACTCGCGGTGCACCCTGTTCGTCGACGACCTGGAGGGTTGGGTCGACCCGATCGTGGCACGTGGCATCGAGCCCGAGGTGCGCGAGACCTACGACAACGGCGTCCGGCACGTCACCTTCCGGGATCCGGACGGGAACGAGATCAGTCTGGGAGCCGCGCCCCTCGGGGCGTGAACTTCTGCCGGGTCAGTGTCGTACGACGTGACGCTTCCGCCGGGTCAGGCCGCCGGCGAGCAAGCTCGCTCCGGCGCTCGCTCCGGCCGTTCCGCGCCGGCTCCGCCGGCCCGGAAACGTCCTCGCTCGGGTCAGCGTTCACGTGGTGCGGGTGGCGACGAGGTCGGCGAAGTTCTCCAGCGCCTCGCGGACGGGACCGTGGGGCAGTGCCGCGAGCAGCGACTTCGCCTCCTGGGCGCGGGAGACGACGTAGTCGCGCGCCTGGCGCATCGCTGGATGGCTGCGGAGCAGCGCGAGCGCCTCGGCGTGGAGGTCGTCGTCGCTGAGGTCGGAGTCGAGCAGCTGGAGGAGGCGGGCGTCCTCGGGGCGGCTCGAGACCTTCGCCATCAGCACCGGCAGGGTCGGAACGCCCTCGCGCAGGTCGGTGCCCGGCGTCTTGCCGGACACCACGGAGTCGGACGCGACGTCGAGGATGTCGTCGGAGAGCTGGAACGCCGTCCCCACCATGTCGCCGTACGACGCCAGCGCCTCCTCGATCTCCGGGGTGGCGCCACCGAAGCGCGCGCCGTACCTCGCCGATGTCGCGATCAGTGACCCCGTCTTGCCGGCCACGACGTCGAGGTAGTGCTCGAGCGGGTCGTCGTCGGCGCCGGGTTTCACCGTTTCCTGGATCTGCCCCTCGACCAGCCGGGTGAACGTCCGCGCCTGGATGCGTACGGCGTCCGCTCCGAGCTCGGCGGTCAGCTCCGACGACTTCGAGAACAGGAAGTCGCCGGTGAGGATCGCGACGTGGTTGTCCCAGCGAGCATTGGCCGACTCGGCGCCGCGTCGCAGCGCCGCCTCGTCCATCACGTCGTCGTGGTAGAGCGACGCTAGGTGGGTCAGCTCGACCACGCAGGCAGCGGTGACGACCTCGTCCGTGTCGGGGTGAGAGCCCGTCTCGGCCGCGAGCAGCACCAGCAGCGGGCGGAACCGCTTGCCGCCCGCCTCCATCAGGTGGCTCGCGGCGTCGGTCACGAACGGCGCTCGGCTGCGGATGTGGCCGGCCAGCGCGCGCTCGACCACCTTCATCCGCTCCGCGAGACGGGCGGAGAGCGCCTCATCGGCCACCGGCATCGCCAGGAGGTCGCCCGACGACGGTGCGGCTGGGTTCACCTGATGAATTCTCCCGCAGTCCGGGCCAGATCGAGAACCGGTCCGGGTACGACGCCCAGCGCGATGGTCGCGGCCGCCGAGATACCGATCGCGGTCGCCGACAGGATCGAGGGGTGCGCGACGTACGCGCTGTCGGGCTCCGGCTCGTGGAAGTACATCACCACGATCACCCGGACGTAGAAGAAAGCAGCCGCGGCACTCGCGATCACGGCCACGATCACGATCGGCCAGGCCCCCGCGGCGAGCGCCACCTCGAACACCGCCCACTTGCCGGTGAAGCCCGACGTGAGCGGGATGCCCGCCATGCCGAGCAGGAACAGCGCGAACACGCCGGCCACGACCGGCGAGTGCTTGCCGAGACCGGCCCAGCGGGTGATCAGCGACTGCTCGCCGGCGGAGTCGCGGACCAGTCCGGTGACCGCGAAGGCGCCCAGGGTGGTCAGGCCGTAGGTGACCAGGTAGAACATCACCGCCTGCAGCGAGGTGATCTGTCCCGGATGGATCTCGTTCGCGCCCTGCAGTCCCAGGACGCCGGTGAGCAGGAAGCCGGTGTGCGCGACGGACGAGTAGGCGAGCATCCGCTTCATGTCGGACTGCACGAGCGCGAGCACGGTGCCGACGACCATGGTGAGGATCGAGATCACCCACAGCATGGGCTGCCAGGTCCACCGGGCGTCGCCGAACGCGACGTAGAACAGGCGGAGCAGAGCACCGAACGCCGCGGCCTTCGTCGCCGCGGCCATGAAGGCCGTCACCGCGGTGGGCGCCCCCTGGTAGACGTCGGGCATCCAGGCCTGGAAGGGTGCGGCGCCGACCTTGAACAGCAGACCGACGGTGAGCATGCCCATGCCGATCACCAGCAGGGTCTGGTTGCCGGCGTTGTTCTTGACCGCCTCGTTGATGGCACCGAAGTCCATCGAGCCGGCGTAGCCGTAGACGAGGGCGACGCCGTACAGGAAGAAGCCGGAGGAGAACGCGCCGAGCAGGAAGTACTTCATCGCGGCTTCCTGGCTGAGCAGACGCCGCCGGCGGGCGAGCCCGCACAGCAGGTACAGGGGCAGTGAGAGCACCTCGAGCGCGACGAACATCGTCAGCAGGTCACCGGACGCCGGGAAGAGCATCATCCCGCCCACGGCGAACAGCAGCAGCGGGTAGACCTCGGTGTGGTCGAGTCCCTGCGCCTGGCGCTCCGACTCGGTGCCGGGTAGGGCAGCGGCCTGTCCGGCGAACGCCGAGACGCCGCCCTCGACGTGCCGCTCGGCGAAGAGCAGGACACCGCCGAGACCGAAGACCAGGACCAGGCCCCACATGAACATCGTCGGGCCGTCGAGCGCGATCGTGCCCTCGGAGCCGAACAGGCCACGGGCGGTGCCGTCACCGAGCGGGGTCAGGCCGTGGGCGACGAATCCGACACCGACCAGGGCGACGGCCATCGCGACCAACGTCGTGCCGAACTGGGCGAGGTAGCGCCACTGGCGCGGTAGGAACGCCTCGATCAGCACGCCGAGGCAGGCGGCGCCGAAGATCACCAGGATCGGCCACAGCGAGCCGTAGGCGATGTGGGGCTTGACGAAGGTGTCGCCGGCGGCGAGCGCGGTCACTGCTGTCCTCCCTGGGCGGGCGCGACGGCCACTGTCGGGGCCGGGTCGTGCACGCCGACGTGCTGGAGCGTGTCGTCGACGAACGGGTTGATCACGTTGAGCAGCGGCATCGGGAAGAAGCCGAACACGATCAACGCCAGGAACAGCGGCGCGAGAGCTCCGACCTCACGTCGATCGAGATCGCGCACCTGCTCGGCCCGGGCCCCGACCAGCTGAGGCCCGGTCATCGTGCGCTGGTACATCTGCAGGATGTACCAGGCGGTGATCACGATCGCGGTGACCGCGATCGCGCCCGTCCACCAGTGGTGCTGGAACGCCGCGATGATCACCAGGATCTCGGAGACGAACGGCGAGAGCCCGGGCAGGCTGAGAGCCGCCAGCCCGAAGACGAGGAACAGCCCGCCGAGCACGGGGGCCGCCTTCTCGACACCGCCCATCTCACGGATCGACGCGGTGCCGCGTCGCCGGATCAGGTAGCCCGCGACCAGGAACAGGGCCGCGGTGGCGAGGCCGTGGTTGACCATGTAGAGCACGGCACCGGACCCGCCCTGGCTGGTGAGCACGAAGATGCCGAGCACGATGAAGCCGAAGTGGCTCACCGACATGTATCCGAACAGCCGCAGCATGTCGTCCTGGCCGAGCGCCACCAGCGCGCCGTACACGATCGAGATCAGGGCGAGCGTGATCACCACGGGGGTGGCCCACTGCGAGCCGTCGGGAAGCAGCCCGAGGCAGAAGCGGAGCATCCCGTAGGCCCCGATCTTGTCGAGGATGCAGACCAGCAGCACGCTCGTGCCGGTGGTCGCCTGCTCGGTGGTGTCCGGCAGCCAGGTATGCACCGGGAACAGCGGGGCCTTGACCGCGAAGGCGATGAAGAAGCCGACGAACAGCCACTTCTGCGTCGTGGGGTCGATGGTGATGCCCTGCAGGTCGCTGAACAGGTACGACGGGGTGCCGCGCCCGGCGGACACGACGTACAGGCCGATCACCGCCGCCAGCATCACGAGCCCGCCGGCGAGCTGGTAGATCAGGAACTTGACGGCGGCCTTGCGGCGCAGGTTGCCGCCGAACCCGCCGACCAGGAAGTACGCCGGGATCAAGGTCGCCTCGAAGACGACGTAGAAGAGGAACACGTCGGTGGCCGCGAACACCGCGATGGACAGGGCCTCGAGTGCCAGCGCCCACGCGAAGAACGCCTTGGTGTGCCGGGTGGCGGAGGCCTCGTCGTCGAACCGGAGCGTGGCGCCCGGGTCTGCGTCGTTCCAGCCGGCCCCGATCACGATCGGCACCAGCAGCACGGTCAGCAGCACCATCAGCAGCCCGAGCCCGTCGACGCCGAGGGCGTAGTGGGCGCCGAACGCCTGGATCCACGTGTGGTCCTCGGTGAACTGGAACCCGCCGTGCAGGTCGTAGCCGAAGCACATGACCACGGCGAGCGCCAGCGTCACCAGCGAGGTGCCGAGGGCGACCTGCTTGGGCAGCACCAGCCGGTGCCCGGCCGGCAGGGCGGCCGTCAGCACGGCACCGACGAGCGGGACGACGATCAGGATCGTCAGCCAGGGGAAGTCGTTCATCGCAGGTTCACCGCCAGGAGGGCCACGACGACGAGCACGGCGCCGGCGAGCAGGGACAGGGCGTACGAGCGGACGAAGCCGGTCTGGGCGAGCCGGACGACCGAGCCGGTGCCGCCGACCCCGAGGGCGGTGCCCTCGACTACGCCGTCGACGCCGTGCCGGTCGAACAGGGTCAGGCCGGTGACCAGCTGACCGCCGGGGCGGACGACCAGGCCCTCGTTGATCTCGTTGCCGTAGAGCTCCGCGCGAGCGGCCCGGGTCACGAACGACACGTCCTGAGGGGCCTCGCGCGGGACCTCCTGCCGCTGGAAGACGTACCAGGCGACGGCGACGCCGATGGCCACGACGACCACCACGATCAGCGAGCTCACGACCGCGGGCAGAGCCGGGTTGGCCTCGAGCGAGTGTCCGGTCACCGGCTCCAGGAAGTCGGCGATCCAGTTGCCGATCAGCATCACACCGCCGAGCACCGACAGCGCGGCGAGCACGATCAGCGGGACCGTCATCACCTGTGGTGACTCGTGCGGATGGACGCTCTCCGACCAGCGCTTCCGGCTGAAGAACGTCATCAGCATCAGCCGGGTCATGTAGAAGCCGGTGATGCCCGCCCCGAGGATCGCCAGCGCACCGACGAACCAGTTCTGGGTGAGCGCGACCTCGATGATCTTGTCCTTGGACCAGAATCCGGAGAAGCCCGGGAAACCGATGATCGCGAGATAGCCCATCGCGAAGGTCAGGAACGTGACCGGCATGGCCCGGGCCAACGCGCCGTAGTGCCGCATGTCGACGTCGTCGTCCATGCCGTGCATCACCGAGCCGGCGCCGAGGAACATGTTGGCCTTGAAGAAGCCGTGGGTGAGCAGGTGGAAGATCGCGAAGGGGTAGCCGGCGACGCCGAGCCCGGCGCCGAGCATCATGTAGCCGATCTGGCTCATCGTCGAGCCGGCGAGCACCTTCTTGATGTCGTCCTTCCCGCAGCCGATGATCGCGCCCCACAGCAGGGTGACCGTGGCCACGACCATCACGGCCGTCCGGGCGTGCGGCGCGTAGTCGAAGACGAAGTTCGACCGGACCACGAGGTAGACACCCGCGGTCACCATGGTCGCCGCGTGGATCAGGGCCGAGACGGGCGTCGGGCCCTCCATCGCGTCGAGCAGCCAGGACTGGAGCGGCACCTGGGCGGACTTCCCGCAGGCGGCGAGCAGCAGGAGCAGCCCGAGCGCGGTCATCGTGCCCTCGGACGCCTTGCCGGCGTTCGCGGAGATGGTCGTGAAGTCGGTGGTGCCGAACGTCGCGAAGAACAGACCGACGCCCAGCGAGAGCCCGATGTCGCCGACCCGGTTGAGGATGAACGCCTTCTTGGCGGCCGCGGCGGCGGAGTGCTTGTACTGCCAGAAGCCGATCAGCAGGTACGACGCGAGGCCGACGCCCTCCCAGCCGAGGAAGACGCCGAGGTAGTTGGCCGACATGACCAGCGTCAGCATCGCGGCGATGAAGAGGTTGAGGTAGCCGAAGAACCGCCGGCGTCGCTCGTCGTGCTCCATGTAGCCGATCGAGTAGATGTGGATCAGCGACCCGACCCCGGTGATCAGCAGCATGAACAGCGCGGACAGTGGGTCGTAGAGCAGGTCGGCGCCGACGTGGAGGCCGCCCGCGTCGAACCACGTGTAGACGTGCTGGCCCACCTGGCGGTCGTCGGCGGCGCGTCCGAGCAGGGCGAAGAACATCACCAGGCTCAGCACGAACGACAGCACCGGCAACGCCGCCCCGATCAAGTGGCCGTTCCGGTCCAGCCGTCCCTTGGCCAGGGGCGCGCCGACCAGCAGGATCGCAGCCCCCAGCAGGGGCAGCGCGATCACCAGCCAGAGCAGGGAGAACACCCCGTCGGCCGACCCCGGGTGCACGATCGGGGCGGCACCCTCGGCGAGAACGAACATCGAGTCAGTCTCCTGTTATCTGCCCTGTTGTTGCCTGTGGCGCGGTCGTCTGCTCAGTACTTCAGCAGGCTGGCGTCGTCGACCGAGGCCGAGCGGCGGGTGCGGAAGATCGTCATGATGATCGCCAGGCCGACCACGACCTCGGCGGCGGCGACGACCATCACGAAGAAGGCGGTGATCTGGCCGTCGAGGTTGCCGTGCTGCTTGGCGAACGCGACCAGCGCGAGGTTGGAGGCGTTGAGCATCAGCTCGACGCACATGAACACCACGATCGCGTTGCGCCGCGTGAGCACCCCGACGCAGCCGATCGTGAACAGGATCGACGAGAGAACCACATAGGGAGTCATGTCGCGGGGGCCTCCTCCTCGGTGGTGGCCGGGGCGGACGCGTCGCGTCCGGCGTGCGGTGCCTGGCCCAGCTGCTTCTCGATCTCGGTGATGTCGTCAGCCATGGTCGGTGCGGACCGGACGGTGCCGCGCGCGGCCAGGACCCGGGACACCGACGACTCGGATGCCGTGCCGTCGGGCAGCAGAGCCGGTGTGTCGACCGCGTTGTGGCGGGCGAAGACGCCGGGGGTCGGCAGGTTGCCCGGGTGCTTGCCGCTGGCGGCGTAGTCCTGCATCCGCTGTGCGGCCAGGTCGGCTTGGGTCGGCTTCGGCACGAGGCGCTCGCGGTGTGCCAGCACCATCGCGCCCAGCGCCGCGGTGATCAGCAGGGCGCTGGTCACCTCGAAGGCGAAGACGTAGCGGCTGAACAGGATGTCGGCCAGGGCCGAGACGTTGCCGTTGGCGTTCGCGTCGTCGAGCCCCACGACGGCGCCGAGGCTCATCTGGGAGAGGCCCACGACCAGCACGACGCCGAGCAGGAGTCCGCCCAGGATCGCCAGGAACCGCTGGCCCTTGATCGTCTCGACGACCGAGTCGGAGGCGTCGACACCGACCAGCATCAGGACGAACAGGAACAGCATCAGGATGGCGCCGGTGTAGACGATGATCTGCACGGCGAACAGGAACGGCGCCTGCAGGGTCAGGTACAGCACGGCCAGGCTGATCATCACGACGGCCAGCAGCAGGGCGGCGTGCACGGCCTTGCGCACGAACAGGATGCCCAGCGCGGCGAGCACCATGATCGGGGCCAGGATCCAGAAGGTGATCACGACGTCGCCTCCTGGCTCGTGTCACGCGCGGGTGTCTTGAACGCGCCGCGGTAGTAGTCGCCCTCGTCGTCGCCCAGGCGCATCGGGTGGGGCGGCTGCTCCATCCCCGGCAGCAGCGGCGCGAGGAGGTCCTGCTTCTCGTAGATCAGGTCGGCGCGGTTGTCGTCGGCCAGCTCGTACTCGTTGGTCATCGTCAGCGCGCGGGTCGGGCAGGCCTCGATGCACAGGCCGCACAGGATGCACCGCAGGTAGTTGATCTGGTAGACGCGGCCGTACCGCTCACCAGGACTGAAGCGCTCCCCGTCCGGTCCGTCGGTGTTGGAGGCGCCCTCGACGTAGATGGCGTCGGCCGGGCAGGCCCAGGCGCACAGCTCGCAGCCGATGCACTTCTCCAGACCGTCGGGCCAGCGGTTGAGCTGGTGCCGGCCGTGGAACCGGGGTGCGGTCGGCTGCTTCTCGAACGGGTACTGCTCGGTGACGACCTTCTTGAACATGGTCCGGAAGGTCACCCCGAACCCGGCGACCGGATCCCAGAGCTGTTCCTTGAGGGTCTTGCCCTCTTGCTGGGAGCTCATCAGTCGTGGTCCTCCTCGACGTCTCCCGCCGTGTCGGCGTCGGTCCTGACGGGCTCGGCCGGCATCGCGGTGACCGTGCGTCCCTGGGCGAAGACGATCGGCGCGGCCGCGCCGCGCACCGCGCCACCGGCCGGCATCGAGGGCACGGGGTACCCACCGGCGTACCCCTGCGGGGTCGCCTCGGGCTCGCGCTCCTGCGACGGCTCGGCCTGCTGCTCGCCGAAGAAGAACACCCCGAGGAACAGGACGACGGCGACGCCCAACCCGATCAGGAGGTACTTGCGGTCGACGCCACCGTCCAGGGACGCCGTGCGGATCGCGGCCACGGCGACGATCCAGAACAGCGAGAACGGGATCAGCCGCTTCCAGCCGAACGCCATGAACTGGTCGTAGCGCATCCGGGGGAGGGTGCCGCGCAGCCAGATGAAGATGAAGATGAAGAACAGGACCTTGCCCATGAACCACAGGAACGGCCAGTAGCCCTCGTTGGCGCCGGCCCAGACGTGGTCGATCCAGAACGGCACGTGCCAACCGCCGAGGAACAGCGTGGTCGCGAGGGCCGAGACAGTCGCCATGTTGATGTACTCGGCCAGGAAGAACAGCGCGAACTTCAGGCTGGAGTACTCGGTGTGGAACCCGCCGACCAGCTCGCCCTCGGCCTCGGGGAGGTCGAACGGCGCGCGGTTGGTCTCACCGACCATCGAGATCGTGTAGATCACGAACGACGGCAGCAGGATCAGCCCGAACCACCACTTGTCCTGAGCCGCGACGATCTGGCTGGTCGACAGCGAGCCGGCGTACAGGAAGACCGCGACCAGGGCCAGACCCATCGCGATCTCGTAGGAGATCATCTGCGCGCTCGAGCGCAGCGCGCCGAGCAGGGAGTACGTCGAGCCGCTGGACCAGCCGCCGAGCACGATGCCGTAGATGCCGATCGAGGCGACCGCGAGCACGAACAGCACGGCCACCGGCATGTCGGTGAGCTGGAGCGGTGTGTGCCGGTCGCTCCAGGGGACCTTCACGACCGGACCGAACGGGATGACGGCGAAGGCCACGAACGCCGGGATCGTCGCGACCACCGGGGCGAGGATGAAGACCACCTTGTCGGCGGCCTTCGGGAGGAGGTCCTCCTTGAGCGCCAGCTTCACGCCGTCTGCCAGGCTCTGCAGGAGGCCGAACGGGCCGTGCACGTTGGGGCCGATGCGGTGCTGCATCCGGGCCACGACGCGACGCTCGAACCAGATGTTGAACAGCGTCAGCAGCACCAGGATCACGAAGATCAGCACGGCCTTGATCAGGACCAGCCACCAGGGGTCCTGGCCGAACTGGTCGAGCCCGGGGGCGCCGGCGCTCGGCGAGAGGTCCATGACGGTCACTGGTCGGCTCCCTTCAGGCGCACGCCGGACCCCGGCGAGGCCAGGTCGGCCAGCACACCGTTGCCGGTGGAGTTCGCGGGCACCCAGACCACGTCGTCGGCCAGGTCGTCGGCCACCTCGACCGGGAGGGTCACCGACCCGCGGTCGCCCTCGAGGGTGACCATGCCACCGAGAGCCGCAGCAGCACCGGGCGAGAGGCGACAGACCGGCGTACGGGCCGTGGCGCGGAGGTACTTCTCGCCGTCCTGCATCGAGCCGTTGTCGAGCATCAGCTTCCAGGTCGCCAGGGTGACCTGACCCTCCTCGGGACGCCGGATCGGGGCCTCGGCGGGGCTCTCGGGAAGTCGTGCGCGGTCGCCGTCCCACGGCCCCATCTCGACCATCCGGGCGTGAGCCTCGGCCGAGGTGCGGAAGCCGAGCGGCCGGCCGAGCTCCTCGGCGATGCCGGCGAGGACGCGCGCGTCGGGCAGTGCGTTCGGGTTGACGAAGACCGCCTGGAACTCTCGCGCCCGACCCTCCCAGGTGACGAAGGTGCCCGGCTTGTCCGTGACGGGGGCGACTGGGAACACGACGTCCGCGACCCGGGTCACGTCGGTCTCGCGTTGCTCGAGGGCGACCACGAAGGCGGCGGTCTCGAGCGCGGCACGGAACGCTGCCGGGTCGGCCGTGTCGTCGGGGTCGACGCCACCGACCACCAGGCCTCGGAGCTGGCCGGTCGCCGCCGCAGCGACGATCGCGTCGGCGTCGCGACCCGGCCGGTCGGGCAGGCCGGCGACACCCCATGCGGTCGCGGCGTCCACGCGGGCCGCGGGGTCGGTCACCGGACGGCCACCCGGCAGGAGGTTGGGCAGGCAGCCCGTCTCGATCGCACCACGGTCGCCGGCTCGACGCGGCACCCAGGCCAGCTTGGCGCCGGTCGTGCGGGCCAGGTGCGCGACGGCGGTCAGTGCGCCCGGCACGGTCGCCATCCGCTCGCCCACCAGGATCACGCCGGCGCTGTCGAGCTCGACGTCCTGGCGGTGGGCCAGCCCCGACACGACCTCCGCCTCGGTGCCGGGCTTGGCGGCGATCAGGGTGCCGCCCATCTTGCGCAGCCCGTTGGTGGCGAACGGCGCGACGGACCAGATGCGCGTACGGCGCTGGAGGTTGGCCTTGCGCAGCCGGAGGAAGATCGTCCCGGCCTCCTCCTCCGGCTCGAGCCCGACGAGGAGCACGGAGTTGGCGGCCTCGAGATCGGCGTACGTCGCGCCGCCGTTGTCGTCGGTGCGGAGCACCACCTCGGCGGCGAGGAAGTCGGCCTCCTCCTGCGACAACGGCCGTGACCGGAAGTCGACGTCGTTGGTGCCCAGCGCCACCCGCGCGAACGTGCTGTAGGCGTAGGCGTCCTCAGCGGTGAGGCGACCACCCGGGAGCACGCCGACCACTCCGGCCTGGTCAAGTCCGCGCGCCGCCACGGCGAACGCCTCGGGCCACGACGCCGGCCGCAGCTCACCGCGTTGTCCCGGGCCTGCCGAAGGGTCCTCGCGGATCTGCGGGTAGCTCAGGCGGTCGTCGGTGGCGAGGTAGCCGAAGGCGAAGCGGTCCTTGTCGGTGATCCACTCCTCGTTGACCTCGGGGTCGTTGCCGGACAACCGGCGCATGACCCGGTTGCGCCGGTGGTCGACCCGGATCGCAGCGCCGCAGGCGTCGTGCTCGGCGATCGACGGCGTCGAGACCAGGTCGAACGGGCGGGAGCGGAATCGGTAGTCGGCGCTGGTCAGCGCACCGACCGGGCAGATCTGGATGGTGTTGCCCGAGTAGTAGGACTCGAACGGCTCCTTCTCGTAGATGCCGACCTGCTGCAGCGCACCACGCTCGACCATCGCGATGAACGGGTCGCCGGCGATCTGCTCGGAGAACCGGGTGCAGCGGGCACACAGGACGCAGCGCTCGCGGTCGAGCAGCACCTGCGCGGAGATGTTGATCGGCTTGGGGAACGTCCGCTTGATCCCGCCGCTGGCGGAGAAGCGGGACTCCCCGCGGCCGTTGGACATCGCCTGGTTCTGCAGGGGGCACTCGCCGCCCTTGTCGCAGACCGGGCAGTCGAGCGGGTGGTTGATCAGCAGGAACTCCATGATCCCCTGCTGCGCCTTGTCGGCGACCGCGCTCGTGGCCTGGGTGTTGACCACCATGCCCTCCGCGACCGGGATGGTGCACGAGGCCTGCGGCTTGGGCATCGGCCGACCGTTGCCGGCGTCGGGTACGTCGACCAGGCACTGGCGGCAGGCACCGACCGGCTCGAGGAGCGGGTGGTCGCAGAACCGCGGGATCTGGACGCCCACCTGCTCGGCGGCGCGGATGATCAGAGTGCCGGCGGGGACGCTGACCTGGACGCCGTCGATGGTCAGCGTGACCAGGTCGGCCTTCTCGACCTCGGAGGTCGTCATCGTGCCGCCTCCATGGCGAAGAGAGTGGAGGCGACCGGGTCGAAGGGGCAGCCGCCGTTCGTGAGGTGCTGGAGGTACTCGTCGCGGAAGTACTCGATCGAGCTGGTGATCGGGCTGGTGGCGCCGTCACCCAGCGCGCAGAAGGCGCGGCCGAGGATGTTGTCGCACTGGTCGAGGAGGACGTCGAGGTCCTCCTCCTTGCCGGTGCCGTTCTCCAGCTTGGTCAGCACCTGCACCAGCCAGTAGGTGCCCTCGCGGCACGGCGTGCACTTGCCGCAGGACTCGTGCTTGTAGAACTCGGTCCACCGCAGCACGGCGCGCACGACACACGTGGTCTCGTCGAAGATCTGCAGCGCACGGGTGCCGAGCATCGACCCGGCTCCGCTGACGGCCTCGAAGTCGAGGGGTACGTCGAGGTGCTCGGCGGTCAGGATCGGCGTCGAGGACCCGCCGGGCGTCCAGAACTTCAGCTCGTGCCCTTGCCGCACCCCTCCCGCCAGGTCGATCAGCGTGCGGAGGGTGATGCCGAGCGGCGCCTCGTACTGCCCGGGCCTCGCGACGTGGCCCGAGAGGCTGAAGATGCCGAAGCCCTTGGACTTCTCGGTGCCCATCGACGCGAACCACTCCGCGCCGTTGCCGACGATGCTCGGCACGGACGCGATGGACTCGACGTTGTTGATCACCGTGGGGCTCGCGTAGAGCCCGGCGACGGCCGGGAAAGGGGGCCGCAGCCGCGGCTGGCCGCGCCGTCCCTCGAGCCCCTCGAGGAGGGCGGTCTCCTCGCCGCAGATGTAGGCGCCCGCACCGGCGTGGACGACCACGTCGAGGTCGTAGCCGGAGCCGTGGATGTTCCGGCCCAGGTGCCCTGCGGCGTACGCCTCGGCGACCGCGGCCTGCACCCGCCGGATCACGTGGACGACCTCGCCCCGGATGTAGATGAACGCGGTGTTGGCGCGGATGGCGAAGCTGCTGATGATCACGCCCTCCACGAGCGTGTGCGGCGTGGCCATCATCAGCGGGATGTCCTTGCAGGTGCCCGGCTCGGACTCGTCCGCGTTGACCACGAGGTACTTCGGGTTCGGGTTGTCCTGCGGGATGAAGCCCCACTTCATGCCGGTCGGGAACCCCGCGCCGCCACGTCCGCGCAGACCGGAGTCCTTGACCGCGGCGATGATCTCGTCGGGCGCCATCGCGAGCGCCTTGCGCAGGGCTCGGTAGCCGCCGTTGCGCTCGTACGTCGCCAGCTTCCAGCTCTGCTCGTCGGCCCAGTCGGAGGTGAGGACCGGGGTGAGGGTGTCAGCCATCCTGGTGGCCCTCCTCCTGCTTCGTCTCCGTCTCGGCGCGGCTCGTGTCTGCCTGCTCGGCGGCCTCGACCGGGGTGTCGGCGGTGCTGCCCGTGGCGCGCTCGTCGCCTCCGGACGGTGCGGTCCAGCCGTTCTCGCGCGCGATCTCGAGGCCGACCAGCGACGCCGGGCCGGCCCCGGGGCCCTCGTCGACCAGGTCGTCCGGGAACCCGGCGAGCACCCGCTCGATCTCACGCCACGCGGCGATCCGCGGACCCCGCGTCGACCGGACCGGCTTGCCATCACGGAGGTCGTCGACCAGCTGGGTGGCCGACTGCGGCGTCATGTTGTCCATGAACTCCCAGTTGACCATCATCACCGGCGCGTAGTCGCAGGCGGCGTTGCACTCGACGTGCTCGAGGGTGATCTTGCCGTCCTCGGTGGTCTCGTCGTTGCCTACGTCGAGGTGCTCCTTGAGCCGCTCGAAGATCGCGTCGCCGCCCATCACGGCGCACAGCGTGTTGGTGCAGACGCCGACGTGGTAGTCGCCGACCGGCCGACGCTTGTACATCGTGTAGAACGTCGCGACCCCGCTGACGTCGGCCTCGCTGAGGCCGAGGATGTCGGCGCACGCCTCGATGCCCTCGGGCGTGACCCGGCCCTGGACCGACTGCACGAGGTGGAGCATCGGCAGCAGGCCCGAACGAGGCTCGGGGTAGCGCGCCGCGATCTCGCGGAGCTCGGCGTGAGTGGCGTCGCTGAGGCCGCCGTCTGCCGTCGAGAGCTCGGTCATCGGTCGACGCCCCCCATCACGGGATCGATGCTGGCGATCGCCACGATCACGTCGGCGACCATGCCGCCCTCGCTCATCACGCTGGTGGCCTGGAGATTGGTGAAGGACGGGTCGCGGAAGTGAGCCCGGAACGGCCGCGTCCCGCCGTCGGAGACGACGTGGGCGCCGAGCTCGCCGCGCGGTGACTCGATCGGCACGTAGGCCTGCCCCGCCGGCACGCGGAACCCCTCGGTGACCAGCTTGAAGTGGTGGATCAGGGCCTCCATCGACTCACCCATGATGTGACGGATGTGGTCGAGGCTGTTGCCCATGCCGTCGCTGCCGATCGCGAGCTGGCTGGGCCAGGCGATCTTCTTGTCCCCGACCATCACCGGTGCGCCCTCGAGCTTGGCCAACCGGTCGGCGGCCTGCTCGACGATGCGCAGCGACTCCCACATCTCGGCCAGCCGCACCCGGAAGCGACCGTAGGAGTCGCTGGTGTCCCAGGTCTGGACGTCGAAGTCGTAGGTCTCGTAGCCCGAGTACGGCTGGGTCTTGCGGAGGTCCCACGGGTAGCCGGTCGACCGCAGGATCGGACCGGTCAGCCCGAGTGCCATGCAGCCCGCCAGGTCGAGGTGCCCGACGCCCTCCAAGCGACCCTTGAAGATCGGGTTGGCGTTGCAGAGGTCGGCGTACTCCGGGAGGCGCTTCTTCATCAGCTTGACGAAGCTGCGGATCTCGTCGAGCGCGCCTGGCGGCAGGTCCTGGGCCACGCCGCCCGGGCGGATGAACGCGTGGTTCATCCGGAGACCGGTGATCAGCTCGAACAGGTCGAGCACCAGCTCGCGCTCACGGAAGCCGATCGTCATCACGGTCAGCGCACCGATCTCCATGCCCCCGGTCGCGATCGCCACCAGGTGGGAGGAGATGCGGTTGAGCTCCATCAGGAGCACGCGCATGACCTGGGCCTTCTCCGGCACCCCGTCCTCGCCGTCCTCGATGCCGAGCAGCCGCTCGACGCCGAGCACGTAGGTCATCTCGTTGAAGAACGGCGCCAGGTAGTCCATCCGGGTGCAGAACGTGACGCCCTGCACCCAGGAGCGGTACTCCATGTTCTTCTCGATGCCGGTGTGCAGGTAGCCGACGCCGCACCGGGCCTCGGTCACCGTCTCGCCCTCGAGCTCGAGGATCAGCCGGAGCACACCGTGGGTCGACGGGTGCTGCGGCCCCATGTTGACGACGATGCGCTCCTCGACGTCGTCGAGGCCCTGGGTGATGGAGTCCCAGTCCTGACCGGTGACGGTGAAGACCTTGCCCTCGGCGGTGTCGGCAGATCCGGCGTAGACGTCACTCGTCATGAGTAGCTCCTTCGCTGGTCCGGCGGGGGATCGTGCCGCCCTTGTACTCGACCGGGATGCCACCCAACGGCAGAGCGTCCTTGCGCCGCGCAACGACTGCGCGCGAAGCGCGCACCTGTGATTCGAACGAGGTCATCAGCTGTAGCTCCTGCGCTGGTCGGGCGGTGGGATCGTGCCGCCCTTGTACTCGACCGGGATGCCACCCAACGGGTAGTCCTTGCGCTGCGGGAAGCCGGGCCAGTCGTCCGGCATCAGGATGCGGGTGAGGGCCGGGTGTCCGTCGAACACGATCCCGAACATGTCGTAGGTCTCGCGCTCGTGCCAGTCGTTGGTCGGGTAGATGCTGACGATGCTGGGGATGTGGGGATCAGCGTCGGGGACGCTCACCTCCAGCCGGACCCGTCGGTTGTAGGTCATCGACAGCAGGTGGTAGACGGCGTGCAGCTCCCGACCGGTGTCGCCGGGGTAGTGGACGCCGCTGACGCCCGAGCAGAGCTCGAACCGCAGTCCCTCGTCGTCGCGGAACATCTGGGCCACGAACGGCAGGTCGTCGCGGCGGACGTGGAAGGTGATCTCACCGTGGTCGATGACGACCTTCTCGACGGCCGCCATCAGGCCGGTGGACTTCAGCCGGGCCTCGAGCGCGTCGGCGACCTCGTCGTACCAGCCGCCGTAGGGACGCTGGCTCGCGCCGGGGAAGATCGTCTGCTTGACCAGCCCGCCGTACCCGCTGGTGTCGCCGGAGCCGGAGACGCCGAACATGCCGTGCCGCGTGCCCATGCTCTCCACGGAGCCGGGCTGCGCGGGGACACGCGCGTCGTGGGACGGGTCCTGGGTGTTGCCCTGAGTCACCGCATGAGGCCCTTCATCTGCGAGGTCGGCGCGGCGGCCAGGGCGGCGGTCTCGCGCGCCTCGACGGCCTTGCGCGCGTGGGGGCCGAGTGGCTTGTGCTTCACCTGGTCGTGGAGCTTGAGGATCGCGTCGATCAGCATCTCGGGGCGCGGCGGGCAGCCGGGGAGGTACATGTCGACGGGTACGACGTGGTCGACGCCCTGCACCACGGCGTAGTTGTTGAACATGCCGCCGCTGCTGGCGCAGACACCCATCGCGAGCACCCACTTGGGATCGGGCATCTGGTCGTAGATCTGGCGTAGCACCGGAGCCATCTTCTGGCTGACCCGGCCGGCGACGATCATCAGGTCGGCCTGTCGGGGGCTGGCCCGGAAGACCTCCATGCCGAAGCGTGCCAGGTCGTACTTGGGGCCGCCGGTCGTCATCATCTCGATGGCGCAGCAGGCCAGGCCGAACGTCGCGGGCCAGAAGCTGGCCTTGCGCATGTAGCCGGCGACGCCCTCGACGGTCGTCAGCAGGACGCCGCTGGGGAGCTTCTCTTCAAGACCCATGTGTCAGTCCCAATCAAGTCCGCCGCGGCGCCATACGTAGGCATAGGCGACGAACACGGTGGCGATGAACAACACCATCTCGACCAGGCCGAAGGACTTGAGGGCGTCGAAGTGCACGGCCCAGGGGTAGAGGAAGACGATCTCGATGTCGAAGACGATGAACATCATCGCGATGATGAAGTACTTGACCGGGAAGCGGCCGCCGCCGACCGGCTGCGGCGTGGGCTCGATGCCGCACTCGTAGGAGTCGAGCTTGGCCCGGTTGTAGCGCCGGGGTCCGACCCCGGCCGACATGATCACCGAGAAGATCGCGAAAGCCGCCGCGATCGCCGCCAGTACCAGGACGGGCGTGTAGAGCTCCATCCAGATTTCCTTCCCCTGCTGCGGTGTCCGTCCGTGACCTGCGTCCCGAGATTGTGGCTTTGTGAACGCCTTCACGAACCGGCCGTCGGCCAGTCTAGGACTCAGCCCTGGGGTGTGCATCTTCGGGTCCCGCGACCCGGAAACGGCCTCTCACCTGGGCATTTAGCGAATGCAGATGTAGCGAAAATAGTCACTGCGTTCATTCGCAGTTCGGCACCGATCCGTCAGGCGGTGGCGCGATGGAGGGCGACGATGCCGCCGGAGAGGTTGCGCCACTCCGGCCGCTGCCACCCCGCCTCGGCGATCAGGTCGGCCAACGCCCGCTGGTCCGGCCAGGCCCGGATCGACTCCGCCAGGTAGACATAGGCGTCGGGGCTCGACGAGACGGTGCGGGCGATCGGCGGGAGGGCCTTCATCAGGTACTCGACGTACACGGTGCGGAACGGCGCCCAGGTCGGGTGGCTGAACTCGCAGACGACGAGCCGGCCGCCCGGTCGCGTCACCCGACGCATCTCGCGAAGACCGGCCAGCGGCTCGACGATGTTGCGCAACCCGAACGAGATCGTCACGGCATCGAAGGCGTCGTCGGCGAAGGGCAGCTTCGTGCCGTCACCGGCGGTGAAGGGGAGGTGCAGCCGATGCTGCTTCCCGACCCGCAGCATCCCGAGCGAGAAGTCACAGGGAACGACGGTCGCGCCGGCGTCGGCGAACGGCTGACTCGAGGTGCCCGTGCCGGCCGCGAGGTCCAGCACGAGCTCATCGCGCCGCGGTGCCACGGCATCGAAGACCTCCCGGCGCCAGCGCCGGTCCTGACCGAGGGACAGCACGTCGTTGGTCACGTCGTAGCGTTTCGCGACGGCGTCGAACATCCGCCGTACGTCGTTCGGCTGCTTGTCCAGGTCTGCCCGCGCCACGTGCCGCAGCCTAGGGCGCAGACATGTGCATCGACTGTGTCGGGCTTGTGAACCGGTCGAATGGAACCGCCACCTGGCTTCATTCTCGTCGGGGTCGATATCGGATCCAGGTGCTTTCGACACCGGGTTTCGGTGGGGGTTTGAATTCGGGTTTGTGATCCTGCGGGTTGAGGCGCACTTGCCAGGGTGAGTCGTGGATGACCCGGTGATGGTGGCCGCAGAGGAGCACGAGGTTTTCGAGTTTGGTTTCGCCGCCGAGGATCCAGTGCCGGATGTGGTGGGCGTGACACATCAACGGCGGCCGATCACAGCCGGGGAACGCACAGTGCCGGTCCCGGATGACCAGGGCGGCCCAGATCGCGACGGTGACCAGCCGCCGGGCCCGGCCCACATCCAGGGGCTCACCGCGGCTGCCGAGGACGGCGGGGATGATCTCGGCGTCACAGGCCAACCGCCGGATGGCGGCCACGGACAGGTCGGTGCCGTCCCCGCTCACCCCGGACACGCCGACCCCGATTCCGACTGTGCCCGGCCACCGCGGTGTCGGCGAGACCGTTCTTCAGCGTGTCGAGGTCGATGGTGACCATCAGCCGGGCCGGGGCGCCGTGCGAGGCCGGTGGGAGGTCGGTGTCCAGGGCGTGCTGAGCGGTCTGGATCAGGGCGTCCCAGAGTCGGGCGCCGTGGTCACGCGGGTCGTGCACCAGGCTCCCGTCTCGGTCGTCGACCGCGGGAGCCGGTGCCGTGAGTGGCAACAACGCGGCTTTGAGGAGGGCGCCGTCCTCGGCGCAGCCGCGGCCTTTGACCCGGACCCCGCCGGCACCGTCCGGAGCGATCGAGAGGTACCTGTCGAGGTCGGCACTGCGCTCCTCACGCGCGAGTTGTTTCTCGAGCTTGCGGTCCTCGCCGTCGGGGTCGACCACGTGCACCAGATGCCGGCCCACCCGGGCCAGGTCGCAGACATCCAGACACCCCGCCTGCCCCAGCACCGCAGCCGGACCGGTCGCACCGGGCTGGCGGGGGGAGAGTTCCGAGATCGACATGGGACAAGCACATCAGGCACCACCGACACTCACCCCGCTTGTCCACAGGGTTATCGACCGCTTTCGAGAAAAAGTTCTGAGAAATTTTCGCAGGCCGATCTTTCGAGAGCCTTTCGGTAGTAGCCCGGAAGTTGCGAGACCGGATACCCCGCGCAAACCGGAAGCGGGCAACGGCGGCCAGGCGCCATCCTGCCGTCCCTCTATTCAGCCGAAGACCGCAACCCACGACCGCCGGGAGGTCCAACCAGCCGACCACAGGCGCCGCGCCGAGGAAGGCAACCAAATGCCGGGTTTTCGCGTCTTCAGGTTCGACACTGAGGCGTCCTCACCGCGCCTCACACGAACGACGGAGTCGCGGACTTCCCCGGAGGAGAACGATGAAGGTCTTCAAGACCCTGCTCACGCTGGTGCTCGTCATCGGCGTGCTCGGCGGCGCGGCGTACGCCGGGGGCCGACTCCTGCGCGACCACGACCAGCGCACCGTGGCGTCGTCCGGCGACCTTCCGGCCGCACCGAGCACCTCGACACCCTCCTCCCCCACCCCGACACCGGCCACCCCCAGTTCCTCGCCGACCAAGCAGGCACCGGTGGAGCAGGACGTGCTGAAGCCCGGGGCCAAGGGCATCCAGGTGCGTGAGCTCCAGCAGCGACTGTTCCAGCTCGCGTGGCTTCCCGGGCACACGACCGGTGTGTACGACGCGGCGACCGTCGCCGCCGTGAAGGGCTTCCAGGGCAAGCGTGGCCTGCACGCCACCGGCGTCCTCGACCGGAGGACCTGGGACCGGTTGCGCGGGATGACGAGCACGCCGAGCCACGACGCGATGTTCAACGTGCTCCACGCCGGCAAGCCGCTGTTCCAGTCCGGCGACGACGGCGACGACGTCCGCGCGATCCAGGCGCGACTCCGGCAGATCGCCTGGTACTTCGGCGACGTGACCGGCACCTACGACGAGCAGACCGTCACGGCCGTCAAGGGATTCCAGGCCAAGCGCGAGATCCCGGTGACCGGTGCCGTCGACCAGCGGACCCTCGACCGCCTCAACGCCATGACCGCCGCCCCCACCAACGCGGAGATGCACAACCGGCTGCCCTCTCCCGGGAAGCTCGACGCCCGCTGCCTGACCGGCCGGGCACTGTGCATCGACAAGACGTCGCGCACCTTGCGCTGGGTGGTCGACGGTCACGTGGAGCAGACGCTCGATGCCCGCTTCGGCTCGACCCTCAACGACACCCCGACACGCGAAGGGCTGTTCCACGTCTACCTGAAGGACGCCGACCACGTGTCGCACATGTACGGCTCGTCGATGCCGTTCTCGATGTTCTTCTCCGGCGGTCAGGCGGTGCACTACTCCTCGGACTTCGCGGCGGTCGGCTACAACGGCGCCTCGCACGGCTGCGTGAACATCCGTGACTACGACGGCATCAAGTGGCTGTTCTCCCAGGTCCGGGTCGGGGACAAGGTCGTCGTCTACTGGTCGTGAGCCTCGGCCGCGGCCGAGGGTGACCTTGGCGACAGCGACCCCCGTCGAGACGGGGTTGCGGACCGCCGCCCGGTACGCTCACGAATTGTGACGAGCCTTGCGGCCACCCCCGCGTCACCGGGTCTGTCGGTCCGGACGACCGAGATCGACGACGACGACCCCCTCCTATCGCTGCTTCCCGCCCATGCCGGTGTCACCTGGCTGCGTCGGGACGAAGGGTTGGTCGGCTGGGGCGTCGCCGCCGAGATCCGGCCCCAGGGGCTCACCCGCTTCTCGGACGCCGACAAGTGGTGGACCGAGACGGTCGCCCGCGCGGACATCCGCGACGAGGTCAACGAGCCCGGGTCGGGACTCGTCTGCTTCGGCTCGTTCGCGTTCGCCGACGACCCCGGCGACTCGGTGCTCACGGTGCCGGAGGTCGTGGTCGGACGCCGCGGCGGCCGCACCTGGCTCACCCTGGTCGGCGACGCGTCGTACGGCGGCCGCAGCGACGCCGTGGAAGCGCCCGAGGGCGTCGTGTTCAGTGACGGCGCGATGGACGGCGAGCACTGGATGGCCGTCGTCGCCGAGGCGGTACGCCGGATCACCGCCGGCGCGCTCGGCAAGGTGGTGCTGGCCCGCGACCTGGTCGCGACCGCGGCGAGCAGGATCGACGTCCGCTGGCCGCTGAGCCGGCTGGCCGCGAGCTACCCGATGTGCTGGACCTTCCACGTCGACGGCCTGTTCGGTGCGACCCCCGAGATGCTGGTGCGCCGCGAGCGCGGCCTGGTCACCTCACGGGTGCTGGCCGGGACCATCCGGCGTACCGGTGACGACGAGCGCGACCTCGCCCTCGCCGCCACCCTGGCGCGATCGAGCAAGGACCTCGAGGAGCACGAGTACGCCGTGCGCTCGGTCGCCGACTCGCTCGAGCCGCATTGCTCGTCGATGAACGTCCCGGAGTCGCCGTTCGTGCTGCATCTCCCGAACGTCATGCACCTGGCCACCGACGTCGCCGGCGTGGTCCACGACGCGACCACGGTGTCGTCGTTGCAGCTCGCTGCGTCGCTCCACCCGTCCGCGGCAGTGGGCGGTACGCCGACGCCCGAGGCCGTCGCCCTGATCTCGGAGATCGAGGGCATGGACCGGGGCCGATACGCGGGTCCGGTCGGCTGGATGGACACGACCGGCGACGGCGAGTGGGGCATCGCCCTGCGCTCGGCCGAACTCGCCGGCAACACGGTACGGCTGTTCGCGGGTTGCGGGATCGTCGCCGACTCCGACCCGGAGGCCGAGCTCGCCGAGTCCCAGGCCAAGCTGGTGCCGGTGCGCGACTCGCTCGGCGCCGGCTGAGGTCACCGGACGTCACTATCGTGCCGGGGATGGACGAGTTCCCCCGGCTGATGCACACCGCCATCGACACGACGGACTGCCGAGGCCTGGCCGAGTTCTACCGGGAGCTGCTCAGACTGCAGTACCGCCCGGGCGACGAGCCGCCCACGGACGGGCCCGACGCCGCGGACTGGCTGGTGCTCGTCGACGCCGGCGGCCGTCGGAAGCTCGCCTTCCAGCAGGTGGAGCGGTTGGAGCCGACGACGTGGCCGGAGCACGACGTTCCGATGCAGATGCACCTTGACCTCAGCGTGAGCAGTGCCGCGGAGCTAGCCCGGCATCGCGACCGGGCCCTCGCGCTCGGTGCGCGGATCCTGCTCGACCGCACCGACGACGAGGACGAGCAGCTCTACGTGCTGGCCGACCCGTCGGGGCACCCCTTCTGCCTGCTGGTCCGCTGACCTTCCGCGCTCACTCGAGGTCGGTGCCGTCAGCGATGCGGTGGTACGTCGAACTCTCGGGCAGCAGCAGCCCGAAGTGGCCGTCGACGATCGCGAGCCCCGCCTCGGAGTAGACCCGGTCGTGGATCGCCAGGTTGCGCGGGGCGCCGACGGCGCGGGCGAAGTCGACACCGTCTGCGGCACGCATCCAGGGCGCACACACCGGCACGCAGAGCACGTCGACCTGCTGCAGCGGGAGGGTGAGCGAGTCGCCGGGGTGGTAGACCGTCGTACCCCCGAGGTCGAAGAGGTAGCCGGAGTTGTAGAACCGCGGCAGGTCGGGGTGGATCACGGCGTGCAGCTCGCCCACCGACTCGGCGGGGATGCCGGGGTCGAAGCTCTCTCCTGGCGACACGATGGTGACGCGCTCGCTCACGGCCGGGGAGTCCTCACGGATCCTGGCGGCGACGGCAGCGATCGTGAACACCGGTGCGTCCGCGCGGGCGAGGTGGTCGGGTTGGTAGTGGTCGGGGTGCTCGTGGGTGATCACCACCGCATCGGCGCCGTCCACCGCTTCCGGGTCGGTGAACATCCCGGGGTCGAGGACCACCACCTTCCCGTCGTGCTCGAGCCGGACGCAGGAGTGGCCGAACTTGGTGATCCGCACCCGGCCAGACTAGGTCGCCACCGACACGTCACGCCGTGGCGTGGTGCAGGAAGCACCAGCGCCAGTCCTCGCCGGGCTCGGCGGACTCGATCACCGGGTGCTGGTACTCGTGGAAGTGCGCGGTGGCGTGGCGGCGCGGGGAGGAGTCGCAGCAGCCGATGTGCCCGCACTCGAGGCACTGGCGCAGGGCGACCCACACCGTACCTTCGCGCAGGCAGTCCAGGCACTCGGGGTCGTCCAACGTGTGCACGGCCGGGTAGGCGTCGAGGTCCACGCAGGTGTCCCCGGTACGCCGCTGGGCCGCCGTGAACCGGATCTCCTCGCGCTCGTCCCGGCTGATGTCGAGCATCGACTCCTCGACGTCCAGCATGCCGAGCACGTCGCTGACCACCTCGCTGGCGACGGTGCCGGACTTCCGGATGGCGAGAACGCGCTCCCGCTCGGCGGCGAGCATCTCCAGCCGCACCCGGGTGTAGAGCTCGCTGGGCGCCTCCTGGTCGGCGACGGTGCCGAGGCGCTCCCAGGCCGCGAAGTTGCGCTGCTCGATGCGTTGCTTGAGGAGCGCGAACACGCCGTGCCGGTCGTCGTACTCCAGCTCCTTGAGCTTCTTGAACCCCGCCTTGGACGCCTGCTGCAGCACGGTCGCCCGGGCCAGCGCATCCTCGAGCGGGTCCGGGGCCGGGACGCGCATCCGCACGGCCAGCCAGGGCAGCGAGAGCCCCTGGATGAACAGCGTGCCCGCCACGACGGTGAACGCGACGAGCAGCAGCACCTCGCGGTGGGGCGCGTCGGCCGGGATGACGAACGCCGCGGCGAGGGTCACCACGCCACGCATCCCGGCCCAGCCCAGCAGGAACGTGAACGACGCCGGCGGGATGTGGCCGGTGGTCGGGTCGGGCCCCGGGCGGACGAGGAGGTAGCGCGCGAAGAACACCCACACGACCCGCAGCACGATCGCCGCGAGCAGCGTGAGCCCGCAGACGGCGACGACCCGACCGGCCGAGACCCCACCGTCGTGGACGTCCTGGAGGATCCACTGCGCCTGCAGTCCGATCAGAAGGAAGACCGTGTTCTCCAGGACGTAGGCGATGGTGCGCCAGTTCATCCGCTCGGCGATGCGCGACTGGGCAGTCTGGACGATCGGTGCCTTGTGTCCCAGCAGCAGTCCGGTGGCCACGACGCTGACGACGCCCGAGGAGTGCGCCTCCTCGGAGATGATGTACGTCGCGTAGGGCACCACGAACGAGATCGCGGTGTCGAGGATCGGATCGGTCACGTGATGCCGGAGCCGGGCGACGACCACGAACACCACGAAGCCGATCGCGGCGCCGCCGATCGACGCGACCAGGAAGTCCGTGCCCACGCGCCACAGCTCGACCCCGCCAGCGCCCGCCGCGATCGCCGTGCGCAACGCGACCAGGGCGGTCGCGTCGTTGAGCAGCGACTCGCCCTCCAGGATCGTGACGATCCGTCGGGGCAGGCCGATCCGGCGCCCGATCGTGGTCGCCGCGACGGCGTCGGGCGGCGCGACGACGGCGCCGATGGCGAGCGCCAGCCACCAGTCGATGCCGGGCAGGAGGACGTGGACCAGGACGCCGATGCCGAGGGTCGTGAACACGACCAGGCCGACGCTGAGCAGCAGGATCGAGCGTCGGTTGGCGTTGAAGTCGACCAGCGAGGTCTGGATGGCGGCGGCGTACAGGAGCGGCGGCAGCAGCCCGAGCAGCACGATGTCCGAGCTGAGGTGGACGGTCGGCACGCCGGGGAGGTACGACGCGACGACCCCGATGACGATCAGTCCGAGCGGTGCGGGGAAGCGCACGCGGTCGGCCAGCGCGGTCCCGGCGAGCACCACGATCGCCAGCGCGACCAGCTCGAACGCGATCTCCACGCGGACATTCTCGCCCGCCGCCGGAACGGCGTACCGTCACGCCCGGTCCGCGACCCACCTCATCGGGTCGCCCCAGCCGAGCTCGTCGTGACCGTGGCGGCTGAGCGCCAGCACGACCACGGTCCGGCGGTACGCCGCGAACGTCACCACGTGCGCGATCATCCCGCCGTAGGTGAACACCTCGGCCCGGGCGCACACCGCGTCGACGAACGTGTCCTCGAGCCGGCCCTGGTCGCACACCTCGCGCACGTGGGCGAGGTAACGCGGGCCCTCGATCCCCAGCCGCCGGCGCATGGAGGTCAGGGACTCGTGGTCCTCGACGCTCCAGTCGTAGTCCCGGGTCGCCATCGCGGCGTTCCACATCCCCATCTGTCCGACCAGCCGGCTCAGGATGGAACGGATCGTCTGCGACTCGTCCGGCTCGTCCTCGACGATCAACGGCGCATCGAGCTCGGCGTCGGTGAGGTTGCCCGAGACACGGATCAGCTCACCGGTCAGCCAGACGTGGTGCTCGACCATCTTCTCCAGGAGGTCGGGGCCGCGGACGACGTCGCGCGAGGGGAGCCGGATGCTCGCGGGCGGCACGAAGTGCACGCCGTTCGCCTCGCCGATCTGGATGTGGCCGGGCTTCTTGCGCCATTCCCGCGGCGACTCGTCGTACGCCTTGGTGAACGCACGGGTGAACGCCTCGTGCGAGGAGTAGCCGGCCTCCACGGCGATGTCGAGGAGCGGCACCTTCGTCGTGATCATCCGGTACGCCGCGCGCTCGAGCAGGATGCGGCGGCGCAGCGCCTGCGGGGGCTCGCCGCCGACCGACTTGATCATCCGGTCGAAGTGGAACCGGGAGAAGTGGTGGCGTGCTGCCCAGTCCTCGCCGGTCGCCTGGTGGTCGTCCAGGGCCTCGGCGAGTCCGTCGACGAAGTCGGCGAAGGTGTCGGCGGCGACGGTGATCTCGCGGTCCCCG
>NZ_DASXWU010000008.1:0-28482 GCF_036503465.1 Nocardioides sp.
CCCTCGTACTGCCGGACGATCGAGTCGGCGACGAGGCGCCGGGCCTTCTCGGTCAGCTTCTGCTGCCGGGCCTGGTCGGCGCGCAGTGCCTGGACGTCACCACGCATCTGCTTGAGCTGCACCCGGATCTGGTTGTAGCGCTCCGAGGCCTGCTCGGCCGCGTGGTAGAGACGGTCCACCCGATGCTGGACGTCTTGGATGCTGGGTTTCGCCTGGGCCGTCCCGCTGGGGATGGTCGCTACGCCGACGACGGTGGCGACTGCGGTGGCCGAGGTGGCGAGGAACGTGACGAGGCTTTTCCGGCCGTTGAGCACGAGCGGAAGGACTCCCTTGCTGTCGTACGCCTACCGGGTGAGCTGACGGGTTCGGGCACGACAGGCCCTACACCGGCTCCTCGCCCGCGCACTTTCGTACGCGCGCGCCTCGACGGTGATTCACCCCAGGTGGGTTGGTTCCCCGGCTCTCGGCCGCGGCTCCCGAACGGCCACGACGTTGACTCGGCGCGACACCCGCATGGACACCGGACTGGTCCATCGGCACGGGCATCTGAGCGGTCACTCAACCACAGCCCACGGGGCACTGCAAAACTTTCAACCAGGCTGTCGTGACTTTTTCGTGATCGACTTCCGGTCACTGTCACGTGAGTCACATCAGCCTCTTCTGTCACGGGCCATCCACAGGTGTTCAGGCCGACTCGATGGCTGGCGGGTCGACGGGTGTCACCAGCCTCAGTGGCGGCACCAGGCCGCCGGCGGCCAAGGCGTCGAGGGCACGGCACTCGTCGTCGGCCAGGGTCAGCTCGGGCGGCGGCCCGAGCAGCACGGTCACCACGCAGTCATGGCAAGCCTGCCCACGCACCAGGCAGGTGTCGCAGTCGATTCTCGTCGTCATGTCGCAGACCCTCCCAGGGACCACCGACAACGACGCCCGGAGACCGTTCACGCGGCGTGTCCGAGCCGTCGCTGTCGGCGCGCAGTCCTACCGTCCGGGACATGACCACCGCGCCGCTCCGCCTCCCCGGCGGACCCGGCATCTCTCGGGCCGCGGGTCGATCCCCGGCCGAGTCCGCGGCTCGGCGGTGGGAGGTCCAGCGCAGCTTCGACGAGCTCGGGCGGCCGTTGCGCGATCTCACCTTCTGCGTGGTCGACCTCGAGACCACCGGTGGGTCGGCCGAGGGCGGATCGATGATCACCGAGATCGGCGCGGTGAAGGTCCGGGGCGGCGAGGTGCTCGGGGAGTTCCAGACGCTGGTCAACCCCCACACCCAGATCCCACCCTTCATCGCGGTGCTGACCGGGATCACCAACTCGATGGTCAGCGTGGCTCCACCGATCGAGTCCGTCTTGCCGGCGTTCCTGGAGTTCGCCGCCGGATCCGTTCTGGTGGCCCACAACGCGCCGTTCGACGTCGGGTTCCTCCAGTGGTTCGCGGCGCGCCAGGGCATTTCGTGGCCGGCGTTCGACGTGCTCGACACCGCCAAGATCGCGCGGCGCGTCATCACCCGGGACGACGCCCCCAACTGCAAGCTCTCGTCGCTCGCGCGCGCCTTCCACGCATCGACCACCCCCAACCACCGCGCGCTCTCCGACGCCCGGGCGACGGTCGACGTGCTCCACGGCCTGATGGAGCGGCTCGGCGGTCTCGGTGTGCACACCATCGAGGAGCTGTCGACGTTCAGCGCCAAGGTCTCCACCGCCCAACGGCGCAAGCGCCACCTCGCTGAGGGCCTCCCCCATGCCCCGGGTGTCTACCTGTTCCGCGACGAGCAATCGCGGGTCCTCTACGTCGGCACCTCGCGCGACCTGCGCACGCGCGTCCGCTCCTACTTCACCGCGTCCGAGACTCGATCCCGCATGGGAGAGATGGTGGCCATTGCGGAATCCGTGTCGGGCATCGAGTGCGCAACACCGCTCGAGGCCGAGGTGCGCGAGCTCCGGCTGATCGCCGAGCACAAGCCGAAGTACAACCGGCGCTCGCGCTTTCCGGAGAAGGTCCACTACCTCAAGCTCACCCGCGAGCCGTGGCCCCGGCTGTCGCTCGTGCGGCGGGTCGCCGACGACGGCGCCGACTACGTCGGCCCCTTCGCCAGCAAGAAGGCCGCGGAGAAGTGCCTGGCGGCCTTGCACGACACCTTTCCGGTGCGCCAGTGCTCCCAGCGCATCGGGCGCGACCCATCGGGGTCGCCGTGTGTGCTGGCCGAGATGAGTCGCTGCCTCTCCCCCTGCGACGGCAGCGTCGACCAGACGACGTACGCCGCCGTCGTGCGGCAGCTCCGCGACAACCTGCTGCGTCGCCCCGACGACGTGGTCGAGCTGATCACCCGCCGAATGGCATTGCTCGCCGAGGACGAGCGGTTCGAGGAAGCCGGAGTGCATCGCGACCGGCTGGCGGCGTTCGTGAGGGCTGCCTCGCGAACCCAGCGACTGACGGCGCTCACCCGCATCCCGCACCTGGTCGCAGCCCGACGCGAGGACGACCGTTCAACAGGTTCAGCGCCGCGCGGACAGTGGGCGGTCCATGTCGTCCGGCACGGCCGTCTGGCCGCGGCCGGAGTCATCCCGCCGGGTGCGGATGCCCACCGATTCGTCGCCGACCTGGTTGCCAGCGGCGAGACCGTGCGCGGCGGTCCTGGCCCAGCCCCCGCGGCCACTGCGGAGGAGACCGAGAAGATCCTGCGCTGGCTCGAGGCCCCGGGGCTACGACTGATCGAGGTCGACGGCGAGTGGTCCTGTCCCGTCGGCGGCGCCACCCGCCACCTCGCGTTGCACGACGAGGTCAACCACTCGCGACTCGATCTGGTGCCCTTCGACGAGCGTCGTGACCTGCCGGTCGCCAGCCGGCCCGCCCGGTAGTGGCCACTACAGTCGGGTCATGATCACCGCCATCGTGTTCGTGAAGGCCGACGTCGCGCAGATCCCCGAGGTGGCCGAGGCGATCGCGGACCTCGACGGCGTCAGCGAGGTCTACTCCGTGACCGGCCAGATCGACCTCATCGCGCTGGTGCGTGTTCGCAACCACGATGACGTGGCCGACGTGGTCGCCGATCGCCTGAACAAGGTGCCGGGAGTGACGTCCACCGAGACCCACATCGCCTTCCGGGCCTACTCCAAACACGATCTCGAAGCAGCGTTCGCGGTCGGGGTCGATTGATCGCAGGCTCTGCACCGACGTGCGCGCACGCGGGCGTGCCCGCAACGTCGAGCAACTGATTCCGTCCCGCCCCGCGCCGGCTCCCACTGAGGAGGTTGAGATGACCCCAGATCAAACGTTTTGGTCGGGCAGGCGCGTCCTCGTAACTGGCCACACGGGGTTCAAGGGATCCTGGCTCACCACGAGACTCTGTGAGCTCGGCGCCGCAGTGCATGGGGTTTCGCTTCCAGACTCCGAGGGCCGCACCGACTTATGGGAACAGCTCAGTCTCGAGGGTGTCTCCGAGACACGCGGCGACATCGCAGCACGGGACTGGACCTCCCCAGCCCGAGACTTCTCTCCGGAAGTGGTCTTCCATCTCGCTGCCCAGTCACTGGTCACAGTGGGCTATCAAGATCCGGCCCTGACTTTCCGCACCAACGTGCTCGGCACCGTGCAGGTGCTGCATCTGGTGAGTCAGCTACCGGAACTCCGCTCGGCAGTCATCGTGACGACCGACAAGGTCTACGACGTGCGTCAGGCACCGCCATACGTTGAAGACCACTTCTTGGGCGGCAAGGACCCGTACTCCGCGAGCAAGGCGTGCGCCGAATTCGTAACGCTGTCGTGGCCCGGCTTAGAGGTCCCAGTCGTGACTGCCCGCGCCGGTAACGTGATCGGCGGCGGCGACTGGGCCGCTCACCGACTCGTACCAGATGCCGTGCGGGCCTGGAGCAGCGGTGCCGTGTTGACTCTGAGGCGACCCACCGCGATCCGACCCTGGCAACACGTGATCGAACCACTCGAGGGTTACTTGGCGTACGCCGAAGCACTGGCCAGCGAGCGCCAACTGCCGAGGTCTCTCAACTTCGGACCCGGTGCCTCACAGCGTGTATCGGTGTTGGCCCTTGTCGAGTTCGCAGCGGAGGAGTGGGAGCGGCTCACCGGAACCTCACCGGTCAGGTGGGACGTGCAACCAGCGTCTGTGGTGACGGAGACCGAAGACCTCACCCTGGACCCGACCTTGGCTCGGAGGGCTCTGGGCTGGGGCGGCGTCTGGGACTGGCGAACTGCAATCTCCAAGACTCTCGAATGGTACGTCGCGACCGCCGGTGGGAAGCATCCCCGTGAAATGATTCGTGACCAGTTCGCGGACTACGCCTCCAGGCTGTGAGGCACACTCGCCACCGGCGAAAAATGCAACCTGTCGACGTGCCTCGACCCTAGGCTTCGGATGACATGAAGAAGGAGCGTTGGCGGTGTCTGGAGTGGGTCGGCCGCGAGGGGTCGCTCGCGTGAGCCGGAAAGACCAATGATCCACGCCTTGCTTGGAGAGCGTGGCACCACTGTGTGTCGGGGTTGTAGAGGCACGACGCTGGCCTCCGTGCTCGACCTCGGCGAGCAGCCGCTGTCCAATGAGATGGGCGTGCGCTCGGATCAGGATCTGGAGAGATTTCCCCTACATCTCCGCATCTGCAGGTCGTGCGGGCTGGGCCAGGTCGGTGAAGTCGTACTTGCCGATCGTATTTTCGGCGACAACTACCCGTACCTCTCCTCCACGAGCGTCAGCTGGGTCCAGCACGCACGGCGTTACGCGGAAGCACTGATCGGCGAACTGAACCTCACCGGTGACCACCTGGTTCTTGAGATCGCAAGCAACGACGGGTACCTCCTCTCCTCCTTTCGGGACGAAGGCGTGCGGATCCTTGGTGTCGAACCTGCACGAAATGTGGCTGCCATGGCGGTACAGGCCGGCATCCCCACTCTCAACGAGTTTTTCGGAGTTTCCGCCGCCCGGCGGATTGTCGCCGGACACGGGCACCCCCGATTGGTGGTTGCCAACAACGTGATGGCACACGTGCCCGATCTCGAGGACTTCGTTGGTGGGATCGCCGCGTTGATCGATGACTCGAGCGTGATCACCGTCGAGAACCCGTCGCTTGTGAAGCTCCTGCTTGAGCGACAGTTCGACACGATCTACCACGAGCACTTCTCATATCTCACGGCACTCGCCGTCCGCACCGTGGCGAGGCAGCACGGTCTACAGCTCTTTCGGGTGCAAGAGCTCGAGACCCACGGGGGATCGAATCGCTACTGGATGCGGCGCGACGTCGGGGTCGCTCCCGAACCATCGGTCGAAGCGACGATCGAAGCAGAGCTCGCTGCGGGACTCCTCGAAGAGCGGGTCTGGGCAGAGTTCGCAGAGGCCAGCCACGCGGCGATCGATGGACTTCGCCAGTGGCTAGACGAACAAACCACGGCCCGAGCGATGGTGGCCGGCTATGGCGCAGCTGCCAAGGGCAACACGCTGTTGAACGCCGCCGGCGCTACCTGCACCGACTTGGCCTACGTCGTCGACGGCAGCATTGAGAAGCAGGGCCGCTTCCTGCCGGGTTCAGGCGTTCCGGTCCACGCCCCACACCATCTGGCTGACGAACAACCCGATCACGTGCTGGTCCTGCCATGGAACCTCGCAGCAGAGATCGTTCCGCTTGTCGCGGACCAGGCCGGGGACGCGTGCGTATGGGTGGCGATCCCGGAGATGACTCGGTTGCGGTGATCACTACTTCTCGGATCTGGCCACGTTAGCCTCGTGGGACCACCCCGAGACACAGTTGCTGCACCAGGGAGAGCACGTGAAGGTAGTCATCCTGGCCGGGGGACGCGGCACGCGTCTGTCGGAAGAGACCCACGCGATCCCGAAGCCCATGGTCGGCATCGGTGGCCGCCCGATCATCTGGCACATCATGAGCCACTACGCGTCCTACGGCTACGACGACTTCGTCGTGGCGTGCGGCTACAAGGGAGACGTGCTCAAGGACTATTTCGCGACGTACCGGACGCGCGAGTCGGACCTGCACGTCGACCTCACCCAGGGCACGGTGGAGTCACTCACACAGCCACACGAGAGTTGGCGGGTCACGCTCGTCGACACCGGCCAGCACACCATGACCGGGGGGCGCATCAAGCGGCTGGCGCATCTCCTCGGTGAGCGCTTTCTCCTCACCTACGGTGACGGAGTTTCCGACGTGCCGATCGACGCGCTGATCGGTCACCACGAGGCGAAGCACGCGCTGGCCACCGTAACCGCGGTACACCCGATCCCGCGGTGGGGGGCGCTAGCCGTTCGGGAAGGCAACGTGGTGGGCTTCGAGGAGAAACCAGAAGATCCAGACACCTGGATCAACGGTGGATACTTCGTCATCGAGCCGGAGGTGCTCGATCTCATCGAGGGCGACCACGACGGGTTCGAGCAGCAGCCTCTGCGCCTGCTCGCCGACCAGGGCCAGCTGGCTGCGTACCAGCACACCGGGTTCTGGCGGGCGATGGACACCGCTCGCGACCGAGATGAGCTCAACGAGATCTGGAGTGCCAACGCCGCGGCGCCGTGGCTGGGTCGACGATGAAAGTTCGTCAGGTCGGCCTGGACGGCGCCTTCGTCATCGAGGGCGTGCGTATCGAGGACACGCGCGGAGACTTCCGACGGCTTTGCTCACTGCAGGACCTGTCGGCAGTGGACTTCGACGTCCGAAATAGCTACCTAGCGAGCGCGCACAACGTCCGGGCCGGCACGGTGCGCGGGCTGCATTATCAGCGGCAGCCGCATGAGGAGACCAAAGTGCTGTGGTGCCACAGCGGCTCGCTCTACGACGTTCTCGTCGATGTTCGTCCCTCCGCACCGACGTTCGGTCGGTGGGTTTCTCTCGAGCTCTCGGCCGAGAAACCTGAGGTGGTCCACGTGCCGCCAGGGGTGGCTCATGGCTACCAGACGACGTCGGGTCATTCCGGCGTCACCTACCTCATCTCGGGCGCCCATGAGCCGAGCAGCAGTCGGACCATCCACTGGCGCGACAAGTCCTTGGCCATTCCCTGGCCCCTGGGCGACGCGATCGTGTCCGAAACCGACGCTGCTGCACCCCCGTGGAGCGACGTCGGATGAACCAGGTGAAGCGCGTGGTGATCTGGGGCGCCTCCGGGCATGCACGCGTCGTGCGAGAGGCGCTCGGAGACAACGGACCGCCGGTGGTGGCCGTGTTCGACCGGGCGAAAGTCGAGCCCCCGTTCTCCGACGTACCTCTGTACACCGGCGCGGATGCCTTCGAGCAGTGGGCAGCGGCAGATCAGAGCAGTGGAGACTGCGATCTCGGATTCGTCATCGCCATCGGTGGTGTGCGAGGTTCGGACCGTTTGGACCTGCACCAGCGGCTTACCGAATCGGGGCTTTCGCCCATATCGGTAGTGCACGAGCGCGCGTTCGTGGCCACGGGCGCCTCGTGCGGGCCTGGTGCTCAGATTCTGGCGCTCGCGGCCCTGTGCGAAGGTGCCTCGATCGGCGCGCAGACGATCCTCAACACCGCCGCCACTGTGGATCACGAGTGTGTCATCGGCGACGGTGTTCATATCGGCCCAGGCGCCCACGTCGCCGGCCTGGTCAACGTCGGTGACCTGGCTTTCATCGGCATTGGCGCGGCCGTGTTACCGCGGGTCCGGATCGGGACGGGCGCTGTGATCGGCGCCGGCGCAGTGATCCGCGACGACGTCCCCGACTACGCCACCATGGTCGGCAACCCGGCCCGACAGATAGGACACCCAACATGAGCATGGAGGACTTCCGGGCTCTGTCAGCCCAGTGGTTGGAGGCGAGCCTTCCGGAGAGATACTCCTACAACTTCACGTGGATGGGCCGCCCGATCATCCAATACCCCCAGGACATTGTGGCGTTGCAGGAGCTGATCTGGCGCATCCGCCCCCAGGTGGTCCTAGAGACTGGCATCGCACATGGAGGGTCCCTTGTTTTCAGCGCCTCGATGCTCCACCTGCTGGGCGGCGAGGGGCGCGTGATCGGGATCGACATCGACATTCGGTCAGACAACCGCATCGCCCTCGACGAGCACCCGATGCGCTCACGGATCGACCTCGTCGAAGGTTCGTCGATCTCGCCCGAGACCGTGAAACAGATCCACGAGATGGTCGGCGGTCGCTCGCCGCTGCTTCTCATCCTCGACTCCAACCACACCCACGCCCACGTGCTGCAGGAGCTGCGGGCCTACTCGGGACTGGTCGGGGCCGGCAGTTACGTCGTCGTTCTGGATACCGTGGTCGAGGTCCTTCCAGGCCACACATACCCGGACCGGCCGTGGGGGCCCGGCAACAGTCCAGGGTCGGCCGTCGAGGCATTTCTCGCCGAAAACGATCGGTTCGAGGTGGACTCCGAGCTCGAATCTCGAATCGCGATCACAACCGCCCCAGGCGGATACCTCAGGTGCATCCGTGACTGAGAACAGCCGCATTCCCGTCGCCGGCCCCTCCATCACCGAGCTTGAGGCCAAGCGCGTGCTCGATGCCGTTACCCACGCCTGGTACGACGACGCGAACCGCCCCATCGACGACTTCGAGACAGCGTTCGCCCGCTACATCGGCCGTGCCCACGCTGGGTGCCTGCCGTCCTGCACGGCAGGCCTGCACCTCGCACTCGCGGCGTTGGGAATCGGACCAGGCGACGAGGTCATCGTCCCCGACCTGACATGGATAGCCACGTCGGCACCGATCAGCTACGTCGGCGCCCAACCCGTGTTTGCCGACGTGGACCCCACGTCTTTGTGCCTGACGATAGACACGGTGGCTGCTTGTGTGACACCTCGAACGAAGGCAGTGATCGCCGTGGACCTGTACGGCGCCATGCCTGACATGGAGGCGCTCGCGGCCTTCGCCGACGAGTCCGGCATCACGCTCATCGAGGACGCCGCGGAAGCTTTGGGCTCCGAGATCGCCGGCCGGCGGGCGGGAAGTTTCGGTCGAGTGAGCGTCTTCAGTTTCCACGGGTCCAAAACGCTGACCACGGGTGAGGGTGGGATGCTTCTCACGGACGACCCAGATCTATTCCGTCGCGTAAACGTCTTACGTGATCATGGGCGCCGCCCCGGAGACCGCGCGTTCAACAATTTCGAGGTGGCGTTCAAGTACAAGATGAGTGGGCTGCAAGCCGCTCTGGGAGCCGCGCAACTCGAGCGTGTCGACGAGCTCCTTGAGGGCAAGCGGCGCATCCACCGGTGGTACAAGGACGGGCTCGCGGAACGCGATGACGTCTCGATCTATTCCAGCGACAATGCCGGTGTGGTCTGGTGGATGACAAGCGCACACGTCTCTCCCGAGACAGGCTGGGACAAGGACCGACTCCAGGCCGAGCTGTCCAGGGCGAATATCGACTCGCGTCCAATCTTCCGCCCGCTCAGCTCCCTTCCTGCCTATCGCGAAACCTCTGAGGCGGCGCGGGCACGGGACAGGAATCAGGTGGCTTACCGCGTCAGCCCGTGGGGCATCAACCTGCCGTCGGCCCTCGCCCTGACGCAAGCCGACGTTCAGCGAGTCTGTGATGAGATGATCTATCTCATCGACCGGCGAATTAGGTAACACCGTCCACTCGATGCCCCGTCGAGGTCTAGCAGCCTCCACATTTCTCGCTCATCCCACGTGAGCCCAGGATCCCGGTGAGGTGTGCGGCTGAGAACCGATTACCTAACGCTCTCTAAGCTGGAGACGTTTGCCTGTCTTCAGGGCTCGCGCAAGCCTTTTTCGCTCGCGTGACAGGCGGTCGACTATCTCTGCGGCATTGGAGTGCCGGCGCCGAGTCTCGGGCGTTTCCTAGGGGTGGGTCACGGGCCGAATGAAGTAGATGAGCGCGCCGAGGTGCCCGAAGTGGTCTGTCAGTTCCGCGTGGATCTCTGTGCATCCGGCACGCTGGAGAACTCCCATGACCTTGGACAGGTCATAGTCGTTCATCTGCATCATCGGAGCTCGTAACGGTCTCCGCTGGATGAGGTTGACTACGACGTGGAGGGCCGGCGCGATGGTAATAGTCCGGTATGCCAACCGACGAAGACGACTTGCCTCGCGCGCATAGCTGAAATGCAGAGCGCCAACCCCACCCGGCTCGAGGAGCCGGAGCATTGCCCGAAGGACGCTCATCCCAGCACGTACAGGCATGTGCTGAAACACGATGAACGAGTGCACGAAGTCGAAGGTGCCGGTGATTGCGGTAAGCTCGTTGTCAGACTTGACGAAATCGATATTCGTGAAACCCCGAGACTGCGCATTCCTTCGTGCCTCAGCCAACATCGATTCTGAGATGTCGACACCGACAACTCTGTGACACCGGGCCGCGAGGGGAATGGCCAGTCGGCCCGTTCCGCACCCGAAGTCGAGCGCTCGGGTCGGCTCAAAGGCAGAGTCGATGGTGCGGCGCACGACGTCGAGGACCGCGGTTACGTGTTCCTCGCCGGTGGCGAAGAACTCCGCCATGGCCGCGTTGTCGAGAGCACCGCCTCGGAATCGATCATCGGTAAGCACTCCGAAGTACGGATCCGTGCTGCCGAACTTTTCCCATGCACCGTCTGAGTTCCTGGGCATCCGAGACCTTCCGAATCGTTGGTGACGCGCGCCGGCATCCGGTGTCCACCGCACATCATGCGCGCCCTACGCGCGCCTTGTCAGCCGGCTGCCTTGCGTCGCCACTCGAGCGGCAGCCCGGGGCAGCCGGGATCGGTACCTATTGGTCACACCACCGAATAGGGGTGGATGGGTTCGGTGAGGTGCGCGTAAACACGGGTGATGGAATTTCTGATTGACTCGTAGAACTTGTCGAGGGTGGGCCAGGGGCGACTACGTCGTGGGCGCGATCTGCCCCGGGCTGCCGAGCCGGACCCACAATCCCCGGAGGGCACGGTCGATGAACGGCCACCGCTCGAGGACGTCCTCGAGAATGAAGAACACGCTGCCCGGCCATGTGCTCAGCAGCAGAAGCTCTCGTCGCGCTGCCTTTCCCACTAGAGGGTCAACGTCCGATGCGTAGGTCATCTCGCGGAGCCGTGTCCACATACGGCGCTTTCGCCAGTGCGTGAGGCTGTCGTCTGGACCCAGCGCTGCACTAGTGGCGGCGACGGTCTCTGCGACCGACTTCAGTGGGTACTCCCGATATTCGAAGAGCACGTCGGTGCAAACAGCGAGAGGACCACGAAGGAGGAACCACCAAGTTAACAGAACGTCGGCGCCATACTCGGGGGTGAACATCGGCGACTGCAACAGACGATCGCGGCGATACATGCAGTAGGTCTCGGTCCAGCGTCGGCGCCGCAGCAAGGAACGCAGCCGTGTCCGAGCGTCAGGAGACGCTAGCGGCTCATCGGTCTGGACACGTGTCGGTGACCCCGCAGAATCGGTGAATTGGATTCCTGTCAGGCAAGCGGCAGCGTCAGGGTTCGCTTCGAGCTCGCGCACACAGGTATCGATGAACCCTGGCCTGATTCGGTCGTCGGCGGCCAGCCACATGAAGTAGTCCCCGGTTGCCTCACGGGCGCAGCGGTTGAAATTCTCGACCGCACCCTCGTTCGTCGCAGCGACGATGACCGCCTCGCTTGGCAAGAACTCACCGGCGATCCGCGCACTGCCATCTGTGGAGGCGTTGTCGAAGACGAGTATCTCGTCCGCCTCCAGCGTCTGCCGTTGTACGGATTCGATCGTTTCCCGGATGGTCTCCGCACCGTTGTAGACCGGGATCGTGACTGAGACTCGGTGACGTGATCGGGCACAGGTTTCTCCAGGTTGCGAGTGCACCGATCCATCATGCAGTCCGCTCATTGGATTGTCTCAAGGACAGCAACTGCCACCAGAGAGGCGACTGCCGGCGTCAGGGGCTACTCGGGGCTTTGGTCGCCATCGTCGACTGCGCCGTGGCGGCTCCGACGAACATCGGCTCCCGGAAGAGGCGCCGAGTCACGATGAGACCCGGAACCGCCGTGACCAGCATCGTCGCGAACAGGCTACCGAGCACGGGGCCGGGCAGACCCAGCTCGACGGCGAGCCACACCGACAGAGGAAGATTCAAGACGACGACACCGACCGAGAGTTGAGCGTGCACGCGGACCCGATTCGTGGCGTTCATGAGAAGGAAGAACGGGGCGCTCAACAACTGATACACGGTCCACAACCCGCAGCAAATCATCAACGGCCTCGGCGGCACTAAGTCGGACGTCAACCATGTCGAGATCAGGGGCCGCCCGACGAGGACGAGCACCATTGACGCCACCGCCCCGATGACTCCACCCAGCAGGATTGTCCCGCGAAGGCGCGATCTGATCCAACTAGCGTCGCCGCGCATGTAGGCGTCCGCGAAGGCGGGCCACAGCTGGATCAGAGCCGGTGAGATGCTGGCCGTGACCAATCCGAAGACCCTCATGCACACGCTGTATATCCCGGCGTCGCGCGCACCCAGGACACCTGCGATGACGAGGACATCGGTCTGATAGCCGATGGCCGCGGCGAGGTCGATCAGAAAGAACCAGACGCTCGCGCCTCGGAGCGTCCGGAACTCGGCCCGAGACACCGAAGACCAGACCGGGCGAAGCCGGGGGTCACGGCGAAGAGTCCACGCGAGACAGAGCAAGCCAACCAACGCGGGGGCGCCCAACATCGCCAATACGAACACCGCAAGAGGCGCTGTGGTGAACGAGCAGACCATCCCGAGCGAGGCCGACAGGACGATTCCGCCGCCCATCCAACGGTTGGCTCTGCCTCCGCGATGGATGCCATACAGGATGCGTTGCCCCAGGGCACCGGGGACCGAGACCCCAGTGACCAGTGCGGCGGCCAGCACGGCAGAGTCGACCTCGCCGCTCGAGAGGTCGCCCGCCCCGAGGATCGACCCCCACGGCAGGATCAACGCGGCCACAATCCCAACGGACGCGATCAGAACGCCTGCGATTGAAGCCGCAGCGAGGGCCGTTCCGACGGCCACGCGCGCAGCCTCGTCGTCGCCGCGGGCTCTGGCGCTCGCCAGCCTGGACACCAAAGCCGAGCCGATACCCAAGTCGGTGAAGGCGAGGATCACCGGCGCTGCCGTGAGAGCTGCGAGGACACCGAATGCCTCGGGCGAGAGTGCCCGCGTGATGAACGGTAGGGACACGAGTGTCGAGATGACGAAGGTGGCTTGGTACGCCACGCCCGTTATCAAGGTGCCCAGTACAGCGCGATCACGTTGCCGCGCCCGGGCGCCTGCGGGCTCATGCTCCGGCATTACGACTCTCTCCTCACCTCGTCCGAAGCCTAACTATCCGGGCCCTGGCCATCACGGACTTCGCGAAGGCTGATGTCACAGGCGAGCGGTAGACGCACGGGCCGAGTGCCGCGCGTGTCCGGACCGAACGTCACCTCAACGGTTGGCGAGACGCCGGTAAACCTCCACGTGGGCTTCCGCGCAGGCTTGCCAGCTGAACCTGGCGACGCGTCGCAGGCCCAAAGGCACGAGCCGGTCCCGCGAAGAGATCGCCTGGCGAATCGCGGCCGCGATGGCGGGCACTGCGCGAGGATCGAACATAACAGCGGCATCGCCACAGACCTCAGGAAGCGAACCACTGTCGGCGGCCGCCACGGGACAGCCCGAGGCCATCGCTTCTAATGGCGGAAGACCAAACCCTTCGTACAGGCTGGGGAAGGCCAAGCATGAAGCGCTGCGGTACAACTCACGGAGCTCGACATCAGGCACCATCCCCCGGTGCTCGGCCCACTCTGGCAGCTGACCGAGGTCGTCACCACGTCCGCCGGTGAGCACCAGCCGAAGGTCGCTGCCCTGTTCTCGGAGCAGCGCCATCGCCGCGATGAGCCGTCCATGGTTCTTGTGCCGCCAGGCTCCGGCCGGGTAGAGCACGAACGACTGCCGCCGACCGTCGTACGGAGAATGGGCATCGTGGTCGACACCGAGCGGTGCTACAACGATCCGATCTGGGTCGAGCCCGAGCTGCGCGACGATGCGTTCCTTGCAGAACTCACTGACCGTGATCACCGTGTCGGCCCGTCGGGCTGGCAGGTCGTAGGTGACGACACGATATGCGCGCTCCGGCCTGGAGAAGAGGTCGGGAAGGTCGTGGTGCTGGACGTCGTGAAGCGTCTGGACCATTGGGATACCTTGCCTGCGCAAAGGGACAGGCACCGTCAATGGGAAGTGCACGACCGCCGCTCCGACCAGCTCGCGCCGTCCGGCGAACCACGGGCTCGAGGTCCGCAAGACGGTTCGAAGTCGGTCGGCGGTCGAGCCAGCGCTGCGTAGTTGCGGCAGGACGACCTCACGCACCCCGTCGAACAACCCCTCCGCCATAGCCGGAACCAGCGCGACGACGTCGAGGTCGGGTTCCTTGGAGAGCTCGCGGATCAGAGCCCGGGCGTACGTCTCACTGCCGCCCATACCGCCCGGGACCAGCGTGAGCATCGGCAGCACGACTTTGGTTCGGGAGGCGGCCGCCGTGGCGCCAGGACTCTGGTTCACCGTTACTCCCCGTCGCTGACTGGTGCCCCTGCACGGCCGCAGGGGTCAGCGACGGAAGTCTAGGGTCCACCTGACCACCTGCTCCGGGTCCACGACCGTTTGACGCGACTCCGTACGGTGGATGCCACACAACGTGCCCCGAGGAGGCTCGAGGGGCGGGGATCTCAAGTCTTCGTTTGCCGCGTTTCGACCCTTCGACGTCCAACTTCCCTTTACCGTTGCTAGGGTCACTGCCACCTGGAGGAGTCCCCGGTTCATGTCAGTCGTGGACGGCGCGTCGCCGCAACCGCCTGCGGTCGTCCACGACGAGTCACCGGGTTCTGACAACAGTCGATCCCAGCGGCTTCTCCCCTGGCGCGAACTGGTGGGCGCCGGCATCTACGTCGCCCTCCTGCTCGTCGTTGCACGCTTCGCTGCGGCGCCGCTGGCCAATTCAGACACGTATTTCCACCTGAGGTTCGGCGAGGAGTTCCTCGACCGCTGGTCTCTGCGCGACCCCGGTTCCGTGAGCAGTTTCGCCACGGCGTCGTGGCTGCCCACCCAATGGCTCCCGGAAGTGGTCATGGCCCAGACCGAGCGATGGTTCGGTCTGGCCGGCGTTGCATGGCTCTACGGGTTGATCCTGGTGACACTGCTCGCCACGCTCTATCTCAGCGCGCGGCGATGGGCGGGTCCGCTCGCCACCACCGGGCTGATGGCCGCGGCGATGTTCGTCTCGGCCGAACAGCTCTCGATGCGTCCGCAACTGCTCAGCTTCATGATGGTGGCAGTCACGGCTGCCGCCTGGCTGCGCACCCGGGAAGACCAGCGGGTGCGCTGGTGGCTCATCCCGGTCACGTGGCTCTGGGCGATGGTGCACGGGATGTGGCCGATCGCCATCGCGCTCGGCGTGGTAGCGGTCTTCGGCCTCGCTCTAGATCGAGCCCTTCCTCCGCGGAAGCTTGCACGGGCCGCCCTTGTCCCGCTGGGCTCGGCGGCAGCCGCAGGGCTGACCCCCGTGGGACCTGCGCTGTACGGCGCTGTGATCGGCGTCGGGTCGCGACGGCAGTACTTCTCCGAGTGGGGCACCCCGGACTTCACCAACCTCTCCTGGCTGGTGCTGGCATTCCTGCTGGCCGTCGGAGCCGTCCTGTCCATCCGGCGCACCGAACGCAGCTACCTGCATATCGGCCTGCTTCTGACGGTTGTCGCTTGTGCGGTGTGGTCGTGGCGAACCGTCCCGGTTGCCGCCATGGTGCTGGTACCTCTGATCGCGGCGCAGACGCACTCCGCCGGCGCCCCTCAGACAGCACCGCATCGGCGCGAGCGACAGCTGCTGTTCGCGGTCAGCGTGCTGGCAGTAGCAATCCTTGCGGTGCTGGTGCCTCAGACTGCCGACGAACCACCGGCGCAGCCGTCATGGGTGGACCCGGCACTCTCGTCACTCCCGGCGGGCACGAAGGTGCTCGACTCGTGGGACTACGGCGGCTACCTGATGTGGCGTTATCCCCAGCTCGACCTCTTGATGCACGGGTACGGCGACACCTTCACCCTGGAGGAGCTCCAGCGCAACACCGACATTCTGGGCGTCGCCCCAGGGTGGGAAGGAGAGCTCCGGCGCACCGGCTGCACCGTCGCCGTTCTTCGCCCCTCGAGCGCGCTGACCCGCGCCTTGATCAGCAAGAACTGGACGATTGTGCATAGCTCCAACGGCGTCGCGGAGCTACGCGCACCCGACAACTGGCTCAAGGCCCGCGAGAATTCATGACAGGCTCTTCAATCCACGCCGATACGCCGGCGACGAATGTGTTGAAGCGACTGCTACTCCATCCAGGCAGAAAGCCGACGACTCCAGTCCCTGAGCTCAGCAGCGACACGCGGAACGCTCCTCGTATGTGTGAGAGGGGCTCCGTCCACAAGGCCAGAATCGATGGGGTTTTAGTACAGCGGGCGAGCGCACGTAATGCTGGGGCTCGCTGATGTCTCGGGTGCTCATGGTCGTGCCGACGCTCGGGAGGCGGATGAAACACCTGTCCCTGTGCCTGGAATCGATCGCATCCCAGGAAGCCGATGTCGACCTCGTTCTGGTTGCGCCGAAGTCGGCTGAGATCGAGGCCGTTGCCGTGCACCACAGTGGGCGGTTGGTCCCCGATCCGCTACGGGGGATATCCGGTGCCCTCAACGCGGGCTTCGCGGCCGCGCTCGAGGGCACGGAGTACGTCGCTTGGCTCGGCGACGACGACATGCTCAGCCCTGGTTCGCTCGCGGCCACGACAGCCACACTCGACGCTCACCCGAGGGCGAGCCTCGTGTACGGCTGGTGCGACTACATCGACGACGACGGAACACTGATCTTCACCAACCGGGCAGGACACATGGCTGGGCGAACGATCACATTTGCTCCCAATCTCGTGCCGCAGCCCGGCTCGCTGATGCGCCTCGAAGACGTCCAGGCGGTGGGAGGCGTCGACGAGCAACTGAGCTATTCCATGGATCTCGATCTGTTTCTTCGCCTTCGGCAACGAGGCCGCTTGGTGGCACTCCCTCGCGTGCTGGCGTCGTTCCGCTGGCATCCAGACTCCACGACGGTTCAAGCTGAGGAGGCATCGGCCGAGGAGGCCGATCGCGTGCGCATGCGCTACATGGCGCCATGGGCCGCCCGCGTGTACGGGTTGGCTCGGTGGCCCGGCCGTTGGGCGCTCCGGCTCGTCAAGTGGCGAGTGCGGAGGCGTGCGGCGCTCGAGCGGCAACCGCTTCCAGTAGGTCAAGGAGACGCGGGCCCCACGTCGGGAGGCCCGGGCGGTCAGAACTAGCTGGGCGTCCCTACGCGGGCCGACTCGTCCACGCTCGAAAGCGGCCCCGACCCATCCTTCTGCCGCGTGAGCTGCACGGCGACGGCGCACGCGACCAGCATGAACACACCAAGTACGACTCCTGGCGGATGCCACCAGTTGGGGTCGCCTGCCGACTCGGGACGGGCCAGCTCCAGCTGCTGCACGTGGTAGACGCAGACCACCTGCGGGATGACCAGAAAGACGTAGGAGAGTGCCCTGAGCCTTGATCCCTCGACCGGGGCGAAGCCAACGTCGTCCAGAACCAGGCCGCAAAGCGGCAAGAACCCGATCACGAAGGGGAGCTCGTAGCGTCCCTGCCAGACAGCCCCTGCGCTGGGCATGTACAGCACGGAGAGCACGACAGGCACCAGCAGGGTCACCATCGCGATGCCCAGCACCGCCCTACGGGTTCGTCGCTCGGCACCGCGTCGCCACGCGGCCCAGACAAGAAGCCCGATCACGAAGAAGGACAGTGGGTAGATCCAGAATGGCGCGGGCTCGTCGCGGAACGGAAATGCGCCGACCATCTGCATGGTCCACGCCGGAAGGTTGAAGGCGAGAAGCCAGTTCTTGGAGTCGGGTTGGGACTGGGAGGCCGTGGCGTGGCTGGCGATGACCTGCCAGACGCGCCACCACATGACGCCGGCCAGGGTGGTGACGGCAACGACGCAGACCACGGGAAGATGGCGGCGCACGAGATCACGCGTGGTTCCCAGGCCGGCCACGGCGGCGACGGCACTCACGATCAGAACGATCCACATCGGGCCGAGCAGCCGGAGGAACGTCAGCGGAAAGGCAGCCACGCCGGCAACCACGAGCATTCCGCGCTGAAGCCGGTGGTCCTCGCCCCGACGTATTGCAACCAGCAGCGCCGCCCAGAGGACGAAGGCCAGCCCCATTTCCACGCCATTGGGTGAGGGAATGGCTCCACTGAACAGCACTTCCGGAGTCAACGCTGCAAGAATTCCGAGGTTGACCCAACGGTCTGTTCCCGCGAAGCTCATCACCCCCACGCCCAACGCCAGGAGGAGGGCGCACAACAGGGCGGTCGTGGCCCGCATCGCGTAGTCCGCGGCAGCCCCGTGGAAAGGCTTGGCAGCGGTTCCGACAAGCATGTAGAAGGTCGGCTCGTACCCCGCCGCCGCGGTCGCGACCAGAGATCTGCCGCCAGCGGTCTGTACCGCATGACAGTTGTCACTGCCGACGTAGACAAGCGAGTCGCACTGCTCCTGCGCCGCTTTGACGATGTCCGTGGGTACCCAGACAAGGGTCCCTCGGCCGTGAGCTGCCCCCTGCGAGAGATGGATCTGTCCACTCGCAACACCGGAGGCCCGGTACACGTGGTCGATCTCGTCGCTGCCACGGAACGGCGGGACGGTGATGATCCAGACGGCTTCCGCGAACAGCACGGCCAGGAGCGCGATGAGACCCCGCCGTACCGCAAGGCTCACGGGGGGCCCTCACCGCGAGACGGAGGTGACGTCTCCGACGACGTGGCCCGCGTGGTCTCATCCTGGGCTTCCCGGATCGCCAGGGTGCGCGCCAGGGTGACGTACTTGCGCTCGACGTCGGCCAGCCTGCGGAACAGCACGACGGAGACGAGCATGAAGGCCACGGTGAGCAGGTAGAGCAGGAGGTCGGCACCGCGGCCGACACCGACCTGGTTGGCGACCCAGGTCAGCGTGTTCGGGAAGACGACGCTCACCACGGCTGCGACGAGAGTCACGACGACAAGGCCACGCCACACCACGCGGTGTAATGCGCGGCGGCTGCCGCGGACGGCGTAGTACCCGACCACCGCGAGGGCAGCCAGGAGCAGGATCTTGATCAGGGGCTGGGTCATCGTCTTCGGCCTGGAGAACGGGTCCAGGCCAGGCTAAGGCTCGGCCGCCCCCGCACGTGCGAGAACGTAAAATCTCAGGGCAGCAGGTCGCGGACGACCGCGTCCGCCAGCAGGCGACCCTGGCGGGTGAGGATCAGCCGTTCGGCGTGGAGCTCGACCAGATCACGGGCGACCAGGTCGGCGACGGCGGCGCGGCCGTGGGCGTCGTCGAGGGTGGGGACCGGGAGGCCGTCGCGGAGCCGGATCTCCAGGAGCACGCGCTCGACCCGGCGGGTCTCGGCGTCGAGGGTCTCGCGGGCGGCGGCGGGGCTGGTCTGCCCGGCCAGCCGGGTGGCGTACGCCGCGGGGTGCTTGACGTTCCACCAGCGGACGCCGCCGACGTGGCTGTGCGCGCCGGGGCCGATCCCCCACCAGTGGCCGCCGGTCCAGTACAGCTCGTTGTGCCGGCAGCGGGTGGCGGGGTCGCGGGACCAGTTGGAGACCTCGTACCACTCCATCCCGGCCTCGGCGAGGCGGTGGTCGGCGAGCAGGTACTTGTCGGCGAGGTCGTCGTCGTCCGGCATGGGCAGCTCGCCGCGGGAGATCCGCCGGGCGAGGGCGGTGCCCGGCTCGACGATGAGGGAGTACGCCGAGAGGTGGTCGGGGTGGCAGCCCAGGGCGACCTCGAGCGAGGTGGCCCAGTCCGCGAGGGACTCCCCCGGCGTGCCGTAGATCAGGTCGAGGCTCACCTCGGCGAAGCCCGCCTCGCGCGACCACTCGACCACCGCAGGCACCCGCAGGGGGTCGTGGGTGCGGTCGATGGTGGTCAGCACGTGGTCGACGGCCGACTGCATTCCGAAGCTGATCCGGGTGAAGCCCGCCTCGCGCAGGACGGCGAGATCCCAGGCGGCCACGCTGTCGGGGTTCGCCTCGGTGGTCACCTCGGCGTCGGGTGACAGCCCGAACTCGGCGGCGATCGCCGCGAGCACGGCCGCGAGGTCGCCGGGGCCCAGCAGGGTCGGCGTACCCCCTCCGAAGAAGACCGTGTCGACCGGCAGGTCGCGGTCGCCCAACACCGACCGGGCGAGCCGGATCTCGGCGATCGCGGCCTCGGCGTACGTCGCCCGCGAGGCGCCCGGCTGGTCGCCCAGCTCGGCGGCGGTGTAGGTGTTGAAGTCGCAGTAGCCGCAGCGCACGGTGCAGAACGGCACGTGCACGTAGATCCCGAACGGACGGGTGCCGAGCTCGGCGAGCGCGCTCTCGGGGAGCGACCCGTCGGCCGGAGCCGGGTCGCCGGAGGGCAGCGAGGACGGCACCCGTTCATCCAACCAGAGCGCTCGTGAGGTTCCGCCCACGGCGAACACGGAAACGATGCCCGGTGGGTGGGCGTTGGAGACGCCATGACGGACGACCGGCCGCTGGACGTGTACTCCGCGGCCGTGGTCGGTGTTGCGGAGCTGCTGACGCCGCGGGTCGCGGCCCTGCACTTCCGCAGCGGCCGCGGCGAGTCCGCCGGCTCCGGCGTGGTGATGACGGCCGAGGGACACGTGGTGACCAACGCCCACGTGGTGGGCGACGCGACGGCCGGCGAGGCGGCGTTCGCCGACGGGACGGTCGCGCAGGTCGAGGTGGTCGGCCGCGACCCGCTGTCGGACCTGGCCGTGCTCCGCGCCGACCGGGCGGTCCCCGACCCGCCGGAGTACGGCGACGCGGACGACCTGCGCGTGGGTCAGCTCGTGGTCGCCGTCGGCAACCCCCTGGGACTCGCCGGCAGCGTGACCGCCGGTGTCGTCAGCGCCCTCGGCCGCAGCATGCCCGCCCGCGACCGCACCACGGCGCGGCTCATCGAGGACGTCATCCAGACCGACGCCTCGCTCAACCCGGGCAACTCCGGCGGTGCCTTGGCCGACGCGTCCGGCCGCGTGGTCGGGATCAACACCGCGGTGGCCGGCGTTGGTGTCGGTCTTGCCGTCCCCATGAACGGCACGACGGGCCGGATCCTCTACTCGTTGCTGCACGACGGCCGGGTGCGTCGTGCCTATCTGGGGCTGGTCACCTCACCGGCCCCTCTGACCCCGGCGTGGACCGACCGCACCGGGCGGCGCTCCGCGCTCCAGGTCGTCGAGGTGGTCGAGGGCAGCCCTGCGGCCGGCAGTGGCCTGCGGCGCGGTGACATGGTGCTCGCGGTCGACGGCCGGCCCCTCGGCGACGCCGGCTCGCTGCAGAGCCTGCTGCTCGGCGACGCGATCGGCAGCCGGGTCGAGGTCACCGTGCTCCGCAACGGCGCCCTGGTGGACGTCGTGGCCGAGCCGGTCGAGCTGGTCGACTGAGGAATCTGTCGGATCCGGCGGCTTCTCCGCTGATGCTCGCGCACTGCGGCGCCAGCCCCATCTGACGTCGGTCGCGCGCGAGGCTCGGCCGCCGGATCCGACACGTCCAACTCAGCCGTCCGTCCGACGCCGGTTCCCCCCGGTCGGCGTCGGACGAACGGTCAGTCTCGGTGCCCGCTCAGCGCTTGCGCTCGATGTCGAGGTCCAGCACGTGGCCCTCGACGTCGTCGCTCCCGTCGCGGAGCGGCGTGAAGTCGACGTTCCCCTCGTCGTCCAGCGGCAGGAAGTGGCCCTCGACGTCGGTGGGGTCGGTCTCGTCCTTCAGGATGGTCTCGTTGATGTTCTCGCTCATCGGTTCTTCCTCTCCCAGCTCTTGCGTGTGGCCTCATCGTGCTCCGGCACGGCGGAGGCGTCTGTCAGCCTGCTGACACAACCCGCGGATCAGCGTTTGCGCTCGATGTCGAGGTCGAGGACGTGGCCCTCGACGTCGTCGTCATCCGAGAGCGGGATCCGCCGGGTCGGCGGGACCTCGGCACGGCCCTCGCCGTCGATGAGCTGGAAGTGGCCTTCGACGTCGTCGGTCTCGGGCTCGACGTACTCGTTCATGATCCCCCCAGGTGGTGCTGCTCGGCCGGGTCAGGAACCGACCCGTTGGCCCGAGAGGGCCGCGTCCAGCTCGGCGAGCCAGGCGACGGCGCCGAGTGAAGCGTACGCCGTCCGGGCCTCGCGCAGCAGGGTCTCGGCCTCCTCGATCCGCCCGCGTCGCGTCAGCCAGACGCCGTACGCCGCCCGGGCGCGGGCCAGGTGGACCGGCGAGCCCCAGGTCTCGTAGCTCTGCATCGCGTCGAGGTACGCCGCCTCCGCGACCTCGTCCCCGTCACCGACCCGCTCAGCGTCGAGGGCTGTGAGCAGGGCCCGGTGACCGGCGAGACCGGACGGAGGCGAGGAACCGTCGTCGTCGACGATCTGCCGGAGCCGGTCGAGCAGCTGCCCGTCGTCGAAGTCCATCGCGATCCGCAGTGCGGCGCCGTAGAAGAGCGTGAAGTCCTCGTAGATCCCGCTGACGGCGTAAGCGCCGTCGAGCGCGCCGGACACCGTCGCCACCGCGCGTCGGTCACCGGAGAACGCCTGGGCCACCGCGCGCGCCAGGTCGAGGTAGAAGGCGGTCTCGTCCACCTCGGGAGCCGCCTCCACCACCTCCCCCGGATCGCGTCCGCGTGCCGCGATCACCTGCGCGGCCACGGACGCGACGATCGCGGCGTCGTGGAGCGCGTGCGACTCACCGACGATCCCCTCCACGGTGTCCCAGTCGCCGGTGGCCCAGCGTCCGATCGCCACGTTGACCAGCGCATTGCTCAGGCCGACCGCGATGCCCGCGCGCTGCGCACCGTCCAGCGCCTCGTCCGCGACCCGCGCCGCAGCCACGGCATCGCGCTGGGCCAAGGCGGACGCCAGGTTGGACAGCCCGAAGGCGAGCTGGGCGATGTCGCGGCACTCGCGGGCGACCGACGTGCTCTTCTCGAACAGGAGGATCCCGAGCTCCTCCAGGCGGTCGCGCATGAGCTGCACGCCCAGGTTGCCGGTGGCACGCGCGAACTGGCTCCGGTCACCCAGTCGGTCGGCGATCTTGATCTGTTCAAGCTGGAGGGCGTAGTCCGTGCCCCCGAGGCCGTTGAAGGCCAGCAGGTAGGCGTACAGCACCTGCGCGAGCACCTCGTCCTTCCCGGGTGTGGTCTGCAGGATGCGCAGGTGGGGTTCGACCATCGCGACCGCGGCATGGAGGTCGCCGGAGCTCCGCGCCACAGCCACGCTCCACGCCGCGGCCGCCAGAGCCTCACCGTCCGGGTCGTCCACCGCCGCGAAGCCGTCTCGAGCGGCCTCAGCGAGCTCGCGGGCCCGGTCGTATTTCCCCGCGTCGTTGCAGGCCAGCGCCGCCGCGAGCCGTATCTCGCACCGCTGGCGATCGTCGGTGGCGAGGTCCACGGCCCGCGCCAGATGGCCCACGGACTCGCTCGGGGCTCCCAGCCGCCGCGCCCGCTCGGCGGCCCGACGTAGCAGGGCGACGGCTCGGCCACTCAGCTCGACGGCGTCCGGATCGTCCGGGGCGGCCTCGAGCGCGGCGATGCAGTGCTGCGCGGCGACCGGGGCGAGCTCGTCGGAGTCGTCGCGGGACATCGCCTCGAGCAGGTGGAGGTGGATCGTCTTCCGATCCCGGCGCGACAGCGTCGCGTAGGCGACCTGCCGCAAGGCGGACTGGACGAACTGGTAGCGCCCCTGTTCGCTGCTGAGCCGGTCGTGCGAGACGGTGAGGATCTGGGCGCGCACCAGGGCCGCCAGCACCGCGTCCAGGTCGGGTACGTCGGCACACAGCTCGGCCAGCAGCCACGGCTCCACCGAGCCTCCGGCGACGCTCGCCCGGTCGACGACCCGTCGCTGGTCCGGATCGAGCCGGTCGAGCCGGGCCGAGATCAGCGCCTGCAGCGAGGCTGGCGCACCGATCTCCTCCAGGTCGAGGTGGTCGGCCTCGGCGAGTACATACGCACCGCCGCGCGGCACCACGAGGTCGCGGTCGATCAGCGCGCGGACCGTCTCCACGGCGTACGTCGGGATGCCCTCCGATCGCCGCACCAGCTGCTCACGCACGCGGATGGGCAGACCGTGCACCAGACCGTCCACGAGCTCGGCCATCTCGTCGTCTCCGAGCGCCTCGAGGTGCAGCACGGTCGCGCGACGGTGGGTGGCCAGGCCGGGCCGCTCCAGGACCAGCTCGGGCCGGGCCAGCAGCATCACGAAGCACGGAAACGTCGCGGCCGCCAGCAGGTGCTCGAGGAACAGCACAAGGCCCTCGTCGGCGTACTGCGCGTCGTCGATCAGCATCACGACCGGTTCGTCGCCTTGGCTCACCCGCTCGAAGAACGTCGTCCAGGCCGAGAACAGGTCCTCGCGCGCGTGGCCTCCGGCCCCGCCCGCTCCGAGCAGCGCGCCGAGCCGAGGCGCCAGCCAGGCACGCTCGTCGGGGTCATCGACGTACGCCGTGAGGCCGCGCTCGACGAGCTCCGCGGTCTCGACCGTCTCGTCGGCGCCGAGGGCCGTCTCGAGCCGGCTGCGCACCGCCTCGGCGACGGCGTAGTAGGCCACCCCCTCGCCGTACGACACGCACTTGCCGGCGTGCCACCGGCAGGCGACGGCGAGCCCGTCGGTGTACTTGGAGAACTCCCAGCCGAGCCGGGTCTTGCCCACGCCCGCATCCCCCGACACGACCAGCAGCGCAGGGCGGCCGGTCTCGACGACCCCGTGGTAGAGCTCCTTGACCATCCGCAGGTCGCGGTCACGCCCGACGAGCGGCGCCTCGAGGCCGTCGGCGCGCTGGGCGCCACCGGCGGTGCCGACGACCGCACGGGCCGCCCACAACGGCACCGGCGCGGCCTTGCCCTTCAGCTCGTGCGACCCGACGTCGGCGTAGGAGATCGACGCGCTGGTGAGGAGCCGGGTGGTCTCGTCGACCCACACCTGACCGGGCGCGGCCACCGACTGCACCCGGCTGGCGGTGTTCACCGGGTCGCCGGCGACCATGCCCTGCATCTCGGCGCCCACGGTGACCGCGACCTCGCCGGTGACGATCCCGACCCGCATCGCGAGCTCGGGGATGTCCACGTCGGATCCGAGCGCGCCGGCGGCCGCCACCAGCTCGAGCCCGGCCCGCACCGACCGCTCGGCGTCGTCCTCGTGGGCGGCCGGGACTCCCCAGACCGCCATCACCGCGTCGCCGATGAACTTCTCGACGACACCGCCGTAGCGCGCGACGATGCGCGAGCACTCCTCGAAGTAGCGGCTCAGCAGCTCGCGGACGTCTTCCTGGTCGCGCGACTCCGACAACGTCGTGAAGCCGACCAGGTCGCCGAAGAGGACGCTGGTGATGCGGCGGGACGCCACCGGCGACGTCGCCGATGATGCTGCCGCGGTCGGCTGCTCGCGGGCCGCAGGCGCGGTGGCACGGAGGTCGGCCCCGCACTCGTTGCAGAACTTGGCTGCGGGAGGCACCGCGGAGCCACACACCGGGCAGCCGCTGACCATGGCCGCGCCGCACTCGTTGCAGAACTTGGCGCCGGCCGGTTGGTCGGCGCCGCAGCCGGTGCACGCGGTCACGACGTCGTCACCCCCGACAGCGCGCCGTCGAGCTCGGCGAGCCACGCGACCGCGCCCAGCCCGGCGTACGTCGTCCGAGCCGCAGCGAGCAGGGGCTCGGCCTCGTCGGTGCGGCCGCGCCGGGCGAGCCACACGCCGTACGCCGCCTGCGCGCGAGCGACGTGGACTGCCGACCCCCAGGCCTCGTAGCGACGTAGGGCTTCGGCGAATGCTTCCTCCGCGACGTGGTCGGGGTCGCCGACGCGCTCGGCGTCGAGGGCGGCGAGCAGTGCTCGATGGCCCGCCATGCCGAGCGGGAGCGCCTGGCCTTCCGTGTCGGCGACCCGCCGGAGCCGGTCGAACAGGGCGGCGTCGCCGAAGCGGACCGCGACCTCCAGCGCCGCGTCGTAGACGAGCGTGAAGTCCTCGTAGATCCCGCTCAGGTCGAAGGCACCGTCGAGCGCGCGCGTCACGGTCGCGACGGCTTCCCGGTCACCGGAGAACGCCAGGGCCACGGCGCGGGCCACGTCCAGGTAGAAGGCTGTCGCATCCATCTCCGCCGCCCACTCGACCAGCTCGGCAGGATCACGCCCGCGGGCCGCGTAGACCAGGGAGGCGGCCGACGCGACGACCGCCTCCGCGTCCAGCCCCAGCGACTCCGAGCCGACGATCTCCTCGATGGTGTCCCAGTCACCGGTCGGCCAACGTCCGATCGCCACGTTGCCCAGGGCGTTGCTCACCATCGCGGCGATGCCCGAGCGCCGGGCGGTCTCCAGCGACTCGTCGGCGACTCGGGCCGCCGCGACGGCGTCCCTCTGGGCGAGAGCGGAGGCCACGTTGTTCAGGCCGTTCGCCAGCTGCCCGATGTCGTGGCACTCACGCGCGATGGAGTTGCTCTTCTCCCAGAGCATGATCCCGAGGTCGTCGTGTCCGGCGCGGCTGAGCTGCAGGCCCAGGTTGAGGATGCCGCGAGCCACCTGCGAGCGATCACCCAACCGGTCGGCCAGCTTGATGTACTGCAGGGTGAGCTCGTAGGCCACGTCCCCCTGGAAGGTGAAGGCGAGCAGGTAGGCCCACAGCACGGGCGCCAGGACCGACTCCTTGCCCGGCGTGTCCTGCAGGGCGGCGAGGTACGGCTCGAGCCGCGTCACCGCCGCGTGGACGTCCCGGGCACTGCGCGTCGTCGCCAGAGCCCACTCCGCAGCTGCCAGCGCCTCACCGTCGTCGTCGGCCACGCTCCGGAAGCCCTCCCGGGCGACCTCCGCCAGCGCGGCTGCCTCCTCGTACCTCCCGGCATCGGTGAGGGCTTTCGCCCGGGCCAGCCCGATCTCGCACCGGTCGTGCTCGTCGGTGGCGAGGGCCTCGGCCCGCGCGAGATGACCCGCCGCCTCGCCCGGCGCTCCGAGAGCGCGAGCGCGCGCGGCGGCTCGCCGGAGCAGCTCGACCGCCCGTCCGGTCAGCTCGGCGGCGTCCGGATCGTCCGGTCCGGCGTCGATCGCGGCGATGCAGTGCTGCGCGGCGACCGGGGTGAGCTCCTCTGAGCCTTCGCGCGTCATCACCTCGAGCACCCGGAGATGGATGCTCTTGCGCTCGCGGCGGGACAGCGTCGCGTAGGCGACCTGCCGAACCGCGGACTGGACGAACTGGTAGCGGCCCAGCTCGCTGCTGAGCCGGTCGTGCTCGACGGTCAGGATCTGGGCCCGCACCAATGCCGCGAGGGCTCCGTCGAGGTCCGGGATGTCGGAGCAGATCTCGGCGAGCAGCTCCGGCTCCACCGACCCGCCGGCGACGCTGGCGCGGTCGACGACCCGGCGCTGGTCGTGCTCGAGCCGGTCGAGCCGGGCCGAGATCAGCGCCTGCAGCGAGGCCGGCGCCCCGACCTCCGCCAGGTCGAGGGAGTCCGGGTCGGCCAGGACGTACGCCCCTCCGCGTGGGACCACCAGGTCGCGGTCGATCAGCGCGCGGACCGTCTCCACGGCGTACGTCGGGATCCCCTCGGCCCGCTCGACGAGCTGCGCTCGCACCTCGGTGGGAAGGCCCTGCACCAGGCCGTCCACCAGCGTGGCCATCTCGTCGGCGGTGAGCGCGTCGAGGTGGAGCACGGTCGCGCGGCGGTTCGTGACCAGGGTTGGCCGGTCGGTCAAGAGCTCGGGCCGGGCGAGCAGCACCACGAAGCAGGGGAACGTGGCCGCCGCCATGAGGTGCTCGAGGAACAGCACGAGCCCTTCGTCGGCGTACTGCGCGTCGTCGATGAGCATGACCACCGGTTCGGTGCCCTGGCTCACCCGCTCGAAGAACGTCGTCCACGCGGCGAACAGGTCCTCGCGGGCCAGGCCCGTGGCGCCGGCCGCGCCCAGGAGGGCTCCGATCCGAGGCGCCAGCCAGGCGCGCTCGTCCGGATCCTCGACGTACACCGCGAGGCCCCGCTCGACGAGCTCGGACGTATCGAGCGACTGCTCCCCACCGAGCCCGGCCTCGTGGCCGTTCTCGAGATCCGGATCCAGCTCCGTCTCGAGTCCGGTCTCGAGCCTGTTCCGCACCGCTTCGGCGACCGCGTAGTACGCCACGCCTTCGCCGTACGAGACACACTTCCCCGCGTGCCACCGGCACGCCTCGACCAGGCCGTCGGTGTACTTGGAGAACTCCCAGCCGAGTCGTGTCTTGCCCACACCGGCGTCGCCGGAGACCACGACGAGCGCCGCGCGGCCCGTGTCCGCGACACCGTGGTAGAGCTCCTTGACCACCCGGAGCTCACGGTCGCGACCGACCAGCGGCGCCTCCAGACCGTCGGCGCGCTGGGCGCCACCGGCCTTGGCCACCACCGCGCGTGCCGCCCACAACGGCATCGGGTCGGCCTTGCCCTTGAGGGCGTGGGACCCGACGTCGGCGTACGAGATGGAGGCGTTGGTGAGCAGTCGCGTCGTCTCGTCGACCCAGACCTGGCCGGGC
>NZ_DASXWU010000009.1:0-39877 GCF_036503465.1 Nocardioides sp.
CGCCGGCGCAGAGCGCTTCGATCACCCGGGTCTCGAATCCCTCCTTCGCGGAGTCGAGCGCCGTGTGACGGACGCAGTAGTCGGTGGCGATACCGCAGACGTCGACCTGGTCGACCTGGTGGGACCGGAGCCAGTCCGCGAGGAGGGCACCGTCGACGGTGCGGCCCTCGAACGCGGAGTACGCCGCCTCGTGGTCGCCCTTGAGGAAGATCGCGTCGAACGGCTGCGGATCGAGGTTCGGGTGGAACGCCTCGCCGTCGGTCCCGACCCGGCAGTGGACCGGCCAGGAGTCGACGAAGTCGGGATCTGCCGACCAGTGCGAGCCGGGGTCGACATGGTGGTCCTTGCTCGCCACCACGACCTCGTACGCCGGGGCCTGATCGTCGCGGCGACTCCAGTGGTGGAGGAGCTCACCGACGTCGCTGGCCACTCGTGCGCCGCCCTCGACCCCGAGCGAACCCCCCTCGCAGAAGTCGTTCTGCACGTCAACCACGATCAACGCGCGAGTCATACGGCGAGCCTATATGGCCTGCGGGCCGTACCCACCCATCGAGAGGCCGGCCACGAACGTGTCGGCTGCCTCGTCGAAGACCCGGAAGAAGGACCGCACGATCGAGGGCAGCTCCTCGGAGACGAAGGTCCAGTAGGCGTGTCCGTGCGCCTCGTCGGCGTAGAAGCTCCGGCCGACGGCGGGCATCACGACTGCCAGCCCGGCAGCCTCGGCGTACCTCCCGATCGCGGTGTAGCGCGACCAGGCGGTGTGGTCGTCCGAGAGGCCGTGCAGCAGGTAGAGGACCGGGGGAGGCCCGGCGGGCGCGCCGGCCTCGACCCCGACCTGGGCTTGCGTCGACTGGGGGAGCAAGACGCTGATCGAGGTACCGACCTCGAGGGCGTCGGAGAAGAAGTCACAGGTCAGGAACGCCACCAGCGCCTCACAGATGGATCGTCGGGATCACCGGTTCTCCACGCGACATCTGCTGCGCCGCGCGGGGCAGCTCGGCGCGTGAGGAGAGGTGTCGAGCGCGGGCGTCCTCGAGGGTCTCGCGCCCGACGATCTCGCCCTCACGCACGAGGGGTACGAGGAGCGGTCGGTCGTCGCCGTCGTTCTCGGGCGGCTCCCCTATACCGACCACCTCGGCCTCGGCGACACCGTCGGGCGCACGCCGCCGCAAGGCGTACTTCCGGCCGCCGATCGAGATCTTGTCCGTGCTCTTCTTCGCGACCGAGACCAGGTCGCCGTCGTCGCCCTCACGCGCGACCAGCTTGAAGACGAAGCCGCAAGTCGGATGTCCGGAGCCGGTGACCAGCTGGGTGCCCACTCCGTAGGCGTCGACGGGTGCGTTGGCGAGCGCGGCGATCGCGAACTCGTCGAGGTCGCTGGTGACGACGATCCTGGTCCGGGTGGCGCCCAGCGAGTCGAGCTGCGACCGGACCTCGCCGGCCAGGACACCGAGGTCCCCGGAGTCGATCCGTACGGCGCCGAGCTCCGGCCCGGCGATCTCGACGCCGATGGCCACCGCCTCGCGGATGTCGTAGGTGTCGACCAGCAGGGTCGTGCCCTTCCCGAGCGAGGTCACCTGGGCCTGGAACGCCTCGGCCTCGGTGTCGTGGAGCAGTGTGAAGCTGTGCGCGCTCGTCCCGGCCGACGGCACGCCGTACCGGTCACGGGCGGCGAGGTTGGACGTCGTGGCGAACCCCGCGACGTACGCCGCCCGGGCGCTTGCGACCGCCGCCTCCTCGTGTGTACGCCGGGATCCCATCTCGATGCACGGCCGGTCGCCGGCCACCTGGGTCATCCGGGAGGCCGCCGACGCGATCGCCGAGTCGTGGTTGTAGATCGACAGCAGCAGCGTCTCGAGGACGACGGCCTCGGCGAACGTGCCCTCGACGATCAGCAGCGGCGAGTACGGGAAGTACGCCTCGCCCTCGGCGTACCCCCACACGTCGCCGGAGAAGCGGTACGTCGACAGCCACGCGCGGGTCGGCTCGTCGACGACCCCGTCAAGCGCGGCGAGGACATCGCCGTCGAACCGGAAGTCCTCCAGGGCGTCGAGCGCGCGACCGACTCCGGCCACCACGCCGTACCGGCGGCCTTCGGGGAGGCGGCGCGGGAAGAGCTCGAAGACTGAGCGTCGGTGCGCCGTCCCCGAGCCCAGCGCGGCCTGGAGCATGGTGAGCTCGTAGTGGTCGGTGAGCAGGGCGGTCGACGCGCGCACCGGGCCAGCGTAGGGCCAGCGGCGCGGGGTCAGCGCCGGGCCCGCCTCGGGGGCGGGGCCGGGGCGTCTGCTGTGCCACCATGGGCCAATGGCGACCACGAGCCCGGTCGAGGTCGAGCCGGACCTCACGCCGGACGAGGTCACGCTCACAGCGAAGCCCTGGGTCACCATCGTGTGGAACGATCCGGTCAACCTGATGAGCTACGTGACCTACGTCTTCCGCACCTACTTCGGGTACGACCAGAAGAAGGCCGAGAAGCTGATGCTCGAGGTGCACCACGACGGCAAGTCGGCGGTCAGCAACGGCACCCGCGAGGAGATGGAGCGCGACGTGCAGGCGATGCACGAGTACGGCCTGTGGGCGACGTTGGAGAAGCAGTGAGGGATTGCCGATGAGCGGGTTCACCCGACACCGGCGCAGCGGGCTGATCATCGCCACGTTCTCCGGGTTCGAGGCCGACCTCCTCCGGTCGCTGGCCTCACAGCTGGTCGAGCTCTTGCGCAACGAGGCCGCGGCCCCCCACGAGCACGCTGACCCGCTCGAGGCGATGCTGAGCTTCGACGGGCCGACCACCGAGCCCGAGGATCCCGTGCTCGCCCGCCTGTTCCCCACGGCGTACGTCGAGGACGAGGAGGCGGCCGCCGAGTTCCGGCGCTTCACCGAGGGGACCCTGCGCGACGGGAAGGCCGCCGGCGCCGCGACCATCATCGACACCCTCGAGGAGGCCGGCCTGCCCCCTCAGCTCGACGAGCAGAAGGTGGTCATCGACGTCGAGCTCGACCATGAGGCGGCGCTGGTGTGGCTGAAGTCCTTCACCGACCTGCGGCTCGCGCTGGCGACCCGGCTCGAGGTCGAACAGGACGACGAGCCGTTCTGGCGGGCGCTTCCCGAGGACGACCCGCGGTCACAGGCCCACGACATCTATGAATGGATCGGGGCTCTCCAGGAGACGCTGGTCGACGCACTTCACTGACCGCCGGCGGTCGAGCCTGCTGAGCGCTGTGGCGGGGAACCGTGAGCACCTTCCGGAAAAACTTCTCGAGAATTCTTGGTCGGGTTCTGTGGAGAACCCGGTTTCCGGGGGCATGACTGTCGGTGGCCTCGGGTCCAATACTCGTATGACCACGTCAGCCGCACCCGTGTCTCCGCCGGTCGGGTTCGAGAACCTCGACCCGGCCAGGGTGCTGGCCTGCCTGGCCGAGGCCGAGGCGGCGGAGCGGGCCGCGGGTCGGGACAAGCTTCAGCTGGCCCTGCACTGGTGCCTGCTGCATCCGGCCACTCCGGAGTCGGGGGTTGCGGTGTGGGGGGATGCGGAGATCCCCGGGGTGGGGAACTGGGAGGAGTCCCTGGGCGGCGTCGGCTGCCCGACGGTGGCCGCCTTCGCCCCCGAGCCGTTCGCCGCCACGTTGAAGGTCTCGACGTTCGCCGGGATGCAGGTGCTGGCCGACGCCCTGGACCTGGCCTACCGGTTCCCGGCGACCTGGGCGCGGGTGCGGCGGTTGGAGGTGGCGCCGTGGAAGGCCCGTCGCCTGGCCCAGCACACCCACCACCTCAGCCGGGAGGCCGCCGCGTATGTGGACGCCGAGCTGGCGTCCCGGATCGACTCGTGCGGTGTTCGGTTGATCGACCGGACCATCGCCCACGCCGCCGCCACCTACGACCCCGCCTCGCAGGCGGAGGCCGAACAGACCGGCAAGCAAGCCTGGGACGTCCGGTTGTTGCACCGCACCGACGGCGGCTGGGCCGGCACCTCCCACCTGGACGCCACCGGCGACACGATCGACCTGAGCAAGTTCTACGACCTGGTCTGCGACCACGCCACCCACCTCGGCCGGCTCGGCGACACCGACCCGTTGGGCGCGAGGAAGGCCAAGGCGCTCGGGGTGATCGCCGATGCCCAGGCCCATCTCGACCTCTACGGCATCCCACCCGCCACCGAGTCCACGCCCGCAACCGAGGACGAGGCACCGCGGCTGCGGCGGCCGACCCTGGCCAAGTCCCGGTTCTACCTGCACCTGAGCCTCGCCGACCTGCTCGCCCTGCCCGACCCCCTCGTGCTCACCAGTACCGGGGATGTCCGGGGTGTCGGGGGTACCGGGGGTGTCGGGGAGGTGGAGAGGCTCGGCCCGGCGACCACCGTCCAGATCCGCGAGTGGCTCGGCACCACCCGTGCCACCATCGTCCCGGTCCTCGACCTCGCCCGCGACGACGCCGTGGACGAGCACGACCCACCGGCATGGATGCGGGAAACCGTGATCCTGCGCGACCGGCACTGCGTCTTCCCCTGGTGCAGCGTCGACGCCCGGGGCTGCGACCAGGACCACATCACCCCCTACATCCCGATCGATCAGGGCGGACCACCCGGCCAAACCTCACCCGCCCGCCTAGCCTGCCTGTGCCGGCGCCATCACAACGCCAAAACCTCGGGTCGATGGCGCTATCACCGCACCCGCGACGGCACCTACACCTGGCACGGCCCCCACGGCCAGACCTACCTCGTCACACCCACCGGCACCACCCCACTCCCGCACGCCTGAACGCGCCCGGAAGCGCACTCATCTGCCGATGTGCGTGCGCGGGCGGCCCGCTGTGCCACCCTCACGTCGTGGTGGACATGAACCTCGGGGACGACCCGGCTGAGGTCCGTGCAAGATGGCTTGAGTTGCGCGAGATGGATGACCAGATCGCCAAGGGGAACAAGGACCCGAACGAGGCGATCCCGCGAGCGATCGCCCGATACCGGCTCCTCACAGACCGGGACCGTCCAGTCATCGATGAAGTGTTGATTCGACAGATCGAGTCCCCTGAGGAGGACACGCGGTTCGTGGCGTTGGCGCTCGTTGACACGTGCCGAATTACCTCGGCTGCAGAAGCGCTCCACCGGCTCAAGGACTGGCTCAAAGAGCAATCCTTCCCGGGCGCACCGTATGAGGTGGCCAGAGTCGACGGCATCCTTCGTACGCTCAACGAGCCGGTCTAGGAAACGACCGCTCATGCCGCTGACATGACGGCATAGCGTGACCGCTCATGCCGCTGATAGTGCGCGGTTCTGCCGTTAGCGGACCCTCCTGGTCTACGGTGTGGCCCGGCGAGCAGGTCTCAACGGAGAGGCGGCGGGAACATGGCGGCTGCCCTTCTGGCTGGCCTGATCACCGCGCTGCTGTGTCTTCCGCTGATGAAGCAGAAGAAGAGACGGCCTATGCGGGAGTGGGGCTGGCGCGAGTGGTGGTGGGTTGTGGGCGTGTTTGTCGCGCTTGTTGCGGTTATTGCGGCAACCCTCTCCATGCGCTGACCCGTCGCAAGCCGACTCGACTGATGACCGCTCATGCCGCTGAGTGCGCGGTCGTGCCGATGAGCGGTACCTAGAACAAGCCGCTCTGGCGCTCGCCCTCCCGATTCACGGCACTGATGTAGTCCCACCCATCGCCCGGCCACAGGAGGACCGATGTGGGCCGATGCACGACCTCGACCGTACCTCCTGCCGGGCCACCGACCTCAACGCGCAGCAAGTCCTCCGGCAGCAGTTCGTACTCGGATCCGTACGGCTCAAAGATGACCGTGCAGTACGGACTGTCCGCGCACTGGAGCAGCAGAGTCGTGGATGCCCGTCCCTCTTTGGTGTCGCGTGCGGCGGCAGATCGGCTCACGGGACCAGTCTGGATGATCGAGGGCCAGTGCACGCTCATGCCGCTGACATGACGGCTGATCCGCCGATGAGCGGTCGGCGGTTTGGACGTCTCTCAGGACTCGCTGGCGGTCGGCAGGCTCTTCCTCGCCGCGGCCACGAAACGCTCGACCACGGCGAACGGCAGCGTTCCCGAGTGATGGACGGTGAAGTCGAAACTGCTGCCGTCGTCGTGCCAGAACGCTTCAAGGTCCGGGCCACTCTCGGAGGAACCGAGCTCAGTGAGCTCGAGCGCCATCCCATCGCGGGCGACATCTGCGACCTCTGTGACCTCGAAGAGACGTCCGTCGTGCTCCCATACGTCCACAGCCCGCGATGCTCCCACAGGCTGCGATGAGCCACCGAGCGAACCGCGCTCTCATGCCGCTGACATGACGGCATAGCGTGACCGCTCATGCGCCGATCGTGCGCGGTTGTGCCGATGAGCGGTCATGTTGTGCGGCGTAGATTCCGACATCATGACGAGCGGCTGTGTGTTCTGTGAAAGGTCCGCACTTCGCGCGGCAGAGGTGTACCTGGAAAACGAACACTGGGTGTACGCCTCATCACACGACCCGACAGATCCGCCAGGCGTGCTGCCAGGTTCAGGGATCCTGGTGCCAACGGCGCATCGCGCGTCGCCGTTCGACCTGACGATCGCCGAGTGGGCGGCGATCCGCCCCCTCTTGCTGGAGGCGAAGTCCATTCAGGATGCACGCCTTGCACCCGACGGGTACTTCCTGTCGTGGACCTCGTTCCCGTTGAGCGAAGAAGACGTGCTGTCGATGCATGCTCACCTTCACGTCGTGCCGCGCTTCGACGACGAGCCGATGCGCAACCAGGGAGGGCGCGTCGGAATCAAGGGATCTGACAACCGACGTCCCGACCCGACTCGGCCTGGATCTGGCCGGGCGCGAGGATTCGGTCAGGCAGTCTGAGACGCACGCTCATGCCGCTGACATGACGGCAGAGCGTGACCGCTCATGCAGGCGACATGTGCATACCGATGAGGGTCGCCATCTGAGAAGCGTGGTCAATCGCGGCGAAGACTTGCGACCTCGTAGAGGTTGCCATCCGGCGCCCGGAAATGAATCCACTCCCAGCGGCTGTGACGGCCCGGTCCTCCAACGAGCTGGATGCCGGGCAGCCTCCAGCTCGGCCTGGGCCTGGTGGACGTCATCGACCTCGAACTACGGGACCGGTCCACGTGCCTCGGCGGTGAAGAAGTCGAAGTAGGGATCTCCAGGCGCCACCACCTGGATCTCGTCTCCCTCCGACGTGGTGAATTCAGCTGTCGTGGGCTCTTCGAAGTTCATCCGAAGTCCCATCGTGTCGCGCAGAAAGACCAGCATCGCGTCGTAGTTCGCGGTCGGGGTGCCGACCCAGCGGATGTTTCGGACGTTCACGTACGTCACCTCACAGCGAGGCCGTTCCCGTCTGGTCGACACCCATGCTGTGTGGATCGGCTCCCGCACGCCTCCGCGCAGGCGCGACGCCACGGGCCAGGGACGGATCTCGACCCGCATCACTTCACCGCCTGTCGGCGTGACTCGCGGGGCATCATCGCCACGGTGGCCGGCAGCTGACCGGTTATGGCATCCCGCCGGCCATCTGGCCGCTGAGGGCGGAACCGCTGACCTGATCGGCGGCCAGGTGTGGGAACCAGTTGATCCGGATCGCGGTGACGTCCCAAGGCACCCCGTCTTCAGTGTCCTCGAGCAGACTGATCGAGGTGTTGGCGAGCTCGAAGGCTCCGTTCATGTCCTCGATGCCGAGCAGTCGGCCGAGCAGTACGTTGCCGAACCAGCCGTGGGAGACGAGGCCCACGACGTCGTCCTGGTCGTGAGTGTCGCGGAGCACGCCGATCAACCGGTCCGCGCGGGCGCCGTACACCTCCCGCTCGCGCTCGACCTCGCCCCGCCACCAGCCCTCCTCGGTCAACCAATCGGGGAGGTGCAACCGTGCAGACAGCGCGGCAATCACGCTCCTTCCTGAGCCTGGGTGTGCCACCTGCTCCCCGGTGCCCTTCAGCACGTCGTAAGGGCCACCGACCTCGAACAGGTCCTGGCTGAGCATCAGCGGCAGATCGAGCGCGTCGGCGAGCGGCGCCGCAGTCTGAACAGCCCGCGCCATCGGCGACGCGTAGAGGTGGGTCAGTGCCCACGGCAGGCCAGGGCGGATGGCGTACGTCGCCAGTGCGTCCGCCTGAGCCTTCCCCAAAGGGGTCAACGGGCTGTCGACTTCGCGTCCGATGTCGTCGCCGGACTCATCCCACAGGGCGTTGTTGGTGGACTGGCCGTGGCGGATCAGCACGAAACGCATGGCCGGGAGTCTCGCACTCGGCGGCGACGGAGTCGGTCACCGCCGCCGGGCAGAGCCCACTGAACGCGACCTCAGCAAGAGTCCGTGGTTCACGCGTCCTGTCGCGGCCTGTCGATGCAGGGGAACGTAACTCTCGGGGCCGATGAGCGCACGTTCGGAAGTCAGGCGAACCTCAGTCGAGGGCCGCGCGCGCGAGGCGCTCGTCCACTTCACCTTCGAGGCGGTCGAGTTGCGGGCCGCCACCGTTGGCTGCGTCCTTCCGAGCGTTGAACAGGCGAACCCATAGACCAGCCGCCCACGCGTCCTGGACCTCCGACCGACCCCAGGGACGGGCGGTCGCCGACTGATATGAGGCGATGAAGTCCTGGGTCTGCGCGACCGAAGCCGCTCCGCCCGGTGCCCCCATGGCGGGCCATACGGCGGCGGCCAGGCCAACGATGGATGTCTCTGGTTGAGCGATCACGCTGTCCCAGTCGTGCACGGCCAGCGGGACCCCGGATGTCCAGGCAATGTTCTGGGATTCCCAGTCGCCGTGACCGATGAGCAAAGAGGCACGGCTGGCGGTGAGCCGATTCCGCACCCGCCGTGCGGCGTCATCGATCCAGGTGGGTCCGCTCAGTGCGTTGAGGTCGCGGCCCTCGTCATCGGCGTCGGGCCACAGCAGCCCGCCAGGATGGTCCCACCCCGTCCACGGCGGCGGTGGGGCCAAAGACGGTGTTCGAGATGGGTCGGGCGCTGATTCGATGAGGCGGGCCAGGAGGGCCGAGAAAGGTGCTGCACCGTGTAAGGGTGACAACTGACGACCACCTGGCACCGCCTCTTCGGCGGTCACCGCCAGCCCCCCGATCTTGGTCACGGCAGTCAGTGGTGCAGGACACGGGAAGCCCATCCGAGCAAGGTGAACCTGGACGGCCACGCAACCCGCCAGGCGTGGGACGTACGGGCGGATCTTGATAACGACGTGCCGCCCACTGGCGAGTTGGACGCCGACGACCTCGGAGAGGTGTCCAGAGCGGAACAGCACGGATGCCAGGCGGTCCTCCTCCAAGTTCTGGTGGCACCACCCGTCGAGCGCCATGATGTCGACCACGGTCAGCAGTATTCCGCTCGTTGCAACGCCCTCACATGCCGCTGACACGACGGCACAGCGTGACCGTTCATGCCGCTGACTGCGCTCTGATCTGCCGTCCGCCGTGCCGACGAGCGGGCGCCAGGAATGGTGGTGACCTCCGGGGCCGACTCCCGGGCTCGCAGGAGTGATTCCCGGTTATCGGGGACAGACTTCTCTGGCTTTGAGATACCGCTGCACGCGACGTTTCTGGTGCTTCGTGACCGCGCGGAGGTTGCTCATGATGAGGAGAGGTGCGATGAACGGACGCTTGGAGAGGTCAGTGCAGGAACTGTTCCGGACCGCGATGGCACGCAGCGATCCGGCGGTGATGCGCGAAGGCCTCGAACGCCTGCTGGGTGTCGCTGACGGCCAGGGTTTGGACGCCGAGGAGGAGTACCTGCTCAGGACTCCGGAGTTCGTGATGGAGATGCCTCAATCGGGCGAACGAATCCCCGGCCGAGACGCGATGAGATCCATGCAGCAAGCCTTCCCAGCGCCGCCGCAGTCCATCAAAATCCGCCGCGTTGTCGGCGCCCAGCGATTCTGGGTCCTCGAGGGTGAGTTGGACTACGGCCAGGGGCCATGGAGCGCCGCTCTCGTGATCGAGCTCGACGAGGACGGCCTGATCACGCGTGAAACCCGCTACTACGCCGAGAAGTCCGAACCACCGGAGTGGCGGTCCTCCTGGGTTGAGGCATTGGACTGATCACAGGTCTGTGGCAGCGGCCACGCGGCTGGCGTCGTCCTGGCCAGCCAGCCGTCCTCAGCGTGCCAAACCCCCCACAACCCCGCTGACTGCCATGTCGCAAGCATCACGCACGCGATCCTGACCCCGCGGGTGACGCGATGGGTGCTACGGCTCCGTAGGGATGGGGCGACCTGAGGCGTCTACGACATCGACCCGATGGATGTCGAGCCGGCGGGGGTAGACCAAGACCCCGCCACGCATCGCGTCGGTGCCACCCGTGCTATGAACGTGCGGGGCCGTGTCGCCCGCACCCATATAAGTTTTCACGGGCATGGCGGGGGGACGGTTCCGCTTCATCCCCCACCCCACACACGGGTGCCGTCGACCAGTTGGACGTCCACCATCGTGAACACGTCGCCCGTCGCCGGGCCTGCGCCAACGCGGAGCTGCCAAGAGTCGGCATCGATTGTCCGCCCGGACGCGATCACGGACGTGAAGTAAGGGTTCCACAGCCCGGCACCAACCCACTCTCATCGCGGCGCGATGGAACCGACGGGCACACTCATCTCGTCTTTCATCACGAGACGGGCCGTTGGGAGGTGGCGTGGACACGGATGGGGGCTTCGCAGCGTTCGCCAGCGCTCAGTGGGCTCGTCTGGTTCGCGCGGGGGTGTTCCTGGGTTGCAACCGCGAGGAAGCTCAAGATCTGGCCCAGTCGACCTTGCTCCGGTGTTTCGTGGCGTGGCGAAAGGTCGAACGGGCCGACAGCCCTGAGGGCTACCTCTACCGCACGCTCCTCAACTGTTACCGCGACAGTCACCGCCGACGTTGGTGGGGTGAGCAACCCACCCAGATCCTCCCGGAGACGGCGGTGCCGGCCGATGCGGTCGACCAGCTCGCCACCATCGACGCCGTCCATCGAGCCCTCGATGAGCTGAGTCAGGCGAACCGGCAGGTCGTCGTTCTGCGCTACTTCGTCGAGCTCAGCGAACACGACACTGCCCAAGCCCTCGGGATACCAGCTGGGACGGTGAAGAGCCGACTGTCCCGGGCCCTGGACCAGCTCGCCTCCAGCCCTCACCTGGCGGAAGGACCCTCGTGATGCCCGACAAGTCACTCGACCTCCTCGAGCAGCTGTGGAACGACGTCGAACCCGGCCGAGCGCCGCTGGTCCATCTCGTCGGGGCGGGTCACGCCGTACGACGTCGCCGGCGTCGGGCCCTGGTCGTCGCCGTGGCCGCGGGGTCTCTGTGCGTGGTGAGTGCCGTCGTGCTCGGGGTGAACCTCGCCCAGTCCCACGACCATGCGCTATCCCCCAGCGACGGGACCGGAGAGCGAGCCGGCCTGTCGCCGGACCAGGCGGCGGCACGGGTCCTGGGATCCGTCGACGAACCGGCCGTGCGTGACGTCCAGGTCATCGGAATGCCCGGCGACCCCACGCCATCGCGAACCTGGGTGCGGACCTACATCAAGGACGCCGCCGGCGACACCGTGCACGGCGAATGGCTGGCCTCCCTTGTCGCAGGGGCGGTCGCCGAGCTCATGCGCACCAACCAGTCCAGCCTCGACCAGGTGATCCAAGGTGGTGACTTCGTGCACACCGGGCCGCATGGAACCCAGGTCACAGAGCAGCTGGGCATGGGCCAAGCCGCCCAGGAGTACTTCGACTCACCCAGCGATCCCGACCTGCGCGATCGGGTGGATCAGGTCGCCCAGCACTTCGGGCTGACCGTGGCTTCGGTCAGGGTCCTCCATCCATTGGACAGCGCCCTGGACGTGAGGCTCGTAGTCCCTCCGGGACACGTGTCGTGGACGATGGGCGACCTCGATCGCGAGCTGATGGGCTCACCCGTCGACATCGAGGGTCTCTACGTCGAGCTCGACTCCCCGTCCGGGCGCGTGTTGCTCCAGGCCGGATACCAAGAACGCCTCGCAGGCGGCGGCTGGTCCGGAGAAGGCGATCGCTTCGGAATCCAGCACGGCTGACACCATGAGCCGCATCGACCGTCAAGCGCAGCCGTCCAACGCACGCTGACTTCCGCTATCGGCGCTGCGTGCTCAGCCGTAGGTAGCGGGTTCGCCGTACGTGATGCTGACGGGATACCGCGTCGCAAGCGCGGATTGTGGGTCGTCCGCTTCAAGCAGGCTCCGGTCGGTGGTGGTGAAGTCGATGCTCGTTCCGTCGTGACGGGCACCGCCGCTGTTGGTCGACGGTGCCTCTTCCATGACCGCGACGAGCGACTTCGACGGTTCTCCGACGCCAAAGATGATCAGCTCGTGGGTCTCGTGCCTGATCTCTGCACCCGAAAATCCAGCGTCTGCTCGGGCGATCTCCATGAGGCGGTTCCGGTAATCCTCGATCTGCCCCTGCCAGCGTTCATGCGCTTTGTACGCCTGCTCGTGCACGCCTTCGATCGTGCTCCTCAGCGATTGCACATGCCGCTCTCGGCTGCCGATATGCGGTGGCTCCGTGGCCGGGCGAGATGGACTCGAAGATCCGACGTGCCTGATGCGACGGATCTTCGAGTCAGATGTCCGCCCAGCACGCGTCGGGATCTCCAGGCCGATACTCAGTCTGTTGCCCGTCCGGATGCCGGTGGGTGACCATGATCTGGCGGCCCGGGAACGTGGTCGGCACCTGGACTGGTTGCCCTGGGCCGCGTGACTGAGAGGTTGCGCCGTGCCTGCCGACACCAGGGTTTGCCCCTTCTGCGCTGGGCGCGTCACGGCGTCGGCGACCAGGTGTACACACTGCCACACGGACCTGCCAGCGGTCGGCGAACAGTCACCCGCCGAGCCAGGCGACAAGGAGATCCTCGGCCGCGAGCCCAGGAGATCGCACGGCGCGCTGATGGCGACGGGAGGGATCCTCGTTGCCATTCTCCTCGCCTACGCGGCGACCCTCGTGGTGTCGAGTTCTCGACACCACGAGGACCAGCCAAGGAATTTCAACCTCTTCACCACGATCAACCACGCGTGCGAGACGGACGACGGCACGCTCGTCACCACTGACACGCACGGCACTCCGATGGCGTTCGCGACACCCGATGGTCCCGAGCGCTACTGGTGCGTCTCCAAGGACTACCTGTCCTCGATCGGTCACGCGCCTGAGGATCCGCTGCCGTCGGTCCGGCGGATTCCCAGCGAGTACAAGTGGCGGTGGCCGCGAACCACCTACGGACAGTAACCGGCCGATTCCGAGTGTTGGCAGAACGACCGCAACCTGCCCTCTGATCGAGTGGTCCCATGGGCGTGACCAGGGACGTCGCAGCGGTCGCGCTGGCACTCGCGGCCGCGATTTCGTTGACGCGATGTGGTCACGATGTCGATCAAGCGCAGGGAGACGCCCAGGCCGCCTGCACCGCCTATGCGGAGGTGAGCGGACGCCATCAGACCGCGGAGACAGTCTCCGAGGAACAGATGCTTCTGAGGGCAACGGTGACCCATGCGCGGGCGGCGGCGTCGCTCGACTCCCGTTGGAGCACGCTCCACGCGGACCTCGAGTCCTCTCTCGACCTGCGGCGCATCCTTCCGCGCGCCACGGGCGCCCAATCACGCCGCTACTTCGCAGCGGACGCACGTGTCCAGGGCGACTGCTCCGAGCCGGTCGGGGCATCGGCGACCTGAGGCCCTAAGAATCCGCGCGATCCAGACCCAACTGCAACGCTGCCCGCCGGGGGAGCGCGTGAGTAGCGTGTGGGGATGCGCCGGCCTCACGTGAACGTGGCGACCGTCCTGGTCGACCCCGCGATCCTGCGCGACCTCGAGCTCGAGCTGGCCGGCCTCGACCTGTGGGTATGGCCGATCGCGACGACCCCGAACTGCCCGGACGGTCCGCGGATGGCGTTCCAGATCCGGCGGAAGATGGTCGAGGCGAAGGGCAGGGACTGGGACTGCGCGTCGGAGTGGGCGGCGGTGTGGATCTCGTTCGGCGACAGCTGGTACCGCGGGTCCGAGTCGTTGCCATGGGCCGCGCACGCGACGCTGTGGGACAAGCTCGCCGAGTACGCCGACCACACCCGCTACCGCCTCGGACTCGGCGGCGTCTCGGTGGAGATGGTCCGGCGACCGGCCGGGATCTGACCGCCCGTAACCTGGGCGGGTGCTCACCATCGACCGCACGACATACGACGCGATCGTCGCGCACGCCAAGCGGGACCACCCCGTCGAGGCCTGCGGCATCGTCGCCGGTGCCGAGGGCAGCGACCTCCCCGAGCGGTTGATCGAGATGGTGAACGCGGCCGGGAGCCCGACGTTCTACGAGTTCGACTCGACCGAGCTGCTCGCGCTCTACAAGGCCCTCTGGGCGAGGGACGAGGAGCCGGTGGTCGTCTACCACTCCCACACCGCGACCGAGGCCTACCCGAGCCGCACCGACATCGGCCTGGCCAACGAGCCCGGCGCCCACTACGTGCTGGTCAGCACCCGCGAGCACGGGAATAACCACGGCCCCGTGGAGTTCAGATCGTATCGGATCGTCGACGGCGAGGTGACCGAGGAAGAGGTCTCCGTCGTGGACGCACTGCCCCCGACCACCCTCACCCCGAGCAGCCAAGGAGAGCCCGATGCCCGTTGAGGTACGGATCCCCACCATTCTGCGCACCTACACCGGCGACCGGAAGTCGGTCGAGGCCAGCGGCGCCAGCCTGAGCGCTCTCATCGACGACCTCGAGTCCAACCACCCCGGCATCAAGGACCGGCTGGTCGAGCACAAGGACGGCGAGGTGGACCTGCGCCGGTTCGTCAACGTCTACGTCAACGACGAGGACGTCCGGTTCCTCGGCGGGCTCGAGGCGCCGCTCACCGACGGTGACCAGGTCGTCGTGCTCCCGGCCGTCGCCGGCGGCGCATGAGGTACGACGACCTCCTCAGCTCGGTCGGCGGGACGCCGCTGGTCGGGCTGCCGAGGTTGTCGCCCAGTCCCGACGTACGCCTCTGGGCCAAGCTCGAGGACCGGAGCCCGACCGGCTCCGTCAAGGACCGCGCCGCGCTGGCGATGATCGAGCACGCCGAGAAGGACGGCCGCCTCCGCGCGGGCTGCACGATCCTCGAGCCCACCAGCGGCAACACCGGCATCTCCCTCGCCATGGCCGCCAAGCTTCGGGGCTACCGAGTGGTCTGCGTGATGCCCGAGAACACCTCCACGGAGCGCCGCCAGCTGCTGAGGATGTGGGGTGCCGAGATCGTCTCCTCGCCGGCCGCCGGCGGCTCCAACGAGGCGGTCCGGGTCGCGAAGGCGATGGCCGCCGAGCACCCCGACTGGGTGATGCTCTACCAGTACGGCAACCCTGCCAACGCCCTCGCCCACTACGAGGGCACCGGCCCCGAGATCCTGGCCGATCTGCCGACCGTCACCCACTTCGTGGGCGGGCTCGGGACCACCGGGACACTGATGGGCGTGGGGCGGTTCTTCCGCGAGCACAAGCCCGACGTGCGGATCGTCGCCGCCGAGCCCCGATACGGCGAGCTGGTCTACGGGCTGCGCAACCTCGACGAGGGCTTCGTCCCCGAGCTGTACGACGAGACCCTGATCGACGCGCGGTTCTCGGTCGGGCCGCGAGACGCCGTACGCCGGGTGCGCGAGCTGCTGGACGGCGAAGGGATCTTCGCGGGCATCTCGACCGGGGCCATCCTGCACGCGGCGCTCGCCCAGGCGGCCAAGGCGGTGCGGGCCGGCCAGTCCGCGGACATCGCCTTCGTCGTGGCCGACGGCGGCTGGAAGTACCTGTCCACCGGCGCCTACGAGGGCACGATCGACGAGGCCGAGGAGCGGTTGGAGGGCCAGCTCTGGGCCTGACGGGGTGCGCGTCGAGATCCGGGGTCCGATCGGACCTGTCTCCCCGTCGGGACTCGGGTTACCCTGGCCCCGTCTGACCGGACCACCTCCTGGAGTGCCCGTGCCCGATCGCGACGACGTCGTCGTCTTCAGTGGTTCCGCCCACCGCCCCCTCGCCCGGGCCATCTGCGACGACCTCGGCGTCCCGCTGTCGTCGGTCGAGATGACCAGGTTCAGCAACGACTGCCTCCAGGCGCAGCTCCAGGCGAACTGCCGCCAGCGCGACGTCTACATCGTCCAGCCGCTGGTGCCGCCCACGCAGGAGCACCTGATGGAGCTGCTGCTGATGATCGACGCGGCCCGCGGCGCCAGCGCGGCGTCCATCACCGCGGTGATCCCCTTCTACTCCTACGCGCGGTCCGACAAGAAGGACGCCTCGCGCATCTCCATCGGCGGCCGTCTGGTCGCCGACATGCTGGCGACCGCGGGGGTCCACCGGGTCATGACGATGACCCTGCACGCGCCCCAGGTGCACGGCTTCTTCTCGGTGCCGGTCGACCAGCTGACCGCGCTGGGCGTCCTCGCCGAGCACTTCCTCGCCCAGGACCTCAGCGACGCCGTCGTCGTCTCGCCGGACTTCGGCAACGCCAAGACCGCGACCCAGTTCTCACGCCTGCTCGGCCTCGGCGTGGCCGCCGGTTCCAAGCAGCGCCTCGCCGACGACCGGGTCGTGATCGACCAGATCGTCGGCGACGTCACCGGCAAGCGGGCGATCGTGCTGGACGACGAGATCGCCACCGGCGGGTCCATCGTCGAGCTCCTCGACCGGCTCGCCGACCAGGGCTGCACCGGCGCGGCCGTCGCCTGCACGCACGGCCTGTTCGTCGGCAAGGCCGTGGACCGGCTGCGGCACCACCCGATGATCACCGAGGTCGTCACCACCGACACGGTGCCGGCACCGCAGGACTGGCCCGAGCTGAAGGTCCGCAGCGTGGCCGGCCTGTTCGCCGAGGCCATTGCCCGGGTCCACGCGGGCGAGTCGGTGAGCAGTCTCTTCGACGGGGTCGACCCGCAGTTCGGACCGCCCCAGGCCAAGCTGTTCGGCTGACGCCGTGAGTTCGGTCGCGTCCTGATGCGCGAGGACGGGCGCAAGACCTAGCCTGTGCGACTGTGCCCCGTCCGACGCTCGACGCGCCCATCGGGATCTTCGACTCCGGGTTCGGCGGGCTCACCGTCGCCCGCTCCGTGATCGACCAGCTGCCGCACGAGTCACTCGTCTACCTCGGAGACACCGCCCGCCAGCCCTACGGACCCAAGCCGATCGGCGAGGTGCGCGAGTACGCCCTCGAGTGCCTCGACCACCTCGTCGCCCAGGGCGTCAAGGCGCTCGTGATCGCCTGCAACTCCGCCAGCGCCGCGATGCTCCGCGACGCGCGCGAGCGGTACGACGTGCCGGTCGTCGAGGTGATCCTGCCGGCGACGCGGCGGGCCGTGGCCGCCACCCACAACGGGCGGATCGGGGTGATCTGCACCCGCGCCACCGCCGAGTCCCTGGCCTACGACGACGCGTTCGCCGCCGCGCCGCAGGTCACCCTGACCACGCGTGCGTGCCCGCGCTTCGTGGAGTTCGTGGAGGCCGGCATCACCGGCGGCGACGAGCTCCGGGGCGCAGCCCACGAGTACCTGGATCCGCTGGTGGATGCGGGTGTGGACACGTTGATCCTCGGGTGTACCCACTACCCGCTGCTGACGGGCATCATCTCCTTCGTGATGGGGGACGGGGTCACGCTCGTGAGCAGTGCCGAGGAGTGCGCGAAGGACGTCTACAAGCTGCTGGCGTCGCGCGAGCTGATGCGGCCCGGCGGCGAGCCGTCGTACCGTTTCCTGACCACCGGCACCCCCGACGAGTTCGAGCACATCGGACGCCGGTTCCTCGGCGCCGAGCTCACGATGGCCGCCCAGTACGCCGGCGGCCTGGCATGAACCCCGCGTCGACACGACCGGCGATGCGGCTGCTGGTGATCGGCTGCTCCGGCTCGTTCGCCGGCCCGGACTCCGCGGCCAGCTGCTACCTCGTCGAGGCGGATGGCGCCGACGGCGCGACCTGGCGGATCCTGCTCGACATGGGCAGCGGCGCGCTCGGCCCCCTGCAGAAGTACGCCACGGCCGAGGACCTGCACGGGGTGTTCTTCAGTCACCTCCATCCCGACCACTGCCTCGACCTCTGCGGCCTCTACGTGCTCCGCAAGTACCACCCCGGTGGTGCCCTGCCGCGCATCCCGGTCTTCGGGCCCGAGGGCGTCGCGGCGCGGATGGCCGGGTCCTACGGCCTGCCCGAGAGCCCGGGCATGAACCACGAGTTCGACTTCCGGGAATACGCCGGGCCGGTCGAGCTCGGGCCGTTCCGGGTCGAGGCGTACGCCGTCGCCCACCCGGTCCCCGCCTACGGACTCCGCGTCACCGCGCACGGCCGGACGCTCGCCTACACCGGAGACACGGGTGTCTGCGACGGGCTGAACGAGCTCGCGAGGGGCGCAGACCTGCTGCTGGCCGAGGCGTCGTTCCGGCACGGTGACGACAACCCGTCCGACCTGCACCTGACCGGGCGCGAGGCCGGCGAGGTCGGCGTGCGCAGCGGCGTACCCAGACTCGTGCTCACCCACGTGCCGCCGTGGTACCGGGTCGCCGACATGATCGCCGACGCCGCCGGGGTGTACGACGGCGACCTCGAGGCCGCCGTCCCCGGCGCGATGTACGAGATCTGAGATCTCCGACGGGCCGGGCCTTGCGGCCGACGATCGCGTGATGCATCCGATCGGTCACGATGCACGTGGAGTGTGGGCCGGGATGGCAGGCTGTTCGCCATGATCAAGGTGAAAGGGCTCACCCGGGCCTACGGGAGTTTCATCGCCGTCGACGACATCAGCTTCGAGTGCAGGCCGGGCACGGTGACCGGCTTCCTCGGCCCGAACGGGGCGGGCAAGACGACGACCATGCGGGTCATGGTCGGGCTCACCCCCGCCACGCACGGAGACGTGACCATCGGGGGACTGCACTACCGCGACATCCCCAACCCAGGACGGCATGTCGGCGTGCTGCTCGACGCCTCGGCACAGCACGCCGGCCGCACCGGACGCGAGGTCCTCGAGATCGGCGCCCGCACGATGGGGCTGCCCGGGGTCCGGGTGGACGAGATGCTCGACCTGGTCTCGCTCGACGGCCGCGAGGCCAAGCGCCGTGTCCGCAACTACTCGCTCGGCATGCGCCAGCGCCTCGGGATCGCCCACGCCCTGCTCGGCGACCCGTCGGTGCTGATCCTCGACGAGCCCGCGAACGGCCTCGACCCGGCCGGCATCCGCTGGATGCGTGGCCTGCTCAAGGGGTACGCCGACCAGGGCGGCACCGTCTTCCTCTCCAGCCACCTGCTGCACGAGGTGGAGCAGATCGCCGACGAGATGATCCTGATCGGCAACGGCCGGATCGTCGCCCGCGGCACCCGCGACGAGCTCCTGCGCGACGCGACCGGCGGTGTCTTCACCACGCTGGTCACCGCGCTGGACAACCACCAGCTGGCCGAGGCGCTGACCGAGCGCGGACTCGTCGTGCACCAGGCCGGCGAGGGACTGCGGGTCACCGCGGAGCCCGTCGACGTCGGCCGGATCGCCGCTGACAAGCAGATCGTGCTCACCGACCTGCGGGCCGGTCACGAAGGGGGCCTCGAGGACCTCTTCCTCGAGCTCACCGCCGAGACCCAGCGCGACGTCCTGCCCAACGACATGTCAGCCGACGAGGTCCGCGCATGAGCGCCATGGCCGCTCCCACGACGCTCGACGTCTCGCACACACCGAGCGTCCCCTTCGGCCGCCTGGTCCAGGTCGAGGCCCGCAAGCTCGCCGACACCCGCGCCGGCCGCTGGCTGCTGATCGCGATCGCGGCCCTGACCGTGGTCGTGCTGGGGATCCAGCTCGCCGTCGTCGTCGCGAACGACGTGAGCGTCACCTACCTCGACTTCCTGCTCGGCGCGAACACGCCGATGGGCATCCTGCTGCCGGTCCTCGGGATCATGTCGGTGACCAGCGAGTGGAGCCAGCGCACGGCGATGGTGACCTTCACCCTCGAGCCCTCCCGGCTACGCGTCATCGCCGCGAAGTTCGTGTGCGTGATGATCCTGTCGGTCGTCGCCCTGGTGGTGGGCCTCGTGATCGGCGCATTCGCCAACGTGCTGTACGGCGCGATGTCCGGCGACACGGTCGTCTGGGGGAATGTCGGCACGATCGCCGTCGACTACCTGCTGGTCTGGGTGCTCGGGATGGCCACGGGCTTCGCCTTCGGCATGGTGTTCCTCAACTCGCCCGCGGGCATCGTCTTGTTCTTCGTGTACTCCTTCGTGCTGCCGGCGCCGTTCGAGATCGGCGCCCACCTGCTCGGCTGGTTCCACGACATCCGTCCCTGGATCGACTTCAACAATGCGCAGGGCCCACTGCTCGACGCCACGATCCACGGGAACGAGTGGGCACAGCTGGTCACGTCCGGGCTGATCTGGCTGGTCCTCCCGTTCCTGATCGGGCTGGCGCGTATCCAGCGGGCGGAGGTCAAGTGAGCACCGAGACGGCTCCGGCCTGGACCCTCGACGTCTCGGGTACGCCGGGGATCCCCTTCGGCCGGCTCTTCGGGGTCGAGCTGCGCAAGTCCGTGGACACCCGCGCCGGCCGCTGGCTGGTGGGGATCACGATCGGCGCGGTGCTGATCGCGGAGACGATCTTCCTGATCGTGTCCGCCGCCAAGGACCTCGACTCGGTGTACGGCGACTTCGTGGCCGGCGCTGCGATCGTGTCGTCGTTCCTGCTCCCGATCCTCGGGATCATGCTGGTGAGCAGCGAGTGGAGCCAGCGCACGGCGATGACCACGTTCAGCCTCGAGCCGCGCCGGATGCGGGTCGTGATGGCGAAGATGCTCGCCGGCATGACGATGACGCTCTTCGTGATCGCGTTCGCGCTGGGCATCGGGCTGGTCGGCAACCTGCTGTTCGCCGCGATCCAGGGACAGAGCCCGGTGTGGAGCTTCGGGTGGACCGGCTTCACCGGCTTCCTCGTCACCCAGACGTTCGCGATGCTCGGCGGCTTCGCCCTGGCCTGCCTGTTCCTGAACACCCCGGCCGCGATCGTCGTGTACGTCGTCTACAAGTACGTCCTGCCCGGTCTGATCGCGCTCGGCTCGCTGATGGCCTGGTTCTCCAGCCTCGCTCCGTGGATCGACTTCCAGTCCGCGCAGAACGAGCTCTACGACCTGCCGCTGACCTCGACCCAGTGGTGGCACCTCGTGGTGAGCGGGGTCATCTGGCTGCTGGCCCCGTTGCTGATCGGGCTGTGGCGTATCCGGCGCGCCGAAGTGAAGTAGGCCTCCTCGCCTCTCCGGTCGGAGCACCTGGCTAGGGTCTCGGCCATGGATACCCCCGGATCCTCAGCATCTCCGCGCAGCGACGGTCGTGCCGACGACGCCCTCCGCCACGTCACCATCACCCGCCACTGGCTCGACCACGCGGCCGGCTCCGTGCTCGTGGAGTTCGGCCGCACGCGCGTGCTGTGCGCGGCCTCGGCGTCCGAGGGGGTGCCGCGGTGGCGCAAGGGGAGCGGACTCGGGTGGGTCACCGCCGAGTACGCCATGCTTCCGGCCTCGACCAACACCCGCTCCGACCGCGAGTCGGTGCGCGGCAAGATCGGTGGCCGCACGCACGAGATCTCCCGGCTGATCGGCCGGTCCCTGCGCGCGATCATCGACTACAAGGCGCTCGGTGAGAACACGATCGTCCTCGACTGCGACGTCCTGCAGGCCGACGGGGGCACCCGCACCGCCGCCATCACCGGGGCGTACGTCGCGCTCGCCGACGCCGTGACCCACCTCCGGTCCCAGGGCTCCCTCACCGGAGAGCCGCTGACCGGCTCCGTCGCCGCCGTCAGCGTCGGGATCATCGACGGCATGCCGCGGCTCGACCTGCACTACGACGACGACGTGCGGGCCGAGACTGACATGAACGTCGTGATGACCGGCGACGGACGCTTCGTCGAAGTGCAGGGCACCGCCGAGGGTGCGCCGTTCGACCGCGCCGAGCTCGACACCCTGCTCGCCCTGGCCGAGAAGGGCTGCGCCGAGCTCACCCGGCTCCAGCAGCAGGCCCTGTCCTCGTGAAGGTCTTCCTCGCCTCCCGCAACGTCAAGAAGCTCGCGGAGATGCAACGGATCCTGGCCGAGGCCATCGCCGATCACGGCGGCTCCGAGATCGACGTGCTCGGGCTCGACGACGTGCCGGCATACGACGAGCCGGTCGAGGACCAGCCGACCTTCGCCGGCAACGCGCTGCTCAAGGCCCGGGCCGGCCTCGCCGCCACGGGGCTGCCGTCGGTCGCCGACGACAGCGGCCTGTGCGTCGACGCGCTGAACGGGATGCCCGGCGTGCTGTCCGCCCGCTGGTCGGGAAAACCCAAGTCGGACCAGCGGAACAACGCGCTGCTGCTGGATCAGCTCGCCGATGTTCCGGACGAGCGACGGGGTGCCCACTTCACCTGCGTGATCGCCTTCTGCACGCCTGCCGGGCCGGATGACGAGAGCCGAGAACTGGTCGTCGAGGGCCGCATGGAGGGCCGGGTCATCCGCGAGACGCGCGGCTCCGGCGGCTTCGGGTACGACGTGCTGTTCGAGGCCGTCGAGTACCCCGGCCGGACCACCGCCGAGCTGGAGCCCGCGGACAAGGATGCGATCTCCCACCGCGGCCGCGCCCTGCGCGAGATCGCGCCACAGATCGCGGCCGCGCTCCGCTGACGTGGCTGACAGGGCTGACGGGGCTGAGTGGACTATCCCCGGTAGCGCGGCCGCCCGCGCATCGGGCCGTAGCTGACCCAGCCCGGCCGTGGGGGCGGGCCCAGCCCGCCGCCCGGGGGCAGATTCTCCGGGTCGTTGCCCACGCCGAGCAGGCTGCGGGTGACCACCTGGGCGCTGTCCAGCAGATCGTCGAGGGCGCGAGCGGTGTGCTCGGCGGTGACCGCACGGAGGGTGGCCTGGTCGCGCAGCGCCTCGAGCACCGCGCGGCGCACCAGCTCCTTGAGGAACGACGCCGTCACGCCGTCGGTGCGCTCGACGACGTCCTCCAGGTCGGCTTCTGTCAGCTCGATCGGCACGTCGCGCGCGTAGAGGTCGAAGAGCCGGCGGCGTGCCGCCGCACCCGGCAGGTCGATCTCGACCGCTACGTCGACCCGCCCCGGACGTGCTGCGAGGGCCGGCTCCAACAGGTCGGCCCGGTTGGTCGTCAGCACGAACAGCAGGTCCGCATCCGGCGCCGCACCGTCCATCGCGTCGAGCAGGTCGAAGAGCACCGGGCTCGAGCCGTGCCCGAAGCTCCGGTCCTCGGCGACCAGGTCGACGTCCTCGAGCACCATCACCGCCGGCTGGAGATCGCGGGCCAGCTCGGCCACCGACCCCACCGCGTGGAGTGACCGACCGCTCAGCAGCAGCCGGGTGTAGCCGGGCATCCGGCCGACCAGGTAGCGCGTCGTGTGCGTCTTGCCCGTGCCCGGGGGACCGAAGAGCAACAGCCCGCGCTTGACGTGCTGGCCGACCGCCAGCAGTGCCTCGCGGTGCGCGGCCACTCCGAGTGCGTGGCGCTCGACCCGCTCCAGCACGATCTCCGGCAGCACGACGTCGTCGCGGGCCGTGGTCGGGATGTCGGCGAAGGTCAGGGCCACACCTCCCATCGGGGAGGTCCCGACATCGAGGACGTGTCCCCGGTACACGTTCAACCGGCTTCGAAGGTCCTCGAGCTCCGCGAGCACGGCCTGCGCCACGTCGACCGGCAGGCCGGCGATCTCCACGATCGCTCCGTGCTCGTGCTGGCTCGGCCCGATCACCAGCACGACGTACCGGCCCCGCGCGTCGTCGACCGTCAGCGCCGCCAGCGTGAAGCACGCCAGCGTCGTACCGGGCCCGTTGGGCAGGTCGACCAGCGGTGGTGCCGACAACCGGAGCGGAGGGATGCCCTCGCCGTTGATCAGCTGCTGCAGCCGGACGCCGTCGTAGTGCGGAGGTGTGGCGATGCCGTGTACGTCGACCCGGCGAGCGGGCTGGGGCATCCAGTGCTCGAGGGCCGTCTGGAGGTTCACGTGCTCGAACGCGGGCAGCTCACGCGTGACGACCGAGTGGGTGGTCCCCTCGTCACCGAGGAAGTCCTGGACCAGGGCCACGACCGGATTGCGCTCCGACTCGTCGAACCGCCCGGCGTGCAGCCACGTCAGGAACGACCGGAACTCGCGTGCGAACTCGCGTGCCTCGTCGTCGGTGGCCCCCGTCATGCGCTCACCCTGGCACATCGCGAGGGGTGGGTGCGCTCGGAGAGATTCGAACTCTCACTGGCCGCGACCTAAACGCGGTGCCTCTACCCGTTGGGCTACGAGCGCGTGGGCGACAAGTCTAGGGAGCCCTCGCGCACGCCCAGGCGGGTGAGCACCAGCAGCCCGGCCACGACGTACCCGGCCCCCTGGAGCGCCAGGATCGGCATGATCCCCGTGGGACCGCCGAAGAACCCGGCGACGCTCGAGCCCACGACGACGCTGATCGCCTGCGCGAGCGAGACCAGGCTGAAGACGCGGCCTCGGCGGTCGTCGGTGGTGTGGCGCTGGTAGAGCGTCATCACGCCCGCGATCATGACCGCGCCGGGCAGGCCGACGACGATCATGCCGGCCGCCGCCGGCCACGGCGTCACCCAGAGCAGCGGGTAGAGGAAGATCGCCAGGTCGACCAGGCCGAAGGCGATCGAGCCCGCCCACACCATGGCCACCGGCGACCACCGCTCGGCGACGACCGCCACCAGGAAACCGCCCACCACCCCGCCGATGGCCTGGACTCCGGTGATCACGCCGTACTCCTGGCCGGTGCCGTGCAGGACGTGACGCACGTACGGCGCGAACAGGGTGCCCATGATCCCCTCACCGGTGCTCGTGATCAGCAGCATCAGCATCAATGTCCGCAGGACCGGGCTCGCGGTGACGGTCCGGAGTCCGACCTTCCACTCCTCGACCAACCCGGCGACCCGACCCCGCACGACGTCGGCCGCCTCCTCGTCCGCAGCGGTGGAGGGGGACTCGAGGAGGGCCCGGCCGGCCGTGCGGATCCGCGTGATCAACAGGGCCGCCACGACGAAGGTGACCGCGTCCGCGATCGCGATCGCCCGGATCCCGCCGGTGGCGGCGATCACGCCGCCGAGGCCCGAGCCGACCAGCCGCGCCAGGTTGCGGATCTGGCTGTTGAGGCCGTTGGCCGCGACCAGGTCGGCGTCCCCGACGATGCGCGGCAGGAAGGCCTGCTCGGCGGGGGAGAAGAAGACCTCGATGCAGGACTGCACGGCCAGCACGACGTACACCAGCCAGATCCGGTCGGCGCCCGAGACGCGGAGGAGCGGCAGCAGGCCGACCGCGAGGAGGAGGTTGGTGACCACCATCGTGCGCGTGCGGTCCCAGCGGTCGACGAAGACGCCGGCGATGCTGCCGACCAGCACCTGCGGCACGAACGCCGAGAGCAGGGCCGCCGCGGACGCCAGCGTGGACCCGGTCAGGGCGTACACCGAGTACGCCAGGCCGACCGACAGCAGCCAGTCGCCGGTCATCGAGACCAGGCCGGCCCCGAGGAGCAGCCTCAGGTCCGGCGCTCGGCCGAGCAGGCGGATCGGAGCGCGGAGATCGGATGACGGCATGACGACACCGTAACGACATCACGATGATGTCGCAATGGTGTCGTGGCTGGCATCAGCCGGCGAGCAGATCGGCGACTCAGCCGATCCCCAGGTCCTTGCGCAGCTTCGCGACGTGTCCGGTGGCCTTCACGTTGTACTGCGCGAGCTCGACCTTCCCGTCCTCGTCCACCGCGAACGTCGACCGGATGACGCCCTCGACCGTCTTGCCGTAGAGCTTCTTCTCCCCGTACGCGCCGTAGGCGTTCATCACCGACCTGTCGGCGTCGGAGAGCAGCGTGATGGTGAGGCCGTCGCGCTCTCGGAACTTCGCCAGCTTGGCGGGGGAGTCGGGCGAGATGCCGAGGACGTCGTACCCCTGGGCCTGCAGCGACGACAGCGAGTCGGTGAAGTCGCAGGCCTGCGTGGTGCACCCCGGCGTCATCGCCGCGGGGTAGAAGTAGACGATCGTCTTGCGCCCGCGGGAGTCCGCGAGGGACACCGTCCTCCCGTCGTCGGTGGGAAGGGTGAAGTCGGGGGCCGGGTCTCCGGCCGAGAGGCGAGTCATGGGGCGAACCTACCCATCCGGACCGACGACCAGCGTTGGTAGCCTTCCGGCGTGACCCCGTCACCCAGCAAGGAGACCGCAGCGCTCGAGGCCGAGATGGAGGCCACGCGCGAGCGGCTGGCGGGCACCATCGACCAGCTGGTCCACCGCGCGAGCCCGAAGACGATCGCGCGCCGCGAGATCACCTCGCTCAAGGGCTACTTCGTCGACCTGCAGACCGGGCAGCCGCGGACGACGAACATCCTCAAGGTCGCCGGTGGCGTGCTGGGCGCCGTCGTGCTGTTCGCCGTCGTGCGCAAGCTCGCCTCCGACTAGCCGGGACGAAGGTCTGACGTGCCCGACAAGCTCCCGATCAAGATGCTCCACGACCGGCTCCTGGTCGAGGTCGACCGCGAGAGCGGCGAGCGCCGTTCGGCAGGCGGCATCGTGATCCCGGCGACCGCCGCGATGGGCGCGCGTCGCCTGGTGTGGTCGCGCGTCGTAGCGGCCGGCCCGCACGCGCGGTCGGTGCAGGTGGACGACCGGGTGCTCTTCGACCCCGAGGACAAGGCGGAGGTGGAGGTCCAGGGCGAGACGTACGTCGTGATGCGGGAGCGCGACATCCACGCGGTCGCCGCCGACCGCCTGGGCGACGAGACCGTCGGGCTCTACCTGTGACCTGAGCCCGGACCAGCCGAAGACTCAGCCGGTGAGGTCGGAGGACCAGCGCTCCTCGATGCGTCCGAACCTCCACACGCCGAGCGCCACCACCCAGGCGAGCACGAACAGCACGACGATGCCGTAGCCGGCGTAGTCGAGCGGGATCGACGCGACCGTCGCGATCGGGCCCGACGTGATGTGTGCCTCGTCGGCGAGCACCCCGAGCAGCTCGATCGTGCCGATGATCAGCGCGACCGCCACCGAGATGCTGGTGATCGTGATGTTGTAGAAGACCTTGCGGACCGGGCGCGCGAAGGCCCAGCCGTACGCCGCGTTCATGAACACCCCGTCGACCGTGTCGGCCAGGCACATCCCGGCGGCGAACAGGATCGGCAGCACGAGGATCGCGTAGAAGGGGAGGTTGAACGCCGCGGCGCCCCCGGCCAGCACCAGCAGGCCCACCTCGGTCGCGGTGTCGAAGCCGAGCCCGAACAGCACGCCGATCGGGTAGATGTGCCAGGGCTTGCGGACGCTCTTGGTCAGTCCGCCCAGGAAGCGGTTGAGAAAACCGCGCTTGTTGAGCTGCTCCTCGAGCTGCGCCTCGTCGTACTCACCGCGCCGCATCTCCCGGAACACCCCGAGGATTCCCGAGAGCACCACCAGGTTGAGCAGCCCGAGGATCCACAGGAACACCCCGGACACCGACGCCCCGATCACGCCGGTCACGGAATGGAGCGTGGAGCCGTCGTTCTCGACCGGGCCGGCCAGTGCCTTCACGCCCAGCGACAGCAGCAGCGCCAGCAGGAACACGATCGTGGAGTGACCGAGGGAGAACCAGAACCCGACCGACAGCGGCTTGCGGGCGCCGGTGACGTCTGCCGCGTCGGCGAGCAGCTTCCGCGTCGTGTTGTCGACGGCCGCGATGTGGTCGGCGTCGAAGGCGTGCCGCAGACCGAAGGTGTAGGCGAGCACGCCGACCCCGACCGTGAACACGGGATGGTCGCCCCCGAGGTCGAAGTGCTGCGGCGTGACCAGCCCGAACAGGATGCCGATCCCGGCGACGTGGAGCAGCACGATGAAACCGCCCATGCCCCACAGGGAGCGGCGATCGGCCGGCGTCAGGCTGCGGCGGAAGCCGGCCAACGGGCTCTCGGACCGGACCGTCGCGTACGCCGTCTGCGCCATGGCCCCATTTATTCGCATCTCGCTCCTTGTTGCAAGTCGCTTGCAACAAGGAGTACGTCGCGGCGCGGCGTACGGATGGGTCCGGGCGGGTCCGCCCTGCTAGTTCGCCCAGACGGTGGCGACGTCCTTCCGGTAACGCCGACCGGGCACCGCGTTGAGCACCGCCAGCACGGGAGGCGGGATCTGCTTGCGCAGGCCTGCCACGTCGTCCGGGGCCGCGCCGTCGAGCAGCCACGCGATGAACGTGCCCTGGTTGCCCCGGTGGGCCTTGCGCACGGCCACCTGCGCCGCCTTCAGCTGGGGGGTGGAGTGGTGAGCGGCCGCGAACGGCTCCAGGTCGGCCTCCTCGTGGGCGAGGTGCTCGAGCAGCACCTCCGAGAGCTCGCCCACGGCGGCCCGCGCTGCTGCCGCCTGGGTCGCCGCGGGGTCCTCGGCCAACCGGCGTACGACCTCGTCGGCGTGGTCGAGGGCCGAGAGCATCCGCGCGTGCTCACCACCGAGGTCACTGGTCAGGGACTCGTCGGCCCCGAGCTCCCGGAACGCCGGCCAGAAGATCGTCTCCTCGTCCTGGTGGTGGTGGTGGAGCTGGTAGCTGAAGTTGTCCCAGGCGGCGACGAGCTGGTCCGCCCGCTCCTGGGAGTGGTCCGGAAACGTCCCGAGTGCCTGGTCGAAGCGCACCAGGTCGCGACGGAAGGCCGCGTGGATGACGGTGTTCATGCTCGTGTGCTCGGTCATGAGCCCCCCTCGTGTCGGGACGCATCCTGCACCACCGGCGGACCTGATGCCAGAGCAGCGGCGGACATGCAGAAGCGGCGGGACCGCGCGTCGTGCACCCACGCCGGGCCGAAGCCCAGCAGCTCGTCGATCCCCCCTGCGCGAGGCGGTCCCACCGCCGTCCCTCCATGGAACGCCCGGTCTTCCCATGACGCTAGGGACTTTGGTCCCGGTCGTGATGAGCGACCGGTCAGGGCTCGGCAGCGCCGCGTCGGCCCACTACGTTGGAAGCGATCTCGACGACCGGCCCGACGAAAGGACCGAGATGACCCAGTACGCAGTCACCGACCCGCGCACCGGGGAGCGCATCAGCGACGTCCCCACCGACTCCGACGAGCAGGTGCTCGCGGCGGTCGCGGCGGCCCACGAGGCCTACACCAGCTGGGGACGCACGAGCTCGGTGGCCGACCGCACCAAGCTCGTCCGCCGGGTCGCCGAGCTGCACTCCGAGCGCCGCGAGGAGCTCGCCGCTGCGATGAACCGCGAGATGGGCAAGGCGATGGACGACGCGCTCGGCGAGGTCGACTTCAGCGCCGCCATCTACGGGTACTACGCCGACCACGGCGAGGAGTTCCTGGCCGACGAGGAGATCCCGCTGCTCGAGGGCGAGGGCCGGGCCGTCGTACGCCGGCGGCCGCTCGGCGTGATCCTCGGGATCATGCCGTGGAACTACCCCGCCTACCAGGTCGCCCGGTTCGCCGGGCCGAACCTGACCGCCGGCAACTCCGTGGTCCTCAAGCACGCTCCGCAGTGTCCTGAGTCGGCGGCTCTCCTTTCCCGGATCTTCGCCGACGCGGGCTTCCCGGAGGGCGCCTACGTCAACGTCTACGCCTCGAACGAGCAGATCGAGGAGCTCATCGGGGACCCGAGGATCCAGGGCGTGTCGCTGACCGGCTCCGAGCGGGCGGGCTCCGCGGTCGCGGCCACGGCCGGGCGCCACCTGAAGAAGGTCGTGCTCGAGCTCGGTGGGTCCGACCCGTTCATCGTGCTCGGCTCCGACGACCTCGACGCGACGGTCGACGCCGCGGTGGCGGCGCGGATGGAGAACACCGGGCAGGCCTGCAACGCCGGCAAGCGGTTCATCGTCCACGACAGCCTGCACGACGAGTTCGTCGCGAAGTTCACCGCGAAGATGCTGGGCCAGGAGACCGGGCCGCTGTCCTCGCAGCTGGCGGCCGACCGCCTCGACGCGCAGGTCCAGGGCGCGGTCGCCGCGGGAGCGCACCTCGAGACGAACGGCGAGCGCAACGGTGCCTTCTACCCCAGCGGCGTCCTCACCGGGGTCACCGAGGAAAGCGACGCGTTCCACCAGGAGCTGTTCGGTCCGGTGGCGATGGTGTTCCGGGCCACGGACGAGGCGGACGCCGTCCGGATCGCCAACGACACGCCGTACGGTCTCGGCTCCTACGTCTACACCAACGACCCGGAGCAGGCGGCACGCGTGGCCGACCAGATCGACGCCGGGATGGTGTTCGTCAACGGTGTCGGCGCCGAAGGCGTCGAGCTGCCGTTCGGCGGCGTGAAGAGGTCCGGCTTCGGGCGCGAGCTCGGTCGGTTCGGCATCGAGGAGTTCGTCAACAAGAAGCTGATCCGCACCGTCACCTGACGCGTCCCCTCGCGTGTCACTGGACCCGTGCCTGTCTCGTCTCGGGATCGGACGGAGATTCCGGGACGAGAGGGGATGAGGTCGTGCGCGTGTTCGTGGCAGGCGGAACGGGAGTCGTGGGGCGGCGGTTGGTGCCTCAGCTGGTGGCGAACGGCCATGAGGTGACCGCGACCACCACCACCGAGACGAAGCTGTCCCTGCTCGCCGAGTGGGGTGCCAAGGGTGTGGTGATGGACGGGCTGGACCCCGTCTCGGTCGGGGAGGCCGTCGGATCGGCCGCGCCGGACGCACTTGTGCACGAGATGACGGCCATCTCGCCGGCGCACGCGGGCAAGCCGGACATGCGGCACTTCGATCGCTGGTTCGCCAAGACCAGCCGGCTGCGCACCGAGGGGACCGACCACCTGCTCGCGGCGGCCGAGGCGGCCGGCGTACCGCACGTCGTGGCGCAGAGCTTCGGCGCCTTCAACGGTCTCCAGGACGGGGGGTGGGTCAAGTCCGAGGAGGACCCGCTCGAGTCGTTCGCCGGGACTCCGGCGGAGGCCGGTATGCGAGCGGTCCGCCACCTCGAGGAGGCGGTCCTGGACGCCGGTGGTGCCGTGCTGAGGTACGGCTCCCTGTACGGGCCCGGTGCCACGGACGACCAGGTGGAGCTGGTGCGGAAGCGGTACTTCCCGCTCGTGGGTCGCGGTCAGGGGTACTGCTCCTGGGTGCATCTCGACGACGCGGCGAGCGCCACCGTGCTGGCGGTCGAGCAGCAGGCGTCCGGGGTGTTCAACGTCGTCGACGACGAGCCGGCTCCGGCCGCGGAGTGGCTGCCCCACCTCGCCGAGGTCGCGGGAGCCAAGCGCCCGATGCGCATCCCGGTCTGGGTCGCCCGGCTGCTCGCCGGTCCGATGGTGGTGACGATGATGACGCAGGGCCGTGGGTTCTCCAACGCCAAGGCCAAGCGCGAGCTGGGCTGGGAGCTGCGCTATCCGTCGTGGCGTGACGGCTTCCGGGAAGGACTGACGTGACGCGCGAGGAGGAGTTCACCGGGCTGCGACCACTGCTGTTCGCGATCGCCTACCGGATCCTCGGCAGCGTCAGCGAGGCCGAGGACGCCGTGCAGGAGACGTGGGTGCGCTTCCAGACCTCGCCGACCGAGCCGAGGTCCACCAAGTCCTACCTCTCCGCCGTCGTCACCCGGATCGCCATCGACGTGCTCCGGTCGGCACGGGCCCGGCGTGAGTCGTACGTCGGCACCTGGTTCCCCGAGCCGCTCGTGGACGACCCGTACGAGGACCCGGAGCGGGCCGCGGAGCTGGCGGACTCCGTCTCGATGGCGTCCCTGCTGCTGCTCGAGCGGCTGAGTCCGCTCGAGCGCGCTGTGTTCGTGCTCCGCGACGTGTTCGCCTTCGACTTCCGGGAGGTCGCGTCGGCGGTGGGCCGGTCCGAGGACGCCTGCCGCCAGCTCGCCGTACGTGCGCGCCGGCACATGGCGGCGGGACGACCGCGGTTCGAGGCCGACCGTCGTGAGCGGGAGGAGCTGGCCGGCCGGTTCTTCGACGCGATCCGCGAGGGCGACATCGACGGGCTGCAGGAGCTCCTGGCGGCCGACGTGCAGCTGGTCGCGGACAGCGGTGGCAAGGCACCCCAGTGGGGCTCGGGCGCGTTCGGCGGCGAGAACGTGCGGCGGCTGCTGGCGGCCGCCCTGCCGTGGCTGGAGACGGTCGACATCACGATCGAGGAGCACGCGCTCAACGGTCAGCCGGGCGCGATCTTCCGCGACCGGGACGGCCGGGTGCTCAACACCTGGACGCTCGACATCGTCGACGGACGCATCCAGACGATCCGCACCGTGCTCAACCCGGAGAAGCTCGCGCACGTGGGCCCGGTCGCCGACGCCTGGGCGGTGCTGCAGGAGGCGACCGAGGCCCGGCGGCGTCCCCGCTGAGCCTCGCCCGCCCTACCGAGGTCGCACGTTGTAGTTCCCCGCGAACAGGTTGTCGGGGTCGTACCGGCGCTTGACCGCCGCCAGCCGCCGGCGGGTTGCCGCGGGGTAGATCGCGGCGACGTCCTCCTCGGTCGCCGTGGTCAGGAAGTTCGCGTAGGCACCCCTGACGTGGGGACCGACCTTGTCCCAGAGCGCCTCCATCGCGGGTCCCGCCGCGTCGATCACCGGCTGCGGACCGATGAACGTGGCCACGAACATCAGTTGCGCGCTGCGATGGGCGTACGCCGTGGCGTCGTCGGGGATGCGCGACACGGCGCCTCCGACACTCCGGAGCCCGATGACCGGCGACCGCTTCGACGCCCCGACCTCGGCCAGAGCCTGCAGCACCTTGGGCGCCGACTCCTCGTCGACGAGGCCGTTGCGACCCAGGAACCGGATGCCGGGCGGCGGGACCATGCCTTCCTCGAGGATCTCGCCGTAGGGCTTGAGCGTCACGACGTCCTCCAGCACCGTGCCGAGCCGCCGGATCGGGTCGATCGCCTCCGCCGCGCGCTGCGGGTCGTCACCGTCGAAGGCGACCAGCACCTGGACCGGTGCGTCGGGTCCGCCCAGGAACGGGTTGGCGAAGACGACGTTCGAGGTGAGCTCCTCGGGCGCGGTGCGGAAGTACTCCCCCCAGCCCGTCAGCACCGCGGCCGTCTCGGCCGCCGGGAACGAGATGGTGCCGAAAAAGACATCGGTCGTGCGGTGCGCCAGGAACTCGAACGCCGTGACGATCCCGACGTTGCCGCCCCCACCGCGGATCGCCCAGAACAGCTCGGCGTTCTCCTCGGTGCTCGCGCGCAGGACGTCGCCGGCAGCGGTGACGACCTCGGCAGCCACCAGGTTGTCGAGGGCGAGGCCGTACTTGCGCACCTTCCAGCCGATGCCGCCGCTCAGGGTCAGGCCACCGACCCCGACGCTTTTGGTGTCGCCCGACGAGATGGCCAGTCCGTGCGGGGCGAGTGCGTCCGCGACCTGCCCCCAGGTCGCGCCGCCGCCGATCCGTACGACGTGCCGCTCCTCGTCGATGACCTTGACGTCCGCGAGCCGGCGTAGGTCGATGACGACCCCGTCGGCGTTGGTGCCGAAGCCCGGGAAGCCGTGGCCGCCGCCGCGGACCGACAGTGCGAGTCCCACGTCCCGGACGAACCGGACTCCTGACTGCACGTCGCTGACGGACGCGGGTTGCAGGACGTACGCCGGGGTGCCGACCGCCAGCACGGTGCGGCTGGCCGCGTCGTACCCGGTCGCCCCCGGCTCGATGATGCCGCCGCCGAACTCGCGGCGGAGTGTGTCGAGCGCTGAGCTCATCTGTCGACCTCCATGCAGACTGTGGGAACAGGGGGTTGACGAGACCGCGCCCGGATTTCTGACATGCGCGGCGATGCGGGGCGTCGAGGGCGTCTGCGGAGTTAACCTGACCGGGATGTCACGGCGTCTTCCGCTTGCTTCCCTTCTCGCCGCCGGCGTGGTGGTCGTGATCGCCGTTGTCGCGACGATCCTGTCGTCCGGCGGCGGTGATCGTCAGAGCTCCTCGTCGACCTCCGCAGGCCCGTCCCGCCGCCTGGCGCCGGCGACGTCGACGTACCCCGCCGCAGGCGTGTGTGGCCGTACGACGGGCGCGGTGCTGGTCGTCAGGATCGAGCCCGATGCGCCCGACCCACGTTGCGCCTCGGTCGACGCCGACCAGCGGCTGCGCGTGGTCAACAACACCGGCGACTTCGGCCAGCCCCCGCACACCGTCACCGTGACCTGGGTCCCGGGTCAGCGCTTCACGCTGCGTCCGGGAGAGGCGCGGACGTTCCAGAGGCAGTTCGGTACGTACCTGGCCCGGGGGGTGCACGACCTGAGCGTGCAGTCGGGGTATCGCGCCGAGATCTGGTTGCACTGACCGGCGCGGCCGGGAAAGTCGAAATGCCCGGTTTGCCGGACTGCTGCCCTTAGCGTGGAACGCCGAACGCGTCGGTTGTGCCGACGTGCGACCGGCATCACTGACGAACGGGAGATCCCATGGTTCGCCCTGTGATCGCCGCTCTCGGCGGTCTCGCGCTCGTGGCGGCGCTCTGCAGTCCACCTGTCACCGCGGCCACGGCAGCGACCTCGGACGGACGCGCCCATCACTACGACGCGCGTGGGCTGGACTCCTGCAACGCCCCGACGCACTCCCAGATGGCGGCGTTCTGGCACCAGACCCGCTGGTGGTGGTGGGGCGTCTACATCGGTGGCGTCAACCGCGCATGCCCGAACACCAACCTCGCCCCGCACTGGATCTCCCGGGAGCTGCGACGTGGTTGGGGCCTGCAGCCCATCTGGGTCGGCCTCCAGGCGCCGTGCGCCAACCAGAGCGGCCTCGCCCGGATGAGCTGGAACCAGACCCGCGCCTACAAGCAGGGCCGGCGTACCGCTCGACACGCCTACCACCGGGTCCAGGACCTGAAGATGAACGGCCACACCCCGGTCGTCTACGACATGGAGGCCTTCGACACCTCCAGCGGCCGGTGCCGCCGCGCCGTCAAGGCGTTCGTCCGCGGGTGGACCTACCAGCTGCGCGACAAGACGCCGGCCTCGCCGGGCTACTACGGGTCGTCGTGCGCCTCGGCGCTCACCTCGATGTGGTACATCTCCCCGCGCCCTTCCTACGTCTGGGGCGCCAACTACGGCACGGGCCGCAAGGTGAAACGGATGAGCTGTGTCCGGTCCGACATCTGGCCGACCCGGCTGAAGCAGTACACCGGAGGCACGAACGTGACGGAGAACGGCGTCACCCTGAACGTCGACAGGGACTGCGCGGCGGGACCGATGTACGCCCCTCGCCGCCGCAACGTCGGTGTGTGCAGTTGATCCCCGGCTCCGCGCTCGCCGGTCGGCGTCCCGGCCGGACCTGGTACGCCGTGGTGCTGGCGTGCCTGGTCGTGCTGACCGGGTGCGGGGGCACCTCGGCCCCGGAAGACAGCAGCGGCCTGGTGCCGTGGACGGACGAACCCGCCCAAGCAGCGCAGCTCGCGCAGTCCGCGACGTTCCCGACCTGCAAGGCCACCGCGCTGCGCCTTCCCCGTCACGAGCAGCGGTGGGGCGGCGTCTGGAACGACGCCGTCTCGGGCTTCTTCATGGTCGAGAACTCCGGGCGCCGCCCCTGTGCGCTGCCCCGCCCCTCCCGGGTCACGGCCACGACCCGCTCGCCCCTGCGGGTCGGCTTCGAGGTCGGCGGGCTCGCGGCACCCGCGGTCGTCCTCGACCCCGGTGACCGGGTGCAGGTGCAGGTCAGCTCGCCGTACGACTGCGGGAAGCCGCTGGTCCGGTCGACAGGGTTCGCCTTCGTCTTCCCCACCGGCACCCTGCGCGTGCCGGGTGCGCGCATGGCGGTGCAGTGCGGTGGCTCGCTGGTGGACTTCACCGCGCGAAGCTCAGGGACAGTCCGCAGCAGCACCATGCCGCCCGCCTCACGGCTGCGCACCACGATCTCGCGTGTCCCCCTGACCGCCGCCGCCGGCGACACGGTCAGCTACGCAGTCACCCTCACCAACCCCACGTCCACCGCGATCTCGCTCGACACCTGCCCCTCCTACCAGGAAGGCATCAAGGGACAGCCGTCGTCGGTGCACACCTACCGGCTCAACTGCGGCAGTGTCACCCGGATCGGTCCCCACTCCAGTGTCAGCTTCGCCATGCAACTGCCACTCCCCGAGGGGCTGGCGCCCGGCGCCGCCGTTCTCGACTGGAAGCTGAACCTGCCGTCCGGGCCGGTCGGCACGGGACAGTTCGCGTCCAGCGGCGTGACGATCGAGTGAGGATGCCTACCCGGTCTGGCCGGTACCACCCACCTCGATGTCCACGTACATGCCCATGGCCCGGTGAGGATCGCAGAAGAGGGTCCATGATCCCGGGGTCAGGTTGACCATGAGGGTGACGTCTCCGGGGGCGTCCGCCACCTCGGTGATGTCCTGGTCGGACCCGTCCGGGGCCTCGAGGGAGAAGTTGTGGGCCGTGCTCGTGTCGTCGACGGTGAGCCAGTAGACGCCCGGCCTGAGGTCGATCGTGCGGTCGGACGAGTTCGTGTAGCCCTGTGCGGTCTGTCCCTCGAAGGAGAGCTGGATGCACGCGGTCGGCTTGGGCATGGCATCCGGGTTGGTGCAGTACGACCCGGCCAGCGCACGCCCCTCGGCGGACGCGCCGGAAACCGGTGTGGTGACGGCCAGGGCCGTCAGCGCGCCGAGCACCAGCGATCGAGCAGCAGCTCGGTTCCTCATCACGTGATCCTCCTGCGGCAGGGGAGTCGGTCGGCAGACGACGCTAGGGCCGCGAGGGATCGGACGAATCGTCAGGACATCGGAACTTTCGTCGGTCTCCGAGATTGTTCCTGGGTGTCGAGATGGTGCACGAGCTCGGTGCGCGACCGCAGGCCGAGCTTGGAGTAGATGTGGGTGAGGTGGCTGGCGACGGTCCGTTCGGTGAGGAAGAGTGTCGCCGCCACCTCTCGGTTGGTCAGCCCTCGAGCGACCAGGCCCGCGACGCGGCTCTCCGCGGCGGTCAGGCCGGTGGTCCGCACGCGTCCGCCGACGGAACCGAGCTCGGCCCGGGCGCGGGACGCCCACCAGTCGGCGCCGACCTCCTCGAAGCCGCTCAGAGAGCGGTGGATGGCATCGCGCGCCGGAGTCTTCTGTCGGGACCGGCGCCGGAGGACGCCCAACGCCAGGAGGGCACGCGCACGACCGAACGGGTCTCCCACCTCGTCGAGGGCGGCGACAGCGTCCACCAGGAGAGCCTCGCCGGTCGCGACGTCCGCGCGGGCGGCCGCCACCTGGCCACGGCATCGTCTGACCTGGGCAAGCACCCAGGCGCGCTCCACTCGCAGGGCATCTGCTTCCCACGCGTCGACCAGTGCGGCCGCATCCTCCGTACGGCCCAGGGTGAGCAGGAGCTCGGCGTGGTCCGCGGTCCACCAGCGCACGCTCGGCTCACGCCACCCCAGCTCGACCGCGCCCTTGTCCGCCCGGGTGAACCACGCCAACGCGTCCGAGCGGTCTCCGGCTGCCGCCGCGACCATCCCCAGGACGGCCATGTGCTGGGGGGCGGCCGAGAACATCTGTTCATCGGCCAGGTGGAGGGCGCGCTCCGAGTGGGTCCGGGCGAGCTCCATCCGACCGCGATGTACGGCGACGACAGCGAGGGGCAGGTGGTCCTGCGGCACCTCGAGGCCGTACTGGATGGCAGTCTCGTGGGCGAGGGCTGCGTGCTCCGATGCGCGCCCCCAGCTCCCGGACCAGAACTCGAGCCAGGCGAGACCCCACAGCGCTCGAGCACAGCGGGGCTCGTCGCGTTGCCACCACTCCTGTCGTTCGCGCTCCAGGAGGTCCTGGGCCACGTGCCGGAGCCCGACCGGCGCGTAGGTGTTCACCAGCGCCTGTGTCGCCTCCTGCACGAGACGCTCGCCTCCCAGCGCGGCCGGCAGGCTCCGCACCAGGTCGGGCAGGTCATCGGGGGCCCGGCCCACTCCCGCGAACCAGTCGAGCACGGCTTTCACGGCCCGCGCCCGGTCACGACGTACCTGGTCGTCCAGCTGCTCGGCGAGATCGAGGGCAGCGCCGGCGTGGTCCACACCGCCGTGGAAGCGGACCATCCACGCCAGCCGGCAGTGGATGTCGGCCCGCATGGCGGGGTCGTGTGCTTCGCGCAAAGCGGTGTCCAACAGCTCGGCGGACTGGTCGACGCTTCCGAGCTCGGCCAGCAGGAGGAGCGTCTGCGTCCGGCACGAGTCCCGGTCCGGTTCCGACAGGAGGTTGTGCGCGATGGCCCGGGCCCGCGTCCACTCGCCGGCGGCCTGGTGCGCTCGTGCGGCTGCCAGGGCTCGCCGTCGTCGGTCGGTCGACGCTGCGGGAGGCGTCAGGCGGACCGCCTGCTCGGCGAGCTCGGCTGCGATGGCTGAAGCGCCTCGCGCGATGGCGACCCGGACGGTCGCGTCCAGCTCGTCAGCAGATGGCCCGCTCGGCTCGTCCTGCGACAGGGCGAGATGGCGGGCGCGCAGCAGGGGATCCTCCGGGCGCGCAGCAGGGGATCCTCGATGAGGGTCGCAAGTCGGGCGTGGACTGCTCGCCGCTCGCCGCCCAGGGCCTCGTACACGACGGTCGAGAACAGCGGGTGCGTGAAACGCACGTCGCCGTCCCGGCGTTCGACCACCTGGGCGGCGACAGCCGGTTGCAGGGTCTCCGCGTCGAAGCCGGCACGGCGCACGAGCCCGTCCGAGATCGAGCCGAGAGCCGAGGCGAGAGCCAGGAGATCCCGAGTCGGCCCCGGCAGCGCCGAGAGCCTCGTCCGAACGAGTCGCTCCAACGATGCGGGCACCGGAGCCGGCCCGAAAGGGTCGGTGTCCGCCTGGAGGACGCGTGCCAGCTCGAGCGCGAACAGCGGGTTGCCGCGCGACTGCTGGTGGATGCGGAGCATCGTCTGTCGTCCGTACGGCGTGCCGAACCGGTGGAGCAGGAGCTGGTGAAGGGCCTCGACGCTCAACGGCCCGAGGGCCAAGCGTGCGAAGCGTCCCCGGAGCACCGCCTCGAGCTCCGACACGGACATCCCCGCCTCGGTGCGCCGGGCGAGGAGGACGTGTAGGTGATCGCCGGGGAGCCGACGCAGGGCGAAGGCGAGGGTGCCGGACGACGCCGGGTCCAGCCACTGCACGTCATCGATGGCGAGCAGGACCCGGTGGTCCCGGCCGAGCAGCTGCACGACGTCACGGACCGCGAGGGCCAATGCCCGGTCATCGACGGGACCCTGCTCCGGCTCGGCCCTCAACATCGTGACCTCGAGCGCCCGGCGCCTCGGCGGCGAGATCTCGGCAAGGACCTCGTCGAGCACGGCGCCCTCGAAGAGGTCCGTGAGCCCGGAGTGGGGCATGCCGCTCTCGGCCTCCGCCGGCCGCGCGCGGAGCATGTGGAACGAGTGCCCCTGTGCGTAGGCGAGCCCGGCCTCCCACAGCGTCGACTTGCCCGTCCCGGCCTCGCCCTCGATCAGCAGGCCCATCTCGACCGCACCGGTGGCGTCCAGGAAACCCTGGATGGTCGTCAGCTCGCCCGCTCGGCCGACGATCTCGTTGCCCGCGTCGGCACGCGCGGCAGACCCAGGGTGGTCGCGACTCATCGCGGTCAAGATTAGGCCGGGGCGGACGTATCGAGGTCCCTGATCGCAGTTTCCGCCGGTCGTCGGGGACCGATTGGTACGCCATCAGGGACTCGAACCCCGAACCCGCCGATTGCTCCCAAGGGTGTGTGGCGTTGGTGGCTGATCGAGAATCTGGCTCAACCAAAGGGTTTTCGTCATCGACAACGCCACTCGTTGATGGCCATTGACGAGCAGTTTCCGGGCACTAAGCGGGTACCAAAGTCCTGGCGGGTCGCAGACTTGGGCCACGGAAAGCTCGTCGCGTCAGCAGACTCTCGGATCTCTGCGACGGCCTCCAAGGATGCCCGACGTTCTGAATGGCCGCATGTTGCTATAGCAATGACAGCTATGATATTCGTGTGAAGAGCCGAGGCGATGTGCTACGCGAGGTGATGCTCGATACGGGCACCACTCAGTCGGAGCTGTCCCGGCTCAGTGGTGTGCGACAGCCGAGCATCAGTGGCTTTCTCTCCGGGCGCGTCGACC
>NZ_DASXWU010000010.1:0-10887 GCF_036503465.1 Nocardioides sp.
CCCCGCGACCTCGATCTCGCCGCGGTCGGAGATGCGCACCTCGGTGCCCGGCAGCGGCCGGCCGGCGGTACGGCTCCCCGCGTCGCCGGGCAGGGCGACGCTGACGGCGCCACCGGTCTCGGGCCGGCCGTAGGCCTCGACCACGGTGATCGTGTTCCCTTCGAAGAAGTCGGCGAGGTCGGCGTCCATCCCTCCGCCCGCGACCACCACGAAGCGCAGCCGGTCTCCGAACGTCTCCTGGACCTCGACCCGCACCCGCTTGTCGATCGACTTCTGCCGACGCAGCATTCCGCGTCGCTGGTTCTCCTCGATCCGGGTCCGCACCTGTTGGAGCATCGCGGGCGTCGCCGCGACGAACGTCGGCCGGACCAGGGCGAGGGAGGCGACCGAATGATCCGGCCTCCCCTCGAGAGCCGTCGGGAAGCCGCACGCCAGCTGGATCCCGAGCAGGGCCTGGGCGTACGCCGTGGAGAGCGGCAGCGCGACGTACAGCAGGTCCCCGTCACTCAGCTCCCCGAGCGCCGCGACGGCGGTCGCCTGGTAGGTCAGCGCGGCGTGGGTGAGTCGTACGCCGCGGAGGCCCCCGCGCTGGTCGTCGGCGTAAGGAAGCGCCGCCAGCCCCGGCCGGCGTACGGCGTACAACCGCTGCGACAGGGCTCGCGGCTGCGCCTCCAGATGCTCGCGTCCGAGCGCGAGCAGGCCCTCGAGCGTGAGCACGCGCGGGTCGGGGTAGTCCCCGTCGATCTGGACCACCCTGGTCACGTCCCGGATGCGGGCGCGGATCCGCCAGAGGGCGAGCGCGACGTCGTAGTTCTCCGCGAGAACGACCCGTGCGCCCGAGTCGGCCAGCACCCGAGCAAGCGTGCCGTCGTCGGCGTCCGGATCGACGGCGGTCACGGCGGCGCCGGCCCAGAGGGTCGCGAGGTATCCGAGGACCCACTCGTAGCGGGTCCTCGCGACCACCGCGACCCGGTCCTCGGGCTCGATGCCGAGTGCCAGCAGGCCGGCCGCGAGCCCCTCGACGAGCTCGTGCGTCTGCCCCCAGGTCGACTCCTGCCAACCGCCCTCGACGGGGTAGTAATAGGCGTCCTCGTCCGGTGACTCCTCGACGCGCCGCAGGAACATGTGCACCAGCGACCGCGGGCGTTTCTCGATCATCACCGGGTCGATGGCCACGCGTCCTCTTTCTGGTTCTCCGGTGCGGTCACTCTAGGGCCCCGGTCAGTCCTGAACCGCCTTGCTGATCGCCACACACCGGGTGATCCACTCCAGCTCGTCCGGGCGGAGAGCCCGGTCCATGCGCTGGGCGTCCTCGACCGACCAGTGGGCGTTGATGATCATCCGCACGATCACCCAGTCGCGGGCTCGGGCCTCGTCCAGACCCGCGTGGTCGACCAGGGTGTGGAAGCGCCGGCGTACGCCGTCCCGTACGTCGCCCGCGAACTCGTCGAACCGGTTCCACAGCATCGGCGCGGGCTCGTAATGCGGGTCGCCGGACATCGGCTTGGGGTCGATGACCAGCCACGGCTCACGGTCGCCGGCGAGGACGTTCTCGTAGTGCAGGTCCCCGTGGACGATCCGGCCGACACTGGCAGGATCTGAGACCAGGTCGCGCCCCAGGGAGAGCGTCTGCTCGACCAGACGGCGTGGGACCGGGATGTCGCGCGGCTGGGCGGCGAGGTCGTCCAGCCAGCGGTCCACGAACGACGTCACGGTGGCCAGCTGCGGGAGCGCCGGGCGGTGGATCCTCGGGTAGAGCCCGGCGACGATCTCGCAGGCCTCGACGTCCCAGGCCTCCGTCAGGTCGCGTCGGTGCAGTCGCTCGAGAAGCAGAGCACGCCGCCGGGGGTCGGCCCGCAGCAGGCGGACGACACCGTCGCCGTCCCAGTTCCGGAGCGCCACGGCCTCGTGCATCGACTCCTCGTCGCCGTCGAAGCTCACCTTCAGCACCGCGGGCGTCCCTTCGGCGGTCAGCACCGGGGCGACCAGCGAGCAGAACCCGTGCCACAGATCCTCCCCGTCGCGGGTCAACTCCCAGTCGGCCATGACGGCCGCGAACGTCTGCGGCAGCGCGTCGAGCCAGCTCCCCCAGTCCGGACCGAGCTCGCGCTGCTCGTCGAGGCCCGGTGGCAGCACGATCGACACGGCGTTCAATCTACGGTGGTGCCGTGACGGCGTACGACTGGGACGAGCTGCGCGGACTGACGCTGTCCCGGCAGTTCCCCGACGTCAGCGGTGTCGATGTGGACGCCGTCGTCGAGACCGTCCGCCGGATCGGACCGATCCAGTCGCAGACCGCCCGCTCGCCGTACGTCGCGCTGGGCGCGCGCCTGCCGGGCGTCACCCACGACGGCGTGACCGAGGCCTACGAGGCGCACGCGATCGTGCGCGGGAGCACGATCCGGGGCACCGTGCACACCTCCACCGCGGAGCACCACGCCCTGCTCGACGCGACCACCCGGGCCGGTCAACGGGGCCTGTGGCGGCGACACCTGCCGCTCCGGCACTCGGACGTCGAGGAGCTGTGGCAGGCGACGGAGAAGTTCGCCGCCGACGTGTGGCGCACGCCGGACGAGCTCGTCGAGCACCTCCGCGGCTGGCTGCGCGAGCACGACGAAACGGTTCCTGAGGCGATCGACCGGGGACTCGGCCGGTACCTCACCTTCGGCCACGGTGGACTGCTGCGTCGACCGCTCCGCGGTCCGTGGTCGGGTCAGGGCGCGGCCGGCTATCGCACGGCCACGGCGCTGCTTCCCGATCGCGAGGTCCCGGACGACCCGCTGCTGGAGGCGCTGCGCCTGCACGTCGCGTCGTACGGCCCGGCCACCCGCCGTGACGTGTCCTGGTGGTCCGGCCTCGGGCTGCGTCGGGTCGATGACCTGCTCGGCCGGCTCGACCTGACGTGGCGAGAGGGCCCGGACGGCTCGGCGTACGCCGACGTCCTCGATGCGCCGGCGCCCCGGGAGCTGCCCGGGGTCCGGCTTCTCCCCGAGTTCGACGCCGTGCTCTGCGGCTACGACCCGAAGGCCCGCGACCGGTTCGTCACCCCGGCCGACAACGAGCGGTTGTGGAACCAGCGCAACGGCTTCATGCTCGCGCCGCTGCTGGTCGACGGCCGGGTCGGGGGTCACTGGCGGATCGAGGGCACCGGCCGCTCGAGACACCTCGCGGTCACCTCGTACGCCGGCGCGCGCAAGCCCCGGAAGGCCGAGCTCGACGAGCCTGTCTCAGCTCTCTCCACCGCCCTGGACCTGCCCCTCACCTCCGTCACCGTCACCAGACGCTGACCCGGCTCTTAGCTGCATCAGAACCCGCCGACCCGGCTCTTGCCGACACCCAGCCGCGCCGACCCGGCTCTTGCCGACACCCAGCCGCGTCGACCCGGCTCTTGCCGACACCCAGCGGCGTCGACTCGGCTCTTGCATGCACCGAGGACAAGAGCCGGGTCAGCGTTCTCGAGTGTCGCGAAAAGCCGGGTCAGCGTTCTCCAGCGTCGCCAAGAGCCGGGTCAGCGCATGACCCCGGTGAGCCAGACGTCGGGGGGCAGGTGGGGCTTGCCGGGGATCGGGAGGAGTCGTTCGGAGACATCGTCGAGCACCTCGGCGATGAGCCGGCGCCAGAAGGCCGCGGCGCGGGGGTTCTCGTTCTGGAACGGCACCAGCCAGGCACCCGGATGCCGGGTGAGGACCTCACGGGCGAACGCGGCGGCGACACCGCAGCCTCGGGCGGAGCGGGTGACGAAGAACTCGCCCATCGTCCGGCGATCCCGCCTGACACCCAGCCGCACCAGCGCGAAGCCGCACGGCACGTCACCGAGCCGCGCGAGGTAGCCGACGCGGTCGGGGTCGTCGCGGTACGCCGGGAGCCGGCCCGCGTCGAACAGGCCCTCGGCGTCCGGTGCGCTGTGCCGGAACTCCGAGAGGTCGTGCTGGTAGAGCTGCCACAGCCGCTCGAGCAGGGGCCAGTCCTCGGGACCGATCTGGTCGACGCGCAGCGGCCACACCGCCTCGGTGACCAGGTCCCCGATGCCCTCGGGCAGCAGACCGAGCATCGGGAGCTCGCCCGCGGTGGCCCACAACGGCTGGAACCGGTTGTCCTCCGACTGTGCGTCGGCCTCGGGACCACCGAGCACCGGCTCGCCCTCGGGGACGTCGACCAGGAAGTACGACGCAAAGCGACCGCCCTGGTCGCCGTCGAAGAGGTGCCGGGCCGACGTCCCGGTCAGGGTGCACTCCTCGGCCAGCTCCCGGACCGCGGCCTGCTCCGCGGTCTCGCTCGGCTCGACGCGGCCGCCCGGCAGCACGGCGTACGCCCGCCCGTCGAGCCTCCGGGCGATCACCAGCAGCTTGTTGCCGCGGACCACCACCGCGACCGCCCGATGACCGGCGTCGGGTCCGCCGAGAGGGATCCGCTGGCTCACTTCTTGCCCGACTTCTCCCCCGTCGGGCCCGTGGAGAGCGCGGCGATGAAGGCCTCCTGGGGCACCTCGACCCGGCCGACCATCTTCATCCGCTTCTTGCCCTCCTTCTGCTTCTCCAGCAGCTTGCGCTTACGGGTGATGTCGCCGCCGTAGCACTTCGCGAGCACGTCCTTGCGCAGCGCGCGCACGGTCTCGCGGGCGATCACCCGGGCCCCGACCGCCGCCTGGATCGGAACCTCGAACTGCTGGCGCGGGATCAGCTCCTTGAGCTTGCCGGCCAGCATCACGCCGTAGGAGTAGGCCTCGTCCTTGTGCACGATCGCGCTGAACGCGTCGACGGTGTCGCCGTGGAGCAGGATGTCGACCTTCACCAGGTCGGCGACCTGCTCGCCGGTGGGCTCGTAGTCGAGCGACGCATAGCCCTTGGTGCGCGACTTCAGCTGGTCGAAGAAGTCGAACACGATCTCCGCCAGCGGGAGCGTGTAGCGGATCTCGACCCGGTCGGCCGACAGGTAGTCCATGCCCTGGAGCGATCCGCGCTTGTCCTGGCAGAGCTCCATGATCGTGCCGATGTAGTCGGACGGGCTCAGGATCGTGGCGCGTACGACGGGCTCGCGCACCTCGTCGATCTTCCCCGCGGGGAACTCGCTGGGGTTGGTGACCTCGTGCTCGGCGCCGTCCTCCATCGTCACGTGGTACACGACGTTGGGCGCGGTCGAGATCAGGTCGAGGTCGAACTCGCGCTCGAGCCGCTCGCGCACGATCTCCATGTGCAACAGCCCGAGGAAGCCGCACCGGAAGCCGAAGCCGAGCGCTCCCGACGTCTCCGGCTCGTAGGTCAAGGCGGCGTCGTTGAGCTGGAGCTTGTCGAGCGCCTCCCGCAGGTCGGGGTAGTCGTCGCCGTCGATCGGGTAAAGCCCGGCGAACACCATCGGGTTGGGGTGCTGGTAGCCGCCGAGCGGTGTGCTGGCGCCGTGGATCTGGCTGGTCACGGTGTCACCGACCCGGGACTGGCGGACATCCTTCACCCCGGTGATCAGGTAGCCGACCTCGCCGACCCCGAGGTCGCCGGCCTTCACCGGCTCCGGGCTGATCACCCCGACCTCGAGCATCTCGTGGACCGCGCCGGTCGACATCATCTTGATCCGGTCACGGTGGCTGAGCTTGCCGTCCATGACCCGCACGTAGGTGACGACCCCGCGGTAGGTGTCGTAGACCGAGTCGAAGATCAGGGCCCGCGGCGGGGCGTCGGCGTCGCCCACCGGCGCCGGCGTCTGCTTGACGATCTCGTTGAGGACCGCTGGGACGCCCTCGCCGGTCTTGGCGCTGACCCGGAGTACGTCGGACGGGTCGCAGCCGATGATGTGGGCGAGCTCCTCGGCGTACTTCTCGGGGTTGGCGCTCGGCAGGTCGATCTTGTTCAGGACCGGGATGACGTGGAGGTCGGCGCCGAGGGCGAGGTAGAGGTTGGCCAGGGTCTGCGCCTCGATGCCCTGCGCGGCGTCGACCAGGAGTACGGCGGCCTCGCACGCTTCGAGCGACCGTGACACCTCGTAGGTGAAGTCGACGTGGCCGGGCGTGTCGATCATGTTGAGCACGTAGATGCCGGGCTCCGCGCCCTGCTCGTTGTCCGGCTGGACCGTCCACGGCATCCGGACCGCCTGGCTCTTGATCGTGATGCCGCGCTCGCGCTCGATGTCCATCCGGTCGAGGTACTGCGCGCGGGCGCTGCGCTCGTCGACGACTCCCGTCAGCTGCAGCATCCGGTCGGCCAGCGTCGACTTGCCGTGGTCGATGTGGGCGATGATGCAGAAGTTCCGGAGGACCGCTGGGTCGGTACGACCCGGTGCGGGCGCGGACGGGATGGGCACGGCAGACCTTCGCGAGAACAGGGGATTCGATCGCGTCGATTCTTTCACGCGAGCCGGTCCGGCCCTCATTCGTCAGAGGGCCCCCGAGCGGCATGCGTGCACGACGAGGAGGCCCTACCCCCCTGGGCCTCCTCGTCGCCTGTGTCCCCCGTGCATCCGCCTGCCGGTCCCCCCAGCCGAGCGACGGAAGTCGTCAGTACCGGACGATGCTGTGCACGTGGTCGCTGTCGTCGCCGCGCGGCGGCTGGATGTGACCCTCGACGTCGTCGTCCTCCGGGCCGTCGACCTGGTACATCAGGTGGCCCTCGACGTCGTCCGCGTCCTCGACCTCGAGGCCGTAGAACTCGCTGCCCTGCTCACTCATCGTGCTCTCCCTCGGTCGCCGGCCCCGGTGGCCGCGTCGAGGGCCACTTTTCCGTCGGGGCGGACCACCGTCTGTCAGCCTCCTGACACAACGGAGAACGCCGACCGGTCAGCCGGTCACGCTGTTGATGCTGGCCGCCTGGAGCACCGCCTTGACCTGGAGCGGCGTCAGCCAGGGGTGCTTGCCGCGCATCAGCGCCACCATCCCGGTGACGTGCGGGGCGGCGAAGCTGTTGCCGGTGGCGGTGATGGAGCCGCGGTCGGCCCAGGCGACGTCCACGTCGATGCCCCGGGCGCCGAACTCCACCGGCGGGTGCGCGTTGTAGGCCAGCGCCATCTCCTCGTCGCCGGGGCGCGCGGCCACGGAGACGACCGAGGCGTACTGGGAGGGGTACGTCGGGCCCGGCAGGTTGTTCGCCGCGCAGACCAGGACGGTGCCGGAGAAGTACGCCTCGTCGGCGACCTCGTGCAGGGGCCCGAACATCGTCTCGGACTTGCTGGACAGGGAGAGGTTGGCGACCTGCATGCCGTGCTCGACGCTCCACCGGACCCCGGCGTGCAGCAGAGCGCCACGCCCCTTGAGGTTCGCTCCGAGCACCCGCACCGAGTAGATCTCGGCCTCGGGAGCCAGCGACCTGATGATGGCTGCGCACGCGGTCCCGTGCCCGACCAGGTCGTCGTGCGGCCCCTCGCGGTCGACGTACCCCAGGTCGGAGTCCGGGTCGAGCTCGAAGGCGACGGCGCCGGCGATGCCGCCGACGCGCGGGTGGTCGGCGTCGATGCCGCTGTCGACGACGGCGACCTTGATGTCGGCTCCGGTCGAGCCGCCGAACGCCCACTCGCGGACGCGGTCGATCGGCAGCCCGACCACCTCCTCGAGCGAGCCCCGGTCGAAGGCGGCCGACCAGGCGGGGGTGTTGCTCACTCCGTCCCGCCGCGGTCGGTCGCCTGCCAGGACTCGACCACCCGCAGCACGTCGCTCCCGAGGGTGGCCAGCGGCTGACCGGCCGGGTCCGCGCCGGCGGTGGCGGTGGTGACCAGCGCCATCAGACCGGCGATGGTGCCGAGCACGTGCAGCGTCCAGTCGCTGGTCTCGTCGACCACCGGGTCGAGCACCGACGCGACGCCGAGCACCTCGCCGTCGGCGTCGACCATCGGCGCGGCGTAGATCGCGGTGGGCACGTAGTGCGTGGACTCGGCCACGTCGCGCGCGAACCGCGCATCGGTCTGCACGTCGCGCACGGCGATCGGCTGCCCGGACATGGCCGCCCAGCCGGCGATGCCGCGGCTCACCGGGATGGTGACGCCCACGATCTCGTCGGCCCCGGCCCCGTCGGAGGCCACGAACTCCAGCGTCCCGCCGTCGTCGTCCACCAGTGCGATCGAGCAGGCCGCGGCACCGAAGAGGGATCGGGTGGCCTCGACGCAGCGGCCGAGGGCGGCGTCCACGCCGGGAGCGACGGTCATGCGCAAACGGTAGCGACCGGCGCGCACCTCGCCCCCGACTCGCCGCCCGCCTGATTGACTGGCCGCCGTGAAGGTGCCGAAGGTGCTTCAGTCGCTGCCGGATCCGGACGCGAAGCTCCTGCTCCGGGCCGGCAAGGTCAACACCTACGCGAGACGCGAGGTGCTCGTGCACGAAGGTGACGTCGCGGACTCCTTCCACATCGTCCTCGACGGTCGGGCCGCGGTCCAGGTGACGACTCCGGCGGGCGAGCGCGCGATCGTCAACATCCTCGGCCCCGACGACCACTTCGGCGAGGTCTCGCTACTCGGACGCGACGACCCGCGGCGTACGGCGAGCATCGTCGCGCTCGAGGCGGTCCGGACGCTCAGCATCCCGGCCGGGGTGTTCCGCGACCTCCGTGACCGGAACCCGCGGCTCGAGCACCTGGTCTCGGGCATCCTGGCCAGGCGAGTCGACGAGCTGTCGGCACAGGTCGTGGAGGCGATGTACGACAGCCTCGAACGCCGCGTCGTACGCCGGCTCTCGGGGTTGGCCACCATCTATCGCGCGTCGTCGCCCGAGGTGACGATCCCGCTGACGCAGGACGAGCTCAGCCAGCTGGTCGGCGGCACCCGCCCCTCGGTCAACCAGGTGCTCCGGCGGCTCGCCGACGACGGCCTGATCGAGGTACGGCGCGGCCGGATCCTCGTCCATGACGTCGCGGCGCTGGAGAAGGTGGCCGACTGAATCGGCTCACCCCCGGACGCCGGGCGTCGTCAGCTGTCCGGCGTGACCGTCCTCCCGGCGAAGGCTGCGATGCGCTGGTAGGCGTCGGCACCCTCGGGTGCAGCCTGCTCGGGCAGGAACGCCGCGCCGCGGTTGTCCGGCGTGAGGTTGTCCTGCAGGAAGGCGAGGCCGCGCTCGGCCAGCTCGGCGTCGAGCTCGGTCGTCGGCCGGCCGAGAGCCATGGCGAGGTCGTAGGTGTGCACCGCGAACTCCGCCGACTGCATGTCCGGTGAGATCGGGGCATCGCCTTCACCGACCGCGTCCCACGCCGCCCTCAGCTCGTCGGAGCCCGCACGGAACACGTCGGCCCGGTCGTCACCGACGTGCGGCGTGGGCGCCGACCAGTCGACCTCGTCGCCGCGCACCATCTGGGCGAACTTCGACGGAGACGCGGCCAGGTGGTCGACCAGCTCGGCGGTGGTCCAGTCGTGGCAGGGCGTGGCCGACGCAAGATCGACATCACCCACAGAGTCGAGCAGCGCGGCGGCTTGGTCGAGGCCGCGGGACAGTACGTCGAGCTCGTGGTCACGGTTGGTCATCCGGTCACCGTACAAGGGCCCGCCGACGCCGGTGAGCGTCCACGTCAGCAACAGCTGCGTCAGTCGTTCGCGACGGCGTACACGTGTCGTGGCAACCGGCTCGCGCCCCGTGCCGGACGTGGGTGAGGATGACGCGGTGACCACCGTCATCCCGAGCACGATCCCCCACGGTCGGACGGCGCAGCGCCTCGAGTGGTCACACCTGCCGCCGGTGGTACGCGCGCAGGTCGAGGAGCGGTGCGGCTCGCCGATCGTGGAGGCGGTGTCGCAGGGCGGCGGTTTCACCCCCGGTTTCGCGTCCGTGCTCATCTGCGAGGACGGGTCGCGACATTTCGTGAAGGCGGCCTCCAACGCCGCGCAACGGATGTTCGCCGCGTCGTACCGCGAGGAGGCGCGCAAGATGCGAGCCCTCCCGGACTCGGTCCCCGCCCCGCGACTCCTCTGGTCGTTCGAGGACGAGTGGGTGGTGCTGGGGCTGGAGTACGTCGCGGCGAGGCCCCCGAAGAGGCCGTGGCGTGCAGCCGACCTGGACCTCTGTCTCGACGCGCTCGGGGTGGTGGCCAAGCGGCTGACGCCGGTGCCGGCCGAGCTGGGCCTGGACCCGATCGCCGAGGAGCTCGCCGACTGGCCGGCGTTCTGGGAGGAGCTGCGCGGACGCCCAGACCTGCCGCACGCGGACGAGGCGGCCGCACTGGCGTCGTCGTTCGCGGACGTCGTGGTCGGCGACACCGTGGTGCACACCGACGTGCGCGACGACAACGTCCTGCTCACCACCGACGGCCGGGCGCTGTTCTGCGACTGGAACTGGCCGGTCGCCGGGGCCGCGTGGCTGGACTCGCTGTTCCTGCTGATCGGCCCCCGCGGCGACGGGCTGGACGTCGACGCGGTGATCGCCACCCGGCCGCTCCTGCGCGACGTACCTGCCGACCACCTCGACCGGGTGCTCGCTCTGGTCTGCGGCTACTTCCTGAAGAGCGCGGACGAGCCGGTGCCGTCGACCTCGCCGTACATCCGAGACGCCCAGCGCTGGCAGGGCGAGGTGGTGTGGGACTGGCTGTGCGAACGGCGCGGCTGGCGCCCATGACGCTAGCGGCAGAACGGCCGGAACATCGTGAGGTCGTCGTCCAGCCGGGTGATCCGGTCGAAGCCCCAGGTGTCCACACCGGGCCGGTCGACCTCCTCGAGGACCCGGCCGGCCAGGTCGGCGAGCGCGCGCGCGAGGAGGGCGTACTCGAGCTGGGTCGCGTCGAGGTCGCGTGCGCCGTACGCCGCCAGGAGCTCCGGGCCGTGCCCGCCCTCGGCGGCGACCCAGACGTCGCGCTCCCGCGGACCGAGGACGGCCCAGTCCCAGTCGAGGATCGCCGCCACCCGGCCGTCGGCCACGAGGAGGTTCTGCCCGAGGAAGTCCGTGTGGCACACGACTGGCTCGTACGCCGCGGCCCTCGCCCGCTCGGTCACCCC
>NZ_DASXWU010000011.1:0-72716 GCF_036503465.1 Nocardioides sp.
CGGCGGACACCTGGTCGGGGGCGTCTCCGACCTCGACGATCTTCACGCCTCCGGTCGCCGGGTCGCGGATCAGGCCCCGTGAGCCGCTGCCGTCGGCTCCGGGGGCGCCGAAGCGGATCGGCTCGCCGTGGACCAGCGGGATGATCGCCTCGTCACGCGTGACCGGCGACTTCACCGCGTCGAACGCACCGTCGTTGAAGATGGGGCAGTTCTGGTAGATCTCGACCAGCGACGTGCCGCGGTGCTCGGCGGCGGCCGTCAGGACGGCGGTGAGGTGCTTGCGGTCCGAGTCGATGGTGCGGGCCACGAACGTCGCCTCGGCGCCGAGCGCGAGGGACACCGGGTTGAACGGGTGGTCGAGCGACCCCATCGGGGTCGACTTGGTGATCTTGCCCTCTTCGGAGGTGGGGGAGTACTGCCCCTTGGTCAGTCCGTAGATCCGGTTGTTGAACAGCAGGATCGTCATGTTGACGTTGCGGCGGAGCGCATGGATCAGGTGGTTCCCCCCGATCGACAGCGCATCGCCGTCACCGGTGACGACCCACACCGAGAGGTCCTCACGCGAGGTCGCGATGCCCGTGGCGATCGACGGGGCGCGTCCGTGGATCGAGTGCATGCCGTAGGTCTCGAGGTAGTACGGGAACCGGGCCGAGCAGCCGATGCCGGACACGAACACGATGTTCTCGCGGCGCAGGCCGAGGTCGGGCAGGAAGCCCTGCACGGCCTTCAGCACGGCGTAGTCGCCGCAGCCCGGGCACCAGCGGACCTCCTGGTCGCTGGTGAAGTCCTTCCCGGTGAGGGGCGCGGCTTCGTCGGTGAGCGTCGGTACGAGCTCGATGCCGCTACGTGCGACGGGCTGGGGCAGATCGGTGGTCATCGCTGGTCTCCTGCGGTGCTCGAGGTGCCCGATGTCCCTGATGCGCCCGCCGTGCCCGAGGTGGTGGCGTCGACCGGGTCACTCAGGTCGACCTCGATCCCCTCGGCGTCGGCGACCAGGTTGCCGATCGCCTCGGCGAGCTCCATGGCCTTCAACGGAAGCCCACGCACGTGGTTGTAGCCCACGGCGTCGACCAGGTAGCGCGCACGGATCAGCATCGCGAGCTGACCCAGGTTCATCTCGGGGATCAGCACCTTGTCGTAGCGCTTCAGGACGTCGCCGAGGTCGCGGGGGAACGGGTTCAGGTGGCGCAGGTGCGCCTGGGCGACGTGGTAACCGGCGTTGCGCACACGGCGTACGGCCGCGCCGATCGGACCGTACGTCGACCCCCAGCCCAGCACGAGCACCTTCGCGCCCTGCCCATCCTCGGCCTCGGGGTCATCGACCCCGAGCGGAGGAAGCGACTCCGCGATGCGCTCCACCTTGGCGGCGCGGGTGCGCACCATGAAGTCGTGGTTGGCCGGGTCGTAGCTGATGTTGCCGTGACCGTCGCTCTTCTCGAGACCGCCGATGCGGTGCTCGAGCCCCGGCGTACCCGGGATGGCCCACGGCCGGGCGAGCGTCTGCTCGTCGCGGAGGTAGGGCCAGAACTCACGCTTGTCGTCGCTCGAGTCCCCGTTGGTGCCGGGGACCACGTGGTTGGGCTCGGTCGCGAACGCCGGGTCGATCTCCGGCAGCTCGGACAGCTCCGGGATGCGCCACGGCTCGGAGCCGTTGGCGAGGTAGCCGTCCGACAGCAGCATCACCGGCGTGCGGTAGGTGATCGCGATGCGCATCGCCTCGAGCGCGGTGTCGAAGCAGTCGCCGGGTGAGCGCGGTGCCACGATCGGAACCGGCGCCTCGCCGTTGCGACCGAACATCGCCTGCAGCAGGTCGGCCTGCTCGGTCTTGGTCGGCAGCCCGGTGGACGGGCCGCCGCGCTGGACGTCGACGACCAGGAGCGGCAGCTCGGTCATCACCGCGAGGCCGATCGACTCGGACTTCAACGCGATGCCCGGTCCGGAGGTCGTGGTGACGCCGAGGCTGCCGGAGAACGACGCGCCGATCGCTGCGCCGATCCCGGCGATCTCGTCCTCTGCCTGGAACGTCGTGACGCCGAACGCCTTGTGCTTGCTGAGCTCGTGCAGGATGTCGGAGGCCGGGGTGATCGGGTAGGACCCGAGGAAGAGCCGGAGTCCCGACTGGACGCTGCCGGCGATGAGCCCGTAGGCGAGCGCGAGGTTGCCGGTGATGTTGCGGTAGGTGCCGGCCGGCATCGGTGCCGGCTTGATCTCGTAGGACACCACGAAGGTCTCGGTCGTCTCGCCGAAGTTCCAGCCCGCGCGGTACGCCGTGACGTTCGCGTCGCGGATGTCGGGGACCTTGGCGAAGCGCTTCTGCAGGAACGCGATGGTCGACTCGGTGGGCCGGCCGTAGAGCCAGGACAACAGCCCCAGCGCGAACATGTTCTTGGCCCGGGCGGCGTCCTTGCGGGACAGGCCGAAGTCCTTCACGGCCTCGACGGTCATGCCGGTCAGGTCGAGCGCGTGGACGGCGTACTCGGACAGGCTCTCGTCCTCGAGCGGGTTCGCGGCGTAACCGGCCTTGCTCAGGTTGCGCGAGGTGAAGTCGTGGGTGTCCACGACGATGGTGGCGCCCTTCGGCAGGTCGCCGAGGTTGGCGCGCAGGGCTGCCGGGTTCATCGCGACGAGGACGTCGGGGGCGTCGCCGGGCGTCAGGATGTCGTGGTCGGCGAAGTGGACCTGGAACGACGAGACGCCGGGCAGTGTGCCCTGCGGAGCGCGGATCTCGGCGGGAAAGTTGGGCAACGTCGAGAGGTCGTTGCCGAACGCCGCGGACTCCTGGGTGAACCGGTCTCCGGTCAGTTGCATGCCGTCGCCCGAGTCGCCAGCGAACCGGATGATCACGCGGTCGAGCCGCTTGACCTGCTTGGACAACCTACCTGCACTTCCTTCTGCCCCCGGGGCACTGCTTGCCCTCGTGAATGACCGGGTGTCCGGTGCTCGGCGCAACTCCTCCACGATAGTCCGGCGCCCGGGCCCAACCGAAACGATCGCGCCGTTTCGGACAGTGAGGCTGCCCACCAACCGCCGTCCGCATCGCGACACGACGGGGAGGCGGTTGCGCCCGTTCCGGCCGCTGCTGCTAAAGTCTAGTGAATAACATGACTTACATGACTCAACGAGTCGAGTCCGAGACGAAAGAGAGAGCAGACATGACCCGACGGATCAGGCTCGCGGCGTTGGTGGCCTCGGCCCTGGCAGCCCCTGCCGCCCTGGCCGCCCTGGCCGGCTGCGCCGCCTCCAACGGAGCCACCGCCGACGCGAACCACCTGAGCATCGTGGGCTTCTCGGTGCTCAAGACGGCCAACGAGCCGGTGATCTCGGCGTTCCGGAAGACCCCGGCCGGCAAGGGCGTCGAGTTCACGACGTCGTACGGCGCGTCCGGGGACCAGTCGCGCGCGGTCGCCGGCGGCCTCCACGCCGACGAGGTCCACCTCTCTCTGACCCCCGACGTGCAGTCGCTGGTCGACGCCGGTCTGGTGGGCAAGAACTGGGATCAGAACGCGACCCACGGCATCCTCACCGACTCGGTCGTGGTGTTCCTGGTCCGCAAGGGCAACCCGCTCGGCATCACGAGCTGGGACGACCTCGTCAAGCCCGGCGTCAAAGTGATCACGCCCAGCCCGGCGTCGTCCGGATCGGCCAAGTGGAACATCCTCGCCGCCTGGGCGCACGCCGCTGACGCCCCGGGCGGCTCTGCCGGCAAGGCGAAGGACTTCGTGACGAAGCTCCTGCACAACACGGTTGCCATGCCTGGCAGCGGCAGCGACGCCCTGGCGTCGTTCCTGGCCGGCAACGGCGACGTCCTCCTCGCCTACGAGAACGACTCGATCGAGGCCCGAGCGGCGGGAGACGCGGTGGACTACGTGGTGCCGCGGGACACCCTGCTGATCGAGAACCCGGCCGCGGTCACAACCGACGCGTCGTCGAAGGCCCGGGACTTCCTGGACTTCCAGCTGAGCCCGGCGGGTCAGGCGCTCTACGCGAAGGCCGGCTTCCGGCCGGTCATCAGTGGCGTGCGGACGAAGGTGCCGGGCACCAACGATCCGAGCAACCCGTTCCCGAAGGTGCCGCACCTGTACACGATCGACCGGGACTTCGTAGGCTGGGACAAGGCCAACAGCGAGTTCTTCGACGACAAGACCGGGGTCATCACCAAGATCCTCTCCGGTCTGAACATCGGCAGCTGACGTGAGCACTGCCGTCCTCGGTCAGGACACCCGGGCGGTCGGGCGCGGCCGTCCGGGTGCCCGATGGACCCTCACCGGCGGGTCGAGCCTCGGCCTCGGGGTCGTGCTGCTCTGGTTCAGCCTGCTGGTCCTGATCCCGCTCGCCGCCATCGTGGCGACGGCCGGTGGCGAGGGGTGGCACGGGTACGTCGACACGCTCACGAACCCGCAGTCCTGGGCAGCCATCAAGCTGACCGTCGGACAGTCGCTCCTCGTCACCGGGGTGAACGTGGTGATGGGCACGCTGATCGCCTGGGTCCTGGTGCGTGACCGGTTCGTGGGCAAGCGCCTGCTCGACCTCGTCATCGACATCCCGTTCGCGATGCCGACGATCGTGGCCGGCCTGGTGCTGCTGAGCCTCTACGGGCCGAGGAGCCCGCTCGGCGTCAACGTCTCGAACACGCAGTCCTCGGTCACCCTGGCCCTGGCGTTCGTGACCCTCCCGTTCGTGGTCAGGACCGTCCAGCCGGTGCTCGCCGAGCTGGACGCGGACGTCGAAGAGGCGGCCGCGTCGCTCGGTGCCTCGCGGACGACGACCCTTCGCCGTGTCGTGCTGCCCGCCGTCATCCCGGCGGTCGCGGCCGGCGCTGCGCTCTCGTTCGCCCGGGCGATCTCGGAGTACGGATCCCTGGTGCTGCTCAGCGGATCGCTGCCGTTCCGCACGGAGGTGGTGTCGGTGCGCGTGCTGAGCTTCATCGAAGGCGGAGATCGCACATCGGCGGCGGCGCTGGCCACGATCATGCTCGGCGTCGCGCTCGCGGTGATCCTCGCGCTCGACGTGCTCCAGCGCCGGGTGGCACGCCGTGGTTGAGCTCCCACGCCCTGCTAGCTGGACGCTCCGGCTGGTCGCCGCGGCGTACGTCTTCTTCCTGGTCGGCTGGCCGGTGATCGCGCTCGCGCAGCGCACCTTCGCCGACGGTCTTGCCGGCATCGACGCCGCGATGTCCGATCCGGACGTCACGCACGCCCTGCTGGTCACGGCGGAGATCTCGCTGTGGGCGGTCGCCATCAACACGGTCTTCGGGGTGGGCATGGCGCTGCTGCTGGTGCGCCACGAGTTCCCCGGCAGGCGACTGCTGTCGGCGCTGGTCGACCTGCCGATGTCGGTCTCCCCGGTGGTCATCGGGCTGGCGTTGCTGCTGGTCTACAACGGTCGCACCGGCTGGTTCGGGCCGACCCTGGAAAGCCACGGCCTGGTCGTGATCTTCAACAGCCCCGGCATGATCATGGCGACCTGCTTCGTCGCCCTGCCCCTCGTCGTACGCGAGGTGGTGCCGGTGCTCGAGGAGATCGGCGACGACCAGGAGCAGGCGGCCCGGAGCCTCGGCGCGAGCGCGCTCCAGACCCTCCGCCGGATCACGCTGCCCGCCGTCAAGTGGGCCGTCGTGTACGGCGTCGTCCTCTCGCTGGCCCGCTCGCTCGGCGAGTTCGGCGCCCTCAAGATCGTCTCGGGAAACCTCACCGGCCAGACCCAGACCGCGCCGCTCGTGGTCGAGCAGAAGTACACCAATTTCGCCCAGAACGAGGCGTACGCCGTGTCCTTCCTGCTCGTCCTGGTCAGCGTCCTCTTCATCCTCGTCGTCTCCCTGCTGCGCCCGAAGGAGTCCACCACCTCATGAGCATCGAGATCAGGAACGTCACCAAGCGTTTCGGCGACTTCGTGGCGCTGGAGGACGTCGACGTCTCCCTGCCCACCGGTCAGCTGACCGCCCTGCTGGGCCCGTCGGGGGGCGGCAAGTCCACGCTGCTGCGGATCATCGCCGGACTGGAGAAGGTCGACTCCGGCACGATCTCCATCGAGGGGGTGGACGCGACCCGGATGTCGCCGCAGAAGCGCAACGTCGGGTTCGTCTTCCAGCACTACGCGGTCTTCAAGCACATGACGGTCGCCGAGAACGTCGCGTTCGGCCTGGAAATTCGGACGCACGGCGGGCTCCGCCCCCCGTGGACCCCTCAACGACGCCGGGATCGGGAGCGGATTCAGGAGCGGGTCGACGAGCTGTTGCGGCTCGTGCACCTGTCGCAGTTCGCGGACCGGTTGCCCTCCCAGCTGTCGGGAGGCCAGCGCCAACGGATGGCACTCGCCCGGGCACTCGCCGTACGACCCAAGGTGCTGCTGCTCGACGAGCCGTTCGGCGCGTTGGACGCGAAGGTCCGCAAGGAGCTGCGCGACTGGCTGCGCCGCCTCCACGACGAGGTGCCGGTGACGACCGTCTTCGTCACCCATGACCAGGAGGAGGCTATGGAGGTAGCCGACGAGATCGTGGTCATCAACGAGGGCCGGATCGAGCAGGTCGGCACGCCGGACACGTTGTACGACGAGCCCGCCAACGAGTTCGTGATGGGCTTCCTCGGTGAGGTGACCCGGCTCGGCGAGGCCCGGCTCCGTCCGCACGACATCGAGCTCACCCGCTCCCCGGAGCTCGCAGGCGGGGTCGCCGCCGACATCCTCCGACTCACCCGCGTGGGCTTCGAGGTGCGCATCGTCGCCGGCACCGAGGACGGCCAGGAAGTCTCCGTCGTCACCACGCGGGCGCACGCCCGCGCCCTCGACCTCGCCGAGGGATCACGCGTCTGGCTCACCCCGTCCTCGGGCGCCGCGGCGGTTCCCGCGATGAAGCCCGTGGTGCGGACCGAGCTGGCGGGTTGAGAGCCGGCCTCACAGCCCCCTGGCGGAGCGAGCCGCAAGGGACGAAGCCCGACGGTGCATGCGAGCGCGGAGGCGGGGCACAAGAGTGGTCATGGCGCTGCGTACGAGCAAGACCTGGTTCGGCGTCGTCCTCGACGCACCGGACGCCCGCGAGCTCGCCCACTTCTACCAGCGACTACTGGGCTGGACGATCTTCAACGAGTCGGACTCGTGGGTGGACCTCGCTCCGTCGGAGGGTGCCGGGTACAACTTCGCCTTCGCGACCGAGAAGAACTACGCCCGGCCGGTGTGGCCGACCGTCGACGGCGAGCCTCAGATGTCGATGCATCTCGACCTCGAGGTCGACGACCTGGACCAGGCCGTCGCGTACGCCGTCGAGGTGGGCGCCGAGCAGGCGGAGTACCAGCCGCAGGAGAACGTCCGAGTGATGCTCGATCCCGCGGGGCACCCGTTCTGCCTGTACACCGACTGAACGACGCCGCTGCCGGTCAGCGGTAGTTGGTGAACTGCACCGCGAACTCGTAGTCCTGCTGCTTCACCAGCGCGATCACGGCCTGGAGGTGGTCGCGCTTCTTGCTGGACACCCGCAGCTCGTCACCCTGGATCTGCGCCTTGACGCCCTTCGGACCCTCGTCGCGGATCAGCTTGGAGATCTTCTTGGCGTCCTCGGAGGTGATCCCCTCCTTGAGCGCGACTGCGATCTTCGAGACCTGTCCCGACTGCCGGGGCTCGGAGGTGTCCAGGATCTTCAGGCTCTGGTTGCGCTTGACCAGCTTCTGCTTGAAGACGTCGAGGACGGCGCTGGCCCGGTCGTCGGCGGAGGCACTGATCTCGATCGCCTGCTCGCCCTGCCACGCGATCGTGGCGCCGGTGCCTTTGAAGTCGAAGCGCGTCGCGATCTCGCGCGCGGTCTGGCCGAGCGCGTTGTCGACCTCCTGCCGGTCGATCTTGCTCACGATGTCGAACGAGCTGTCGGCCATCTGCCTGCCCTCCTGGCGAATTCGGGTCTCCGGTGGTGCCTTGCTATTCTTCCGACCGCCCGCAGCGCCGCCAACCGGTGGGGCGGCAGGCACGGCAGATTGCCCGAGCGGCCAATGGGAGCGGACTGTAAATCCGTCGGTGTATACCTACCCAGGTTCGAATCCTGGATCTGCCACACGTCGGTTGTCCTTGATGGCCGGCGGGCCCAGGGCGGGTTCGTCGGTGTCCTCGCTGTGGTGGGTCGCTCGCAGCCGGCTGCGCCGACCGCGGATCAGCGACTGAGCCTGGAGAACTGTGGCTGAGGGCGGCCGGACCCGAGTGTCGAACATTTGTCGAACATCCTGCATCTTCGTGGCATGCCTGCATCGATCGGTTTTCGCCCGACTCTCTCGGTCGCAACCGTGATCCCCACATCCACCTCGGCAGGCCCGTCCATCCACCGCCCCGAACTCGTGATCGCCGGTCGGACGAGGCGAATGCTGGTCGACCAACTCCGCTCGATCGACGCCGCCTTCGTCGTGGGCGACCCGGTCGACTACCTGACACGAGACCAACTCGCTGAGGTCGAGCTCGCGCTTGCCCATTACCTCGGCGTGCAAGACGCCAAGCCACCCCGCTCCTCATAGAGCCCGCGTCTGATCGCCTCGTCACCACGAGGTGGGTCGAGGAGCGGTCGAGGGCGGAGACGTCCGGGCTTGTCTGGAGCGAACAGGCCATATCGACGTGAGTGCGAGCCCTCCGCGGCGCGCCCACGGGTCGCTCGTCGTCACGTAAGCGCTCAGGTCTGCGCCGACCGCCGGCGGATTGGCGAACGCAGCCCAAGCGATCCGTCAAGGCCATAGGCTGGTGGTGAACAGTGCGGAAGGTGCGCCATGACGTGGGTGTTCGCAATCCCAGTGATGGGTTTCCTCGCGTTCCTTGTGGTCGGGTCCATCAGCGGCCGGGTCAAGCTGCGGTCATGCTGCGGCATCGGCGACCCGCGCTGCGATGCACGTATGCGCGACGCGTTCCTCGACGGAGCGAGCGCCGACAAGCCCTCTCGGCCGATCGAGGGTCGACAGACCGGCTGAGTCCGCATGCGGCGGTATGACGCGCGCTGGATGTTGCGGCGCCGGACAAGCGGATCATCGGTCTGGTGGTCTTGGAGTGCGGATCGCCACGCCCGGGTCGCTGAAGCACGACTCGGCACTCGACGTTGAGCAGTCACCTGGCGGTCACCGGATCCCGGTGTCGCAGGGGATCTCGACTCGGGAGTAGTTGGCAGCGGTGACTCGCGTCTTCATCACCTCGCACGACATGCCGGCGTCTGCTGTGACCACATAGTTCCCCGGTGCCACGGCGACGCGGTAGGTGCCATCGACGTTGGTAGTCGTGCGCGCGACCACCTCCCCGCGGGGCTGGATGACGATGGTGACCGTCGAGCCTGCCGCCGGCTTGTCCGCGCAAGGACGATCCTTTGTTACCACGGGACATTGCGGGCCAAGGTGGACCCGGCCAGCGATCCCTGATTGGTCGCGGGTCGCCTCGGAGTCGCCCTGCTCGCCGCAACTGGCGAGGAACGAAACGGCTACCGCGACGGCCACCACCGCACAAACGCGCACGGGAATGAGACGTCCTGGTCCGGACCGCAGTTCCACCAGCCATGCCCGCGACGGCGACGACACCGATGCGGCACGAGAGACGGTCTATGGGGGTCATGACTCCGCGATATGACCCACGTGACTGTTGGCCTGAGGAGATGCGTCAGGTCCATCGCGGATTTGGCGACTGCGATGGTGTAGCCGAGCCCGAGTCCAGCCGTGCGACCGGTAGTTGGACCGTGGCGCAGAGTCCGCCGGTTGCTTGTGGCGTGAGCGTGAGGATGCCGTCCTGTGCTTGGACGATCCGCTTCACAATGGCGAGTCCGAGGCCGACACCGGCATGCGTGGAATGGATCCGCTGGGTGCCTCGTTGGAACGGCTCAGCGAGGATGGAGACCAGCTGAGCGCTCAGCTTCTCGCCGGTGTTCCGGACCGTGAGGACCGCCCTCGAGGAGCGGACGCCGGTGGTGACGCAGACCGTGCCGTGCTCGGGCAGGTTGTGGACGATCGCGTTGTGAACGAGGTTCGTCGTCAGCTGCAGGAGTAGCGGGTAAGAGCCGCTCGCCGTGGCCGTCTCGCCGGAGGTCTCGAGGATGACGCCGTGCGTCTCCGCCAGCGGCAGGAGCGTCTCGGTTGCCTCCTCGGCCAGCAGGGATAGGTCGACACTCTCCCGGGTGAAGGACTGTTGGTCGACGCGGCTGAGCAGCAGCAACGCCTCCGTGAGATCGATGGCACGGGCGTTGACGAGGCGGAGCCGCTCGACGAGCTCGCCGGCGCCACGGTCCGGGTTCTCGCGGGCCACGTCGAGGAGCGTCTGCGTGATAGCCAGCGGGGTCCGTAGCTCGTGGGAGGCGTTCGCCGCGAACCTCTGCTGCTCCGCCACCTGCGCCTCGACCCGGGCGAGCATGGCATCGAAGCTGTCGGCGAGTTCACGGAACTCGTCTTGCCGGCCCTCCATCGCGATTCGGTGGGACAGCGACCCGCTCGCGGCGATCCGAGTGGCGTCGGTGATCCGGTCGAGCGGGGCGAGCATCCGCCCGGCGAGGATCCACCCCCCGGCGAGACCGAACACCAGCAGGAACGCCATCACGATGGCCGCGGTCGGGGCGAAGTAGTGCACCAGGTCGGCGTGACTGCGCACCATGAAGATCACCCCGGGATGCACACCTCGAGACAGGGAGAAGTAGCCGACGGTGAGCACCACGGCGCCTGCCAGCATGAGGAATCCGGCGTAGCTGAGCGTGAGCTTGAGGCGGACGCTCAGTCCGGGTTCCCTATCCACGGTCGCCTCCTGGGGGCTCGTCGGCGGCCTCGTGGCTGGCGCCCGATCCGGTGTCGATGCGGTAGCCGACGCCGGGCACGGTGCCGATGATCCACGGCTCCCCGAGCCGTTTGCGCAGCGCGGAGACCGTGATGCGTACGGCGTTCGTGAACGGGTCCGCGTTCTCGTCCCACGCCCGCTCGAGCAGCTGTTCGGCGCTGACGACGCCGCCTTCGGCAGCGACGAGAACCTCGAGCACGGCGAACTGCTTCCGAGTGAGGGCGACGTATCGGCCATCGCGGTAGACCTCACGGCGAAAGGGGTCGACCCGTAGACCCGCGATCTCGCGAAGGGGGGGCCGGTGGTGGGCGCGCCTGCGGTCCAACGCCCGGAGCCGGAGCACCAGCTCGCGGAGCTCGAACGGCTTGGTCAGATAGTCGTCGGCGCCGAGCTCGAACCCGGAGGCCTTGTCGTCGAGCCGGTCGGCGGCCGTCAGCATGAGGATCGGCATGCCGCTGCCGGAGGCGACGATGCGTTCGGCGATCTCGTCGCCGGACGGCCCAGGGATGTCGCGGTCGAGCACAGCGAGGTCGTAATCGTTGATGCTCAGCAGTTCCACGGCGGTGTCGCCGTCGCCAGCGATGTCGGCGGCGATCGCTTCAAGGCGCAGGCCGTCGCGGATGCCCTCGGCCATGAGTGGCTCGTCCTCGACGATCAGCACGCGCATGCCCCGATGCTAGAGAAGGGCCGCATGTCGGTGGCGTATCGAAAAGCCCCCGGCACCTCCGGCCGCCCTAGGAAACCGGGAAGTCGAAATAGGTGTCTGGGTAGGGCTCGTCGCGCAGGGTGTAGTGCCACCATTCGCAGTCGTAGGCGCTGAAGCCAGCGTTCTCCATGATCGACCGGAGTTGCTCGCGGTTCCGCGCCTCCTCCCCCCTGATCTCCCGGGCTCCGTGGTGCGAGACCGAGTCCATCAGGTCGTGACCCCCGCCCGTGGCCGCGACGTCGCCGGTGTCGAGCCGGTAGAGGGTCAGGTCGACCGTGCTGCCCCGGCTGTGACCCGACTTGGTGGCGACGTACCCCCGCTCGAACATGTCCGCCCGGTCGATGTTCGGGTAGTGGCGCTGCTTGGTGCGGCCGTCCTCCGGCCGCGTGGACCAGCGGACGAAGGAGTCAACGGCAGTCTGGGGGCGGTAGCCGTCCCAGAGGAGCAGGCCGAAGCCCCGAGCGGCGGCCCCGTCCCGCGCGCTCGCCAGTGCAACGCACAGCGTCTTGGTGCCGGCGATCCGGTTGACGGCGTACCCCTGCACCGGCCGTCCGGTGAAGTTGTCCCAGGTGGCGTATTTGGCGTCCCACCGAATGCCGGGCACCCAGTCGTCGACGAAGACGAAGTCGTCGATCATCGCCGCTTCCCGTGCAGGGTCAGCGACACGAGCCGGTCGATCACGTCCGAGAGTGGCAGCCCGGCTGCGGCCATCATCCGCGGGTAACGGCTGTACGACGTCAGGCCGGGCAGGGTGTTGACCTCGTTCAGCAGCACCTGCCCGTCCTCCTTGAGGAAGAGGTCGACCCGGGCCAGACCCCGGCAGCCGAGCGCACGGTAGATCGTCTTGGCGGTCTCCTGCACGAGCCGGCGCGACTCCTCGGAGATGTCGGCGGGGACGATGAACGTCGAGTTCTCCGAGCCGGTCTCCGGTGAGTCCTCCTGATGGATCCGGAAGAAGCCGTGCGAGAGCGCCACGCGGTCCACCTCGCCGGCGACCAAGCCGAAGCGTTCCCCGAGGATCGCGCAGCCGACCTCGCAGCCGGCGACTGCCTCCTCGACCAGAACCTTCCCGTCGTATCGCCGTGCGGCCTCGATCGCCTCGGGCAGATCCTCCCTGCGCGTCACCTTGCTGACGCCGAAGGACGACCCCGATCGCGCCGGCTTGACGAAGACGGGGTAGCGGAACTTCTCGGCGTCCGCCTTCTCGTTGTGCTGCACGACCCAGTGGATCGGCGTGGTGATCCCGGCGCTGCGGGCCACGGTGTAGGTCAGGGCCTTGTCCATGCAGAGGGCGGAGCTCGGCACGTCGCAGCCGACATAGGGGACGCCGGAGAGCTCCAGCAGTCCCTGCACCGCGCCGTCTTCGCCGAACCTGCCGTGGAGGACGGGGAACACGACGTCCAGGGGCACCGGCTCGTAGCGGCCCTCGTCGAGGACCAGCAGTCCGTGCACGTTCGGATCGGGTGACAGCACGACCGGTCGCCCGCGCTTCTCCCAGCCCGGCTCGGGTTCGTCGCAGAGCTTCCAGGCTCCGTTCTCGGTGATGCCGATGTAGAAGGCTTCGTACGCGTCGGTGTCGAGGTGCCTGGCCACTTCCTGTGCGGACTTGAGGGAGACCGGATGCTCTTCGGACCTGCCGCCGAACAGGATCCCGATCCTCGGTCTGGTCATGCTGTGCTCCTCGTCTCGAAGCGCAGGCAGCCGGCGACGGAGTTCCTGACGGCGTCCCTGAGCGCGTGGTCGGTGTAGAAGGCTGTGTGCGGACTGATCACGACGTTCGGCAGCGGTTCCAGCCGGAGCAGCAGCGTGTGCTCGAGAAGCGCGGCCCGGCGGTCGGCGTAGAAGATGCCGTCCTCGCCCTCCAAGACGTCAAGCGCCGCACCACCGAGCTGTCCGCGCTCCAAGGCCTGGACCAGGGCTTCGGTGTCGAGCAGGGCGCCTCGTCCCGTGTTGACGACGATCGCGCCGGGCTTGAGCCGGTCGATGCGCTCACGATTCAGCAGGTGGTGTGTCGCCGCAGTGAGCGGTGTGTGGAGCGTGACGATGTCGCTGCGCCGCACGAGCTCGTCGAGCGAGACGTAGGGAGCACTCGTCGCCGGACACGTGTCATGCCCGAGGATCCGGCACCCGAAGCCCCGAAGCCGGTCGATCACCGCGGAGCCGATCCGTCCGGTTCCGACCACTCCCACGGTGAGGTCGCGCAGCTCCCGTCCGCGCACGCCGTACAGCCGGAAGTCGTGCACACTCACCCGGCTCACAACGGACTTCGCGTGCCGCAGCGACATCAGAATCAGCATCATCGTGTAGTCCGCGACGCTGTCCGGCGAGTACTCGACGGCCTCGACCGAGATCCCAACGCTGTGCGCGTAGTCCACGTCAATGTGGTTCAGCCCGATGCTCCTCGTCGAGACGTACGCCACGCCCGCCCGGCTGAGCTGCAGCAGAGTCGGGTTCGACACCCGGGTCTTGTGATCGACGCTGATGCACCGGTTGCCCCGCGCGAGGTCGACGGTGCTCGCCGACACCGGAGCCTCGGTGACGGTGATCGGCCCTAAGAAGCACTCGGCCGCCTCGCGGAACAAGGCCGCCTCGGCCACATCGCACCCGTACGCCGTGATCCCAGCCTGCAGGACCGTCTTCGGCGACACGACGAACGGTGGCTGGACGCGGCGGGCCACCGTTCGTCCCGACTCCTGCTTCGTCACCGCTCCAGTCAAAGCGAGCTCGCGTTGCGAGCACGTATCCGGATTCGGATACGCCGACGATAGGCGTCGCCCGAGCCTCGTCGACGAGTCACCAGATAGCGCGACGACGTCTCCGAGACCGGATGCCGATCTCCACGGGCATGAACACGATGGTCCGGAGCGTGGAGTAGTGGTCGATTGGGTGGACCACATCGGCCGCGGGCTTGCCGACCGCGTATCCCAGGCCGACGATCGGGCCAACCCACAGCAGGGTGCCGACGACGGCCAGGGCGGGACTTGGGACGCCCGCGCCGTCAGCCGGCGGAAGGACGCGCCACGCGCGGGTACATGGAGCGGGACGTTGCCCGGGCAGAGTGATTCGCCGGGCCGACCTCACGAACGCCAGGGATCACCCTCTGCGCGAACGTACTTGCGCCAGACGTAGCGCCACGGGATGACGGCCAGGATCACGACGACGAGAGAGTTCCTGGTCAGCATCTGAGTGGTGGCGGCATCGAGACCACCACCCAAGGCTCTGGGGAGGGCCACGAGTCCAAGCCAAAGGAGTTTCCAGGCGGACTCGAACAACAGCACCGGCAACAGCTTGATCGGGTACCGCAAGCCGAGGAACGCCAAGAGCGACATGGCGGTCAGCATGCAGAGGGTGACTCCCTCGTAGATGGGCATGCTGGATGCGTCGGCGATGAGTGGCCACTTCACGATGGCGAGCCCGAGGCCCATGAAGAGGTAACCGGCGCGCAAGGCGCACAAGCGCGCGAGGGAGAGTTCTTGCCTGCGTGGCGGCGAGGTGACGTGGGGTTCGGTGATGGTCATGGTGTCTCCTGTTCGAGAAGGTGATGGGTTCGCACGCAGGCGTCTGGCGGGACGGGTCGGCCTAGTGCGCCGGGGCGCTCGCCCGTGTGCTGGGGAGGCCTGGGTGTGCGTCGATTTCGCGGGCGGCTGTGGTCACGTCTGCGAGGAGTCCCCAGCCGAGCCACATGAGTGCCAGCCCGACCGGAATCGCGATTTTGGGCTGGGCCGCGGCTGGCAGGACCGATGCCAGAGGCGCGGCCAGCGTTCCGAACCCGAGCAGCAGTCCGGCACCGCGTGAGGGGACGCCGCTGCGGAAGACGGCCACTCCGAAGATGAGGCCACCCAGCATGTACATCGGCGCGGTGATGGTCCACAGCAAGGGCAGGGCACCGAGGTCGGTGTTGCTGTGGGTGCCGTCGAACATGGACATCCAGCCGTCGACGAATCCGGGTGAGGTGCCGGCGACGTGGGGAAGGACGAACGCCTCGACGAAGCTGAAACCGAGGATGAGGGCAAACCACAAGCTCAGCAACGCGTAGCCGACCCCGGTGAGCCATCCGGCGCCGCGGCTGAGCTGTCGGGCGTACACCCCGGTGATGCCCGCGAACCCGCTGACGGCCATGAGGCATGCGAGGTAGTGGACGACTTCCCAGCGGGTCGTGATCACTGAAGAACTGACGTTCGGGGGGTGGAGGACTCCGACGAGGACGTAGCTGAGGCCTGCGATGGCTGCGGCCACGGCTGCTATGCGGAGTGCGCTGGTCGAATGGGTCTTCATGACTGCTCCTGTGAACTGTTCAGAGCGCTGGTGGCCGGGACTGAACGTGGTGGTGGTCGAGTGGACCCTTGTTGTGCCGAGAAGCTAGGAGCCGATGTGGTGACCCGACGTCACCAGGTGTGATGACTGCGGTGGTGAAAGGTCGCTGGGGTGGATGCCCCCACGCCCGGGGGACTGGGGGCATCCGTGTCGTGGCCGGCGAGGCCGACCCCGACGTTTCGCCTGAGACTCGGTGGCGCGCGGGGGTCGCGCTGAGCGTCCCGCGGAAGTTCATGGCCGGTCAGGAGGCCGTGCGGATCGGGAGATGAGCGCGCAGTCGGTGCAGGCGTGGCATGAGGCCATAGATGACGATGGGGACCGCGATGGTCGCCAGGACGAAGGTCCTCAGGACGGGTCCCATCTGCGTCAGCCACGGCTTCAGGGCGAGGTTGAGGATGGTCAGGGTTGGGAAGACGGCGACCCAGATCATGAGGGCGAGTTGGTGCTTGCTGGGCGGGCCGACTTGGCGGGATGAGCCGTTACCGCTCGAGGTCTGTGGGGTTCCGGACATGGTGAAGCTCCTAATGGGTGTGGTGTGTTGCTGGTACCGGTGGTGGGTCTCGGGGTCTAGGCGTGCAGTCCGAGCCTGTAGCGGATGACCGCGTGCTCGGCGTCCTCTTCGGTGAGGTCGTTGTTGATGGCGATGGCCGCAGACGACCCTTCCCCGGCGGCGGTGATGACCTGGGCTCTGGGGTTGGTGGCGTTCCCGGCTGCCCAGACGCCGGCCACACTGGTCTCCCCGGTCTGGTCTACGGTGACCCAGCCGTTGTCGTGGACCGCGCAGCCGAGGTCGGTGAGCAGAGCGCCGTTGGGGGCGAGGTCGGGTCGGACGAAGACGGCGGACCTGGGGACAACGTGCCCATTCGCTAGCTCGACGCCGATGAGGTGGTCGCCTTCGACGACTAGACGGGCGACGTCGTCGTCGACGATGCCGATGGCTGCGGCGATGAGTTTCTCGCGCTGCTCGGCGGCGAGGGTGGCGCCGTCGGCGAAGAGGACGACGTCCTCGGACCATTGCCGGATGAGCAGCGCGTGGGTGAGGGACTCGGGCGAGCCGCCGAGGACGCCGAGCGGCTGGTCCCGGACCTCGTAGCCGTGGCAGTGCGGGCAGTGAAGGAGGTCTATGCCCCAGCGTTCGCGGACGCCGGGGATGTCGGGAACTTCGTCGTGGAGCCACGGTGGTGACCAGGACGCGCCGGGTGGTCAGGGAAGTTCCCTCCTCGAGGAGTACATGGAACGCGGGCGAACCGTCAGCGCCGTTGCTGCTGGTGATAGTGGTGACGGTGCCGGTGAGGAGGTGGCCGCCGTAGCCGGCTACTTCCTTGCGACCGGCGGCGAGGAGCTCGCTGGGTGGGAGACCGTCGGAGCCGAGGAAGCCTTGCATGTGGGCGGCCGGGGCGTTGCGGGGGTGGCCGGCGTCGACGACGACGACACGTCTGCGGGCTCGAGTCAGGACGAGCGCGGCAGACAGTCCGGCCGCACCGCCGCCGACGACCACCACGTCCGAGTCGACGAAGTGCGCGTTGTCCTCGGTGGTTCCCGCTATCTCGTGCGGGATGCTGGTGCTGTTCTCGTTCATGGCGACGAGGGTCCACGCCGCGAGAGCGGGCGACAACGAATGTTGCCGTTCCTGGGAAAAGGCACCCAAGATGACTCCATGGGAGCGGGGGTCAAGCCGCCGGGCGGACGACCGGGGGCGGGTTCGGCCATCGCCACGGCCTTGGACGCGGTAGCGCCGCGGCTCCGCAAAGTGCGCGAGCAACGAGGCGTGACGCTTACAGAGGTCGCGGAGCGGACCGGCATCTCCAAGAGCACGCTGTCGCGGCTGGAGAACGGCCAGCGGAAACCGAGCCTGGAGCTGCTTCTCCCGTTGGCTGACCTGTACCGGGTTCCGCTCGACGAACTCGTCGGCGCCCCCGAGTCGGGCGACCCGCGCATTCGCTTGAAGCCACGTCGCGTCCACGGCCGAACGGTTCTTCCACTGACTCGGCATCCCGGAGGCGTGCAGGCGTGGAAGATCGTCATCCCGGCCATCCAGTCGACCCCGGAGCCTCGCGCCCATGACGGGTACGAGTGGCTGTACGTACTGACCGGCCGGATGCGTCTCGTCCTCGGCCATCAGGACCTGGTGTTGGAGGCCGGTGAGGCCGCCGACTTCGACACCCAGCTGCCGCACTGGTTCGGCAGTACCGGCGAAGGGCCGGCCGAGGTGCTGAGCATCTTCGGCCGCCCCGGTGAGCAGATGCATGTACGTGCGTCCACACGCGGCCGGGACGACGAGCGCGTTCTCGGGCACGAGGACGGGTCATGACGTCGACGCCGCTGGTCGAGACGAAGTTCTACGCCCCTCCACCACGCGAAGGTGCCGTGCTGCGACCGCGCCTCTACGAGCATCTGTCCGGCGCGGGCCGCCTGACCTTGGTGTCGGCGCCGGCCGGGTTCGGGAAGACCACCCTCGTTGGCTCGTGGGTTGCTTCCCTGGCTGCCGCCACGGGTGCGCGAGTCGCGTGGGTGGCTCTCGATGCCGGGGACGTAGAGCCGGAGGTGTTCTGGACCTACGTGCTGGCTGCCCTCGAACGGGCGGCGCCCGGCACCGGGTCAGCCGGCCTGGCAGGCTTGGGTGCCGGTCAGCCTGTCGAGGCCGCGTTGACGGCGGTCCTCAACGAGCTGAGCGTCATGCCTGACGACGTCGTTGTGGTGCTCGACGACTACCACCTCGCCGATGGGCCGGCGGTCCGGCCGGGCCTGGTCTTCCTGCTCGAGCGGTTACCGCCGCAGGTCAGGTTGATGATCAGCACACGCGCCGACCCGACCCTCCCGTTGGCGCGGCTGAGAGCACGCGGTCAGCTCGTCGAGGTGCGCGCCAGCGACCTGCGGTTCACCGACGCCGAGGTCTCGGAGTTCCTGACCGCAGCCACCGGACGGTCGTTCAACCCGGACGACGTTCAGGCGCTGACCCATCGCACCGAAGGCTGGGTCGCCTCGCTCCAACTGGCTGCCCTGTCGCTGCGCGGCCGCGACGACCCGTCGACGTTCATCTCCGGCTTCACCGGGGACGACCGGTACGTCGTTGACTACCTCGTGGAGGAGGTGCTCGGCCAGGAGCCCGACGAGGTGCGCGACTTCCTGCTCGAAACCGCAGTCCTCGACCGCCTTAACGGCGCCCTGTGTGACGCCGTCACCGACGCCGTGCCCGAAGGCACGAGTGGGGCCACGATGCTGGAGTCGTTGGAGCGTCGCAACCTGTTCGTCGTCCCGCTGGACGACCAGCGACGCTGGTATCGCTACCACCACTTGTTTGCTGACGTCCTCCGAGCCCGTTTGTTGTCGGAACGCCCCGCAGACATCGCCGAGCTGCATCGCCGCGCCAGCGAGTGGTACGCCGGAGCGGGCCAGCCCGAGGATGCGGTGCGGCACGCCATCACCGCCGGCGACATGAACCGCGCCGCTGACCTGGTCGAGCAGGCGCTTCCGGAGCTGCGGCGACTTCGCCGGGAAAGCGTGCTGCGAGGGTGGGCCACGCAGCTACCAGACGAGGTCATCCGCGACCGCCCGGTGCTCGCAGTCGGCCTGGTCGGGGGGCTGATGGCCAGCAACGACTTCGCCGACGTGGACCGCCGCCTGGGCGAGGTCGAAGAGATGCTGACCCGACCCGCCGCCGAGCTGGTCGTACTCGATCCCAGCGAGCTAGAACGGCTCCCCGGCGCGGTCGAGACTTTCCGCGCCGGGCTCGAGCTCGTGGCGGGCGACCTGGCCGGCGCCATCAGGCACGCACGCAACGCCACGGCCAAGGCCCCGGAGACAGACCACCTGACCCGAGCGGCCGCAGCTGGGCTGTCAGGTTTGGCCAACTGGGCGATGGGTGACATCGCGGCAGCTCACGCCGCCTACACCGAGTGCGCCGACGGGCTGACCCGCGCAGGACACATCGCCGACGTTCTCGGCTGTTCGCTCACCCTGGCCGACATGGAGCTGGCCCTCGGCCGTCTTCGAGACGCCGAGAACACGCTCGAACGCGCACTCGGCCTTGCCGGCGAGTACGAGCCTGTTCAGACCACCCAGTCCACCCAGCCTGCCGCCGCTGGTCCCGCCAGCCTGGCCGGCGTCGAAGCCCGTCCGGTGCTGCGAGGGAGCGCCGACATCATGGTCGGACTCAGCCGCGCAGCCTGGCACCGCAACGACCTCAGTCAGGCTGCTGAGTACCTACGCCGCGCCGATGCGGTCGGCGAGGCAGCAGGGCTGCCGCAGCACCCGTACCGGTGGCGCGTCGCCTTGGCGCGCCTCCGCGCTGCGGAGGGTGACTACGGCACCGCAGTGGAATTGCTGGACGAAGCCGAACGGGTCTACGTCGGTGACTTCTCGCCCCAGGTGCACCCCATCCACGCCACCCGTGCCCGGGTGCTTCTCGCGTGTGGCGATGTCGACGCCGCCGCCGAGTGGGCACGCCGCCACGGCCTCGCCGCCGACGACGACCTGTCCTACCTGCGCGAGTACGAGCACCTGACCCTGGCGCGTGTCCTCCTGGCCGAGCATGCCGCTTCGGGGACGCCAGCCCCGCTCGAGGCAAGCCTCGGACTGCTCGAACGACTGCGGGAGGCCGCCGCGGCCGGCGGTAGGTTCGGGACGGTCATCGAGGTCGAGACGCTGCTGGCCCGAGCCCACGCAGCAGCGGGTGCCGAAAGGGCCGCCATCGCCGCCCTCGAGCGTGCCATCGACCTGGCCCAACCAGACGGATGGGTGAGGTACTTCGTGGACGCGGGGCCGGCCGTCGTCCCAGCCCTAGATGCGGTTGCGGGCAGCCGCCCGGGGTCTCGGTTCGTCGAACGCGTCCTGACTGCACTCGAGACCGACGATGACGGTGCCAGAGGGCTCGACCTGCCCGCAGACCCGACCGATGGGAGGTCGGTGAGGGCCGGCAGGGCTGTGGCCGCGGTCGCCGGAGAAGGGCTGATCGACCCGCTCAGCGACCGCGAGCTCGACGTGCTCCGCCTCCTCGCCTCAGATCTCGACGGTCCCGCCATCGCCCGTCAGCTGGTCGTGTCGTTGAACACAGTGCGGACCCACACCCGGCACATCTACACCAAGCTCGACGTCAACAACCGACGTTCGGCGGTCAGCCGCGGACACCAGCTCGGCCTGCTCAACCGATTCGCCAGCTGAACCGATTCCGCCGCTTCCGAGATGTGCTGACGGCGAGGTCACGCAGAATCACCACCTCCCTCACATCACCTGGTGATGTGGGCTCACCACGTCGGTTCCTAGGTTCCTCGACATCGCCGGACACCCGCTCGGCAGAACCAGGAGCCCGACATGAACGTCACCACCCGCGGCCTCACCCAGGCCGCCGGCCTCGCCGCCGCCACAGCCGGCGCCATCTTCATCGCCGTCCAGATCAACCACCCGCCCACCGACAGCTACCTGACCCAGACCAACCAGTGGGTCATCCGCTCGTTCGCGAAGTCACTCATGTGCGGCCTGGCCATCGCGGGTATCACCGGTATCTACCTGTCCCAGGTCCGGCAGATGAAGGCCCTCGGTCTGGTCGGCTACCTTGTCTTCGCCGCCGGCTACCTGATGATGCTCCCGACTGAGGCCATGGCCGCAGCCCTCCTGCCGGGCCTCACCCACTCACAACCCGGCTTCGTGAACGACGTGGTCGTCACCGCCGCGGGCGGCCATCCGGTCGGGAACATCGGCCACATGCAGGTCCTGTTCAACCTCACCGGCGCTTGCTACATGGTCGGCGGCCTCGTCTTCGGAATCGCGCTGTTCCGAGCCCACGTCCTAGCCCGCTGGGCCGCCATACTGCTGTCGCTCTCCACCGTCGCCACCGCTTCGCTGGCGTTCCTGCCCGACACATTCAACCGACCGATGGCCGTCCCCGAGGGCATTGCCCTCATCGGCCTCGGCGTCTCCCTCTGGCGCCAGCAGCGCGGCTCCGACCGAGCGCCGACGGCCGCTGCACAGTCCACCACGGTCCGGGCCGCTCCGGTCCGATGAACACCCAGGCGGCCCGCGCAGTGACGACGTCCACCGGTCACCGGAGCCGGCCACGCACGTGGCCGGTCCCGGCGGCCTTGGTCGCCCTGTCGGCAATCCCGCTGGCTGCCGGTGCCCTTCGACTGGTCCAGCTCGCGGGCGGCCCTACCGCGATACCAGCCGACCACCGCTTCGCGGGCTTCCCCGGCGCGCTTGTGGCTCACATCGTCGGCGCCGCCGTGTTCGCGTTCCTCGGTGCATTCCAGTTCCTCCCCCGGCTGCGTCGCCGCAGGTGGCACCGCCGCGCCGGCCGTGTCGTCGCTGTCGCCGGGCTCGTCGTCGCCATCTCAGCCCTGTGGCTCACCCTCTTCTACGACCCGCAGCCTGGCAGCGGAGCCGTCCTGTTCGTGCTCCGTCTCGTCTTCGCACCGGCCATGGCGGCCTGCCTGGTCCTCGGCTTCACGGCCATCCGCCGTCGCGACATAGCCGCACATAGGGCCTGGATGATGCGCACCTACGCCATCGGTCTCGCCGCCGGCACCCAGGCCTTTACCGAAGGCATCGGTGAAGGAATCTTCGGGCACGGCGTCCTGGTCGCCGACTTGTCCAAGGGCGCCGGCTGGGTCATCAACCTTGCCGTCGCCGAGTGGCTCATCCGCCGTCCAGCCCGCCGCCGTGCCAACCAGGGCCGCCGGACGCACGCGACCGCCTGACACGCAGTCGCTGTCAGAACCCCGAAGCCGCAGGAGAACCCCATGACTGGCCCCAGCACACACGACACACCAAGCCTCCTCCGTGACGCAGCGGCGACCTACCGACTGCGCGTTGCTGGACACCTCGATGATCACTGGTCGAACTGGCTCGGCGACGTCACCCTGGTCCACCACGACGACGCGACCACAACCGTGACCCTGAAGGTGGCAGATCAGGCGCAGCTGCACGGCGTCCTGGTCGGCATCCGCGACCTCGGCGCCCCTCTGCTGGGGCTCGAGCAGGCCGAGGAGACCACCGGCGTGGAACCCATCCTGAACGAAGCGCTCCGCACCGAACGGCTCATCCTCCGCTCCGCAGCACCACGCGATGCATGCGCCACCTGGGTCTACCGCCGGCTCGGACCCGTCAACGAATGGCTGACCGGTGTCCCAGACACCATTGACGCCTACCGTGAACAATTCATCGAACCGTCTCGCCTGGCCACGACCGTCATCGTCGAACGGTCTCAAGACGGTCAACTGGTCGGCGATTTCATGCTGCGCCGCGAAGACGCCTGGGCCCAAGTCGAAGTCACCCACCGAGCCCGGGGTGCGCAGGCAGAGCTCGGCTGGGTACTCGACCCGTCACACACCGGCGTCGGATACGCCACTGAAGCAGTCCGGGAACTCCTCCGGTTCTGCTTCGAGGACCTGCAGGTTCACCGGGTGGTCGCCAACTGCTTCCTCGCCAACCAAACCTCCTGGCGCCTCATGGAGCGCGTCGGCATGCGACGTGAGACCCACGCGATCAAGGACTCGCTCCATCGCTCCGGCCAGTGGCTCGACACCCTCAACTACGCCCTACTGCGCGAGGAATGGGCCGGATAGCCGCCGTGCTCACCCGGCGAAGCGACGCGGGCTGAGGTCGCGCCGGCTGCCAGCGGTGTGCAATGACCACACCGACGCGTGGCGGCGCCCGAGAGCGGCGCTTCGGTTGGTCGTAGCCTTGCTCGGTGGCGGATCCAGTGCGTTGGTGGGACATGCGGCCGGCACGAGGCCGGCCAGCGAAGACATACACATGTCCGATCTGCCACGGGTTCTTGTTGGCGATGAATCCCAACACGCTGCTGTATCCGGAGGGCGACCGTCGGCGTCGCCGTCATGCACACACCGAATGCGTCGCGAGGCAAGTGAAGGCAGGCAAGTTGTTGACCAAAGCGGAGTGGGAACGGACTAGGCCAGCGCCGAGATCTGCGGGGCGGCGGTGGTGGTGGCGACCCTTCGGTACGCAAGCGCCGGAGCGCCGCGATTGACGCCGGCTCTGGCGAAGTGACGCAGTCACACGGGGGCAGCGGAGATCGGGTGGAAGGATTTCGAAGAACACTAGGGCGCGTCTCCCAAGCGATGGGGACCTTGGGGTGGGAGACCGGTTGCGGGTGCTCCAAGGGCGGCCGTCGTCATGGGCTCGTTGGGGTACGAGCAGGTGGCTGGCGTTGTGGCGGTGGATGTAGCGCTCGATCAATGGTGGGACGTCGAGGAGGTGGATGGTGCCGCCGGATTCGCCTGCTTCGAGGTTGGCAAAGAGGAGCGCACACAGGCCGTCTTGGTCGATTGCGGTGCAGGCGCGCAGCCGCATGCGGATCACCGTGGGTGGTGAGAGCTGTCCGAGGGTGGCTGTGACCTGCGGGGTTGGTCTGTGCTGTCAGCGGCCGATGACGACGATGTCGGGAGCGCCGGGGTGGACACGAGAGCCGAGGTACAGGCGGACCATCTCATGCCTTCCGGCTCCCGTCGTCGGGCTGCGAGGGCTCGGTCTGTCGATGTTGGGTGGGTCCCCGGCCGGGGTGGTTGCGTTGGACGAGCTCGGCCCTGAGGTCGTGGTTTTCCTGGCGGAGCTGTCGGATCTCCTCGCGGTGGGGCTCGCTGGCTTCCCGCAGTTCGCCGAGCTCGGTGGCGAGCTGGTGTGTCTGGTCGCGCAGCTTCAGCACCTGTCCGACGCCGGCAAGGTTGAGGCCCTCGGCGAGGAGGCTGGTGATGTCCGCGATCCGGGCGATGTCGTCTTTGCTGTACCGGCGGGTGCCGCCTCCGGTGCGGAACGGGCTGACCAGTCCGCGCTGTTCATAGACGCGCAGCATCTGCGGCTCGACACCGCTCAGCTCCGAGGCCACGGAGATCGGGTAGACGGCGTGGTGGGCGTCCACGTTGCCGGGTCTCTGCCCTTGCCCGGAATCGCCCACACCCTCCATCACGGCTCTCCCGGCGTGATCGGGCCGGCCCCTGATGCCCGGTCTAGCGGGCGCACCTGGACCGGTCCCGCGACCAGCCAGGCGACCTGTCGCGGACCGCAGCTCCTGGCAGCGTGGACCCCGCCCGCCAAGGTGGTGTCGAGCACCACGATCTGATCGCGGTGGGCGACACCCGTCGCAGCCGATGTCCCGGAGGCGGCACGCGTGTCGTCCGGCGAGTCGTGCTCCGCGGCATCCAGGGCGAGGCGGTAGGCGGCCTGCAGCGCCACGAACCGCTCGGTCGCGTCGGGCTCGAGGCTGATATCGGGGTGGAGCCGCCGCGCGTGACGCCGGAAGGCACGTCCGAGTTGCCCCCGGTCAGCGTCGGCGGACACACCGAGCAGGTCCCGCGCTACCCGTAGGGACGGGTCCGAAGGTCGTGAGTCCGGCATGCCCTCACCTCGATTCGTGCCAGAAATGTGGTGCTCTCCACTTGAAACTCTGTCATGGGACACTGATAATATCAATCAGTTGGTACAGATTACCTCACTTGTCGTCAGTAGATCGTGGTGATGAGAGGAGGGCGAGCGCGATGCTGACGAGGATCGACCCGCTGCGTTGGGACCCTGCCCGCCCACCGGATGTGCGAGTGCTGGGTGCCGGGCACACCCACGGTCGACCCCATGGACGGACCGTTCGAACGGCAGCAGGTCCGCGACAGCGCGAGCCGGCCCGGCCGCACCCAGCGCCCATGACGCCGACGACAGCGGGTGTTGGCTCCCAACACTGCCGACCTCTCAGCGCGTCTGCACCACCGCACGTTCCACCGCACGTCCTACCGGGCGTTCAGCCGCGCGACCGAGGCTCCCCGAGCGCGGGGCGGGCCACGAGCAACCACACGGAGGAACCATGCGCACTGCGAGCATGAATCCCCACCATGCCAGGTGGCGGCCACGGCTCGGCGCAGTCCTCGAAGCCGGTGCGGCTGTCCGCACGCTCCTGGCTCGCCTCGTCACCGGCGGGGACCGAGAACCGGACCCAGCACCCGCGACACCGCCTCGGTGAGCGGCTGCGCGGAACCGGGTGGCGGTCCAGATCACAGTCAGAACGGAGACCACACGACCATGTATCCCTCGACCAAGGCGCGCGAGTTCGCCGTCCTGCTGCGGATCAGTCGCGAGCTCGATGTCTGCGGAGACCTCACCGCCACCGTCGACAATCCGTCGGAACTGATCGCCTGGGCTGAGGTGCTGGACGGGCCCGCGGTTCTCGCCTGGCGCGCCCAGGACTCAGGCTGCCGCTTTGTCCAAGTGGCGGCTGACCACCGCCGGGCACCGGTACGCGGACACGTGTCGGCGGTGTTGTCGTGCGAACAGCACCCGGCGTTCTGGGACGCGCTCCCCCTCGGGGACCTCGAGGCCGGCAGCACCCGAGTCCTGAGCGTCCGTGACCTCGCCGAGGCCTGGATGGCCATGCCAATCGCCCCGCCCGACACTGATACCCCACCGGAGCCACCATCCCCGACAGAGACGACTGCCGAAACAGCCGAGACGACAGCAGAAGCTACGACGCAGACGACGACCGAAACCAGAACGCAGACACCGGCACAGACGCCGGCACAGACGCCGGCAGCAGGCGGGATCCAAACGTCCACCCAGATGCAAAGGAGGCATTGAGATGTTGCTGCGCACCACTGATCCGTTCCGTGACTTCGACCGACTCACCCAGCAGCTCCTCGGCTCGACCTGGGGCACCACCAACCGCCCGGCCGTGATGCCGATGGACGCCTGGCGTGAAGGCGACCGGTTCGTCATCGAGTTCGACCTCCCTGGCGTGAGCCCGGAGAGCATCGACTTGGACGTGGAACGCAACGTGCTCACCGTCAAGGCTGAGCGCGTCCCGCGCAACGGCGACTGGGAGATGCTCGCCACAGAGCGCGTACGCGGAGCGTTCAGCCGCCAACTGGTCCTCGGCGACAACCTCGACCTGGACAACATCGAGGCCAACTACGACGCCGGCGTCCTCCGCCTGGTGGTCCCGGTCGCAGAGCAGGCCAAGCCCCGCAAGATCGAGATCACCGGCACCAACTCGGACACCGCGGCCATCGAGGCCTGACCCTCTCTCCATCCGCCGGTGCGTCACGCACGCCTCACCGAGCACCGGCCCGCGCCCCGCGGGCCGGTGCTCTGCTCCGGGATCCGACAGACAACCGCAACGTCGCGTGGCCATCAGCCGAGGCGCCGCGCCGAATTCCTGGGGACAGTCCGCGAGCGCCTGCGAGTACACCGACCGAGCCGAGACCGAAGGGGTCGCCCGCACGGTCCTGCACGTGCTCGGTCGACGGCTCACCCCTCGAGAAGCCCACAACCTGCGTCCCATCTCCCGGCGACCTGGCCGACGCCGTGGACAACGACAGCCCGCGCGACAGGTAGGGGAGACGAGTTCCAGCGTCGACTCGCCGCCATGATCGGAACCACCGATGAGACCGCGATCAGGTACGCCAGCGCCGTCCCACGCACCCCTGGCGCGACGCGGTAGCCGGTGGACAGCGCAACCACCTCCTCACCGCAGCCACCCAGCGGTTACGCCGAGCTCTTCTGCAACCCGAACTCTCGTAACCCTCCATCCCTCGCGACCGCCAGCACAGTCCATGAAGAGGGATCACCCGACCCACCGCGGCTCCGATCCCACAGCGAGGACGGCCCCAACGGTGTACCGATCGTGGCCCGGTCCAACGGATGAATCCACGTGCCCACTCGGGATGCTGCCATCTGGGCGGAGTGGGGCGCTATCCGATCGTGGGGCGATCGCTGTTGCGGATCGTGTCTCGGCAGTGCGGAGGCCATCGCGGAGAGTTGCGCTCCCAACGTCTTGAGGCAGTCGAGGTAGTAGCAGTCGTCGACGGTTGTGGACGGGTGCCTGTGCCGAATGTGTGCGCACGTTCGCCGACACCCGAGGAATGCCCAGGTCAAGGCTCCCAGGCCGCGCGCAGTGTGAATCCGTCGGTGGATTCCTACCCAGGTTCGAATCCCCGGATCTGCCACCCAGGGTGCCCTCCCGATTCGGCCCGCACAGTCAGGCGCTTCCGAAATGGGAGACGTGCCCGGTGCCGAGCGGCAGACGGCGTGGTCAGCGGGGCGGGAGGTCGTCGTCCGAGGCGCCGAAGCCGTGGCCGACGATCTCGTCGAAGCGCCGCCGGGTCTCGGTACGCGGTGACATGCGCTCGGCCCACGAGGTGCGCAGCCCGCCGTCCGTCCAGCCGCGCACCAGGGGCGAGGTGACCAGGACGAAGGCCACCACCAGGAAGGCCCAGCTGCCCATCAGCTCGCCCATGCCGACCAGGGCGAAGATGCCGAGCGCGGTCGCCAGGCCGATCCGGCGTGCCGCGCCGCGGGCGGCCCGGCGCAGCTCGGTGAGCACGCACCAGGTCAGCGGCACAAGCGTCAGCACCAGCACGCTCAGGGCGATCGCGGTGACCAGCGGGCCGGATCCGCGGTAGGCCGCGAGCAGCCCCGTGCCCGTAGCGAGGCCGGTCACGGCAGGCCAGGCCGAGTCGTACCACGGGTGGGAGGGCGCGCGCGTCACGCGTCGAGGGTACGACGTACCGCCGGGCGGGATGGCGGGTCTTCGGTGGTCGGGACGAACGTCCCATCGATCCGGGCCGATGGCCGGATGCGTGGGATCCGGGCTGCCGTCACCCTGGCGCCGTGGGGGACCCCAGCGGCGTGATCGTGGTCGGTGTGGACGGCAGCGCCGGAGCCGCGGCAGCGCTCGACTTCGCCCTGGCCGAAGGGTGGAAGCGCGGCTGCACGGTCGAGGTGGTCACCGCCTGGCTGGGCGCCGGACACCCCGAGGGGACGCCGGAGTCGGACGACCTGACCGAGGGGCGGGCGCGGGTGCACCACATGCAGGGCGACGTCGTGGCCCGCTGCCTCGAGGACCGGCCCGACGTACCCGACCTGGAACGCGTCGTGGTGCACGACTACGCCGGTCGCGTGCTCGTGGCCCGGGCGGAGCGGGCGTCGATGGTCGTCGTCGGCAGCGGCACCCCGAGCACGGTCAGCCACCAGGTGCTGGGGTCGGTCGCGGAGTACTGCGTGCGTCACTCGCCGGTGCCCGTCGTGATCGTCCCCGCCCCGGCGCGACTCGAGCGACGCGCAGCGGTGGCCGCCCACGTGGGCTAGCGGGCACCGCGCCCAGCTTCCGCGACCGGCGTACGCCGCGGCGCGACAGGTCTAAGGTCGGAGCGTGGCGGATCACGGGGACGTCGCGGAGTACCAGCTACGAGCGCTGCTCGATGCCAACCGCACGATTGTCACGGACCTCGACCTGGCCCTCGTCCTGCGCCGGATCGTGGAGTCGGCCATCGAGCTCGTGGGGGCGAGGTACGGCGCGCTGGGCGTGGTGGGCGAGGACGGAGCCCTCGAGGAGTTCGTCCACGTCGGGATGGACGAGCGAGCGGTGGACGCGATCGGCAGCCTCCCGCAGGGCAAGGGCCTGCTCGGCCTGGTCATCGAGCGCCAGCAACCGATCCGTCTCGAGGACCTGACCACACACACCGGCTCCGTGGGGTTCCCCGAGGGTCACCCGCCGATGGGCTCGTTCCTGGGCGTACCCGTCCGGGTGCGTGACGACGCCTACGGCAACCTCTACCTGACCCGGAGCGATGTCGAGCCGTTCACGGTTCAGGACGAGGAGGTCCTGCAGGCCCTGGCCGCGACCGCCGGTGTCGCGATCGAGAACGCCCGGCTGTTCGAGGAGGGCCGGCTCCGCCAGGAGTGGCTCGTCGCCTCCACCGACGTGACCCGTCGCGTGCTCGCCGGCGACGAGGGGGCGCTCCGCCTGATCGCCCGCAGCGTTCACGCGCTGGCCGGCGCCGACCTGACCACTGTTGTCACTCCCGCCGACTCCGAGCTGGTGGTGGCGGTGGCCGAGGGCCGTGATGCCGCCGGGATCGAGGATGCGCGGTACGCCGCAGCCGGGACCCTGAGCGAGCACGTCATCCAGACCGGACGGCCGGTCCGCCTGGCCGACGCCGAGGACACGCGGCCGGTGGACGGCCGCACGATCTACCTCGCCGGGCAGGTGCGGGTCGGCCCGGTGATGGTGCTCCCGCTGCTCGGCCGGGAGGTCGTGCGCGGCGCGCTGGTCGTGATGCGGGGGCGCGCCCGCCGCCCGTTCACCCGGGTCGACGCCGAGATGGCCACGACGTTCGCCAACCATGCCTCCGTCGCGCTCGAGCTCGCCGAGGCGAGGCGAGACCAGCAGCGCGTCCTGCTGCTCGAGGACCGGGCGCGGATCGCCCGCGACCTCCACGACCACGTGATCCAGCAGGTGTTCGCGGCCGGGCTGGTGGTGCAGGCCACCGCGTCGCGCCTGCAGGACGCCGCCTCGGTGAGGGCGCTCCAGGACGTGGTCGGCAACCTCGACGAGGCGATCAAGCAGATCCGGATCTCGATCTTCCAGCTGCAGCCGCCGGTCCCCGGCGGCCTGCGTGCCGCCGTGATGGACGTGGTCGCCGACGTGCAGCCGGGCCTCGGCGTGGAGCCGCGCGTCGACCTCGACGGGCCGCTCGACTCGGTGGCGACGTCGGACCTGGTCAGCGACGTGACAGCGGTCGTCCGCGAGGGGCTGGTCAACGTCGCGCGGCACGCCGTCGCCTCGACCGTCGTGCTGAGCATCCACGCCACCACCGCCCGGCTCACCGTGACGATCAGCGACGACGGCGGTGGCATCGGCGACGCGGTACGCCGCAGCGGTCTCGACAACATGCGCGAGCGCGCCGAGAGCCGCAACGGCTCGATGGTGATCGCCGAGGTGCCCGACCTCGGCGGCACCACCCTGGTCTGGACCGTCCCGATCACCTGACGTCACCGGCGGATCCGGGTCGTCCGCTCCACGGGAGGTCAGGGGTTCCTGTCAGGCGGACGACCCGGGGGGCGTGAGGATCGGGTCCGCGATGATGGGTCGGTGCCCGAGCAGATCCACGACATCGGCAGGCGCCGGGCATGGGTGATCTGGCTGGCAGGGCTGGCCGTCTACGTGCTCGCCATCTTCAACCGCAGCTCACTCGGCGTCGCCGGTCTGCTCGCGACCTCCCGCTTCGGCATCTCGGCGACCCAGCTGTCGTTCTTCACCGTGCTCCAGCTCGTCGTGTACGCCGGCTTGCAGGTCCCGATCGGGGTGCTGCTCGACCGCTTCGGCTCCCGGCTCCTCCTGCTGTGCGGGCTCGCCCTGATGACGACCGGGCAGGTGGCGTTCGCCTTCGCCACGTCGTTCCCGGTGGCCGTGCTGGCCCGCGCGCTGGTCGGCGCGGGCGACGCCGCGATCTTCGTCAGCGTGATCCGGCTGGTGACGCTGTGGTTCCTGGTCCGGCAGGCACCGATGATCACCCAGCTCACCGGGCAGCTCGGCCAGCTCGGTGCGATCGCCGCCGCCGCCCCGCTGTCGATGGCGCTGCACCACCTCGGCTGGACCAAGTCGTTCGCGATCGCGTCCTCGCTCGGGATCGTGGGCATGGTCGGGGTCGCGCTGATGATCAAGGACTCGCCGTACGCCCGTGAGGAGGTGGCCCGGGTCAAGATGCGCGCGCTCGCGCGCACGCTGCGCCTGGTCTGGGGCAACCCCGGCACTCGGCTCGGCCTGTGGTCGCACTTCACGTCCCAGTTCAGCGGCACGGTCTTCACGTTGCTGTGGGGTTTCCCGTTCCTGGTGAGCGGAGAGGGTCTGTCGAGCGGCACCGCGAGCAACCTCCTGATGGTGATGACGGCCTGGATCATCGTCAGCGGGCTGGTGCTCGGGACCCTGGTCTCGCGCTACCCCTTCTACCGGTCGTGGATGGTGCTCGGCATCGTGGCCGCGATGGCGCTCGGCTGGGCGGCCGTCCTGCTGCGGTCGGCGCCCGCACCCACGTGGATGCTGGTCGTCCTGGTGTGCCTGATGGCGACCGGCGGCCCGGCCTCGATGGTGGGCTTCGACCTGGCCCGGACGTTCATCCCGATCGAGGCGTCCGGGCGTGCGAACGGCTTCGTCAACATCGGTGGCTTCTCCGCGAGCCTGGTCAGCATGGGCCTGATCGGCGTGCTGCTCGACTGGTACAGCGGGGGAGGCGGCACCGACACCTACGACCTCGCCGACTTCCGGGTCGCGATGTCGGTGCAGTTCGTGTTCTGGGCACTGGGGGCGGCCCAGATCGTGCGCTACCGGCGGAAGGCGATTCGCCACCTGAACCGCCTGCACCCCGGGGTCGTCGACGCGATGAAGCGCGGTGAACCGGTCGTCCACCTCGGCTTCCACGAGCGCGAAGGGGTCTGATCCGAGGGTCCGGCCTTGGGTCAGGAGGCGAGCGCCTCGGCCTCCATGGCCGCGACGTACTCCCGCTTGATCCGGCGCCAGGCCTCGTCGGTCATGGTCCGCCGCCAGTACGGCGAGCACGAGAGGTCTCGGCGGGTCAGCCCCCGCTCCTGCAGCAGGTGGCGTCGTACGGCGCGGATCTCGTCGGCTTCCCCGTGCACGAAGCCGAACGGCCGACCGTCGCCGAACTCGACCGCCTCGACGGCGGCGAGCAACAGCGACTCGTCGCGCTCGTCGCCGTGCCGGTGCAGCCACCGGAGGTCGAGGTCGGCCGGGCTCTCGAGGTCGACCTGGTACTCCGGCCCGTCGCAGACCACCCGGACCACCGCCCGCCCGGCGGGCGAGAGGGACTCGAGCGACGCGGCGATCGCCGGCAGAGCCGACTCGTCACCCACCAACAGGTGCCATGCCGAGGCGGCGCTGGGGCGGTAGCCGCCGTTCGGACCTTCGAAGACCAGCGGGTCACCGGGCCGGGCGTTCAGCGCCCATCCTGATGCGACGCCCTCGTCGGCGTGGACGACGAAGTCGAGGGTGAGCTCGGACGACCCGGCGTCCCAGGTGCGGACGGTGAAGCGACGCCGGGCCGGCCACTCGCCCTGCGGTGCCGTCTCGCGGACCGCCTTCGGGTCGAACACCTCGTCGTAGGACGCCCCGGCCGGCCGGAAGGCGGCGTTGACGTAGGCGTCGGTCGCATCGGGCATCACCAGATCCTCCAGGTCGCCACCGTGCAGCACGACCCGGACCATGCCCGGCGTCAGCCGCTCGGTCCTCGCCACTCGTCCGTGCATCTCTCTCCTCTGTCAGTCCGGCCGCCGGTCAGGGGCGGGCCGGCTCGATCCGCCCGACGACGTCCCCCAGGGTGATGCGGCCACCGTCAGGAGCGGGCGACGAGTAGCGCAGCACGACCTCGTCGCCGTCCTCGAGGAAGGTGTGCCCGCCGGCGAAGGGCTCCTTGCCACCCCAGCTCAGCTCGAGGAACGAGCCGCGGGTGTCGGGCTCCGGTCCGCTGATCGTGCCGGAGGCGAACAGGTCGCCGGTGCGCGTGCTCGCGCCGTTGACGGTCAGATGGGCCAGCATCTGGGCCGGCGACCAGTACATCGTGCGGTACGACGGGCGGCTCACCACCTCGCCGTTGAGCACCACCTCGACCTCGACGTCGAGCGCCCACCGGTCGGAGCCGGCGAGGTAGGGGAGCGGGGCCGGGTCCTGCGCCGGCACGTGCGTGCGGGCGGAGGCCAGGGCGGCCAGCGGGGTGACCCAGGCACTCACCGACGTGGCGAACGACTTGCCGAGGAACGGCCCGAGCGGCACGTACTCCCAGGCCTGGATGTCACGGGCGCTCCAGTCGTTGACGCCGACCACCCCGAACACGTGCTGCTCGAACTCGTCGACGCCGATCCGAGCGCCGAGCTCCGAGCCCACCCCGACCACGAACCCGAGCTCGGCCTCGATGTCGAGCCGTCGGCTGGGTCCGTACGCCGGAGCCTCCTCCGTGGGAGCCTTCCGCTGACCACAGGGCCGCACGACCGGCGTACCGCTGACGACGACGGTGCCGCCCCGGCCGTGGTAGCCGACCGGGAGGTGCCTCCAGTTCGGAAGCAGCGGCTCCTGGTCCGGCCGGAAGATCCGGCCGACGTTCGAGGCGTGGTCGAGGGAGGCGTAGAAGTCGACGTAGTCCCCGACCGTGAACGGCAGGTGCAGGGCGACGTCGTCGAGGGGGTACGCCGGCAGCGCGTCCGAGTCGACGAGCTCGGCGATCCGCCCGTGGGTCTCGGCCCAGGCGGCCGGCCCGAGCCCCATGAAGTCGTTGAGCCTGGGCCGGTCGAGCTCCGGCCGGACGGTGGCGACGTCGACGACGGTGTCGGCGTACCGCACCCCGACCCGAGGCGCCGAGCCCTGGGTCGAGAAGACGCCGTACGGCAGGTGGTCGAGCCCGAACCCGTCACTCATGCGGAGACTCCAGCAGCCCCAGCCCGACCAGGTCGTCCAGCGGCTCGGTGACGCTGCAGGACCCGTACGACGTGAACCACCGTCGCGCACCGGCCAGGTCGCTCTGGCGTGCCATCGCGACCAGGTCGTTGGCGTACTGGTCGTCGAGCACCCGCGCGACCTCGTCGCGGGTGCCGCCGTCGAACGCGACGCGCGTGGCGAGCAGGACGTTGAGGAAGCCGAGGTGCTCGAACCCCGTCTCGTGGTCGCGATGGCGGACGGCGTGGTGGAGGCCGGCGGTGCACTTGTACGGCGTCTCCCGGTCGAGGGCGGAGTCGATCCAGGCGGCCACCGTCGCGGCGGCGGGGAACAGGTGTGCCTCCGCACCTCCGGTGCGGAACTTCAGACGTGCTTCGGCCTCGGCGACGGCGTCGGCGGCGTCCAGCCAGTCGGGGGTCGGGTCGGTCTGGGGCAGCTCGACGTACACCTGGGCGTCGGCGAGGTCGCCCGCGGCCCGGGCGGCGTCGACGGCGGCGTTGATCCGGCGCACGTTGCCGGCCAGGTCGTCGAGGTCACGGACCGCGGCCTCGACCGCGACCAGCCGGTGGTCCTTCTTCGTCGCGACTGCGGCCACGCCGGCGACCGCACCGGCGCCGCCGGTCAGGACGACGGAGACCGGGACGTCCGGAGGGACGTTGGGGAGGTCGGTGTCGCGGACCACCAGCGGCCCGACCAGTTCGGCGTACCACGCGTCGCTGCGGCCCTGGTACGTCGCGACCGCGTCCGGTAGCTCGGCATTCCCGGGTGGGAAGATCGCGGCATCGTCGACCAGGCCGGCCCAGGCCGGGGGGACTCCTGTCACGGGGCCAGCCAACCACAGGCCTCGAGGTCGGTTCATCACGCTGGGTGGTCCGACCGGCACTGGGCTCGCTGAACTCCGCCGGCCATGCTCCAGTTCACCTACCCAGCGTGATGAACCGACCACAGCGTCAGACGAGTGCCGCCCGTCCACGCTTGCCGAGCTGGTCGGCGATGATCGCGCGCTGGACCTCGCTCGCGCCCTCCCAGATGCGTTCGACCCGCAGCTCGCGGAAGAAGCGCTCGGCGACGTTCTCGCGCATGTAGCCGCGGCCACCGAAGACCTGCACCGCGCGGTCGGCGACCCGGTTGGCCATCTCGCTGGCGAAGAGCTTCACCATCGAGCACTGAGCATGGGCGACCTTGAGGTCGACGCCCCCGTCGAGCGCCCGGGCCACCTGGTAGACCATCGACCGGGCGGCGAACAGCTCGGTCAGGCTGTCGGCCAGCATCGCCTGCACCAGCTGCTTGTCGGCGAGAAGCTCCGTGCCGATGCGGCGTTGCCGCGCGAAGGCGTTCATCTCGTCGACCAGCCGCTCGGCGGCACCGAGGCAGCGGGCCCCGATCATGAGCCGCTCGAAGCGGAACCACTCGTAGACGAAGGACATGCCGTCCTCCTCCGACCCGATCAGCTGGGTGGCCGGGACACGGACGTCCTCGAACGCCACGATCGGGTGGTGGTGGGCGATGGTGTGGGTGTACGCCGGGGTCCGCACCACCGAGATGCCCGGAGCGTCCTTGTCGACGACGAACAGCGCCTGCTCGCCGGCGTGGACGCCGGCGGTCAGCACCCCCTGGAAGAACACGTAGTCGGCCCGGTTGAACGACGTCACGTGCCACTTCACACCGTTGAGCACGTACTCGTCGCCGTCCCGGGTGGCCGTCGCCTTCAGGTCGGAGACGTCGGAGCCGGCGTACTCCTCGGTGATCGCGTAGCACTCCTCGCGCCGCCCCTCGATCGTCGGGAGCAGGAAGGTGTCGCGCTGGTGGTCGTTGGCGACGGCGGGCCACCATCCCGGGGGCGTGGCCAGGCACCAGGCGAGCGCGTTGGTGACCCGGCCGCCCTGCTCCTGCACCAGCACCTGCTGCAGCGTGGAGCAACCGCGGCCCCCGTGCTCGACGGGGATGTTGGTCGCGGTCAGGCCGAGCTCGACCGCACGCGCCTCGAGGCGGTGCCGGACCTCCTCGCGCATCTCACCGGCGTGCTCCTCGGCGTACTGCTCGTGGACGATCAGCTCGTCGGCGAAGCCGCGGGCGCGGTCCTGGAGCTCGAGGTCCTCCGGCGTGAGTCCGTACACGTGTCATCTCCCCATCGGCGCGCTCGAGCTCGTTGACTGACCGTTCAGTCTATGTCAGCGTGACCTTCGTGACCACTGTGCCCCGACGTGCCGATGCGGTCGTCGTCGGAGGCGGGACGATCGGCGCCTGGACGGCGTGGCACCTGGCGCGGTCCCGGATCGGCGACGTCGTGCTCGTGGAGCGGGACACCCTCGGCCAGGGCGCGAGCTCGCGGGCGGCCGGCATGGTCCGCGCGCAGGGTGGCACCGAGGCCGCAGTGCGGCTCGGGCTGTTCAGCCGCGACTTCTACGCCGGCCAGCAGGAGCTGCTGGGGATCGACTCCGGCTTCGTGGCGCAGGGCTACTTCATGCCCTGCTTCAGCGACGCCGAGGTCGTCCAGGCACACCAGCGGATCGCGATGCAGCACGCGCTGGGCCTCGACGTGCGCTGGGTCGGCCCGGACGAGACCGACGAGCTGAACCCGGCGATGGCGCCCGGGCAGACGCGAGGCTCGTCGTACGCCCCCGGCGACGAGTACATCGACCCGCCGCGGAACGTCCTCGCCTATACGGCGGCCGTCCTCGGTGCCGGCGTGCGGTTATGCGAGCGGACGGCGTTCACGGGGCTCCGCGTGGAGCATGGACAGGTGACCGGCGTCCGTACGTCCGCCGGAGATGTCGCCACCTCTCGGGTGGTGCTGACCGGCGGGCCGACCTTGGCCGCCGTCGGAGCGGCTGCCGGGGTGCGCATCCCGGCCGACGGAGCACGTCACCAGGTGGTGGTGACCGAGGCGCATCCCGACTTCGCGCCGGAGCGGCTGCCGATGGTCTTCGACGTCGCCTCTGGCATCTACTGGCGGCCGTGCGAGGGTGGCGTCCTGTGGGGGATGAGCAACCCCGAGGAGCAGCCGGGGGAGGCCACGGAGTTCGACGCGGCGTACTTCGAGATCATGCGCGCCCGGATGACCACACTCGTGCCCACCACCGGCAAGGTCGGGCTGCGCAAGACCTGGGCCGCGACCATCGACTTCACCCCTGATCACCTGCCGATCCTCGGCCCGGCCATCGGCGCCGACGGCCCGATCGGGGGAGCCTTCGTGGCCGCTGCGGGCGGGCACGGGATGATGTGGGGTCCCGGCGTCGCCAAGGCGGCAGCCGACCTCGCCGTCTCCGGGCGCACCGACGTCGTCGACGTCACCGACCTCGGCCTCGACCGCTTCGACGCGCACGGCCGCAGTCGCCTCGCCCCTGACCCCATCGCCCTGCCCTTCCCCGAGAGCATGCGCTGACCCGGTAGGCGATGCCGCGGCACCGACCGGGTTCCGGCCATCTGAATCTGTCACCATGGTGGTTACCGAAGGAGCCCGCGATCGCCGCCAACAGCCATCTGACCGTCGCCGTGCACGCGTTGTGCTGGCTCGAGCTCTCGTCGCGTCGGGGGACACCGACGCTGACCTCGGAGCGCATCGCGGCGAGCCTCGACAGCAATCCCGCTCTGGTACGCCGCAGCCTCGCTCCGCTGCGCGACGCCGGGCTGCTGGTGACCGGTCGCGGCCCGGGCTCGGGATGGGCTCTCGGGCGTCCGGCGTCCCGGATCACGCTCCGAGACGTGCACGAAGCGATCGGCGTCATGCCGGCCTTCGACCTGCATGCCCACGAACCCAACCAGGAGTGCCCGGTCGGCTTCGGAATCCGCCCCGTCCTGTCGGCGGTGTACGACGACGTGGACCGAGCCGTCGCCGACCGGCTCGACCGGACGACGATCGCCGATCTTCTCGACACGATCCTGCGAGACCGCCCGCTGCCCGTGGGCTGAGAGCTCCGTGGTGGTTGACAAGGCGCCCGCCGGTCCGGAAATGTGTAACCAAAGGCGTAACATTCTTGGGAGGACGCGTGGGTGGCAGAACCGTGGCGGCGCCGTCGTTCGCCGACTCGGCCGTCGTCGAGCTGAGGCAGTACACGCTGCGTCCCGGTCGACGCGACGAGCTGGTGGCGCTGTTCGAGGCCGAGCTCGTCGCACCGCAGGAGGCCTGTGGGATGACCATCGGCGGGCTCTTCAGGGACCTCGACGATCCCGACCGGTTCGTCTGGCAACGCGGCTTCGCGGACATGGCCGGCCGGCACCGTGCGCTCGAGAGCTTCTACGGCGGCCAGGTCTGGCGCGAGCACGGGCCCGCCGCCAACGCGACCATGCTCGACAGCGACGACGTGCTGCTCCTGCGTGCCACCGACCCGCCCCACCCGCCACCTGCCTCGGAGCCCGGTCCTGGGAGCGGCGTCGTCTCCGTCGGCGTCATCCGGGCGGGAGACGACCCGGCTCGCGAGTCACTGCTCGCCACCAGGGGTCACGAGGTGCTCGAGGAAGGGCTGGGAGCCGCCGTCGCCCTGTGGAGGACGGAGCCCACGCCGAACACCTATCCCGCGCTGCCGGTGCGGGCCGAGCGCGTGGTCGTCTGGCAGGCGACCTTCCCGGGTGAGTCCGCTCGTCACGCGGCCCTCGAGCGCCTGGACGCGTCCTCGACCTGGCGGCGGCTGGTCGGCGGCCCCGGATCGGCGTACGGCGAGCGACGGCTCCGGCTTCGGCCCACCGGTCGCTCGCGTCACCCGCACGCCGGGAGCGTTCGCCGATGACCACGCCGCGTTCCCTGCCGGGTCTGGCCGTCCGCACGACCGGGTTCGACTTCCTGGTGGGCGAGTGGGTCGTCGAGAACGACCGGCTGCGAGCCCCGCTCACCGGCGACCGGGAGTGGTACACCTCCCACGCGACCGCGACGTCGACGACGCTGCACAACGGCGCGGTCAGCGTCGACGAGATGCACTTCCCCGACGAGGGCTTCGCGGGCTCGTCCTTCCGGTTCCACGACGCCGCCACGGACGTGTGGGCCATCCACTGGGTGACCAGCCGCGACGGAAGGCTTCAGGCCCCGGTGCACGGCCGCTGGCGAGGTGTCGAGTTCACCGCAGCCGGCGCCGACACCTACGACGGCCACCCGATCCTGGTGAACTTCCGGTGGCACTCGATCACGCGCGACGCGGCGGTCTGGGAGCAGTTCTTCTCCGACGACGGCGGCGAGAGCTGGGAACGCAACTGGGTGATGCGCTGGACGCGCGTCTGAGCGCGCCGAGGTCCGAGCCGGTCACGGTCGACGGGGAAGGAGCAGGGCGTCGACGACGTACGCCGCATCGGGGCCGACGACGACCGGGTTGAGGTCGACGGCGTCGAGGTGGTCGCCGAGCTCGACCGCGAGCTGACCCAGGGCCACCAGGGCGTCGGCCAGAGCCGTTCTGTCCACCGCGGCCGAGCCGCGATAGCCGTCGAGCAGCGTCGACACCGCCAGCCGGTCGACCGCCGCCAGCGCCGTCTCGCGGTCGAGGGGCGGCAGCGCGACGGCCCGGTCCGCGACCAGCTCGACCAGCACTCCGCCGGCCGCGACCATCACCAGCGGCCCGAGCAGCGGGTCGCGGATCATGCCCAGCGAGACCTCGACCCCGCTCGCCTGCCGCTGCACGACGACGCGCGGGCCCAGGCGCCCGGCCAGCTCGGCGTACGCCGCCCTCACGGCCCCGGCATCCGCCAGCCCCAGCCGTACGCCGTCCGCCTCGGTCTTGTGGTGCACGTCCGCCGCGTCGCTCTTGAGCACGACCGGGTAGCCGAGCTGCTCGCCGGCAGCCACGGCGGCAGCCTCCGTGTCGACGGCCCTGCCGGGGACGACCCGGAGCCCGTAGTCGGAGAGAAGTGCCGACCGGGCGGCCGCTCCGAGCGTCTCTTCAGATCGGAGCCTCGTGGCCCACCGGGATGACCGCTCCTCGTCCGGTGACACCGGAGGCCGAGGACGCGGCGGCTCGGCCATCAGGTGTCCCAGCGCCCGCAACCCCGACGCCGTGCCCTCGAGCACCGGGATGCCCGAGGCCCGGAGCCGCGCCGCGAGCACCGGGTCGACCGCCGACGTCACGTGGGTCAGCGCGACGACCGGCTTCCGAGTGCGGGTCAGCAGGTTCTCCAGCGCGACCGCGAAGCTGTCGTCGCCGTCGTACTCCTCGACCATGTCGACGGCCAGGGCCACCGTCCCGGTGGCCGGGTCGTCCGCCAGCGCGCTCAGGCACTCGGTGAACAGCTCCGCGGTGTCGGTGCCGCGACCCCAGACGTCCAGCGGGTTCGTCGGGACGAGACCCGGGTCGAGCGCCCCCGCCAGCCTCGACTTCGTCGTCTCGGTCAGCGTCGCGAACCGTACGCCGAGGCGCTCGGCCACGTCGGCCACCAGGACCCGTTCTGCCCCCGAGTCGTGCGCCGTCGCGATCCCGCGCCCCGTGCCCGGCACGTGACGCCGTCCGATCGCGAACATCTCCAGGCTGTCGGTGAGGTCGTCCAGGTCACCGCACCGGTGCACGCCGTACGCCGTGAACAGCGCCTCCCAGCCCGCGTCGGACCCGGCGATGGCCCCGGAGTGGGCGTCGACCAGTGCTCGCCCCCTCACGGACGTGCCGACCGTCAGCGCGCAGACCGGGACGTCCCGCTCGGCGGCGTCCGCGAGTGCCGCCTCCAGCCTCGGCGCGTCGCGCATGGTCTCGAGCACCAGCCCGATCACCTGGGTCTGGGGCAGGGAGAGCAGGTACTCCAGGTAGTCCGCGGTGGTGGTCACCAGCTCCTGCCCCGACGAGACGGCCAGCGTGTAGCCGAGCGGTCGCCGCGTGCGCAGCAGCGCCGAGAAGACCGAGCCGGAGTGCGTGATCAGCCCGATCGGGCCGGCCGGCAGCGGATCACGCTCGAGGTAGCCGATCGCCCGCACGCCCGTGGTGGTGTCGACGAAGCCCATGCAGCCGCCGCCCACGATCGCCATCTCGCCGGCCGCGGCGATCACGTCGTCCTTGATCCCGTGCACCGGCCCGAACACCACCGCCCCGGCATCGCCGCGTTCCGACGCGAGCGCGAGCGTCGGCGCCAGCGCCTTGTCCGGTACGCCGAGCAGCACCAGGTCGACCGGCTCCGGCACGTCCGACAGCGACGGCACGCAGGGTCGGCCGAACGCCGAGGTCCGGGTGGGATGCACCAGATGCACCCGCTCGACCCCGGGGCTGCGCAGCGCCTCGGTCGTGAGCCGCCGGCCGAACGAGTCGGCCCGGTCACTGGCTCCCACCACGGCGACCGATCGGGCCGACAACATCGAGCGGAGCCGGGTCCGGCCGGACGGCGGGGAGCTGCTCATGCGTCACCGTTCGTCGTGTCCTGACTGACTGTTCAGTCTACGGGCGTGCTAGCGTGCGGCGCAAGGATCTCGCGGTCCGCCCGGACATCGGGGAGGTGGGATGGCTGCACGCGAGCACGGGGACCCCGTCGCAGAGCACGGGGACGCCGTCGCCGACGTACGACGCGACCAGATGCTGGCCGCGGCGTCCACCCTGATCGCCGAGCGCGGCTTCCACGACACCCGGATCGCCGACGTCGCCCAACGGGTCGGAGCCAGTCCCGCGTTGGTCATCTACTACTTCGGCACCAAGGACAGCTTGCTCACCGAGGCCCTGCGCTGGTCCGAGCGCTCCTTCTACACCGCCACGGAGGAGATGCTCCGCTCCACCGACAAGCTGCGCGACCGCCTCGAGATCCTGGTCGAGTGGACCCTGCTTCCCGACAAGCAGCAGTCGCTCACCAGTGACTGGGGGCTGTGGTTCGACCTCTGGGCGCAGGCGTTCCGCCACCCGGAGGTCAAGAAGGACCGGACGGAGCTCGACGCCCAGTGGCGCGCCCTGATCGCCCGCATCGTGCAGGACGCCGTGGACGCCGGCGAGATCGACGCTCTCGACGTCGAGTCCTTCACGATCATGTGGGGATCCCTGCTGGACGGCCTGGTGATCCAGGTTGCCCTCGACGACCCGGTGGTCGACTACGGGCGTGCGCGCACGATCGCGCTCGAGGTCGCGTGCAAGGAGCTCGGCCTGCAGGCGCCGCGAGCCCGCGCCAGGCGCGGCAAGCGCTCCTGACCCGTTCGGACCCCGTGGTCCGGTCGTGTCTGGTGGTCGCGGGCCTCTCGTCCCTATCGTCGAGACCGAACACAGACCACCTCACCCGGAGATGGCCTGCCCGACAGGAGGCCATGACGTGTTCATCCAAGTGATCCAAGCGAAATCCTCTCGAGCGGACGAGCTCCGCGCTCTCGCGGAGACGTGGCGGGACCAGGACGGCGCGGGGGCCGTCGGTTACCTCGGCGGCACGTACGGCGTCACCGACGACGGCGACTTCCTGGCCATCGTCCGCTTCTCCTCGCGTGACGACGCGATGGCGAACTCGGCACGCCCGGAGACCGGCGCCTTCGCCGAGAAGATGGCAGCCCTGATGGAGGGGCCGCCCACGTTCCACGACTGCGGCGATGTCACGACCTGGCTCGACGGCGGCTCGGACGACGCCGGATTCGTCCAGGTGATCAGCGGGCGGGTCGACGACCCGGCCCCGATCAAGGCGATGGCGACCGACACCGGCGACCTGCGCGCGATGCGCCCGGAGATCATCGGTGGCACCCTCGCCATCTCCGACGACGGCACCTTCTTCCAGACCGTCTACTTCACCGACGAGGAGAGCGCCCGGAAGGGCGAGCAGATCGAGCCTCCGGAGGAGATCCGGGCCGACCTCGAGTCGATGATGGCCGGCGCCACCTTCTACGACCTGCACGACCCCTGGTTCACCTCTCCCTGATCGGACCGGACAGCGGCCCATGAGCTTCGACGTCTCGGCTGACGCCTATCTGCGGTTCATGGGCCGCTACTCCGTCCCGCTCGCCGAGCAGTTCGTCGAGCTCGTCGGCGTACGCCGTGGCGACCGGGTGCTCGACGTGGGGTGCGGCCCCGGGGTCCTGACCGCGCCCCTGGTCGAGCGATGCGGCGCCGACAGCGTGGCCGCGGTCGACCCGTCCTCGTCGTTCATCTCCGCGGTCGGCGAGCGGTTCCCGGCGGTCGACGTGCGCGAGGCGCCGGCCGAGTCCCTGCCGTACGACGACGACGCGTTCGATGCCGCCCTCGCGCAGCTGGTCGTGCACTTCATGAACGACCCCGTCGCCGGGCTCCGCGAGATGGGCCGGGTGGCCAGGCCCGGTGGGGTCGTGGCGGCCAGCGTCTGGGACTTCGCAGGCGGGACGGCGCCGTTGTCGGTGTTCTGGCAGGCGGCTCGTGAGCTCGACCCGAGCGCGCCAGGGGAGGCGGACCGCGCCGGAGCGCGCGAGGGCGACCTGGTGGACCTCGCGAACGCCGCGGGCCTGCGCGCCGCCCGGTCCACCTCGCTCACGGTGCGCCTCCCGTTCACGTCGTACGACGCGTGGTGGGCGCCGTACCTCGACGGCGTCGGACCGGTCGGCTCCTACGTCGCGTCGCTGGAGCCCGAGCATCGGCGCCGCGTCGAGGAGCGCTGCCGCGAGCTGCTGCCCGCGCCGCCGTTCGAGCACGCCGCGCGCGCCTGGGTCGTGCTCGCCGAGGCAGCCTGAGTCGACGAGAGGCCGCTCAGGCGGCCCCGTGCAGCGAGTCGGCGAGGTGGGTGAAGTTGCGGACGAAGAGATCCACGTCGTCGTCGGTGTGCTGGACGGACGTCAACCACTGCTCGACCTTGCCCCACGGTGGGAGGAACGCCCCGCGGTTGTGCTGGACCAGCCAGTGGGCGTGCCCGTAGCGACCGTCCAGCGACCGGAAGTCACGGAAGTTCCGGATGCGGTCGGGCATGAAGGAGACGCACCCCTTCGCTCCGGCTGTCACCACGACCCAGGGCGCGCCGTGCCGGTCGATCACGGCCTGGAGGCCGTCACGCATGCGGACCCGCAGCCGGTCGAGGTGGGCGTACGCGTCGTCGGTCAGCACCTCGGTGAGCATCGCCCGGGCAGCGGCCATCGCCAGCGGGTTGCCGTTGAAGGTGCCGACCTGCTGGTAGTCGCCGCTCGCGACGAGCTCCATCACCTCGCCACCGCCGATCGCGGACGTCGACAGGCCGCCGCCCATCGCCTTGGCCACGCAGACCAGGTCGGAGGTCACCCCGAGCATCCCCGAGGCACCGCCCGGTCCCACGGTGAAGCCGGTCTTCACCTCGTCGAAGGTGAGCAGCGCGCCGTGCGCGTGCAGGAGGTCCTTGAGAGCCTGGAGGTATCCGTCGTCGGGGTAGATGATCCCGGCGTTCATCATGATCGGCTCGAGGATCATGCCGGCGATCTCGCCGGGGTACCGCGCGAGCGCGGCCTCGACGGCCGGCAGGTTGTTGGCGGGCACGATGACCGTGCCGTCGACGGTCGCGCGCAGGAGACCGGTGTTCTCCGGGATGCCGATCGGGGAGTCGACCGGGCCGAGGTCGCCGACGCTCTCGGGCTGGACGGAGACCATCACCGAGTCGTGGTGGCCGTGATAGCCACCCTCGAGCTTGAGGATCCGCTCGCGACCGGTGAAGGCGCGCATGAGGTGGACGGCGTCCATCGTCGACTCGGTGCCGGAGTTGCCGAAGCGCCACAGCGGCTGGTCGTAACGCTCGGCGAGGTTCTCCGCCACGACGATGGAGTCCTCGGTCGGCTGGGCGAAATGCGTGCCCAGGGCGACCCGCCGGCGTACCGCCTCGACGATCGCGGGGTGGTTGTGGCCGGCCAGCGAGACGCCGTACCCGCCGTGGAAGTCGGAATACTCGTTGCCGTCGACGTCGTACAGCTTGGAGCCGTTGCCGTGGCTCAACCACACGGCGTGCGGCTCTGCGACCTGCCAGCTCGAGGTGGCGCCTCCGGCGAGCACCGTCGCGCGCTCGGTCATGGCCTTGCTGCGGCGCTGACGGCCCCGGAAGGCAGTGGTCTCGTCCGCGATCAGGGAGTCGAGACGGGTGGACAGCTCGGGTGCGATCTCGGTCGCGGTCATCGGGGCTCCTGCCCGGTCGCGCATGATTGACTGACTGTTCAGTCTAAACGACCGGACTCGGGAGCGGCAAGCGTGGCCGGCAGAGGTCGGTAGGTCGACGGGGCCGGATCGCATGCCTGGTCGAGACCTGCCGACCCTCGACATTCCCGGGGGAGACGGCCACAATGAGGCCATTGGCTGAACAGTCAGTTAGGGATAGGTCCTCGAGACACTCAGGCCGGCGGTGTTCGTCGACCGTGAAGAGGCTGAGATGAGCTTCGACCCGAACGACCCGGCACTACGTCGTCGGCGGCCGCGGCCGCAGCTGGCCCGACGAGATGTCCTGCGAGGAGGCCTCTGGCTCGCCGTGGGGGTGGGAGCCGCACCCCTTCTGGCCGCGTGCGGCAACGACCAGACCTCGGAGACGGCGAACAGCAGCGCTCCCTACCAGCTCGCGCGGCCCGACAAGCCGGTCACCCTGGCGATCAAGGACAGCAACCCTCCGATCGCGAACGGCCTCTCGCCGGAGGAGGGCGGGACCTTCAACATCCTCAACTACGCCGACTACATGGCGCCGGGGATCATGAAGGACTTCGGCAAGGAGCACAACGTCTCGGTGCAGGTGACGCCGTACAACAACTACGACGAGATGCTGGCGAAGATCCGGCAGCCCGGCGAGTCGTTCGACCTGGTGTTCCCGGGCCCGAGCGTGCTCAGCAAGATGGTCTTCGCAGACCTCCTCCAACCGCTGAACCACTCCTACGTGCCGCACCTGAAGAACGTGTGGCCGGAGTACCAGAACCCCTGGTACGACCAAGGCGCCCGGTACACGGCCCCCTACACCATCTACGGCACGGGCGTGATGTATCGCGCCGACCGGGTGAAGTCCGTCCCCGAGATGGGCTACGACCTGATCTGGGACAAGCAGTACGCCGGCAAGGTCTACGTGCTGGACGATCGGCAGGAAGCCATCGCCATGTCGCTGCTGCGCAACCACATCTCCGACGACATCAACACCTCCAACCCCGATGACGTGAAGCGGGCCACCGACAGCCTGATCGAGCTGATCGGCCTGGTGAACGTGAAGACCGACATCAATGCGTACTCCGAGGTCCCCGAGGGTACGGCCACGGTCCATCAGTGCTGGTCGGGCGACGTGATCGCCGGGCAGTACTACCTGCCGAAGAAGGAGACGCCCGAGGTCCTGGGCTACTGGAGGCCGGACGACACGGACTACGTCGTCGGCAGCGACAACATCGCCATCCCCAAGTCCGCGAAGAAACCGGTCCTGGCGCACATGCTGATCAACGACCTGCTCGACAACAAGATCGGGCTCCGGAACTTCGGCTGGAACGGCTACCAGCCGCCGCTGACGAAGCTGTCCGCGAAGTACCTGACCGACCAGGGCTACATACCCCAGAACCTCGCGAACTCCGTCGTGGTGCGCAGCGACTTCGACAAGGGCCACACCTTCTACGAGGTCAGCCCGAGCACCGAGGCGCTCTGGCAGACCAACTGGGCGAGGTTCAAGGCTGGTGCCTGACCCGGGGCCCAGCCAGGGGTCAGGTCACGACCGCGCGACGCGGCGGCTGTGGCCGGCCCTGGCCCTGCCGGGCACGTTGTGGCTGGTCGCGTTGTTCGTCGTGCCGTTCTACGCGGTGATGGCGATCGCGTTCAGCGGCCGCATCAACATCTTCAACGAGCCGCTCCCCGCATGGAACCCGCTCGACTGGGAGTCCTCGACCTTCACGACCGTCATCACCGACTCGTTCACCCCGTCCGGCGCGTACCACGAGGTGTGGGTCCGCACCGCGATCTACTCGTTCTGGGCCTTGGTCATCTGCGTGGCGATCGGCTACCCGGTCGCCTACTACACGGCGCGGCTGGCCGGGAAGCGCCGCGGGCTGATCCTGGCCCTCATCCTCGCGCCCTGGTGGATCAACTACATCACCCGCATGCTCGCCTGGGTCAACCTGCTGCAGGACGACGGCTACGTCAACAAGGCGCTCGGCCTGTTCGGCATCCCACCGCACTCCTGGCTGTCCGGGAGCTCGTTCACGGTCGTGTGGGCTCTCGCGTACGGCTACGTTCCCTACTTCATCATCCCGCTGTTCGCCTCGCTCGACCGCATCGACCAGCGGCTGCTGGAGGCATCGCGCGACCTCGGTGTCGGTGGGGTGCGGACGTTCCTGCACATCACGCTGCCCCTGTCGCGGATGGGTCTGATCACGGCGCTGGTGATCACCGCCCTGCCGATGGCTGGCGACTACTACACGAACACCATCGTGTCGGGATCGCCCAACACCAACATGGTCGGCAACCAGATCGAGCTGTTCCTGCTCGAGGGGCCACAGAAGAACATCGGCGCCGGCTTGGTGCTGCTGCTCTCGCTCGTGCTCATGTTCTTCATGTTCTACTACCTGGTCCTCACCCAGCGGGCGAGCAGGGAGGCGACCCGATGACCGTGCTCGAGCGGCCCGCCGTGGCCGAGGTGTCCGGCCCTATCCGCACCCGCGTGCGGCCGTGGCGCAATCCCTGGCGCAAGCCCTATGTGCTCGCGGCCATCACCTGGGTGTACATCCTCTGGTCCCTGGTGCCGGTGCTGGTCGCCATCCAGTTCTCGTTCAACGACGGCCGCTCCCGCAGCACCTGGCAGGGCTTCTCGCGGCAGTGGTACTGCTGCAACGAGGGCTCGGTCTTCGAGGACCCGAGCATGTTCCACTCGCTGCGCAACAGCCTCATCCTCGGCATCGCGACCGTGATCGTGGCGACTCCGCTCGGGGTCGCACTCGCCATGGGTCTGACGCGGTGGCGCTCGCGAGCGAGTGCGGTCGCCAACGGCATCTCCCTCGTCCCGCTGGTGACGCCCGAGATCGTCGTGGGCTCCGCGCTCTACCTCGTGGTGGTCAACCTCTACCAGTTCGTGCCGCTGGGGCGGCCGGCCATGTTGCTCGGGCACGTGACCTTCACCGTCTCCTACGTCCTGGTCATCGTGAGATCGCGGCTGTTGAGCATCGGCGGGGAGTACGAAGAGGCCGCGCGTGACCTGGGGGCGAACTCGCTGCAAGCCATCCGCACGATCCTGTTGCCGCTGCTGATGCCTGCGGTCTTCGCGTCGGCGATGATCGTGTTCGCGACCTCGCTCGACGACTTCGTGGTCAGCCAGTTCCTGTTCGGCAGCGCCGAGAACGAGACCGTGCCGATCCTGCTCTACAACGCGGTGCGCGCCGCCCCGACCCCCGCGCTCAACGCACTGGCGAGCATCCTCCTGGTGGGCTCGTTCCTCGCCCTGATCCTCGCCTACGTCGCGCTGCGCGCGAGACACCGCGGTGACGACGAGTCGGCGCTCGAGACGCTCGCCGACTGGGGCTGAACCAGGCTGCGATCAGCCGGTCTCGGCGTACGCGACGTGCTGGTCGGGCGACGCGGCCAGCACCCGCAGCGCCTGCGCCGGCAGGCACACCGTGACCGGCTGGCCGGTCGTGAAGGTCTCGTTGGCGGACGTGTTGGTGACGAGCGACTGCATGACGGCGCCGTGCGGGAGCCGGACGATCACCTGGGTGGTGGAGCCGAGGAAGACCGTCCGGTCGACCATGCCCGGCAGCCGGTTGGCGCCGGTGAGCCCGGCCTCGGTGAGCTCGACGCACTCCGGCCGGATGACCGCGCGACCGGGGCCGGCGTCGTGACCGGACGGCGCCTGCGCCTCGAGGGTGAACTCGCCGAACCGGACGGTGCGCGTCAGCCCGGTGCCGGAGTCGCAGTCGACGTCGAGCAGGTTGGCGACTCCGAGGAAGTCGGCGACGAACTCGGTGAGCGGTTCGCGGTACACCTCCTCCGGCGTCCCCTGCTGCATGATCCGGCCGCCGTCCATCACGACGAGCCGGTTCGACATCTCGAGAGCTTCCTCCTGATCGTGGGTCACGAACACGAAGGTGATGCCGATCTCGCGCTGCAGCCCGGTCAGCTCAGCGCGCAACGAGTGCCGGAGCTTGGCGTCGAGGGCGCCGAGGGGCTCGTCGAGGAGCAGCACGGCCGGCTCCAGGACCAGCGCCCTGGCCAGCGCCACCCGTTGCTGCTGGCCGCCCGAGAGCTGGTGCGGACGCCGCTTGCCGTACCCCGAGAGCTGGACGAGCTCGAGCGCCTTGGCCACCTGTGCGGCCTTGACCCGCTTGTCGAGGTCCTTGCGCCACCGCAGCCCGTAGGCCACGTTGTGCTCCACGTCGAGGTGCGGGAACAGCGCGTAGCTCTGGAAGACCGTGTTGACGGGCCGCTTGTGAGCGGGCGTCTGCGCCACGTCGACACCGTCGATGAAGATCTGGCCTGCGGTGGGCTGCTCGAAGCCGGCGAGCATGCGCAGCGTGGTCGTCTTGCCGCAGCCCGAGGGGCCCAGCAGGGTGAAGAACTCACCGGGCTTGATCTCGATGTCGATGCCGTCGACCGCGGTGACGCCCTCGAACTCCTTGCGGAGGCCGACGATGGAGATGGACCCGCCGGTGTGATGACTCCCTGGTTCGCCTCGGGCCATGCGCGGAAGTGTAGACAGCGCGGACGGCCTACGGAACCACATGACTGAATATTCAGTTAGCACCGTGACGCAAACACGCCGAGGCGTGGAGCGCGCACGTAGTCGTGCCCTAGAATTTCTCTGAATCCCCGTTCAGCGCCGGACGCATCATCGCGTCCGGGCATCGATATCGCCGGAGGAGGCGAGATGAGGACGACGATCCCACCTGCACCCCTCGACCCCGCACAGGTCGCGCTGGCGCTGGCGCCGTTCGGCGAGAGCCGGTTGCTGCCGCGCGATGCGTACGTGTCGGCCGAGGTACTGGAGTGGGAACGTCGATATCTGTTCGACGGCTGGATCTGCGTCGGGCGCTCCTCAGACATCCGTCCCACGGGGCTGCGTGCCGAGTCGGTCGGCGGATACGGCGTACTCCTCACACGTGACGGGGACGGCGTGCTCCGTGCCTTCGAGAACGCCTGCCGCCACCGTGGCCATGAGCTGCTGCCGTGCGGGGGCTCCGCGGAGTCGCCCAAAGCGATCGTGTGTCCTTACCACGCCTGGTCCTACCGGCACGACGGCAGCCTGATCGGCGCTCCGAACTTCAAGGACATCGACGAGCACTACGACCGGTCGACGCTCGGGTTGGTGCCGGTGCGGGTGCACGAGTGGCACGGCTGGGTCTTCGTCGACCGGACCGGCACGGCCTCGGACTTCGCCGAGCACGTCGGCGAGCTCGAGCGGATCGTCGCGCCGTACGACGCTGAGTCACTGGTGACCGCCGAGACGCACACCTACGACGTCGAGGCCAACTGGAAGGTGATCGTCGAGAACTACCAGGAGTGCTACCACTGCTCGATGATCCATCCGGAGCTCTGCCGGATCTCGCCGCCCAACAGCGGTGACAACTATGACGAGCGCACGGGCAACTGGGTCGGGGGCTGGATGGACCTGCGCGCGGGCATGGAGACGATGTCGCTCGACGGTCGCAGCGGCGGTCTGAGGATGGCGCGGCTCGACGAGCACGAGCAGTCGCACGTGATGTACGCCGCCGTGCTGCCCAACCTGCTGATCTCGCTGCACCCCGACTACGTGATGACGCACCTGCTGGTGCCGCTGACACCCGGGCGGACGCGGATCACCTGCTCGTGGGCCTTCCCGCGGCACGTCGTGGAGCAGGAGGACTTCAGCCCGGCGTACGCCGTCGACTTCTGGGACCTCACCAACCGTCAGGACTGGGCCGCCTGCGAAGGCGTCCAGCGCGGGCTGGCCACGCCCCACTACGAGGCCGGCCCCCTCGCCCCCGACGAGTCCGGCGTCTACCACTTCACCTCCACCATTGCGAAGGCCTACCAGGGCCGCTGATCGGCTTCTGGGTCCCGGTCATGTGCTTGTAACGCCCTGTTATCTGCACCGGTGCGCCTCCGCGCGGGCGCCCGGGCGTTGATAACAGGGCGTTACAAGCGACGGCGATGCGGGCGGGCAGGCGGCCGCCCAGGCCCGGGGGCGCTAGCGCTTCCGGGTGACGACATACGGCGCGAGGTCGCTGATGTCCGTACCGAACCGCGCCACCGTGTCGGCGTACTCACGGCGAAGCCGCTCCACCGCGCGAACCCGGCCCGGACCGAGATCGCGGTAGTGACGTGCGAGATCCCGAGCTTGAAGCCGGTGATGAAGTCGTCACGCTCTCGTTGCGCCCAGGCGACCTCGGTGGGATCGACCGAGGCCACGCCACCTTCGGCGACCGGGATGAACTTGACCTTCCCCTCCATCTCGAAGACGTGGCGACCGACGCGCACGTCGCAGTAGACGGTCCTGCCCTCCGCCCTGAGACCGAACTGGGTGAAGGGGTGTCCGATGCCCAGCGCCTCGATGAGCTCCCGCATGGCGGACTCGGCGAAGTTCTCGGCGCCGGGATCGGCCAGGTCGATGGAGCGCTCCACGTTCTTGACACCTCGCCAGTAGGCCATCTGGCGACGTACGGCGGTGAGGTCCTCGATGGTGACTCCTCGCCGCAGGACGTGGTCGCAGGCGGCAATGCCGGCGGTGAGGCCGCTGCCCCGAGCCAGGTCGCAGGCAGTGCGCGCCAGGCCCAGCACCGGAAGCCCGTCGACCGTCGTCGCCTGGCTCGGAAGGAAGACGGCCTTGTGATGGACGATGCCGGCCTTGCTCCTGTCGCCGAGGACACGCGGTCGTGTGACGTGGACTCCGGCCGACGAAGGGTCGGCCAACGGGATCCCCTGGATGAGAGCGGCAGACTCGTGGCTGAACCAGTGCTTGCGCTGGATCACCATGTGAGCGGCACGGACGGCGAGCAGGGGCCGACCGCGGTACACGTCCAAAGACTCCCAGTGGTCCGTGGCCACGAACACGCCGCGCCGGACGCGCCGCCACCCGCCCCGTCGTACCAGGCGCCCGATCTCGCGATCGTCCATGCCCAGCTTCCGCGCCTGGGTGTAGGTGATCAGCCCGTGCTGGTTTGCCATGAGGCCGACGATGCGAGGATCCATGGCCCGAGGTTGACCGGAGCCAGGCCCGGAGTGCCGGCCGTCGGACACGACCTGTGGACGCACACCACCGTGCGGCGGGGTGTGGACGGTCCGCGGGCCGTCGGCGCTTGTAACGCCCTGTTATCCGCGCGACCGCGCCCGCACGCAGGCGCCCGGGTGCCGATAACAGGGCGTTACAAGCAATTCGTCGCCGCGCCGCCCCCGCCGCCCGCCGGCAGCCCACCCATCCCAAGCCGAACCTCAGCTGGTCCAGGCCTGCCAGAGTGCGGCGTACTCACCGTCCTGGGCGACCAGCTCGTGGTGGGAGCCGAGCTCGACGATCCGCCCGTCGATGACGACCGCGATCCGGTCGGCGTCGTGCGCGGTGTGGAGGCGGTGGGCGATGGCGACGACGGTGCGGCCGTCGAGGAGGGCGTTCATCGAGCCCTCGAGCGTCCGAGCCGTGCGCGGGTCGATCAGCGAGGTCGCCTCGTCGAGCACCAGCGTGTGGGGGTCGGCGATGATCAGCCGCGCCAGCGCGATCTGCTGCGCCTGGGCGGGCGTGAGCGCCTGGTTGCCCGAGCCGATCACGGTGTCCAGCCCGCGAGGCAACCGCTCCACCCAGTCGCGCGACCCAACGGCCGAGAGTGCCGCCCACACGGCCTCGTCCGCGGAGTCCTCGCGCGCGAGCACGATGTTGTCGCGCACGGTGCCGACGAAGACGTGGTGCTCCTGGGTCACCAACGCGACCTCGGTGCGCAGCAGCTCCAGCGGCAGCGCGACCAGGTCGACCCCGCCGACCTTGACCGATCCGGTGCGCGGCCCGTTGATCCCAGAGAGCAGGCGGCCGAGCGTCGACTTCCCCGACCCCGACGGCCCGACGATCGCCAGCCGTTCGCCGACGCGCAGGTCCAACGACACCCCGTGGAGTACGTCGTGGCCCTCGCGGTAGGCGAACCGCAGGTCCTCACCCACCAGGTGCGGCCCGTCCGGCCGCTCCGGCCCGGCGACCCGGTCCTCCGGCACCTGCGCGATGCCGAGAAGCCGGCTCGTCGATGCGACACCGACCTGGAGCCGGTCCATCTCGCCGACCAGCCGGTCGAGCGGTCCGCTCAGCGACTCGACGTACAGCAGCGCCGCCGTGATCTGGCCGAGCGAGACCCAGCCGTTCGAGAAGCCCCACGCGCCCACCAGCAGCGTGACCACCCGCGGGCTGTTGAAGCAGATGTCGATCACGCAGAACAGCAGGTTGCGCAGCGTCATCGTGTACCGCTCGGCCTGCGCCGACACCGCGATGTCGTCGTCACCGGCGCCGACTCTCAGGTCGCGCAGCCCCAGCGCCTCGACGGTGCGCGCACCCTCGACGGTCTCGGTGAGCGTCGTGTTGATCCGGGAGTACGTCGATCCCTCGGTGATGTAGCCCTTCGGTGCGCGTTGGAGGTATCGGCGTACCTGGAAGCCCGAGAGCCCGATCAGAAGCAGCGACGGGATCGCCAGCACGATGCTGTTGAGCAGCATTGCGACGACCGACAGCCCGACCGTCAGCCCCGAGATGATCGCCTGCGGCAGGCCGAACTGCACCGACCGGCTCATCGTGCCGACGTCGCGGGTGACCCGGGTGACCAGGTCGCCGGTCGACGCGCCTTCGACCCGCCCGAGCGGCAGCCGGAGCACGGTCGAGACGATGTACTCGCGGGCCGACGAGAGCAGGTCCTGCCCGAAGATCGTCGAGATCCGCTGCGCCAGGAACGTCAGCAGCGCCTGGGAGCAGACCACGGCGACGATCAGCAGGGCCAGCCGGTTTAGATCGCCGCTCAGTCCCGGACCGCCGGCCCGCACGGCGTTGACCAGGTTGCCCAGCAGGCGCGGCACCACCAGCGCGGCCCCCGCGGCGAGTGCGTTGAGGGCGACCAGCCAGAAGACCTCGGACCTCCGCTCGCGCAGGAGCCCGCGGAAGAACGCCAGCACGACGTGGTTGTCCGCCACCGGCCAGCCACGCTCCGGGCTGCGCGAGGCGGCGTACGTCGCCAAGGCGCGTTGCTCGCGCATCAGGTGACGGCGACGCAGGGCGGACACCCGCTCGCGTCGGCCCGTGCCCCGCGGGGGTGGGATCAGCTCGACCGGCACGACCGGCTCGTGCGCGCCGTGCTCGCGCCAGGTCGCGGCCGAGCTGGCCAGCGGGTCGGACGCCAACGAGTCAGACACGAGTGTGCTCATGGCCAGACACCTCCTCCACCGGCGCGTCCATCGCCCGCGCGACGACACGGCGGTACGCCGGGCTGTCACGCAGCAGGTCCTCGTGGGTGCCGGCGACGGTCGCCCTGCCGCCCTCGAGCAGCACGACGCGGTCGGCGTGGTGCAGCCACAGCGGCGAGACCGTCGAGATCACGGTGGTCCTGCCGAGGCGGACGGCAGCGACGCGCTCCGCGATCCGCGCCTCGGTGTGCGCGTCGACCGCGGACGTCGGCTCGACCAGCACCAGGATCGGCGCCTCCACGGCGAGCGCCCGGGCCAGGACGACCCGCTGCCGCTGACCGCCGGACAGTCCCCGTCCGCGCTCGTCGAGCAGACCCTGCCAGCCGCCCGGCATCGCGTCGTACACGTCCTCTGCGTTGGCCACCCGGAGCGCGTGCTCGGCCTCCTGCCGGGTCAGCCGGCCGTGCGGGTCGATCGCGTCCTGCAGCGTCCCGGCGAACAGCTGACTGCCGGTGTCGCTGACCAGGATGTGGCGGCGTACGTCGTCCAGCGAGGCCTCGCCGAGGTCGACCCCGCCGAGCCGGACGCCCCACTCGCGGCTGGCCAGGTCCTCGTCCATCGCCGCGAGACGTGCCCGCTCGGCCAGGCGCTGCGCGCGGGCGCGACGTGCTGCCCGGCCCTTGATGCCCTCCTCGAGCACCTGGCTGACCGGTTCGGTGTCGGCCGGCAGGTAGCGCCCGAGTCGGTCGGCCAGAGCGGCCGTGTCCTCCGGCACGGCCGAGACGACGATCGTCAGCTCGCCGTCCCGGGCGATGAAGCCGCTCAGCTCGTCGTACAGGTCGGCCCGCTCGGGAAGCGGCGTGCTGGTCTCCAGGTCGGGCCACGGCGGCTGGTGCTCGAAGATCGCGATCGCCTTGCGTGCCGAGACCATGGCCCGGGTGACCTTCTGCGCGAGCTCGAAGAAGGTCTGGATCGGGTAGATCATGAACAGCGCGTAGCCGAGGAAGCTGATCAGCTGCCCGATGGAGAGTTCCCCGTCGATCACCTGATGGGTGCCCAGCCAGACCAGCAGCACGATGAAGACGCCGGAGAACAGCACGCCCACCGCCTCGATCCCCGCCTGCCAGATGCCGGCCGAGACGCCTGCCTGGCGGGCCAGCTGCGACTGGGTGTCGTAGTTACGGCCGAACGTCCGCTCGCCGCCGATCCCGCGCAGGATCCGCAGGCCGGCGACGATGTCGGTCGCCATCGAGGTGAGCTCGGAGTTCCGCCCACGCTCGATCTGCTGCCGGCGGTGCAGGGGCTTGAGCAACGGCAGTGCCGCACTCACCAGCACCGGGGCCGCGAGCAGGATGAGGATCCCGAGCTCGGGCGAGAGCGAGAGGACGATGAACGCGACGACCAGGTAGGCGACGACCTGTGAGGCCGCCCGGGCGATGATCTCGGTCAGGGCGCCGAACTCGTCGGAGTCGCTCGAGGCCACGCTGAGAACCTCGCCGGTCGGCGTACGGCGTGGCAGCACATGCCCCATCTGCACGACCTTGCGGGTGACCATCTTCATGGTCCCGTACAGGTTGATCAGCCAGCTGCGGACGACCAGCGTGTGCAGCAGGATCCCGAACGTCGCACCCACCACCGTGACCAGGAGCAGGAGCCCCGCCCAGAACAGGGTGCCACTGGTCGAGTGCGCGTCGATCCCGTCGTCGACGGCCTTGCCGAACAACAGCGGACCGACCGTCAGCGGCAGCTGCCAGAGCACGCCGAAGGCGGTGGCGAGCGCGATCACCTGCCATTGCTGCCTCAGGAACCACCGCAGGAAGGCCGCCGGGGTGCGCGTGTCCGGCGCGGGGCCCGGCTTCCGACCGGCCGCGCTGTAGAAAGTGGAAATCTCCGGAGGGAAGTCGCGCATGGCCCGAAAATCCTACGGCGCTCGAGGGCCCGGCCGCGAACCGTTTTGGGCGCTCCGAGCGGGCCGCCGTACGGTTCTGCACGCCCTGGGCACACCCCCTAGTCTGGCGCCATGCCCTACTACCGGAGTGTCGGTTCCGTCCCACCCAAGCGCCACACCCAGCACCGGGATCCCGAGGGCAAGCTCTACCACGAGGAGCTGATGGGGGAGGAAGGCTTCTCGTCGGACTCGTCGCTGCTCTACCACCGGGGCGTCCCGTCCGCGATCGTCGACTCGCAGGTCTGGGAGTTGCCCGACCAGTGCCGCACACCGAACCACCCGCTGAAGCCGCGCCATCTCAAGCTGCACGGGCTCTTCCCGGAAGCCGGACAGGGCGGCGCGTGCCCCGTGGAGGGGCGCCGGATGGTGCTCGGCAACAACGACGTACGGATCAACTACGTCGTCACCGGCACCGATGCGTCGCCGTACTACCGCAACGCGATCGGCGACGAGTGCGTGTACGTCGAGTCGGGCACCGGCGTGGTCGAGACGGTCTTCGGCGTCGTCCCCTACCGCACCCAGGACTACGTGCTGATCCCGCGCGCGACCACCCACCGGTGGGTGCCCAGCGAGCCGAGCCGGCTCTACGCGATCGAGGCCAACTCCCACATCGCCCCGCCCAAGCGCTACCTGTCGCGGTTCGGCCAGCTGCTCGAGCACGCGCCGTACTGCGAACGCGACCTGCACGGCCCGACCGAGACCTTCCTGGTCGACGATGCCGGCAGCACCGACGTCGAGGTCCTCGTCAAGCACCGGGTCGGCGGCCAGGTGGTCGGGTCGAGGCTGACCTACGACACCCACCCCTTCGACGTGGTCGGCTGGGACGGGTGCCTCTATCCGTACACGTTCAACCTCGAGGACTACATGCCGATCACCGGCAAGATCCACCAGCCACCGCCGGTGCACCAGGTCTTCGAGGGCTGGAACTTCGTGATCTGCAACTTCCTGCCGCGCAAGGTCGACTACCACCCGCTGTCGATTCCGGTGCCCTACTACCACTCGAACGTCGACAGCGACGAGGTGATGTTCTACGTGGGCGGCGACTACGAGGCGCGCAAGGGGTCCGGCATCGGGCTCGGCTCGATCTCGGTGCACCCGGGTGGCTACGCCCACGGCCCTCAGCCGAGTGCGATCGAGGCCTCGCTGGGTGCCGAGAAGTTCGAGGAGACCGCGGTCATGATCGACACCTTCGCGCCGCTCGACCTCGGCGAGGGAGGCGTGGCGGCCGAGGACCCGGCGTACGCCTGGAGCTGGGCGGGTCGGCACACCGGCGAAGGGGGCCGCGGCCACGACGGGGGACCCGCGGTCTTCTCCAACTCCTGACCCACCGACCCACGACGACTGATGCGATGACCTCGCCATGACAGAGATCCTCGAGCCCCGAGAGGTGCCGCTGGGCGGCCTGCGTGCGATGCCCGTACGTCGTACGCTCCCGCAACGGCAGCGCTCGCTGATCGGCGCCTGGTGCTTCCTCGACCACTACGGGCCCGACCGCGTCGACGAGACCGGCGGCATGGTCGTCTCGCCGCATCCGCACATCGGTCTGCAGACCGTGAGCTGGCTGTTCGGCGGCATCGTCGAGCACCGCGACAGCGCCGGCACGCACGCCCTGGTCAAGCCCGGTGAGCTCAACCTGATGACCGCCGGCCGCGGCATCTCGCACTCGGAGGTGTCGACGGACGAGGTGACCGTGCTGCACGGCGTCCAGCTCTGGGTCGCCCTCCCGGGGGGGCACCGGGACACCGAGCCGGCCTTCACCCACTACGCGCCGCCGGTCGTCCACGGCCCGGGCTGGGACGCGCAGGTCTTTCTCGGCTCGATGCTCGGCAGCGAGTCCCCGGTCGAGACCTTCAGCCCGCTTGTCGGCACCGAGATGATCCTCGACGGCGGCACGAAGCTCTCCCCGGAGACGGACACGGGCTTCGAGTACGGCGTGCTGGTCGACTTCGGGCTCGTCCACGTGAACGGCGAGGAGGTCAAGCAGCACCAGCTCGCCTACGTCGCGCCCGGCGAAGGACTCGAGATCGAGGCCGCCGACCTCTCCCATCTGCTGGTGATCGGCGGTCGTCCGCTCGGCGAGGAGATCGTGATGTGGTGGAACTTCGTCGGCCGCGACCACGACGAGGTCGTCGCGGCCCGCGGAGACTGGATGGCCCAGATCACCGACAACTACGGCACGATCCGGGACAGCTCGCAGATCTTCGACGGCCGCTTCGGGATCGTCACCGGCGACCACCTGCCACCGATCCCAGCGCCCGCCCTGCCCAACGCAAAACTCAAGCCCCGCCGGTGACAATCTCCGGGCGGGGACGTCGGGGCAGGTCACTTCTCTGAGCTCGATCAGGGTGTTGGATTTGTCGGTTCCGGCGGTCGCGGCGGAGCCGACCTATGCAGCGGTGCGGTAGGACCCGTTTCGCTCTCGAGAACCGATCCCAGCTCACCGCCTGTCGGCGTCCTGTCCGCACTCTCTGTCAGGATCGCGTCCATGGCCGGAGTGGTGGTGGGGGAGGACGGGGTCGCGCGGTGTCCGTGGGGGGACGGCGATCCCGTGATGCGCGGCTACCACGACGAGGAGTGGGGGCGTCCGGTCGAGGGGGAGGCGGCGTACCTGGAGCGGCTCACCTTGGAGGCGTTCCAGTCCGGCCTCTCCTGGCGGACGATCCTGCTCAAGCGGCCGGCGTTCCGGACCGCGTTCCACGACTTCGACGCCGAGCGCATCGCGGCGTACGACGAACAGGACGTCGACCGCCTCATGAACGACACGGGCATCGTCCGCAACCGGCGCAAGGTCGAGGCCGCGGTCACCAACGCCAGGGCCACGGTGGATCTGCGCGACCACGGGGGACTCGTCGCGCTCGTCGACGACCACCGTCCGGACTCCTGGACCTCACCGACCACGACCGACGACATCGTCCCCCGGACGGCGGAGTCGCTCGCACTGTCCAAATCCTTGAAGAAGGCCGGCTTCGTGTTCGTCGGGCCGACCACCATGCACGCGCTGATGGAGGCGATCGGGCTGGTCGACGACCACCTGGCCGGATGCCACCGGAGCGCAAACGTCAGCTGACGTATCAGGCACGCCGGTCGGCGCTCCTGAAGGGTGCGCGCCGGGTCGACGGGGGTCCGGCGCCATCCCTGTGGGGCGCTCGAGCGCACCACGCGACGGCCGCCGGCCCCACACCGGCGGCCGTCGCACGCAGAGAGCCCGGATAACCTCGCGGCATGGTGCGCGTCCATGCCTACGGCGACGACGCGCTGGGGGATCACGACGCGGTGGGGCTCGCCGAGGCGCTCGGCGGGCGCCGGGTGTCGATCTCCGAGGTGGTCGAGGCGGCGATCGCGCGCTCCGAGCGGGTCGCACCGAGGTTGAACGCCCTCGCGACCGAGCGCTTCGGGCAGGCTCGCGCCGAGGCGGCTGATCCCCCCGGTGGTTTCTTCGCGGGCATCCCGACGTTCGTCAAGGACAACTCCGACCTCGCCGGGCTGCCCACGCAGATGGGGACGGATGCCTTCGCCGCTCGTCCCGCGGGACGCGACGGCGACTTCGCCCGCATGTTCCGGGCCATGGGGGTGATCCCGCTCGGGAAGACCCAGCTGTCGGAGTACGGCTTCAACGCCTCGGCCGAGCACCCGCGGCTGGGTCCGGTCCGTTCGCCGTGGTCGACCGACCACACCGCCGGCGCGTCCTCGGCCGGGTCGTCGGCGCTGGTCGCGGCCGGCGTCGTACCGATGGCACATGCGAACGACGGCGGCGGCTCGATCCGCATCCCGGCCGCGGTGAACGGCCTCGTCGGTCTCAAGCCCACACGCGGTCGCGTGGCTCAGGACCGGATGTTCCGTCGGCTGCCGGTGCCGATCACTGCGGACGGCGTCGTCACCCGGTCGGTCCGCGACACCGCCGCGTTCCTCCGGGAGGCAGAACGCGTCTACCGCAACCTCCGCCTCGCACCTGTGGGGGACGTGACACATGCCTCGCGGGTACGTCGACGGGTCGCCGTCCTCACCGAGGGCATCGAGGTCCGTGCGACCCCCGAGGTCGAGGCCCTCACCCTGCGCACCGCCGAGCTGCTGGAGTCGCTCGGCCACCACGTCGAGCGGATCGAGCAGCCGGTGGCCGCCTCGTTCAAGGACGACTTCCTCCTCTACTGGGGCTCGTTGGCATCGGTCGCAGTGGCGACCGGGCGGATGGCGCACGGTTCGTCCTGGGACCGGTCGAGACTGGACGGGCTGACCCGCGGCCTGGACCGGTACGCCCGCCCGCGCCTCGCCCGGCTTCCGCTGGCGACCGCGCGGCTGCGGCGCAGCTGGATGCGTGCGCGCGAGCTGCACACGTCGTACGACGTCGTGCTGACGCCGACCCTGGCCCGCGAGACGCCGGTCATCGGCTGGCTCGACCCGAGCCAGGACTTCGACATCGTGCTGGATCGTCTGCTCAAATGGGTCGCCTGGACGCCCTGGCAGAACGCCACCGGCGCACCGGCGATCTCCCTGCCTCTCGCGACGACGTCGGCCGGGCTGCCGCTGGGCATGATGCTCGCCGCCGACCACGGCCGCGAGGCCATGCTCCTCGAGCTGGGCTTCGAGCTGGAGGAGGCACGGCCCTGGCCGCTGCTCCGCGACGCATGAGATCGACGAGACCTGGGTAGCGTCCCAGCATGCGCGCAGTCGTGTACTCGAAGCTCGGCGACTCCTCGGTGCTCGAGGTCGCCGAGCGTGACCTGCCCACGCCGCACTGGGGCGAGGTGCGGGTGCGGATGGCGGTCGCGGGCGTCAACCCGACCGACTGGAAGTTCCGCGCCGGCGCCACGGCCTCGGAGCTGCCCTTCGACGAGGTCGCGCCCGGCCAGGACGGCGCCGGGGTCGTCGACAAGGTGGGCAACGGCGTCTACGACCTCAAGGCCGGCGACCGCGTCTGGGTCTTCCTGGCCCAGCACGACCGACCCCTCGGCACCGCCACCGAGTACACCGTGCTGCCCCAGGCCCGCGTCGTACGCCTCGGGAGCGCGTCGTACGACGTCGGCGCCAGCCTGGGCGTGCCGGCGATGACCGCGCACCGCGCCCTGACGGTGCACGAGGACGGTCCGGACCGGCTCTCCCCGGAGTCACTCGAGGGGCGTGTCGTGCTGGTCACCGGCGGGGCAGGTGCCGTCGGCCACGCCGCGATCCAGCTGGCGGTCTGGGCGGGGGCGACGGTGATCTCCACGATCAGCAGCGACGAGAAGGCGGCACTCGCCACGGCGGCCGGCGCCCATCACGTGACCAACTACCGCACCGGTGAACCGGCCGCCGAGATCAAGGCGATCGCACCCGACGGCGTGGACCTCGTCGTCGACGTCGCGATCATCCAGAACGCCGACCTGGTCGCGCAGGTGCTCAAGCCGCGTGGTGCCGTCTCGGCGTACGCCAACACCGGCGGGACCGAGGTGACCCTTCCGGTGCGGCCTCTGATGGCGCTCAACGCCCGGCTTCAGTTCATCCTGCTCTACACCGTCGGCGAGGAGGCGCTGCTGGCGGCGGCCGACGACGTCGCGACGGCCGTCGCCGACGGGGCCCTGGAGGTCGGAGAGGACGCGGGACTCCCGCTGATCAGGTTCCCCTTGGAGGAGACCGCCGCCGCGCACGACGCGGTCGAGAACGGCGCGGTCGGCAAGGTCCTGATCGACGTCGCCGACCTCGACTGAGACGCCTCGCGAGGTGACTCTGAGCGGGCGTCACACGATTTCGGCATCGCCTCGCGCGCTGTGTATCCTTCTCGACCGTCCGCCCCTTTAGCTCAGACGGCAGAGCGACTCCATGGTAAGGAGTAGGTCTACGGTTCGATTCCGTAAAGGGGCTCTGAGGTGGGGCCCTGCACCAACCGGGGCGCCCTCCTGGTGGGGTAGCTCAGGTGGTTAGAGCACACGGCTCATAATCGTGGTGTCGCGGGTTCGAATCCCGCCCCCACTACCGCGGCGGCCGGCATCCCGGCGCCGACCAGCGACAGAAGGACCAACCGTGGCCAGCAAGACCAGCGACGTTCGCCCGAAGATCACGCTCGCCTGCACGGTGTGCAAGGAGCGCAACTACATCACGAAGAAGAACCGGCGCAACGACCCCGACCGCATGGAGCTGTCGAAGTTCTGCCCGCGCTGCCGCAAGCACACGCCGCACCGCGAGACACGCTGACCTTCACCGCAGCTCGCGCCCGCGCCCGTCCGGCCTGCCCGGGCGGGCGTGGTCGCGTTCTCGATAGGTTCTGAGACATGCCCATCGACCAGTCCCTCGTCGGACGGCGCTTCCCGCCGACGCCGCCGTACGCCGTGTCCGAGGACAAGATCCGGGCCTTCGTCGCGGCGACTGGGGGGACCTACGACGGCGGGCCGGCGCCGGCGACGTTCCCGATCGTGGTCGCGTTCCAGGCGATGAACGACTTCCTCGAAGCCGAGCAGGTCGACCTGTTCCGGATCGTGCACGGCGAGCAGCGGTTCAGCTACGAGCGCGCGATCGATCCCGGCGACGTGCTGACCGCCACCCTGACCGTGGCGAGCCTGCGGCAGATCGGCGGTGCCGACATCGTCGGCACCACCAGCGTGATCACCGACGAGGCCGGCGCGGAGGTCTGCACCGGCACGGCGACCATCGTCCACCGCGGGGAGGCCTGATGCGCACCGAGCTCGATACCCGGACGTTCCGGGTCACCCGCGAGGACCTCGTCGCCTACGCCGCGGCGAGCGGCGACCACAACCCGATCCACCAGGACGACGAGGTGGCTCGGTCGGTCGGGCTCCCGGGCGTCATCGCCCACGGCATGTTCACGATGGCGCTTGCCGCGCGGTACGTCGAGGAATGGGTCGGGCGACGGGGCGAGGTGCTGACGCTCGGAGCGAAGTTCACCAAGCCCGTCCCCGTGCCCCCCGAGGGAGCCGAGGTCGAGATCTCGGGCACGTGCGAGGACCAGGGGGACGATCGCGTGGTGGCCCTCACCGTGAGCTGCAACGGCGAGCAGGTGCTCGGTCGGTTCAAGGCCACGCTCCGTGCCTGAGCTGCTCGCGGACCACACGACGCTCCGGCTCGGCGGCCCTGCGAAGACCTGGGTGCGGGCGACCACCGCGGCCGACCTCGTCGACGCGGTACGTGCCTGCGACGAGGCCGGCGAGCCGGTGCTGGTGCTGGCCGGTGGCAGCAACGTCGTCGTCGCCGACGAGGGCTTCGACGGCACCGTGGTCGACGTGGCGACGACCGGGGTGACCGCCGACCACGAGGGTGACGACCCGACCTGCGGCGGTGTCGTGGTGACGGTGGCGGCGGGTGAGCCCTGGGAGCCGTTCGTCGCCCGTGCCGTTGACAACCACTGGGTCGGGATCGAGGCCCTCTCCGGCATCCCAGGCTCTCTCGGCGCCACCCCGATCCAGAACGTCGGTGCCTACGGCCAGGAGGTCGCGCAGACGCTGGCCTCGGTCCGCGTCTGGGACCGGAAGCTCCGCGGCGTACGCACCTTCGCCGCAGCCGACTGCGGCTTCGGCTACCGCACCAGCCGGTTCAAGGCCGACCCGGGACGCCACGTCGTCCTCCAGGTCACCTTCCAGTTCCGGCAGGGGGAGCTGGGCGCTCCGGTCACCTACGCCGAGCTGGCCCGCACGCTCGATGTCCAGCCGGGCGCGCGCGCCGCGATGTCCGACGTACGGCGGGCGGTGCTGGATCTGCGCAGCGCCAAGGGCATGGTCCTGGACGCCGCGGACCACGACACCTGGAGCGCCGGCTCGTTCTTCACCAACCCCGTCGTCGCCGCGCACGACGTACCGGAGGGTGCGCCGGCGTGGCCGCTGGACGACGGCGTGAAGACCAGCGCCGCCTGGCTGATCGAGCACGCCGGCTTCGGCAAGGGGTACGGCGAGGGCGCCGTGAGTCTGTCGACCAAGCACACCCTGGCGCTGACCAACCGGGGCGGTGCCACGACCGCGGAGCTGCTGGCCCTGGCCCGCGAGATCCGCGACGGCGTCGAGGAGAGGTTCGGCATCCGGCTCGTCAACGAGCCCGTGCTCGTCGGCTGCGAGCTCTGACTCTCCCCGCTCAGCCGTTCAGGCTGTTCGAGCTCGGGAACACCGGCGATGGATCCGAGTCGCCCACGCTGACCGCGAGCGCCACGACACCGATGATCGCGACCACGGCCAGCGCGAGCAGGACCGTGCCGATGATCCCCATGATCTTCCCGGCCTGGGCCCGGTCGCGTGCGCCGTACCTGCCCGGTGCGGCGTCGATCTCGCGCACCGCCTTCGCACCCACGATCCAGGCCGCCGGTGAGAGCAGCAGCGTCAGCCCGCCGCACAGCACCACGCCGACCAGGCCGACGATGCCGAGCACCATCGCGGTCGTCGCCGAGGGGTGGTCGGGGCGGGCTCCGGCGTACCCCGGCTGGTACGGCGTGCCATAGGGACTCGGCGGGGCGCCGTACTCGTGCGGCGGCTGGTACGGGTTGGGCGGTGGCGCGTACGGCTGGCCGGGCTGACCAGGCTGACCCCAGGACTGGCCCTGGCCGCCGCCGTACGGATTCTGCTGCTGGGAGCCGTACGGGTTCTGGGGCGGAGCGCCGTAGGGACCATGCTGGCCGAAGGGGTTGTACGGGGGTGGGACGGCGCCCGGGCCCGACGGCGAGTCGTACGACGGGGCGGACGGGGCAGGCGGGGAGCCAGGGGTGCCGTGGAGCGGCTGGGTCTGGTCGCCCATCGGGCTGCCCGGCTGATGCGTGGCCGGGTCGTCGGACCGGCTCCCGTCGGGCCCTGCCTCGGACGGGTCGTCCGCGCGCGGCTGGTCGCCGGCGGGCTGGTCCTTGGGCCGCCAGAGATCGTCGTCGCTCATGCGCTCATCGTCGCAGACATCACCGGCGTGGCGAGCCAGGTGGTGACGTCGTGCAGGAGGGCGGCCTTGGTGTCCTCGGGAGCGCACGAGGCTCGGATCGACATCGCGGCGAGCTCGGCGAGGGTCTCGTCGGAGAGCTCGTGGGCGGCGCGCATGGTCGCGTACTGAGCGGCGAGCCGCGAGCCGAACAGCAGCGGGTCGTCGGCGCCCAGCGCGACCGTTGCGCCGGCGGCGAGCAGGTCGGGGAGCGGCACCGACGTGAGGTCGGAGTAGACGCCGAGAGCGACGTTGGAGACCGGGCAGATCTCGAGCGCGATGCCGAGATCGACGATCCGGGCGAGCAGGCCGGGGTCCTCCACCGACCGGACTCCGTGGCCGATCCGCTGGGCATGCAGCGCCTCGACGCAGGTGCGCACCGACGACGGCCCGACCAGCTCCCCGCCGTGCGGGTCGAGCAGCAGCCCGGCGCGCTCGGCGATCGCGAAGGCCGGCGCGAACTCCGTGGTGACCCCGCGTCGCTCGTCGTTCGACAGCCCGAACCCCACGACCCCGCGCCCGGCGTACTGCGCGGCGAGGCGGGCCAGGGTGCGGGCGTCGAGCGGGTGGCGGGTGCGGTTGGCGGCGACGACCACCGCCATCCCGAGGCCGGTCGAAGCGGACGTCTCGCGTACGGCGTCCAGCACCAGCTCGGTGAACGCCGTGATGCCGCCGAAGCGCGCGCCGTAGCCGGACGGGTCGACCTGGATCTCCAGCCACCGCCCACCGTCGCGGGCGTCGTCCTCGGCGGCCTCGCGCACCAGCCGGCGTACGTCGTCCTCGGTGCGCAGCACCGACCGGGCCACGTCGTAGAGACGCTGGAACCGGAACCAGCCCTTCTCATCGGCCGCCGACAGCTGCGGCGGCCACTCGCTCACCAGCGACTCGGGCAGCTGGATGCCGTCGCGTTCGGCGAGCTCGAGCAGCGTCGCGTGCCGCATCGAGCCGGTGAAGTGCAGGTGCAGATGGGCCTTGGGCAAGCTCGCGAGCGACCGTCGCCGAGAGCCCGCCTCTCGCGCGTCGCGCTCGTTCTGGGTGTGGTCGGCGGGATCCTCCACGCTCAAGCGAACAGCTTCTGCAGCCGGGTGATCCCCTCGACCAGGTCGTCGTCGCCGAGTGCGTAGGAGAGCCGCAGGTAGCCGGGCGTGCCGAACGCCTCGCCCGGGACCACGGCCACCTCGGCCTGCTCGAGGATGTACTCGGCGAGCTCGGCCGAGCTCTCGATCACCCGTCCGCCGTACCTCCGGCCGAGCAGGCCCTTCACCGAGGGGTAGGCGTAGAACGCGCCCTCCGGCGTCGGGCAGACGACACCGTCGATCTCGCCCAGCATCGACACGATCGTCTTCCGGCGCCGGTCGAACGCCGACCTCATCTCGTCGACGGCCGACAGGTCGCCGGTGACGGCCGCGAGCGCCGCTCGCTGGGAGACGTTCGAGACGTTGGACGTCGCGTGGGACTGCAGGTTGGCCGCGGCGGCCGCGAGGTCCTTCGGTGCCAGGATCCAGCCGACCCGCCAACCCGTCATCGCGTAGGTCTTGGCGACCCCGTTGACCACGACGGTGTGGTCGGCGAGGAACGGGCAGAGCACGGGCATCGACCCGGTCTCGACGCCGTCGTACACCAGGTGCTCGTAGATCTCGTCGGTGAGCACCCAGAGTCCGTGGTCCTCCACCCACCGCCCGATCGCACGGATCTCGTCGGCGGTGTAGACCGCTCCGGTCGGGTTGGACGGCGAGACGAAGAGCAGCACCTTGGTGCGGTCGGTGCGGGCCGCCTCGAGCTGCTCGACGGTGACCTTGTACCCCTGGGTCTCGTCGGCCAGCACCGGCACCGCGACGCCGCCCGCCAGCTGGATCGCCTCGGGGTACGTCGTCCAGTACGGCGCCGGCACGATCACCTCGTCGCCCGGGTCCAGCATCGTCCCGAACGCCTCGTAGATGGCCTGCTTGCCACCGTTGGTCACCACGACCTGGCCGGGCTGCACCACGAGGCCGCTGTCACGCCGGGTCTTGTCGACGATCGCCTGCTTGAGCTCGGGCAGGCCGCCGGCAGGGGTGTAGCGGTGGTTCCGTGGGTCGCGGCAGGCCTCGACCGCCGCCTCCACGATGTACGCCGGGGTCGCGAAGTCCGGCTCACCCGCACCGAAGCCGATCACCGGGCGGCCCCCGGCCTTCAGCGCCTTCGCCTTCGCATCCACCTTGAGCGTGGCCGACTCGGCGATCGCGCCGATACGGTCGGACACCCGGCGCTGGCGGGGGCTGCTGGTGGTGGAAGGTGCCTCGGTCATGAGGCCCATCGTAGGGGCGCTCGCGAGTTCGACTCGCCTCCGGCCGCCGGGTAGAGTTCGAGAACGGTGGTTCTCCCCAAGGCTTTGCCATGCCCACGCTGCGCGCTTCACGGTGGCGGGCGGTGGGTCCTGGAGATCCGCCCGTGGGTCCATCCGTGGATCCATACAGGGCACTAGCTCAACTGGCAGAGCATCGGTCTCCAAAACCGAAGGTTGGGGGTTCAAGTCCCTCGTGCCCTGCGGGAACGAACAGCCAGAACCAGACCAGAGCGGTCGGCCAGCCGGGCCGGCCGCGAGACCAGGAAGAGGTGGCGCAGGTGGCGGGAGGCAACGCGGTCCGGTCACGCGACCGGCGTACCGAGCGCACCGGACCTGTCCTGTTCTATCGACAGGTCATCGCCGAGCTGCGGAAGGTGGTCTGGCCGACCCAGCAGCAGCTGGTCACCTATTTCTTCGTGGTGATGGTGTTCGTGGCGTTCATGATGGCGCTGATCTCCGGGCTCGACCTGGGCATCGGCAAGCTGGTCTTCTGGCTGTTCAACGGCCGGTCCTCGAGCTGAGGTTGGGAGCAGGAAACGTGTCGCAGTACGACGACATCGAGCAGGACGGCACTCCGGAGGAGGTCTCTGCGCGAGCGGATGCGCCGGCGGACGCCGAGGTCGAGAACGAGCCGACCTCCGATGCGGCCGACGAGCCGACGGAGGCACCGAGCGACGACTCCCCGGTAGAGTCGGTGGAGTCCGCGGAGTCGACGGACGTGCCGGTGGAGGAGCCGGTCGCCGGCGAGCCGGACGAGGTGACCGCGGAGCTCGAGGCAGAGGCTGAGCCAGCCCCCGCCGACGCCGCTGCGGTGGACTTCTCCGCCGAGCCGGGGGAGCCGACGAGCGGCGCGACCGACGAGAGCGATGCCTCGGTCGACGAGCCGACCGACGAGCTCACCGACGGCACCCTGGTGGAGGAGGTCGATGCGGACGACGAGGCCCTCGCAGACGACCCGCTGGAGGAGTTCCGCCGCGAGCTGTGGGCCAAGCCCGGCGACTGGTACGTCGTCCACACCTACTACGGCATGGAGAACCGCGTCCGGCAGAACCTCGAGAACCGCATCGTCTCGCTGAACATGGAGGACTACATCCACGAGATCGTGGTCCCCACCGAGGAGGTCGCGGAGATCAAGAACGGCCAGCGCAAGATGGTCAAGCGCACCGTGCTTCCCGGCTACGTGCTGGTCCGGATGGACCTCACCGACGAGTCGTGGGCTGCCGTCCGGCACACCCCCTCCGTGACCGGCTTCGTGGGCCAGGCCCATCAGCCGGTGCCGCTGAGCATGACCGAGGTCGAGAACATGCTCGCCCCGACGATCGTCGCCCCGACCGAGACGCCCGCCGGCGCCGCTGCCGGCGGTGGCACCGCCACGGCGACCAAGAAGGCCGTCGAGGTCGCCGACTTCGGTGAGGGCGACTCGGTGATGGTGGTCGACGGCCCGTTCGCCACGCTGCACGCGACGATCACCGAGATCAACGCCGAGGCCCAGCGGGTCAAGGCCCTGGTGGAGATCTTCGGCCGGGAGACCCCGGTGGAGCTCAGCTTCTCGCAGGTTCAGCGCGTGTGAGTCCGTGCCTCTGCGAGCTCGCTCGCAGAGGCACGGACTCACAACCGCGCGAGGTCGAGCGAGCGCGCGGCTGAGCCTGCGAAGCCGCGACCGCGGGTCGAGACCCCTGTGACCAGAACGCTGGGAGACTCGACGGGTCGGTGAATTAGGCATCTCGGGCGTGACCGACCAGAATGGTCCGGTTGCCCGGGCAACACCGCAACAACCAGGTGGCAGAGCCGGTCCGGCTCGCGACGACCACGACGTACGACACGAAGGACACCCAGAGGAATGCCTCCCAAGAAGAAGATCGCCGCGCTGGTCAAGGTGCAGCTGCAGGCGGGTGCCGCGACGCCGGCGCCGCCGGTCGGCACCGCGCTCGGTCCGCACGGCGTGAACATCATGGACTTCTGCAAGGCGTACAACGCCCAGACCGAGTCCATGCGCGGCAACGTGATCCCGGTCGAGATCACCATCTACGAGGACCGCTCGTTCACGTTCATCACCAAGACGCCGCCCGCGGCCGAGCTGATCAAGAAGGCCGCCGGCCTGCAGAAGGGCTCCGGCGTGCCGCACAAGGAGAAGGTCGGCCGGCTGACCAAGGACCAGGTCCGCGAGATCGCGACGACCAAGATGCCCGACCTGAACGCCAATGACATCGAGGCCGCCATGAAGATCGTGGAGGGCACCGCCCGCTCGATGGGCGTCCGCACCGACTGAGAGAGCCCCTGGCCCGAGCTTGGGAGGCCAGGACGAGGCTCGAAGGTCGCGTCTCGAGACCGAGTCCGGTGACAACACCGATCCAACCCGTGGCAGGGCCGCGCTGGCCCGATGACCACATCTTCCGAAAGTAGGAACACCATGCAGCGCAGCAAGACCTACCGCGCGGCGGCAGAGTCGTTCGACAAGGACGAGATCTACTCGCCGTACGCCGCGATCAAGATCGCCAAGGACACCAGTAAGAAGAAGTTCGACGAGACCGTCGACGTCGTCATGCGCCTCGGGGTCGACCCCCGCAAGGCCGACCAGATGGTGCGGGGCACCGTCAACCTGCCCCACGGCACCGGCAAGACCGCCCGCGTGCTCGTGTTCGCGGCCGCGGACAAGGCCGAGGCCGCCCGTGAGGCCGGCGCCGACGTGGTCGGCGGCGACGAGCTGATCGAGAAGGTGAACGGCGGCTGGCTCGACTTCGACGCCGTCGTCGCGACCCCCGACATGATGGGCAAGGTCGGCCGCCTCGGCCGCGTGCTCGGCCCCCGCGGCCTGATGCCCAACCCGAAGACCGGCACCGTGACGCCCGACGTCGCGAAGGCGGTCTCGGACATCAAGGGCGGCAAGATCGAGTTCCGCGTCGACCGCCACGCCAACCTGCACTTCATCATCGGCAAGGCCTCGTTCTCCGAGCAGCAGCTCGCGGAGAACTACGCCACCGCGCTGGAGGAGGTGCTGCGGCTGAAGCCCAGCAGCTCCAAGGGTCGCTACCTCCGCAAGGTCACCGTGTCGACGACCATGGGCCCCGGCGTCCAGGTCGACCCCAACCGCACCCGCAACGTCGCGGCCGCCGAGGAAGGCTGAGAAGCCCCGGTACGTCGAAAGGCCCGGCCACCATCAGTGGCCGGGCCTTCCGCTGTCTGAGGGGTCGCTCTACTCGACGTACACGCGCTCGTCGACGAGCTTCTCGGTGACGACGTTGCCGTCCGCCTCGAACCGGCCCTGGTCGAACCGCTTCTTGAACTCGATCTCGGCGCCGCCGCTGCCGGAGCGGTTCTTCTCGACCGTCACGACCGACCAGTCCTTGAAGTTCTCGGCGTTCGCTCCGCCGTACATCAGGTGGTGGCGGGCGACGATGTCGGACTTGGTGCCCAGGATCAGGACGACGTCGGGCTCGTAGGAGAGCGCGGTCGAGCCACGCATGTGACGGGTTCGCATGCGGGCGCCGGGCTCGAGGCCCTCGTGGTCCATCGCGGCGACCGCGAAGACCGGCGCGTCGAACTCGATGGCGACGTCCTTGAGCTGCTCGGTGATCCGGGTGATCCGCTCCTCCTCTCCGAGGTCGCTCAGAGGCGTGGCGACCTTCTGGAGGTAGTCGACGACGATCAGCGGCGACTCACCGGTGCTCCCCATCACCTTCTTGATCGTGTCGTTGATCTCGGTGATGTCGGTGTGGGTCGCCGTCGAGCGGTGCACGACCAGCCGATCGGCGTACTCGCTGACGTTCACCAGCGCCTGGGTGCCGATCCCGCTGCGGGTCGAGGCCATCCGCTCGAGCAGACCCCCGGTGCCGCCGGAGGTGCCTTCGAAGATCGCCCGCACCTCGCTGAGGCTGGGCGCCTCGTACGGGTCGATCTCGCCGCCCTCCATCGCCACCAGACGCTGGGTGAGGGCGTCGGCCTCGAGCTCGTAGGAGAAGAACACGGCCGAGCGGCCGGCCTTCACCGCGGCGCGGGCCGCCTGCATGGCGAACATCGTCTTGCCCTGGCCTTGGGGGCCGGCGATCAGGTTCAGGGTCCCGGAGCGGAAGCCACCGCCGATCGCCTCGTCGAGGAGGGGGAAACCCGTCGGCCAGAGGCGTACGCCGCCGTCAGGGCTGCGCAGCCGGCTGTCGGCGCGTTCGAGGACGGCCGACAACGAGGTCAACTTGTAGTCCATGGGGAAGATTGGAACACGGATCGGCTCCGTCCCGGCAAAGATCCGGGAAAACAGGACGCCTCTGGATCAGACCACCTGGCCCGTTGTGCCCAGTGGCGTCATAGATGGGGGGAAAGCGCGTCCCGATACCTAGGACCGTACCCCTAGGTCGTCGCGATCAGGGGTGTCTTCGGCCCGAATTTACCTATTCCCTGCCACGCTCGGGCGGAACCTCGGAAGCCCCGCCGAAGCCTGGTCGAGGCCCAGGGCGCGTCACGGGGTCTCGGCGCGCTCGCGCGACCTCGGCTCAATTTGGCCACGGTCCCTCGGGCGCCGTAGTCTCGTCCCTCGTAACCAGAGACCGCTGGTCGTCGTGCCTGCTCCTGCAGACGCGATCGAAGGTCCCGCGAGATGCGGGCGGCCCGCGCAGGTGACAGAGCGGTACCCCGGCCACAACGGTCGCGGTGCGATCCACGCCCTGGGCCTGCGCCCGGGGCGTTCGTCGTGTCGGGGATGTTCGTGCAGGGGTCTCGCCCATCGGAAGGAGACCCATGGCGCGGGCAGAGAAGCAGGCCGCCGTCGCGGAGATCGTCGACTCGTTCAACGATGCCGCCGGCGCTGTACTGACCGAGTACCGCGGTCTCACCGTGAAGCAGCTGCAGGAACTGCGGCGCTCCCTCGGTGCGAACGCCCACTACGCCGTGGTCAAGAACACGCTGGCCAAGATCGCCGCGAAGGACGCGGGGATCGACGGCTTCGACGACCTCCTGACCGGTCCGACCGCGATCGCCTTCATCCAGGGCGACGTCGTCGAGGCCGCGAAGGGTCTGCGTGACTTTGCCAAGGCCAACCCCACCCTGGTCATCAAGGGTGGCGTCCTGGACGGCAAGCCTCTCGACGCCACCGAGGTCGCCAAGCAGGCCGACCTCGAGTCGCGTGAGGTGCTCCTGGGCAAGCTGGCGGGCGCGATGCTCGCCTCGCTGAGCCAGGCCGTCTACCTGCTCAACGCCCCGCTCGCCCAGGCCGCCCGGCTCGCCGGTGCGCTCCAGGCGAAGCGGGCCGAAGAGGGGGAGGACCCCTCAGACCTCAACGCAGGTGGGGCCGGCACGCCGGCTGCCGCCGAGGAGGAACCGGCCGCCGAGGCCGAGGCCCCCGCGGACGAGGTGACCGAGGCCCCTGCCGACGAGGCCACCGAGGAGCCCGCTCCGGCCGGGACCGAGGCAGCCGCCGACGCGGAGGCCACCGCCGCCTCTGACGAGAGCGACACCGCGGA
>NZ_DASXWU010000012.1:0-25625 GCF_036503465.1 Nocardioides sp.
GCTTCGCGATCCCGATCGACGAGGTCCTGCCGATCGTGCAGCAGATGATCAAGGGCGAGACCCCGACGCACGCCCGGCTCGGCATCGGCGTCGAGAACGCAGCGTCGGGCGCCGGTGCCCAGATCACCGACGGCGCCAAGGTGAGCCAGGTCAACAACGGCTCCGCCGCCGCGAACGCCGGGCTGAAGTCGGGCGACGTGATCACCAAGGTCGACGGCCACCTGATCACGTCCTCCGACGGGCTCGTGGCGACGATCCGGTCCTACCGCCCCGGCGACACGGTCACCGTCACCTACCAGCGCGGGGGGAGCACCCACACGGTGAAGGTCACCTTGGACTCCGACGCCGCGACCCAGAACTCCTGATCTCGGAGCCCGGGGGAGGCGTCCACAGCGCCGGAGACGCCCCCCGGGCTCCGTGCCACCGGCAGCGTCTGGACCTCACCGGGCGCGGTCGACCCTCGTCTCGTCCCAGACCGGACCGTCGGACTCGTACACCGCACCGTCGGCGCCGTAGACCAGGAACCGGTCGAAGCCGCGGGCGAACCACCGGTCGTGGGTGACCGCGACGACCGTGCCCTCGAACGCCTCGAGCCCGTCCTCGAGCGCCTCCGCCGACTGGACGTCGAGGTTGTCGGTCGGCTCGTCGAGCAGCAGCAGCGTCGCCCCGGAGAGCTCGAGCAGCAGGATCTGGAAGCGCGCCTGCTGACCGCCGGACAAGGACTCGAACCTCTGTTCGGCGGCATGGGCGAGCTCGTAGCGGTCGAGCACCCGGGCGGCCGCCTCCCGGCCCATCCCGGCGCGGCCGTCGGGCCGGCCGTCACCCCGGTGCAGGATCTCCAGCAGCGTCCGGCCCATCAGCTCGGGGTGCTCGTGGGTCTGCACGAACCAACCCGGCCGCACCCGCGCGCCGAGCTTGGCCTTGCCCGTGTGGCGCACCGGATCGATCGGGGTGTCATCAACCGGACGGTGCTCGACGTCGGGGTCGGAGCCGCCGGCGGCCAGGAGCCGCAGGAAGTGCGACTTGCCGGAGCCGTTGCTGCCCAGCACCGCGACCCGCTCGCCGTACCAGACCTCGAGGTCGAACGGCTTCATCAGCCCCACGAGCTCGAGGTCCTCGCAGACCACCGCGCGCTTGCCGGTGCGGCCGCCCTTGAGCCGCATCGAGACCTGCTGCTCGCGCGGCTGCTCGGTCGGCGGTCCCGCCTCCTCGAACTTCCGGAGTCGGGTCTGGGCGGCCTTGTACTGCGAGGCCATCCCGTCGTTGTACTCGGCCTTGATCTTCAGCCGGAGCACGAGCGCCTTGATCTTGGCGTGCTCCTCGTCCCAGCGGCGCCGCATCTCCTCGAAGCGGGCGAAACGGTCACGTCGCGCCGCGTGGTACGACGCGAAGCCGCCCGGATGGGTCCACACGAGGTTCCCGGCCGCGCCGAGCTCGACGGTGACGATCCGGGTGGCGGTGTTGTTGAGCAGCTCGCGGTCGTGGCTGATGAACAGGATCGTCTTCTCCGACTCGCGGATGCGCTGCTCGAGCCACATCTTCCCGGGGACGTCGAGGAAGTTGTCCGGCTCGTCCAGCAGGAGCACCTCATCGGGGCCGGCGAGCAGATACTCCAGCACCAGCCGCTTCTGCTCGCCACCGGACAGCGTCCGTAGCGAACGGTACTTCGCGCGGTCGTAGGGGACGCCGAGGCCGCGGACGGTGCACACGTCCCAGACGACCTCGAGGTCGTAGCCGCCGGCGTCGGTGTACTCGGCCAGCGCCTCGGCGTACCGCATCTGGTTCTTCTCGTCGTCGGCGTCCATCAAGGCCAGCTCGCAGCGCTCGACCTCGGCGGTGGCTGCGCGTACGCGCTCCGGCGACACCGAGAGCAGGAGGTCGGCGACGGTCGGGTCGTCGCCGAGGCCGAGGCCGACCATCTGCCGCATCACGCCGAGCCCGCCGGTGCGGGTCACCACGCCCGCCTTCGGCACGAGGTCGCCGGTGATGATGCGCAGCAGGGTCGTCTTGCCGGCGCCGTTCGCGCCGACCAGGGCCACCTTCGCGCCGTCGCCGACGCGGAACGACACGTCCTCGAGCAGCACCCGGCCGTCGGGCAGCTCGAAGCGCACACCGGCGACGTCCACGTGACCCACGGGGAGCCATTCTCCGTGACCTCCCCGAGCGGCGCACGCGGTTATCCGGGGCCGAGGTTCAGCGGGCGTTCTCCCGCAGCGACGACGTGCGGGCTCCCCGGACGGTGAGGAGGGCGAAGCCGGACGCCGCCACGACGAGGCCGACCAGGACGAGCGCGCTCAGCGTCACGGCGGAGCCGACGTCGAAGGACGGTACGACGCGCGGCACCAGCGAGGAGTCGACGAACCCGAGCGTCACGGTGCGGACGACGACGTACTGAGCGAGGCCGCCGGCGGCGACCCCGGCCACGGCGGCGGCCCCGAGGACGACCACGAACTCGGCGACCACGCCCACCATCACCGACCGGCGTTTCACCCCGACCACACGCAACGACGCCGCATCACGGCGGCGGGCGGGCAGCTGGACCGCGAGGTTGGCCCCGAGCCCGGCGACCGCGAGCAGGATCACCAGCGCCGTCACGACAACGTACAGCCGCAGGGCGAGCGCGAAGGCGTCCTGGTCGAGCACGTGCTTGGTCTCGGTCTCCCGGGTGGGGTTGGACAGTCCGTGGTCGGAGAGCGCGCTCAGGACGCGTCGCGGCGTGTCAGCCCGCGCCCAGATGTAGACGAGGGTGTCGCTGTTGACCTGCGACGCGCTGCGGATGAACGCCGTGAAGTCGATCAGGGTGCCGGACGGACCACGGAACGGCATCGACTCGGCCGGGGCTCCGGCCGGAGCCACCCGGAAGAGCCCGGACGCGCCGGTCGGGAGCCGGCTGGGTTCCGAGGTGAGCCGCCCGAAGAGCACGGGTACGACCGGGGGGAAGTCCGCCGGGCTGATGCCCGCGTAGGACTCGGAGCTCCTCGACCGGAACGACAGGGTGAGGCGCCCGTTCCGCAGCTCGACCTTCCTGACCGCGGTGGCGGTGTTGATGATCTGCGGCGCCTGCGTGCGCCAGGAGCGGTCGAGCATGCCCGGGATGCGACCCCCGTCGACGGTGGCCGACTCGATCGTGGCGGTGCCCCGCATGGCCTCCACCAGCGCGGAGGGGCCGCCGAAGCTGATGGTCTCCACCTGGCAGCCGGTGTGGCAGGTCGGCAGCTTCCTCGTCTGGGTGGAGCGACCCTGCCGGAAGGGGCCGACGGGGATGTTGCGCAGGTCGCCGCTGTCGTCGAGCACGGTGACGATCACGCCCAGCTGGCGGTAGTCGCCGTCCACGTGGTTGTCGATGGTCATCGAGAGCGTGGACCCGCGCATCATCACCGGAGGGCGTCGCGGCCCGATCTCCCGGGCGACGTCGGCGGCGCTGCGGCCCGGCGTCCACTGGGCCGGCCACGAGGCGACCCGGGCGAGCCTGGTGGCGTCGACGACGACCCGGGGCTGTGGGACGGACTCGACCTCGTCGGCGTTGGGGAAGTCCTCCGCGGCCGCCATCAGCCACCGGCCCTGCGGGTCGAGCTCGTGGGTGAGCCCGACGGCGCGAGTGAGCGGCAGCTTCGTCTCGAACGACAGTGGCGCGCCCACCTCGGTGGCAGCCGCGCTGGCGCGCCACGTCGAGGCGGCGAGCGAGACTCCGACCGCGAACACCGCCACGGTGAGGGCGGCGGTGACGGGCAGGATCACCATCGTCCCCTCGCGCCGGCGCCGGACGGTGCGCGAGGCGACGTACGACGAGATGGCGCGGCGTCTCCTCGACCACCGCACCCAGGCGCCGGCGACGCCGAGCACGAGAAGTCCGACGAGCAGGCCCGACGCGACGGCGAGCAGGATGGGCAGGAAGAGGTCGGTGGCGTCGGGCTTGGCGGGATGGCTGCGGCTGGCGGCGGTGATCAGCGCCGCGGCGGCCAGCGCGACCAGGGCCAGCCTCACGATGACCAGGAGACGTCCCGCCTTGGTCGGTCGTCGTACGCCGGCGATCTGCGCGCTCAGCGGCTCACCGACGGCGTCGCGCACGACGACGGCGGCCACGACCGCGGTCACCACCACGACCCCGAGCGCGGCGAGCCCGCTGGCCGCGATGAACGGCACCGGCAGATGGGGCACCAGCCATCGCTGGGCGAGGGCGCGGGACGCCAGGTAGCCCAGCAGGAGGCCGAGTGGCGTCGCCACGGCAAGGATCACCAGCGGCTCGAGCATGCCGAGGAACCACAGCTGACGCCGGCCGTAGCCGCGCAACGAGGCGAGCGCGAGCTCGCCACGACGCAGGATCATCGCAGCGGACAGCAGCCGCGACAGCAGGACCAGCGCGACCAGGATGAGGGACAGCACGGCCGGCTCGACCGTCGAACGGGAGACCCCGCGGCGGTCGATCAGCTGCGCCGCGGTGACCGGCAGGGTGTTGCCGGCCTCCAGCGAGAGACCCTGCAACAGGGTGCCGTGCTCGTCGGCCTTGGCGAGAGCCTTCACCCGGGTGGCGATGGTGTCGAGGTCGTCGACGGTGAGGCTCGGCGGGGTCGCGAGGGGCTGGTTGACGCCGACGTACCAGGGCTCCGGGCCGAGCTCGATCCCGGCCTGGGAAGTGATCCACGGAGCAGGGTGGGCCGGAACGAACCGGGGAAGCAGGGCGCCTGGGCTGGACTGCAGCACCTGGCTGCCGCCCCAGAAGTCGATGTCGGCGTTGGAGTCCGTGGGCCGGTAGAGGCCGACCACGGTGAAGGGAGTCACTTCGCCGTAGGGGTTGAAGGGGTCGCCCACCTTCACGCCGTACGTCGCGGCGTCGGCGCGCAGGATCGCGATCTCGCCGGGGTTGGTCGGACAGCGGCCCTCGAGCTGCACGTGGTCGCAGGCGCCGGTGACGGAGACGAGGCGCGGCACGGCCGGCGCGATGCCGCCGGGGAGACTCACCTGGTGGAGCGGCTGCCAGACGAAGGGACGGCCGGAGAGGTAGCCGCTGCCGGACTCGCGCCCGGTCTCGTCCCGGGCGGTCGAGATCGCCCGGTCGACGTCCTCGCCGGCCTGGGGACGGTAGTCGTAGGTGAGGCCGGTGTTGATGGGCGGCTGGGCCCGCAGCTGGGAGATCACGAACGAGTTGGCGGCGTTCTGCTGGTAGCTCGGCCCGACGACGGCGGACGCGATCGCGATCGCGGTCAGCAGCAGCGAGCCGAGGCTGAGCACCCAGCGGGCGCGCAGGCCGCGCAGGCACGTGGCGAGGAGCCACCAGAAGCGGGTCATCGGGGTCCCCGCGGAAGCGCGAGCTCTGCGAGCGGTTTCGTGGGATGAGTCATCTGTCGACCGCCCGCAGGGAGCCGGGACGTGCGCCCCGGCCGAACCGGGTGAACACGGCCGCACAGATCAGAGCGGTCACGACGGCGACACCGATGACGACCGACGCCAGCGTGAACGGCCGGATCGCCGGGTGTAGGACCGGTGCCTCCGCCCAGCCGCCGACCAGCTCCATCGGCGTGAGCAAGGGGACCGTGGTCGCGACGGCGGTGGCCGCCGCGGTCACGAGCACGATCACGGCGAGGATCGCCGCCTCGGCGAGATAGGCGCCGCGGACGGACGTGGGCCGCACGCCGGCTGCGCGCAGCCCGGCGACCTCGGCGCGTCGGCGCCGGGCCTGGCCGGCCAGCCAGGCCAAGAGGTGGGTGAGCGCGACCAGGCCGACTCCGATCGCGACGAGGAGGGCGAGCGAGTCGGCACGGGCCTCCGGCGTGTGGTCGAGCTGGTCGGCGATCGCGGCGTACGTCATGGGCTTGCCGCCGCCGTCCCGGTGCAGCCGGGCCAGCACCGAGGATGGCGTGTCCGCGCGGGCGATGACGACGGGCCGGGCGCCGGCGACGGTGCCGACCGCGCCTCTGAGGACGCGGCCCAGGTCGAGCAGCGACCCGGCGCGGCCAAGGAAGGGGATCGCCGGGACCGACCCGAGGACGTGGATCGGGAGCGCCTTGCCGTCGATGCCGTCGAGGTTCGCGTGGATCTCGAGGCCGGACGTGGTCAGGGCGGCTTCTTCCCCGGGCTCCTGCCCGACGGTCAGGGCGTGCTCGGTCCGCCCGGCGGCGTGGGACGTGGCACCGAGGATGCGGGTGGGGCCGGCCGAGACCTGGCCGAGGTGGAAGGCCGCGCCGCCGAGATCGACCGAGACCACCGAGCAGCCGATCGCGCAGGGTCCGACAGGGCCGGTGCTCGAGCCCGTGTGGGTCACCTGGATGCGCGCCGTCTTGAGGTAGCCCAGGTCGGTGAGGAGGGTGACCGAGACGGTCCCGGTCGTCTTCGGGCGGATCGAGGTGACGTCGACGTCGAGCGAGTCGGACCTCACCATCAGCGGGTCCGGCTGGTCGGCGAGCGCGCCCATGTGGGCGCTCGCGCCGGCCACGCTCGTGGTGCCGACGAAGTCGCCGACGACGGCGTCCCAGCGATCGGAGTCGACGAAGACCCTCCGGGCGGAAGGGTCGAGGTCGTCGATGGGCACAGCCGCCATCAGCCAGCGTCCCTGGGGGTCGGCGGCGTGGGCGGCGGCGTACGCACGGAGGGCGCCCTTCTCGAACGGCACGGCAATCGGACCACCGGCACGGAGACGTCCTGCGTCGTCGCGCCAGTCGGCCGCCGCGCGACCGCCGGTGAGCGTGACCGCGAGAAGGACCGCCGCCGCGACGAGGACGCGGACCACGGACCCGGGGTCGGGATCACGTCGGAGGCGGCGGCTGGCCAGCGAGAGGCCGAGCCGCCTTCCCAGGCGCGGGGTCAGGGTGAGCAGCCACATCACGAGCTGGCCGGCGCCGAGCGCGACCAGGGCGGGGGCGACCGTGGGCACCCAGCCGGCCTCGCTGCGGTGCGCCTCGTAGACGGCCAGGCATGCAGCCGCGACCACCAGCAGCTCGAGGAACAACGTGATCCACGAGGTCGGCTGCCTGCGCGGGTGCACCGAGAGGGCATCCACCAGGGACCGCCGGATCACGGCGGTCGCGACCAGCGCGATGGTGACCCAGGCGCCGACGAGGATCGCGACCGCGACCACCACCTCGCGCGTGCCGAGGCTGCAGTGCACGTTCCAGTCGCCGGCGATCCGGTGGGCGAGCCAGACACCGACCAGGGAACCGGCCGCGATCCCGACCAGGCCGACCGCGAGCAGCGGGCCGGCGGCGAAGGTGACCAGACGAGGACCGCTGAGTCCACGGAGCCGGGCCAGCGCGACGTCGTGGCTCCGGTCGACGATGGTCCGCGCCGACTGCTCGGCCAGCGCGACGGCGCCGTACAGGGCGAGCATGGCGGCGACCGCCCCCGGCGTACCGCCCACGCGTGACACGCCGACCACGGCCACGGCTCCGGCCGCGACGACGAACGCGAGCGCGAGCGTCGCCATGGACGGGAGGAGGTGGGCCCGGATGGAGCGCAGGAGCACGGCCGGCTACCGCCCGGGCGCGTACGCCGAGTCCTCGGCGGGGACCAGCCGGCCCTCGTCGAGCACGAGTGCGCGGTCGGCGGCGTCGACCACCGCAGGGTCGTGGGTCGCGACCACGACGATCGCGCCGCGCGAAGCCTCGATCCGGAGCTGGTCCATCACGTGCTCGCGGTTGCCCTCGTCGAGCTCGCTGGTGGGCTCGTCGGCGAGCAGGATCTCGGGCGCGACCGCGAACGCGCGTGCACAGGCCACACGCTGCATCTGGCCACCCGACAGCTCCTCGACCTGCCGGTCGCCGAGGTCGCCGATGTGGAAGCGGGTCAGCTCGTCGTCCGCGCGCTCGTCGGCCTCGCCCGGGGGTACGCCGCGGGCACGCAGCGCGATGGCGACGTTCTCCCGGGCCGACAGGATAGGGACAAGGCCGTAGACCTGGAGCACGAACGCCACCACGTGGCGCGGGTCGCCGTCGCCCTGCCACATGTGGCGGCCGCCGTACGTCGAGAAGCCCGTCGTCGGCTTCACGATCCCGCCGGCGATCGACAGCATCGTGGTCTTGCCCGAGCCGGATGGGCCCGACAGCGCGGTGACCTCGCCGGGGCGGAACTCGAGGCTGACCCGCTCCAGCGCCCACCGCCCACCGACGTTGAGGGACACGTCCTCGAGCGCGAGCACACCCTGCGCGGCGATGTCGGGGCGCTCTGCGGCCGACCGGTGACGGCCGAGGATGCTCATGAGAGCTCCTCGTCGAGGAGGTCGTGGTCTCCTCGGCTCAGCAGCAGCCGGTCGTCGTGCTCGGGCTCGATCCGCACCAGGGTGCCCTGCGGCCAGTCACGGGCGATGTGAGCGGGCAGATGCACGACGCCCTCGGCGCCGACGACCACGTACTCCGCACCGGCGCGGCCCTCCATGCCGACGCGGCCGCCGCGCATGGTGACCGTGCGCGGGAAGGTGCCGGCCACCTCTGGCTGGTGGGTGACCACCAGGATCGTCGTCCCGAAGTCGTTGCCGAGCCCGTGGATCAGCTCGAGCATGTGGTCGCGGTCCTCGTGGCTGAGCTGGCTCGTGGGCTCGTCGGCGAGCAGGAGCTGGGGCGCGCTGGTGACGCTGCAGGCGAGCGCGAGCCGCTGCCGCTCGCCTCCGGACATCGACGAGACGACCTGGTCACCCTTGCTCTCCAGGCCGACCCGGCGAAGTAGCTCGGCATCGCCGAGGGTGCGGTCGGGGTCGCCGGCGGCCGACCTGCTGAAGCGCAGGTTCTGCTTGGCGGTGGCGTAGTGGAGCAGGTTGCGCGTCGCGCCCTGGAGCATGGTGCTGACCCGGGACGCGCGGACCCGGGTCAGCTGGCGCTCGCTCATCCGCGAGATCTCCTCCTCGCCGAGGAAGATCTTGCCCGCGCTCGGGCGCTGGATGCCGCCGAAGAGCGTGAGGAGCGTGGACTTGCCGGACCCGCTGGGCCCCAGGAAGGCCACCCGCTCGCCCGCCTCGACGCTGAGGTCGACGCCCTGCAGCGCGACCACGTCGTGACCCTCGAAGGTCTTGTACAGGTGCACGAGGCCCTGGCAGCGGACGGACAGACCACCGGTCCGCCCATCGACCTCTCGGGCGACGTGCTGCATGCGCACTCCTCGGCTGTGACGGGTCGTCCGGCCCCGGGTCGTGACCGTCCTGTGATCCCGGCTCCGGCAGTCAAACCGCCGACGCGGGGTCGGGCAAGCACCGACCGGGTCTCGTGACCCGATCGATACCCGTCTGACGCGCGGTCCCCCGCCCCGGTTGTCACGGATTCTGCCCTCCCGCACGCGAACGCCGTCGGTTCAGCGCGGGGCGCCGCGGTGCCGTTTTGTCGTGGGCCGGCCCCCGGCGGTTGAGGAGCCGCCCAGCGACCCTCGGTGGTTGAGGAGGTCGCCCAGCGACCGTCTCGAAACCACCGTGCGTGTCGGTCGTCGAGCCGGGGGTGCAGCGGTGCTCTTCGGTGGTCGAGCGGGCCTCGGGGGCCGTCCTGAGCAGGCGACACCACCGGCTCGAGACCCACTCACCGTGGACCTGCCTTGCCCGGCTCCACCACCGGGGACCTGAACGCGCGGGCCCCCGCCTCCCACGGAACCGCCGTGGTTATGCGAGCAGGTTCTTGATCAGCGATGCCAGCAGCAGGACGGCCAGCGGTACCCCGAGCACCGTTCCGGGGACGAAGCAGATCCACGACCAGATCAGGAACCTGCGAGCGGAGTGGTCACGGCGCGCGACGCGATCGAGCCCCTGGCACGACAGCAGGATCCCGAGAATGCCGAGTGGCAGCGTCACGAACACGGCGAGCGTGCCCATGACCGATGCGACCACGGTGCCTTTCACCGTGAACTCACCGTTCGGGGTCGTGCCCCACGGGAGCCGCACGTCGGTGGGCACGGTCTGCGTCATGGCCAGACTCTAGGCTCGACCACCGAACCACCACCACCTATCGGCGCGACTCCAGGACCCGGAACCCCTTGGCCGAGGCCAGCCTCAGCGTCGGGTACCCCTGGTCGATCAGCCAGTTCTGGAGCGAGTCGGCGCCGAGGTTCTTGCCCACCACCAGCATCGCCCGCCCGCCGGGGCGGAGCCGCGCGAACCAGTGGAGCAGCAGGCGATGGAGGGCCTGCTTGCCGATCCGGATCGGCGGGTTGGACCAGATCTCGTCGAACCGCACGTCGTCCGGCACGATCTCCGGGTCGCAGGCGATGAACCGGTCCTGGAGCCCGAGGCGGGCCGCGTTCTGGTTCGCGAGGAGTACGGCACGCTGGTTCACCTCGACGCCGGTCACCCCGGAGGACGACCCGGCGGGTACGCCGCGGGCACGCCAGGACGCCGCGACGGCCAGGCCGATCACGCCGTACCCCGTGCCGAGGTCGAGGACGTGGCCCGGCTCCGGCGGCTCGGTCTCGCGGAACAGCACCGAGGTCCCGATGTCGAGCCGGCCGCGGCTGTACACGCCCGAACCGCTGATCAGGTCGAGCCGCTGCCCCCACACCTCGCAGCTCACCGGCTCCCGCTCGAAAGGCGCCGAGGGGTCCGCGGAGAAGTAGTGGTCGTTCACCCGAGTCGCTCCTCGATGAGCGCCAGCATCCGGCCCTTCTCGGCGACGTACCCGTCGCTGCCGACCGGTACTTTCCCCAGCGACTCGTTGCGTCCGCGGGTCGCGAGCCGGTAGATCGCGGCCCGGAGGAGCAGCTGCGGCCAGGTCTCGCCCGTCGACCAGTCGTCGAGCAGGGACTCGTCGGCGCCCTCCCAGCAGACGGCGTCGGTGGCCACCACGGCGAGGGCCCAGTCCGCCGGACGCCAGTACGGCGGCCAGTCGATGACCGCGGCGCGGTCGCCGTCGCGCAGGACGTTGCCGCCGAGATCGCCGTGCACGAGCTGCTCCGCGACCTCGATCGGCTCGAGGAGATCGAGCGCGCGGGTCAGCAGAGCCAACGTCTCCCGGGCGCCCTCCGGGGCCTTGCCGTCCCATGCCACGCGTTCGCCGTACGTCCACGCATCCTCGCGGTCGTCCAGGAACGCCGGCCGGGCGAGCTCGGCGACCGCCCGATGGAAGACCCGGTGGACCTCGCGGAACCAGTCGGGGTCATCGCCCGCGCGAGCGGTGGCGCCCGGGAGGAGCGCCTGAGCCCCCCAGCCGGCGAACGACCACCGTCCGTCCGCCCGGAGAGGGCGTGCCACGGCGACATCCGCGCAGGACCACGCGTCGTACACCCCGCAGACCCACGCGTGCTCGGCCTCGAGGTCGACCTGCTTGAGCACGACATCGCCCGCGATCCACGTCCTGCCCATGCCGCGCTCGGCCGGGTGCGGCGAGACCGTGGCGCCGAACGCCTCGAGAACCTCGGCCGACGGCACGCTCACGACGGCTCCCGCTTCGCTCGCGCCTGCTCGGCGCGCGCGGCCAGCTCGGCGTCCGGCGGGTAGCCGACCTCCTCGAGCGTCAGGCCGTGCGGCGGTACGACGGTCACGGCAGGGTCGCGGACCTCGGCGGCGAGCACCTCGGCCGGCCAGGAGACCGGCCGTCGACCCTCTCCCACCGCCACGAGCGACCCGACCAGCGACCGCACCATGTGGTGGCAGAACGCGTCGGCCCGGACCGTGCCGCTGAGCAGGTCCCCCTCGCGCACCCACCACAGCTCGAGCAGCGTCCGCACCGTCGTGGCGCCCTCGCGTTGCTTGCAGAACGCCGCGAAGTCGTGGAGCCCGAGGAGCGTCGTCGACGCCTCGCTCATCGCGTCCACGTCGAGTGGCCGGGGCCAGGCCAGCACGTGACCGCGGGTCAGTGGGTCCGGGACTCCGTCGCAGATCCGGTACACGTAGCGGCGCCAGAGCGGCGCGAAGCGCGCGTCGAACGCGTCCGGGGCGGCAACCACCCGGCGTACCCGGACGTCCGTCGGCAGTAGGCCGTTCAGGCGACGAGTCACGGCCTCCGCCGGGTCGCTCTCGAAGCGACCCGCAGCGGCGACCAGCGCTCCCTCCTCCACCTCGACGTGCACGACCTGGCCGCGCGCGTGGACCCCGGTGTCGGTCCGGCCCGCGCACACGGTCGACGCCTCGGAGACGCGCAGGACAGTCGCCAGCGCAGCCTCGAGCTCGCCCTGCACGGTGCGCAGTCCCGGCTGCGCCGCCCAGCCGTGGAAGGCGCCGCCGTCGTAGGCGAGATCGATCCGCAGCCGCACGGCCGGGATCCTACGAGCCCCCGCGCAGCCGGGGTCGGCGAGCCGAGCGGGTGGCGGTCGATGGACGAAACCTGTAAGAATCCTGCATGACGGAGGCCGGGCTCGTCGTTCTCGAAGGCGTCAACAAGCACTTCGGCCGCTTGCACGCGCTTCGCGACGTGGACCTGTCCGTCGCTCGGGGCGAGGTGGTCGTGGTGATCGGCCCGTCCGGCTCCGGCAAGTCCACGCTGTGCCGCACGATCAACCGGCTCGAGACCATCGACAGCGGCTCCATCCGCGTCGACGGGAAGCCACTGCCGGCCGAGGGCAAGGAGCTCGCGGCACTTCGGGCCGAGGTCGGCATGGTCTTCCAGAGCTTCAACCTGTTCGCGCACAAGACGATCCTCGAGAACGTCACGCTCGGACCGGTCAGGGTGCGCGGCATCGCGCGCGAGGCCGCCGAGCAGAAGGCGCGCCGGCTGCTCGACCGCGTCGGGGTCGGCGAGCAGGCGGAGAAGTACCCCGCACAGCTCTCGGGCGGCCAACAGCAGCGGGTGGCGATCGCCCGCGCCCTGGCCATGGACCCCAAGGTGATGCTCTTCGACGAGCCGACCTCGGCGCTGGACCCCGAGATGATCAAGGAGGTCCTGGACGTGATGGTGGACCTCGCCCGTCAGGGCATGACGATGATCGTCGTCACCCACGAGATGGGCTTCGCACGTACGGCGGCCGACCGGGTCGTCTTCATGTCCGACGGGGCGATCGTCGAGGAGAACACGCCCGAGGAGTTCTTCACCGACCCGCAGAGCGAACGAGCCCGTGACTTCCTCGGCAAGGTCCTCACGCACTGAACCGGACCAGATCGCCCGGCACAGACCCCATCGCAAGGTGCGTTTCGTCAACCTCAAAGGAGAGATTGAAGATGCGATTGTTGAAGATCAAGGCGGTACTCGTGGGCGCCGCGCTGGCGGCCTCGACGGGTGCGCTGACCGCGTGCGGCAGCGACGGCGGCGACGAGACCGACGTCGAGGTCAAGAAGGCGTCGGGACTGACCGGTGTCGCCAAAGAGCTGGCCGAGAAGGGCACGATCACGATCGGAGTGAAGATCGACCAGCCGGGCATCGGGTTCAAAGCGCCGGGCGCGGACGCCCCGGAGGGCTTCGACATCGAGATCGGACGGATCCTCGCCGGCGCGCTCGGCATCTCCGACGACGACATCACGTGGGTCGAGACGGTCTCGGACAACCGCGAGCCGTTCCTGCAGCAGGGGCGGGTCGACCTCGTGATCGCGTCGTACTCGATCACCGACGACCGGCGCAAGATCGTCGGGCAGGCAGGGCCCTACTACGTCACCGGCCAGCAGCTCCTCGTGCGCGAGGACGACAAGGACCGGATCACCGGACCGGACGACCTGAAGAGCATCAAGGTCTGCTCCGTCGAGGGCTCCACCTCGCTGGCCCGGGTCGAGGACGAGTACGGCGCGAAGCCGGTGCCGTTCGCGACGTACTCCGAGTGCGTCGACCAGCTGCAGAACGAGACGGTCGACGCGGTCACCACCGATGGCGCCATCCTGCTCGGCTACGCGGCCGAGGATCCGGACAACCTCGAGGTGGTCGGCGACCCGTTCTCCGAGGAGCGGTACGGCGTGGGTTACGAGAAGGACGCCGGCGGGATGTGCGAGTTCATCAGCGACACCCTGAAGTCGGCGGAGGACGACGGGACGTGGGCGACAGCGTTCGAGAACACGCTCGGCGAGTCCGGGGTCGAGACGCCCGACCCGCCCGCGCTCGACGAGTGCGCGTGAGCCCGAGCCCGCGCTGCGGCCCCTCCCGGGGTCGCAGCACGGGCTGACCTGAACACCCGGCGAGAGGGAGAACCCGGTGGAGTGGTTCACCGAGAACCGGCACGACATCCTCGTGGCCTTCGGATTCACCGTCGAGATGGTCGTCATCGCCGGGGTCGTCGCGCTCGTGCTGGGCGCGATCCTGGCCGCCATGCGCGTCTCCCCGATCCCTCTGGCCCGGGGCATCGGCACGTTCTACGTGTACGCCGTGCGCAACACGCCGCTGCTGCTGATCATGCTGCTGTTCGCCTTCGGCATCCCCAACCTCGACATCCGGCCGGAGCTCCACCTCGGCGATGCCGAGCTGTTGCGGCTCAATGTCTTCTTCGTGTTCGCGACGGCGGCGCTCGGCCTGTACACCGCCGCCTTCGTCTGCGAGGCGGTGCGCTCCGGCATCAACTCGGTCCCGCTCGGCCAGGCCGAGGCCGCTCGGGCCATCGGGCTGACCTTCGGGCAGAGCCTGCGGCTGGTGATCCTGCCGCAGGCCTTCCGGGCGGTGCTGCAACCCGTCGCGAGCGCGCTGATCGCGATGATCAAGAACTCCGCCATCGCCGTCGGGGTCGGGGTCACCGAGATGGGCTTCGAGATGCAGAAGCTCCAGAACGACCACCCGAGCTCGAGGTGGGAGATCTTCATCGTCTTCGCGATCGCCTACATGCTTCTGGTCGCGATCGTCGCACTCGTCACCGCGGCCCTCGAGCGCCGGGCCAGGATCGCCTGATGTCGTCGAGCGTCCTCTTCGACGAGCCCGGTCCGCGGGCTCGGGTGAGATTCCGGCTCTACAACGGCGTCTTCGTCCTGGTCGTGCTCGGTGTCATCGCCCTGGTGCTCTACAAGTTCAACGCGGCCGGCCAGTTCGAGTCGCGCATCTACCACCGGCTGAGCGAGAACGGCGTCATCACCGAGCTCCGGCGAGGACTGGTCGCGACCCTCGAGGCGGCCGGTCTCGCGATCGCGGTCGCGCTGCTCCTCGGAATCGTGCTCGCCGTCGCCCGCCTGTCCGACCACAGGTGGATACGCGTGCCGGCCACCGCATTCGTGGAGTTCTTCCGCGCGGTCCCGCTCGTGCTGCTGATCATCTTCCTCTTCGGGCTCGCCGGGGCGACCAGCCCCATGTCCGGATGGGACACGCGGACCCAGGGCCTCGCGGCACTCGTGACCGGGCTGATGCTCTACAACGGCTCGGTGCTGTGCGAGGTGTTCCGCGCCGGAGTCAACGCGGTGCCGAAGGGCCAGGCGGAGGCGGCGTACGCGATCGGCATGCGCAAGAACCAGGTGCTCCGGGTCGTGCTGATCCCGCAGGGTGTGAGGTACATGCTCCCCGCGATCATCAGCCAGTGCGTCGTGGCCCTGAAGGACACCTCTCTCGGCTACATCGTGCTGTACCCCGAGTTCCTGCGCGGGTCCCGGACCGTCGCGCAGTACGCCGGCAGCTTCCTGGTCACCTACCTGCTGATCGCGCTGGTCTACATCGCGATGAACTCGGTCCTGTCACTTCTCGCCTACTGGGCCGAGCGGAGGATCTCGCAGCGCGGCCGCGGGGCCGCCCGTGCGGTCGAGCACGTCGAGGAGGCGCTCGCCGCCGGCTGATTAGGCTCTCGGTGTGGACGACCGCCCCGTGATCCTGCTCGTGTCGGAGGAGAATGCCGACTACCTGCTCGACGAGTTCGGCCGCTATGCGCGCGACTACGACCTGCGCACCGCCCGCAGCGCCGCGGAGGCGGGCCAGGTGGTCAAGGGGCTCCAGGGCCAGCCCCTCGCCCTGGTCGTGACCGAGTCGGTGCTGCCCGACGCCGACGTGCTCGAGACCTTCCACCATCTGCGCACCTACGTCCCGACGTGCCGCCGCGTGGTCGCGGCGCACTGGGACAGGTTCCGGTACGACGCCGAGCGGTTCCGTCCGGGGCTCGCCAAGGGCAAGTACGACGCCTACCTGCTGATGCCACGCGGTCACCGCGACGAGGAGTTCCACACCGCAATCTGCGAGCTGCTGTCGGACTGGAACCAGACGGTCGCCCCGCCGGTCGTCGAGAGCCTCCGGCTCGTCTCGCCGACCAGCGACGGGCTCACTCTGGCGGTGCGCGACTTCCTCGACCGGATCGGCGTACCCCACCTGGTGCACCACCCCGACAGCGAGGTCGGCCGGGAGATCCTGGCCCGGCTCGACGGCGACGCGGCCGCGAACCCCCCGGCGTACCCGGTCGTCGAGCGATGGGACCACGCCCCCTTCTCGGTGACGTCGGTGCGCGATGTCGCGATGAGCATCTACGGCCGCCCGGACTCGATCGACGTGGACAGCGTCGCCGACGTCGTGATCGTCGGCGCCGGACCCGCGGGCCTCGCCGCGTCGGTGTACGCCGCGTCCGAGGGCCTCGGCACGGTCGCCATCGAGGCCGAGGCGATCGGCGGCCAGGCCGGCACCAGCTCGATGATCCGCAACTACCTCGGCTTCCCGCGCGGCATCTCCGGGATGCGGCTGGCACAGCGTGCGCGGAACCAGGCGATCCGCTTCGGCACGCGTTTCTTCACCGGCTGGCCGGCGACCGGCCTCGACGTCGGCGGCCTCGGTGAGCCGCACGTGGTCCGCACCGAGGGCGGCGACGTCCGCGCCCGCGCCGTCGTGATCGCCTCCGGAGTGACCTACCGCAAGCTCGGCGTCGAGGCGATCGACTCGATGGTCGGCAGCGGCGTCAACTACGGCGCCGCGATGACCGCCGCGCGCGAGATGGAGGGCCTCGACGTGTACGTCGTGGGCGGCGGCAACTCGGCCGGCCAGGCGGCGATCCACCTCTCGCGGTTCGCGCGCAGCGTCACCATCCTGGTCCGGCGACCCGACCTGAGCGCGACCATGTCGTCGTACCTGATCGGCGAGATCGCGTTCAACCCCCGGATCACCGTCGAAGGCTGCCGCTGCGTCGTCGCCGGCGGCGGCGAGGGCCGGCTGGAGTGGATCGAGGTCGAGGACACCACGACCGGCGAGCGGACCAGACGCGCGACGGGCGGCTTGTTCCTGCTGCTCGGGGCCGTCGCCCACTGCGACTGGCTCCCGCAGGAGGTCGCGCGCGACCCGAACGGCTTCGTGCTGACCGGACGCGACGTGCCGTCGACGGCGTGGCGCGACGGGCTGCCGCCCGGCAACCTCGAGACCACGGTCCCCGGCATCTTCGCGGTCGGTGACATCCGGGCCGGCTCGATGAAGCGCGTCGCGAGCGCCAGCGGCGAGGGGGCGTCCGTCGTACCGCTGGTGCATGCCTGGCTCGAGCCCACGCCGACCCCCATCTGAGCCACCACGCCGAGGGGTTGTGAGCCGCGCCACGGAGGCGCTCGCAACGCCCATGAGGAAGCGGGTCCGGGACCGTCGCGTTGGTAGGGTGCGTTCCCGTGCCAACGGCTTCCCCGGAGCGGCTCCGCGCGCTCTCGTCGTCCCGGTGGAAGCGTCTCGGGACACGTCTGGTGGCGGTCGCGATCGTCGTCGCCGCCGTGGTCTACGCGTTCCTCGCGTTCGTCTCGATCCGCACCAACGTGCTGTGGTTCCGCTCGGTCCACGTCGACGACGTGTACGGCACGATCCTCGGTGCGCAGATCCTGCTCTTCGTGGTCTTCGGCGGCCTGACCGCCCTCGCGGTCGCGGCCTCGCTGGTGGTGCTGATCAAGAGGCGTCCGCGACTTCGCCCCGATCCGCGACGGACCTGGCGCAGCCGCTTCCGACGCTACGAGCCGCGGGTCCGGATCTGGCTGATCGTCGTCGTCGCGCTCTACCTCGGCGTCCACGTCGGCACCCGCGCAAGCAACCACTGGCAGACGTACGTGCTGTGGCGGCACGCCCAGCCGTGGCACACCACCGACCCGCAGTTCCACCGCGACATCTCCTACTACGTCGCGGTGCTGCCCTTCCACCGGATGGTGGTCTCCTACCTGAGCTCGATCGTCGGGACCTGTCTCGTCGTCACGATCGTCGCGGCCTATCTGTACGGCGCCTTCCGCTTCCGGCCGCGTGGCCCGGGCCGGCGGGTCACCCGAGCGCTCAAGATGCAGGTCTCGGTGCTGCTCGGGCTCTTCCTGCTGCTCAAGGCCGCGTCGTACTGGCTGGGCCGCTACACCCTCACCACCTCCAACCGCGGCCCGGTGACCGGGATGTCCTACACCGACACCCACGCAGTCCTGCCCGCGCGGACCGTCCTGGTCGTGGTCGCCGTGCTCTGCGCGGCGCTGCTGTTCGCCAACGTGGCCCTCAACCGGCTCCGCTGGATGGTGCTCGGCGTCGTGGTGCTGTACGTCGCGTCGTACGTCCTCGGGGGGCTGTACCCGTCGCTGGTGTACCGCTACCGCGAGCAGCCCAGCGCGGCGACCCTCGACCGCATCACCATCGAGCACAACCAGGCGGCGACGATGGCGGCGTTCGGGCTCGACCACGGGGTGACGACGCAGTCGTTCGGGAGCACGTCGTCGGGCACGACCTCCGCCGCGGCCGCGCAGCGCACCGCGCAGATCCGGCTGCTCGACCCCAACGAGCTCACGCCCACCTTCAACGTCAAGCAGGAGCTCCAGGCCTACTACCAGTTCAAGTCGACGCTCGACATCGACCACTACCCGATCCAGGGCCGCGACCAGGACGTCGCGATCGCCGTGCGCGAGCTCAACCTGGCCGGCATCTCGCGGCAGACCTGGGCCAACAAGCACCTGGTCTACACCCACGGGTACGGCGTGGTCGCCGCGCCCACCGACCGGATGGACGAGAAGACGGGGACCCCCGACTTCATCAACGGCGGGCTCCCGCCACAGAACCAGATCCCCGTCGACGAGCCGCGCATCTACTTCGGCCAGAACTCTCCGCCGTACTCCATCGTCGGGCAGCCGAAGGGGAGCACGAAGGAGCTCGAGTTCGACCACCCGGGCGACGGCAGCGGCACCCAGGGCGCGCACACGACGTACGACGGTGACGGCGGCGTGCCGATCGGCTCGCGCTTCACCCGCTTCCTGTACGCGGTGAAGATGCACGACCCGAACATCTTCTTCTCCGGCGACGTCAACAGCGGCTCGCAGCTCTTGACCGTGCGCAACCCGCGGTCCCGGGTCGCCAAGGTCGCGCCCTGGCTGACCCTCGACGGCGACGTCTACCCCGCCGTCGTCGACGGACGCGTCCAGTGGGTCGTCGACGGCTACACCTCGAGCTCGAGCTACCCCGACTCCCAGCGCGTCGACCTGCGCTCGGCGACGACCAGCTCGCTGACGGCGTCCGGATCGACGGCGGTGCAGCCGAACCGGTCGGTGAACTACCTGCAGAACTCCGTCAAGGCCGTCGTCGACGCGTACACGGGTCAGGTCACGCTGTACGAGTGGAACCAGGCGAACCAGCCCGACCCGCTGCTGAAGACCTGGGAGGACGCCTTCCCCGGGCTCGTGAAGCCGGAGTCGGACATCCCGCACGCACTGCTGCCGCACCTGCGCTACCCGCAGGACCTGTTCAACGTGCAGCGGCTGCTGCTCACGCAGTACCACGTCACCGACCCCGGCGACTTCTACAACGGCAGCGCCTTCTGGAAGGTGCCGACCGATCCCACGGTCGCCGCGACCAACAGCCTGAACTCCGGCGGCAAGGGCGGCGGCAGTCCGACCCTGCCGTCGGCGTACATGTCACTCGCCCCCACCGGTGACGGCCCCGCGGTGTACTCGCTGTCGACGCCGATGGTGACCCTGAACTACCGCGACCTGGCCGGCTTCCTGAGCGTGAACGCGACACCGGGACCGGACTACGGGAAGTTCACCCTGCTGCGCTTCCCGTCCGGCCAGCAGTTCGAGTCGCCGGCCCAGATCCAGAACGACATCGAGTCCGACAACACCATCTCCAAGGCGCTCACCCTGCAGCGCGGCGGCAACTCGAAGGTGGTCCTCGGCAACCTGCTCACCATCCCGTTGGCGGGCAAGGTGCTGTACGTCGAGCCGGTCTACACCCAGGCCCAGGGCGGTGACTCCTTCCCGATCCTGCGGCACGTGATCGCGGTGTACGGCGACGGCCAGCCGGCCTTCAGGTCCACCCTCGAGCAGGCCCTGACCCAGGCCATCGCGAACGACGCACGGGCCGGCTGACGCTCCCTCGTCAACTACTCGGTTGACAAAGGCGGTGTCCCCGGTCTAGCCTCCTCTTCAACCGAATGGTTGACGAAAGTGACGAGATGAACGACCAGCTCTCCCGGGTCTTCGCCGCCCTGGCCGACCCCACCCGCCGCGACCTGGTGGCCCGCCTGACCGACGGTGATGCGACCGTCGGCGACCTGGCCGCGCCGTACGACGTGAGCCTGCAGGCCGTCTCCAAGCACCTCAAGGTGCTCGAGGAGGCGGGCCTGGTCACCCGCAGTCGCGACGCCCAGCGCCGGCCCGTGCACCTGGAAGCCGAGGTGTTCGACCTGATGACGAAGTGGATCGAGCGCTACCGCCAACGTGCGGAGGAGCGCTACCAACGCCTGGACGCAGTCCTGGCGGACCTGAACGACGAGACGCACGACGCGACCGAGATCCCACAGGAGGGAACCGCATCATGACCACCACGCACCCCACGGCTCGCTACGACCAGGCCGCCATCGAGGCGGACGAGACGGTGCCGATGATCCACATCTGGCGCGACTTCGCCGGCACCCCGGAGCAGCTCTTCCGAGCCCACACCGACCCCGAGCTCTTCGCGCAATGGGTCGGCCCGGAGGGCATGGGCACGACGATCATCGACTGGGACGCCACGGACAACGGCCGCTGGCGCTACTCCGCCGGCGACGGGGGCGACCAGACGTACTTCTTCCGGGGCAGCTTCCACACCGTCTCCCCCACCAAGATCGTCCAGACCTTCACGTGGGAGGGCCTGCCCGACAGCGTCGCCCTCGAGACGGTCACCTTCGAGGACCTCGGCGACGACCGGACCCGCCTCCACGCCACGTCGCTCTGCGAAAGCTTCGAGGACCGCGACGGCTGGCTCCGCAGCGGCATGGAGGTCGGCGTGAACGACGGGTACGCCGCCATCGACCGGATGCTCGAGGACGGAACCCTCTGAGCACCAACCCGTCGAGCGGCTTCCCTCAGAGCAGCTCATGGCGGTACGGCGGGTCGGCGCCCGGCCGCGACACGGTGATGGCGGCCGCGGTGGCGGCGTGCCGCAGCACGTACTCGATGTCGTCGCGGCCGAGCCCGGTGAGGCGCCCGCCGAGGGCGTCGACGTCCCAGAGAGCATCGAGGATGCCGGCCGCGAAGGTGTCGCCGGCGGCGATCGTGTCGGCGACGTCGGTCTCGACCGCGGGTACATCGACACGCTGTCCGTCCCCGATCCAGACCGCGCCCTGACGTCCGCGGGTGACCACGACCGCCGACGGGCCGAGGCCGAGGAGCCGGTCACCGGTCTGCTCCACCGGCTCACCGGGATACAGCACGGCGAGGTCCTCGTCGGAGGCCTTCACCAGGTCTGCAAGGGCGGCGACGTCCTCGATCGCACGCACGACGTCTGGGCCGCCGCCGGTCACGGCGGGACGGGCGTTGACGTCGTAGCTGACCGTGGCGCGAGGACGCAGATCCTCGAGCAGGCGGCGTACCTCACCTGCGCCGGGCTCCAGCACCGCGCCGATCGAGCACGCATGCACCACGACGGGATAGAGCTCGGGAACCTCGCCCAGACGCCACTCGATGTCGAAGGCGTACGCCGCGCTGCCGTCGGCCGCGATCGAGGCCCTGGCCGTCGCCGTCCGCTCCAACGTGTGCGGGTCGCCGACGAGACCGACGGCCGACTGGTTCAGGTGCCGGGCCAGGACGGCGCCGCGCTCGTCGTCGCCGTACGCCGTCAGGAACTGCACCGGGCGTCCCAGCCGGGCCAGTGCCACCGCGACGTTCGCGGCGCTGCCTCCGGCGTGCTCGACGGTCGATCCGTCGGGTCGCTGCACGATGTCGATCAGGGACTCGCCGACCACCAACACGCCTGCCATGCCCCCTACCCTGTCGCAACCGCCCCGCGGGATGCACACTGTCGGCCATGACGACGACGCTCGGTACGCCGACATCGACGCGTCGCGACCAACCGTTGGTGCTCTGCGGGATGGTCGCCGCGGTGGTCGTCGCGGGATATCTCGCCTACTTCCGGCTGATGTCCCGCGCCGTCCCCCACCTGTACGGACACTGGCCGAACGACCTCCTCGGGCTGCTCCGGTTCCTCGTCGAGGTCTCGCCGTTCGTGCTCTTCGCGGCCGTTCTCCTGGTCTGGGGCCGGAGCGCGCGCCAGCGGGTGGCCGGCGCCGGGTGCGCGCTTCTCGCCGGTGGCGCGGACTGGGGCATCCAGGAGGCGTTCCAGAAGCTGGTCTTCGAGCGGAACCACCTCACGCAGACGAACCTGCGGATCTTCGACTGGACCCTGACGCTGGTCGTCCCGACGCTGGTCGCGCTGTCATGGGGCCTGGCCCGGCGATCGGGTCGGGCATGGCTCGTCGGCGTGCTCGTGGCGCCGGGACTCGCCTGGGCGCACCACCTGCTCCAGCTGCACAACCCCCACGTCCAGTCGTGGGAGTTCCACCACGGTCAGTGGTGGGTCACGCGGCTCGAGTTCGTCGCCCCGATGGTGGTGGCCTGCCTCGTCTGCTGGCTGATCGAGCTCAATCGGCCGCCGACCTCTGCTCCCGAAATGCGGTCGTCCGCCTGAGCGGCTGCCAGAACAGCCTCTCAAGCGGACGACCCGGAGATCTCGGGCCGGTCAGGCCTTGTCGGACTCCTCCGGCTCCTCGGCGGTCGCCGGAGCCTCTTCCTCGACCGGAGCCTCCTCGTCGGCCTCGTCGGTGACCTCTGCCGAGGCCTCCTCGGCGGACGCCTCGGTGGCCTCCTCGACCGTCTCGTCCGTGGTCTCGTCCGTGGTGTCGGCTGTGGTCTCGACCGCAGTCGCGTCCGCCGCTTCGTCCACCGGGGTCTCGTCGACAGCCGCCTCCTCGGCCGGCGCAGCCTCGACCGGGGCGGCCGGGGCCTTCGTCGCGGTCGACTTCTTGGCCGCCGACTTCTTGGCCGTCGCAGCGGCCTTCGGCTCGTAGGCCTCGGTGACCAGCTCGATCACCGCCATCGGGGCGTTGTCTCCCTTGCGCGGACCGATCTTGGTGATCCGGGTGTAGCCACCCGGACGCTCGGCGAACCGCGGCGCGATCTCGGTGAACAGCTCGTGCACGACGGACTTGTCGCGCACGGTCTTCAGCACCTCCCGACGGTTGTGCAGGTCGCCGCGCTTGGCCTTGGTGATCAGCTTCTCCGCGACCGGCCGCAGCACCCGGGCCTTGGCCTCGGTGGTGGTGATCCGGCCGTGCTCGAACAGCTGGGTGGCCAGGTTGGCGACGATCAGCCGCTGGTGCGACGGGCTGCCGCCGAGGCGGGGGCCCTTCTTGGGCTTGGGCATGGCTCTCTCTCGATTCTCACCGGCCGTGTCAGGTACCGGAGTAGATGGTGCTGGTTCGGGTGAGTGTCAGGTCAGTAGGACTCGTCCTCAATGAAGGCGTCGTCGTCGTCATCGCCGTACGCCGCGAGGGCGGCCGACGGGTCGAAGCCGGGCGCGCTGTCCTTGAGCGACAGACCCATCTCGTGCAGCTTCGCCTTCACCTCGTCGATCGACTTGGCGCCGAAGTTGCGGATGTCGAGCAGGTCCTGCTCCGAGCGAGAGATCAGCTCACCCACGGTGTGGATGCCCTCGCGCTTGAGGCAGTTGTAGGACCGGACGGTCAGCTGCAGGTCCTCGACCGGGAGGGCGAGGTCGGCGGCCAGCTGCTCGTCGACCGGCGACGGGCCGATGTCGATGCCCTCGGCCTCGACGTTCAGCTCGCGGGCCAGACCGAACAGCTCGACCAAGGTCTTCCCGGCCGACGCGATGGCGTCGCGCGGCTTCATGGACGGCTTGGTCTCGACGTCGATGACCAGCTTGTCGAAGTCGGTGCGCTGCTCGACACGGGTGGCCTCGACCTTGTAGGTCACCTTGAGGACCGGGCTGTAGATGGAGTCGACCGGCATCCGGCCGATCTCGTTGTCGGCGCCCTTGTTCTGCACCGCCGAGACGTAACACCGGCCGCGCTCCACGACCAGCTCCATCTCGAGCTTGCCCTTGTCGGACAGGGTGGCGATCTTCAGCTCGGGGTTGTGCACCTCGACGCCGGCCGGCGGCTGGATGTCACCGGCACTCACCTCGCCCGCGCCGGACTTGCGCAGGTACATGGTCACCGGCTCGTCGTGCTCCGAGGAGACGACCAGGCCCTTGAGGTTCAAGATGATCTCGGTGACGTCCTCCTTGACGCCCTCGATCGTGGAGAACTCGTGCAGGACCGTGTCCACCTTGATGCTCGTCACCGAGGCACCGGGGATGGACGACAGGAGGGTACGCCGCAGCGAGTTGCCGAGCGTGTAGCCGAAGCCGGGCTCGAGCGGCTCGATGACGAAACGCGAACGGAACTCGTCGACTGACTCTTCCGACAGGGTCGGACGCTGTGCGATGAGCACTGATTCATTCCTTTCCGAGCCCACCCGCTATATGACGGGCTCAGATCTTCTGGTGGCGGCGGTGTGAAGTTGTGGGTCCACCGGGGGTCTGGGGGCGGAGCCCCCAGCGGGGGTCCACGGGGGCGAAGCCCCCGTGTGTGTGGTTACTTCTTGCTGTAGTACTCGACGATCAGCTGCTCCTGGACCGGGATGTCGATCTGGGCCCGGACCGGCAGCTGGTGGACGAGGATGCGCATCCGCGTGGGGATCGACTCCAGCCACGCAGGGACGACGCGCTCGCCGTGGGTCTCACGAGCCACGATGAACGGGGTCATCTCCAGCGACTTCTCGCGCACGTCGATCACGTCGTACTGACTGACCTGGTACGACGGGATGTCGACCTTCTTGCCGTTGACGCGGAAGTGACCGTGCACGACCAGCTGGCGGGCGTGACGGCGGGTGCGGGCGAAGCCGGCGCGGTAGACGACGTTGTCCAGGCGGCACTCCAGCAGCTGCAGCAGGTTGTCACCCGTCTTGCCCTGCCGACGCGAGGCCTCGGTGTAGTAGTTGTGGAACTGCTTCTCCAGGACGCCGTAGGTGAAGCGTGCCTTCTGCTTCTCGCGGAGCTGCAGGAGGTACTCGCTCTCCTTGATCCGCCCGCGGCCGTGCTGGCCGGGCGGGTAGGGACGACGCTCGTACGCCGAGTCGCCGCCGACGAGGTCGACGCCGAGCCGGCGCGACTTCTTGGTCATGGGGCCGGTGTAGCGGGCCATTCTTCTTCAGACTCCTTCGAGGATCTCGTGCTCGCGATGCCGGTCAGACGCGGCGGCGCTTCGGCGGACGGCAGCCGTTGTGCGGCGTCGGGGTCACGTCCTGGATGGTGCCGACCTCGAGGCCGATCGCACCCAGGGAGCGGATCGCCGTCTCGCGGCCCGAGCCCGGGCCCTTGACGAACACGTCGATCTTCTTCATGCCGTGGTCCATCGCCCGGCGCCCGGCGGCCTCGGCAGCCATCTGCGCGGCGAACGGCGTGGACTTGCGGGAACCCTTGAAGCCGACGGTGCCGGCCGAGGCCCACGAGATCACCGCACCCGTCGGGTCGGTGATGGTGACGATGGTGTTGTTGAACGTGCTCTTGATGTGGGCCTCGCCCTGAGCGACGTTCTTCTTCTCCTTGCGGCGCACC
>NZ_DASXWU010000013.1:0-11683 GCF_036503465.1 Nocardioides sp.
CAGGCGGCGGCCCGGTCCGCCGGGCCGCCGCCTGCTCCGCACCGTGACCCCGCGACGTGACCGAGAGGTGACCCGGTGACCGAACCGATCCTGTCCGCCCGCAAGCTGAACAAGAGCTTCGGGCCTGTGCACGTGCTGCACGACGTCGACTTCGACGTGTACCCCGGCGAGGTCACCGCTCTGGTCGGTGACAACGGCGCCGGGAAGTCCACCCTGGTGAAGTGCTTCGCCGGCATCAACTCGATCGACTCCGGCGAGATCCGGTTCGAGGACCGTCCGGTGACCATCCACGACCCACGGGACGCGACCGCCCTCGGGATCGAGTTCGTCTACCAGGACCTCGCGCTGGCCGACAACCTCGACATCACCCAGAACATGTTCCTGGGACGCGAGATCACCGGCGCCCGGATGTTCCTCTCCGACGGCGACATGGAGAAGCAGGCCCGGCAGACGCTGGCCAGCCTGTCGGTCCGCACCGTGTCGTCGGTGCGGCAGCTGGTCGCCAACCTCTCCGGCGGCCAGCGGCAGACCGTCGCGATCGCCAAGGCCGTGCTCTGGAACAGCAAGGTCGTCTTCCTCGACGAGCCGACCGCCGCGCTCGGGGTCGCCCAGACGCGTCAGGTGCTCGACCTGGTTCGCCGCCTGGCCGACCAGGGCCGCGCCGTCGTGCTGATCTCCCACAACATGAACGACGTGATGGAGGTCGCCGACCGGGTCGCCGCCCTGTACCTCGGGCGGATCGCGGCGGTGGTCAAGAAGTCCGAGAGCAGCACGACCCAGATCGTCGAGCTGATCACGTCCGGGCGCAGCGGCAACGTCGGGCTCGCCGCGGCCACCGCCGACGAGAGCATCTGAGGGGCAGCGATGTCGACCGACCTCCCCGACACCAACGTCTCGGCGGGCAAGCTCCCCACCGACGACGGCGCCGGCAGCTTCGCCCTCGACGTCGAGGAGCGCTCCATCGCCGATGCCACCCGCAGCTGGTGGGGCAAGGTGCGCACGGGGGATCCCGGCGTCCTGCCGTCGCTGCTCGGCCTGGTCGTGCTGGGCATCCTGTTCAGCCAGCTCAGCAGCGCGTTCCTCACCAAGGCGAACGTCGGCAACATCCCCGGCCAGGGGGCCTACATCGCGGTGATCGGTCTCGGGCTGGTCTTCGTGCTGCTGCTCGGCGAGATCGACCTGTCGGCCGGCACCGCCGGCGGCACCTGCGGCGCGATCGCGGCCGTCGCCGTCTCCTCGGGCAAGCTCCACGACGGCCTTCCCGGCCTCATGTACTGGTGCCTCGTGGTCGGCCTGCTGCTCGCGGTCGGGCTCGCGGTCTGGCTGAAGGCCTGGTCGGCCGCCGTGCTCGTCGGGATCGGCGTCGTCCTCGTCCTCACCAACCTGACCCAGCACCTCCTGCTCGCGCTGCTGGCCGCCGTCTGCATCGGCGCCGCGATCGGCGTGCTCAACGGCTGGCTGGTCGCCAAGGTCGGCATCCCGAGCTTCGTGGTCACCCTGGCGTTGTTCCTGGCCTGGGGCGGCGTGACCCAGTTCGCGCTGAAGGGCCAGCCGATCAACACGTCCCGCTACAACTTCTGGTACAAGCTCACCTTCGGCAACCTCAGCGTCACCGAGAGCTGGATCTTCACCATCGTCCTGGTCGGCGGGTACGTCGCGATCTCGGTGCTCTCGTCCCTGCGCGCCAGTCGCCGCGGACTGTCGCACGACAGCCTGAGCCTGGTGGCTGCCCGGTGCGGAGGGGTGGCCCTGGTCGGCATCGTGCTCACCGTGCTGGCCTGCGAGAACCGCGGTCTGGGTTCCAGCGTCAAGAAGGGCATCCCGACCCCGGCGGTGGTCGTGCTGGTGCTGATGATCGTGTGCGCCTTCGCACTGACCCGCACGACCTGGGGTCGACACCTCTACGCGACCGGCGGGAACGCCGAGGCGGCGCGCCGCGCCGGCATCGACGTGGTCCACATCAAGGTGACCGCGTTCGTGCTGTGCTCGGCGTTCGGTGCCCTCGGCGGCATCATGCTCGCGTCGTACCAGTCCTCGGCCTCGCTGGACCTCGGCGCGGGCAACGTCCTGCTGTTCGCGGTGGCGGCGGCCGTCATCGGCGGCACGTCGCTGTTCGGCGGTCGGGGCCGGCCGCGCGACGCCGTGATCGGGGCCGTGGTGATCGCGATGATCCCCAACGGACTGCAGCTCAACCGGACGCTCGGCGCCGAGCCGCAGTGGCAGTCGGTGATCACCGGCGTGGTGCTGCTGCTGGCGGCGGCGATCGACGCGGTGTCGCGGCGCCGAGCATCGAGGTCGTGACGGCGCGGTGCGGGGACGGCGTACGTCGGGAGCGGTCCGGCCCGACGACATCAGGCAGCACAACCTGTCGCTGGTGCTCCGTCACGTGCACCGCGACGGGGCGCTGACGCGCGCCGAGCTCACCCAGCGCCTGCACCTCAGCCGGTCGACGGTCGGTGCGCTGGTCGGCGACCTCGCCCAGCTCGGCCTGGTCGAGGAGGTGGTGCCGAGCGGGGGCGAACGGGTCGGCCGGCCCTCGCACGTGGTGGCACCGCACGCACACGGGCCGTACGCCGTGGGGATCGACGTCGACATCGAGCACGTGACCGTCGCGGCGATCGGCCTGGGCGGCACGATCATCGCCCGGGAGGTGCTGCCCACCAGTCCCGAGGTGACTCCCACCGACCTGGTGGCGCTGGTCGCCGGGGCGCTCACCGGACTCCGGACGACCGTCGGAGCGGCATCCCGCGTCTGCGGGATCGGCGCAAGCGTGCCGGGCACCGTCGACCTGTCCACCGGTCGCGTCGGGGTCGCTCCCAACCTCGGGTGGGAGGACGTCCCGCTCGGCGAGATGCTCGAGGATGTGGCCGACGGAGTGCCGGTGGTCGTGGGCAACGACGCCGATCTCGCGGTCCTGGCCGAGCACCAGCGGGGCAACGCGCGCGACTGCGACGACGTGGTGTTCCTGATGGGGAGGATCGGCGTCGGGGCCGGCATCATCGTCAACGGCGTCCCGGTGCGGGGCCGCGACGGTCACGCAGGGGAGATCGGCCACAACGTGCTGGACCCGACCGGGCCGCCGTGCCACTGCGGCAAGCGTGGCTGCATCGAGACCTTCCTCGGTGAGAACGCGCTGCTCGGGCTCGCCGGCCGCCCGTCGCGGCGTACCGACACCGAGGTGGCGGACCTGTTCAACGACGCCCGCGCCGGTCAGCGCGAGGCGCTGCGGGCGATGGGCGCGGCCGCCGAGTCCCTGGGCCGCTGCATCGCCGACCTGCTGAACATCCTCAACCCCGAGCGGGTGCTTGTCGGTGGCACGATGGCCGAGCTGCTCGACCTGGCCCGGGCCGAGGTCGAGGCCGCGGTCGAGCGCTACGCGTTCGAGCGGTCGCATCCGGGCGTCGAGCTGCTGCTGCCGGCCTTCGGCGCCGACTCCGCCCTGCTCGGCTCCGGCGAGATCGCCTTCACCGCGCTGCTGGCCGATCCCCGCTGACGTGGCGAGAGGTCAGGGTTGCGGGACGCCGAACACCTGGATCTCGCTCAGGTCCACGAAGTGGCAACCGCTCGGTCCTCCTGACTCGCAGGTCGAGCCGAAGTCCCGCACCTGGTCGCTGGTGATCATGACCCGGACGTAGCCGACGCCCTGTGCGGTCGCGTCAAGCGGCACGAGCGTGCCGTCGTCGGCCGCGGTGAACGTCCCGCTGGCTGCCGTCGTCCAGGTGCTTCTGTCGGGTGAGGTCTGGATCACGAATCCCGCCGTCGAGGAGCTGGAGTCGTCGCCACAGGTCGACGCCGGGTCGACGGCGAACCCCGTCACGTCGAGGGGCTGGCCCAGCTCGATCGTGACGTGCTTCGGGCTGAAACCCAGGCTCCCGTCCGTCGACTTGCCGATGCTGGCGTTGGTGCTCCAGCCCGAGGACTGGCTGCCGTCGATGGCCCCGCCGGGACCGCAGCCGATGGCCGAGTAGTCCTGCCCGGTGGCGTCGGCGATGCGGGCGCCGCTCCCGGGCGCGACGCGGTTGACCCTCGGGGCGAAGTCGACGGTCGTCGTGCCCTCGACGTTCACCGCCTTCTGCTGCTGGTAGCCCCGGCCGCGGACGAGGAGCTTCGCGTAGTGCCCGTCCGGGATGTCGGAGAGCGTGTAGTTCCCGTCCTTGTCGGTGACCGCCGTCGGGTTGACCGTGCCGGACCCCTGGAAGGCCAGGGTGACCGTGACCCCCTCGACCGCGGACCCGGAGTCGTGGTCGGTGACCGTGCCGGTGATCGTGCCGGTGGTGATCGGGGAGGGTGGCATCGCGAAGCTGGGGGCGGGGTCGGTGTCCCCACCGCCGAACGAGCCGGCGTAGAAGCCCATGCCGCGGTGCGCGAAGACCCGCCAGATGGCGCTGCGGTCGGCACCGCGGAAGACCGAGGTGTCGGCGACCAGGATCGCGTTGCGCATGTCGAGGAACGACGGGTTGTACGGCGCCAGTTCCATGGCCCGGGTCACCAATGACTCGGATTTGCGGGAGCCGAGCCGGTGGCGCAGGTCCCACAACGTCTGGCTCCAGATCTCACCGTCGCCGTGCACCTCGGGGCCGCCGACGACGTCACCGTAGTCGGCGTACGTGTAGCCACCGCGGTGGCCGGTGGCGCCGCCGTTGCAGATCCGGACCGCCTGACCGACCTTGCAGTCGAGCGGCTCGGTGCGGTCGAAGTTCACGCCTTGCCCGTCGTAGGCGAAGAGCCGGACGTCGGCCTTGTCCGGGCGGTCGCGCTCGAGGTGCTGCTTGACCAGGTAGTCCATCGCGTACCAGTCGCTCCAGCCCTCGCCCATCGCGCCGGCTTGTACGCCGCCCAGCGTCGAGCGTCCGTGGACGTCGACCACCAGCCGGTTGGACAGCCCGTGGGTGTACTCGTGGTAGACCGTGTCCGCCTCGTCGCCGACGTTGGTCGGGGAGAACGGGTCACCGTTCGGGTACGGCTGATGCGGCTGGTGCTGGAGGTACATCTGCATGACGGGCCGGTGGCCGTCCGGGGGCGTCGACATGTTCGCGTTGTCGATGTGGTTGTTGTCGGGGAGCCCGAGCAGTCCCTCCGCCCGCGTGCCCGTGGCGGCGCCGTCGTCGGTCTGGGTGGTGACCGGGTCGCCGCCCTTCCCACCTCTGCGGTGGTTGCTGACCTGGAAGTTGCCGGCTGCCTCGGTGAACCCGATCGGTGCCCGCTTCAGGTGGTCGTGCCAGTTGTTGACGAAGAAGAAGACCTGCGTCGCGTTCTGGGCCCGGTTGACCCGCCAGGAGTACGCCTTGTTGGGGTTCCACGAGCACGGCCACGGGTTGCCGCAGAAGCTGCTCGCGAAGCGCAGGTGGAAGGGCTGCAGGCGGTATCCCCAGGAGTGGCCCCGGAGGGGATGGACCTCCTCCGTCGCGCCGGCCCGGTTGTCGTCGTTCACGTCGGAGTAGGCGTGGGAGTTGTTGCCGCTCAGCCGGCGCGCGTCCGGGCCGAGCCAGTGGCGCTTGGTGAAGTCGACGGTGACCTGGCGACCGCCGCGGGCCGAGCCCGGGAAGAACTTGTAGACGAGGCCGGTGCTGTGCTCGTACTGGGTGAGCGGGGTGCGGAGCAGCACCTCGCCGGTGACCGCATCGATCACGGTCGTGGCCGGCGTCGTCGATGACGTCACCACGGTCTCCCACGCGGGTCGCAGACGGTTGCCCGTGTCGAAGACCACCCGACGGGCGGTGTCCTCGCTGGTGTCGGCTCCCGCGAGCACCGGTCCCCGGGTCAGGGCCAGCGCCTCCGCCGCGGTGGTGATGGTCCGCGCAGACGCCGGCGGGAGGGTGCCGACCCGGGCTGTGCTGATCGGCATGCCGCCCAGGGTGAGCAGGCGGCCGGCACCGTTGACCGATGCGGTGAGTCCGTTCCGGGCGGCACTGCTGCCGGCGATCCGCTGGGTGAAGTAGAGGTGGTGGATACCGGCGACGTCCCGGTAGTTCCGGGCCAGGTGGAAGGTGTCGAGGTCGCCGGTGGTCAGCCCGAGGGCGTCGGCGTGTGCGCGCACGTAGCGCATCGCGACGCCGCGCGGTGACCGGGAGCTCGGGCCGGTCAGGTAGCCGTCGAGGTCGGCGAGGAACCGGACCGTGCCCGTCGTACCGCTGATGTCGCGCACCGTGGTGTCGGGCTGGGCGGCGAGATAGGCCTTGGCCGCCGGGCGGTGCGAGACCCGGCTCGCGGTCCGGAGCGCCCTGGTCACGGCCTGGCTGCCCTGGTCGGTGACGTCGACGTACGCATCGTGGACGTCCTGGCCGAGGGACGCGCGGGCCGAGCGGTGACCATCCGTGGTGTCCGGGCTCGCGCTGCCGTGGGCGTACGACGTGCCGGCGGCGACTCCGGCCACGGCCAGCGACGCGACGGTCGCGACCGCGATCCCGGCACCGCGGCGCCCGAGAACGAACTGGCGGAACATGCTTCCCCCTGTCAGGACCGTCCGGCGACGGCCGGGCACATCTTCCCCGACGGAGCGGGCGTATGGGGAATTTCGGCCCGGGACGCGCGGGTCGATTCAGGCCTGCGGCCCCGACGTCCCGGCTGGGCCGGCCCTCTAGGCTCGCAGCCATGACCGACGCTCCCCGGATCCCCGACGACTCGCTCACGCTGACCAACGGGGCGAGGATGCCGTTGCTCGGGTTCGGCACCTGGCAGATCAAGGGTGAGGACGCCGTGAACGCCACCGCCGCGGCGCTCGAGGCGGGCTACCGCCACCTGGACACCGCGACCGTGTACCGCAACGAGGCCGAGGTGGGTCGCGGCCTCGCCGCCAGCGGAGTACCCCGCGACGACGTGTTCATCACCACCAAGTGTCCGCCGAGCAACGCCGGTCAGGGTGTCGACACCCTGCGCCGAAGCCTCGACAACCTGGGCACCGACCACCTCGACCTCTGGCTGATCCACTGGCCGGGTGACGGCTCGGCGTACGTCGACCTCTGGGGCGAGTTCGTCGAGGCGCGCAAGGCCGGGCTGACCCGCGAGATCGGCGTGAGCAACTTCGACGCGTCGCTGTTGGACGAGGTCACGAACGCCGGGGGAGTCCAGCCGGCGGTGAACCAGATCGAGTGGAGCCCGCTGCTCCACGACGCGGACACGGTGGCGCTGCACCGCGACCGGGGCATCGTGCTCGAGGGCTACAGCGCCCTGCGCGGCGGCACACTCGACCACCCGACGATCGTCGGCATCGCCGACCGGCTGGGGCGTACGCCGGCGCAGGTGATCATCCGGTGGCACCTGCAGCACGGCATCGTGGTGATCCCGAAGTCGTCCCGCCCCGAGCGCATCCGGTCCAACGCCGACGTCGGCGGCTTCGAGCTGACCGAGGACGACATGGCGGCTCTCGACGGCCTCGGGGGCAGCTGAGCCTGTCCGGCGCCGGGGGCGGTGAGCCTGGATCGGTTTCCCCGTCGCGGACCGATCCGAAGTCACCGCTACCTGACGCGCCCGCCTACCAGCCCCGCTCGCGCCACTCCTCGAGGTGCGGACGCTCGACGCCGAGGGTCGAGTCGTTGCCGTGGCCGGGGTAGAACCAGGTCTCGTCCGGGAGGGCGTCGAAGATCCGGGCGGACACGTCGGAGATCAGCTGCTGGAAGCGCTCGTCGTCACCCTGGGTGTTGCCGACACCACCGGGGAAGAGCGAGTCGCCGGTGAAGAGGTGCGGGCGGCCCGCGCCGTCGTCGTACACCAGGCAGATCGAGCCGGGGGTGTGCCCGGCGACGGGGATCACGCCGAGTGAGCAGGTGCCGACCGGCACGCGGTCGGCCTCGCCGACGCGCTGGTCGACGGTGACGCCGGTCTGCTCGGTGATCGCGTCGGCGTCCGGCTCGCCGGCGATGACCGTGGCGCCGGTCGCCTGGACCACCTCGGCCAGGGCCCGGTGGTGGTCCCAGTGCTGGTGGGTGGTGACCACCGCGCTGAGCCCGGCGTCGCCGATCAGCTCGAGCAGTCTCGGCGCATCGTCGGCTGCGTCGATCAGCACCTGCTCGCCCGTCTCACGGCAGCGGAGCAGGTAGCAGTTGTTCGACATCTGCGGGTCGACGGCGAGCTTGGTGATCTCCAGGGAGCCCGCCGTACGCCGGTGCGGCTCGCCGCCGGGGGACACCTCGCCGGTGTAGTCGTTCTGTCCGGTCTCGTCGGTCACAGGTCACCAGCCTTCGATCGTGGGGAGCTCGCCCTGCGAGCAGGACAGGGTGGTGGGTGCGGGCCGGCCGGTCAGCCACCACCCGAGGTCGGCCGCAGGACCGGTGACCACGGGCACCGGGTACTCCGACTCGCCCGGCCCGAAGACCCAGGTGCGCTGCGAGTCCAGGGGCCTCACCTCGAACGCCCGCCCCGCGCGCACGCGCTTGTCCATCGCGTCGAGCAGCTGCTCTGCGAACCCCAGGTCCCAGTCGGACGTCGAGTAGCCGGCGCCCAGGTCGACGTGGTGGATCTCCATCTCGCGCAGACGCATCTCCGGGAAGGCGCCGGCCCGGATCGCACGGCCACCCGGCGTCCGCTCGACCGTTGTCTCCCAGCGGTTGCCGGGGATCGCCTCGATCGCCTCCTGCAGGAGGGTCGTCCCCGCCAGGAGCCGGTCGCGGATCTCGGAGGGCTCGGCCGCTGCGAGGTCCTCGATGTCGGAGTCGCGCTTCTCGTCGGAGTCGTACATGGTGCGCGGCTCCAGCGCATCGCCGTCCGAGTCGTCGGCCACGACGCCGCGCAGCCCGCGGGCGATGCCCTCGGCGTTCAGGGCCAGATGCGCGACCACGTGTGCCCGGGACCACCGCGGGAGGAGCGACGGCGCCGCCCAGTCGTCGCCGTGGAAACCGTCGACGGTGCGGATCAGGCGGGCCGATGCATCTCCGAGTAGGTCAGCCGCCGGCACACGTTCAGTCGTCATGCGGACCATCCAACACCCATCACGTGGGCCGTAGGATCGGGACTGTCGGTGGGCCGTGTCAGGCTTGCGCCGGCAGCGCGTGCGAGCGAACATGTGTTCGAACGCACCCATCCGACGATCCAGCCCGAGGGACAGTAGTGGCCGACCAGCTCATCATCCGGGGTGCCCGCGAGCACAACCTCAAGGACATCTCGCTCGACCTGCCACGCGACTCCCTCATCGTGTTCACCGGGCTCTCCGGGTCCGGCAAGTCCAGCCTCGCGTTCGACACGATCTTCGCCGAGGGCCAGCGCCGGTACGTCGAGTCCCTCTCGGCGTACGCGCGCCAGTTCCTCGGGCAGATGGACAAGCCCGACGTCGACTTCATCGAGGGCCTGTCGCCGGCGGTGTCGATCGACCAGAAGTCCACGTCGAAGAACCCCCGCTCGACGGTGGGCACCATCACCGAGGTCTACGACTACCTGCGCCTCCTCTATGCGAGGGCCGGCCGTCCGCACTGCCCGGTGTGCGGTGCGCCGATCGAGCGGCAGACGCCCCAGCAGATCGTCGACCGGGTCCTCGCCCTCGAGGAGGGCCGCCGGTTCCAGGTGCTGGCGCCGGTGATCCGGGGCCGCAAGGGGGAGTACGTCGAGCTGTTCCGCGAGCTCCAGACCGAGGGCTTCTCCCGGGTCCGGGTCGACGGCGAGACGCACACCCTCGACGACCCGCCCAAGCTCGACAAGCAGCGCAAGCACACCATCGAGGTCGTCGTCGACCGGCTGTCGGTGAAGGCGTCGTCCAAGCGTCGGCTGACCGACTCCGTGGAGACCGCCCTGCGGCTGGCCGGGGGGCTGGTGCTGCTCGACTTCGTCGACCTGCAGGCGAAGGACCCGGGCCGGGAGATGAAGTTCTCGGAGCGGATGTCCTGCCCCAACGACCACGACCTCGACACCGACGAGCTCGAGCCGCGGTCGTTCTCCTTCAACAGTCCCTTCGGCGCCTGCCCCGACTGCCACGGCCTCGGCACCCGGATGGAAGTCGACCCCGACCTGGTGGTGCCCGACCCCCAGGCCACCCTGGGCGAGGGCGCGATCCAGCCCTGGAGCCAGGCCCACGTCGCCGACTACTTCCTACGGCTGATGGGAGCGCTCGGCGAGGAGCTCGGCTTCGACCTGAACACCCCGTGGGAGGACCTGTCGGCCAAGGCCCGCAAGAGCCTGCTCGAGGGCCATCCCACCAAGGTCCACGTAGTCACCACCAACCGCTACGGGCGCCAGCGCGCCTACTACGCCGAGTTCGAGGGGGTGCGCAGCTACGTCGAGCGCCGGCACGGGGAGGCGGAGTCCGACACCAGCCGTGAGCGCTTCGAGGGCTTCATGCGCGAGGTGCCCTGCCCGGCGTGCCTGGGCAGCCGGCTCAAGCCGGTGAGCCTCGCGGTCACGATCGGCGGCAAGTCGATCGCCGAGGTCTGTGCCCTGCCGATCAACGAGACCGCCGGCTTCCTGCGCGAGCTCGAGCTCAGCACCCGCGAGAAGCAGATCGCCGAGCGGGTGCTCAAGGAGATCCAGGAGCGCCTCAACTTCCTGCTCGACGTGGGCCTCGACTACCTGTCGCTCGACCGGCCCAGCGGCTCGCTGTCGGGGGGCGAGGCCCAGCGCATCCGGCTCGCCACCCAGATCGGGGCGGGGCTCGTCGGCGTCCTCTACGTCCTCGACGAGCCCTCGATCGGGCTCCACCAGCGCGACAACCACCGCCTGATCGAGACCCTGGTCCGGCTCAAGGAACTCGGCAACACCCTGATCGTCGTCGAGCACGACGAGGACACGATCCGCACCGCCGACTGGGTCGTCGACATCGGCCCCGGAGCGGGGGAGCACGGTGGACAGGTGGTCCACACCGGTCCGGTCAAGGGGCTGCTCAAGCACCGCGACTCGTTGACCGGCCTCTACCTCTCCGGACGCAAGCAGATCCCGGTCCCCGCCGTACGCCGTCCGCGCACCAAGGGTCGCGAGCTCACGGTGGTCGGGGCCAAGGAGCACAACCTCCGCGACATCGACGTCGCCTTCCCGCTGGGGCTGTTCGTCTCGGTGACCGGCGTGTCCGGGTCCGGCAAGTCGACCCTGGTCAACGACATCCTCTACACCAGCCTCGCCAAGCAGATCTACAACGCCCGGGCGGTGCCGGGACGGCACAAGCGGATCAACGGTCTCGACCACGTCGACAAGGTGATCCACGTCGACCAGTCGCCGATCGGCCGCACGCCGCGCAGCAACCCCGCGACGTACACCGGAGTCTTCGACCACATCCGCAAGCTCTTCGCCTCGACCCCCGAGGCGAAGGTTCGCGGCTACCTCCAGGGACGGTTCTCCTTCAACGTCAAGGGCGGACGCTGCGAGGCGTGTGCGGGCGACGGCACGATCAAGATCGAGATGAACTTCCTGCCCGACGTCTACGTCCCGTGCGAGGTGTGCCACGGCGCTCGCTACAACCGCGAGACGCTCGAGGTGCACTACAAGGGCAAGACGATCGCCGACGTTCTGGACATGCCGATCGAGGAGGCCGTCGACTTCTTCGCGGCGATCCCGGCGATCTCCCGGCACCTGACCACGCTTGTCGAGGTCGGTCTCGGCTACGTGCGGCTCGGGCAGCCGGCGACCACCCTGTCCGGGGGCGAGGCGCAGCGGGTCAAGCTCGCCTCCGAGCTGCAGAAGCGATCGACCGGCCGTACGGTCTACGTGCTCGACGAGCCGACGACGGGCCTGCACTTCGAGGACATCCGCAAGCTCCTCGGCGTGCTGT
>NZ_DASXWU010000014.1:0-61511 GCF_036503465.1 Nocardioides sp.
CGTTCAGGCCGTGGGTGTAGGTGTCGATCGTGCCGGGAGCCTTGGCCTCGGCGCGCATCGCCGCCTGCCACTGAGGCAGCAGGGTGCGGGCGTCGTCGGTGGTGAACTGGGCGAGCTGCGTGAGGTGGTCCATGCAGCCAGCGCACCAAGGCCAGGGCTTCCTCGGCTCGGTCCCCGGCTCAGCAAGGACTGCAGTCTTGGGCCGAACCCAGCGATGACGAGCACCCGCAGATCCCGGAGCAGGCAGGGAAGTCACGAGACCGTGTCGACACGACCGTCACGAGAGACGGCGTCGTCGTTGCGGCTGAGTCCGGTTAACCCGGCCCCAAGTGGACACATGATCAAGTCCCACAAACCTTTCAGGCGCGGAACCCGTAGGTTCCGCGCCTGAAATTCGTAGCGGGGGCAGGATTTGAACCTGCGACCTCTGGGTTATGAGCCCAGCGAGCTACCGAACTGCTCCACCCCGCGTCGGTGACTGTCACTCTACGGGAGGTCGGCGGGCGCGTTCAAATCGTCCGGCCCGTCTCCCGCGACCGCCCGATGGTGGCTGTCGAGGTCGTGGTTCCCGACCGCGGGGTGACGAAGATGCGACCGACGGCGAAGATCCCGCGCTGCGGGAAGTAGAAGTCGGCCAGATGTGCCTGCTCAGCCAGCGGACCGACCGGTCCGAGGTCCTCACCGTCGATCGCGGCGTGGCTGGCGGTCACGGACCAGATCTTCAGCGGGTTGGCGTCGAACTGCTGGCCGTTGGAGGTCTCCCCGGTGAGCCGCACCGTCCCCACCCGCAGCACCCGGCCGGCGGCGAGGCCCAGGGCGCCCAGCACCCGGGTCGACTGCCAGGCCCGCATCGGGAGCCCCGCCCCGGTGAGGCTCATCAACCGGGTCATCGGCGTGGCTCCGAGCTCGATGCTCCAGTCGACGTGGCCGTTGTCGACCGTGCGGACTCGTAGCTGTCGCTCGCCCGTCCAGGCCAGGTCGATCCGCTCGACGTACACCTGGTCCGCCTCGTCGCCGAAGTACCGGGTGCACGCGGCTTCGGCGCCCGCCGACTCGTAGAACGTCCAGCGGCCGGCAGGGTCCCGGTGCCAGACCGAGGTGAAGCCCGCCCCGATCGAGGATGCGGTCCACCGGCGCAGACCGAGGACGTGGCCGGAGGCGAACGGCAGTCCCAATACCCCGTACCCGACGAGCCGCTCTCCCGGTCCCGGCGGCAGCGTCGGGTGGTCCTCCGCCTGCTTCGCCACCTGGGACGGTGCCTTCATGCCGGACCCCTTCGGCTGGCTGGGCTAGGTCCGACGCGCGAGGATGCTCACGCTGGTCACGCCGTAGGCGCTCGTCGCCCCGACGGCGCGGTCGGAGACGAAGCGGTAGTCGTTGTCCCGGACGGTCTCCACCGAGAACCCGGCATCCTCGATCATCGCCAGGTAGTCGTCGCGTTGGGCGGCGCCGCCGATGCACGCCGCCCACAAGGACGCGTCACACGTCACGCCCTCGGGAAGCTGCGTGGCGCTGACGATGTCGGCGATCGCGAGCCGCCCGCCTGGCCGCAGAGCTGCCGCGGCGCTGCGGAAGACGGCCGGCTTGTCGGCGGACAGGTTGATGACGCCGTTGGAGATGACGCAGTCCACGGAGCCGGCCGTGGCCGGCGGCCGCTCGATGTAGCCCTCGACGAACTCGACATTTCCGAAGTCCGCTTCGTCGGCCAGCTGTGTGGCCTTCGCCAGCTGGGCCCTCGTCATGTCGACGCCCGTGACTGTGCCGGTGGATCCGACGGAGCGGGCAGCCAGCAAGCTGTCGGTTCCGCTGCCGCTGCCCAGGTCGAGCACCGTCTCGCCGGACGCGAGGTCGGCCAGGTCGAGGAAGTACCCGACGCCGGCGAACGACGCGATGGCCTCGGCCGGGATGGCGTCGAGGCCGGCTACGGGGTAGCCGAGGTGTTCGGCGAGTCCGCGGCCGGTCTCGAAGTGGAAGGGCTGGTCCGGTTCGAGGGCCACCAGCTCGTACATCGACTTGACCCTGGCTTCGAGGTCTGCGGTGTCGAGCCGTCTGGTGACGGTGTCGTTCATCGGATCTCCTCTTGCGATGGGGACGCGCGGTCAGTAGCTGAACGTGGTGGCGGGCTCATCGCCGATCCAGTTCCACATCGGGACTGTGCCGTTGAGCTCGGCCCCCTCGATGAGCTGCTCGGCGTCAAGCTCCTTGGCGTTGAAGCAGATGGGGCACACGTAGTACTTGCCGCCTGCGGCCTCGAATCGCTTGGCGAGGTCCTCGATCGGGGGGCAGCCTGCGCACGACGTGCCCAGCGCGACGCCGGGCAGCGCGAGCCGGACGGCTTCCTTGGTCAGGAACATCAGGGTCTCGCGCCCGTTCTCGGCGGCCCCTACGGCCACCAGGTACGCGATCATCACCTTCTCGGGGTCTTCCATCCCGGTGGACAGGTTGACGACGGCCTTCGTGGACATGGCTTCCTCCCTCAGTCGGGTCTGCTGTCGAATCCAGCAGCTCGCACGCTAGGGACGAAGGGAGGCGCCGTCGTCGGGTGAACTCCCTACAAATCGAGCGGGTCGAGCAGCCCGTTCCGGAGCGCGAAGATGGTGACCGTGGAGCGGGAGTGGGAGCCGGTCTTGGTGTAGATGCGTTCGATGTGGGTGCCGGCGGTCTTCTGGCTGATGCCGAGCTGGTGGGCCACGTCGCGGGTGGCGGCACCGCGGGCGATGAGGAGGAGCACCTCGACCTCCCGGGCAGTGAGACCCGCCGGCCCTGGGGTCGGTCGCCGGGTTCCGGCGCCGGCGGCAGCGAGGACAGCGTCGGTGGCAGCGGGGTCGAGGCGGCCGGCCGTGGCCTCGGAGCGGAGACGAGCAGCCGCCTCCTTCACGGTCCGCCCGGGGCCGTGCGTGCGGGGTGCGACGAGCTCGGCGAACGCGCATGCGGTCGCGAGTACTCGACCGGGGAGCGGTATGGCTGAGCCCTGAAGTCCTCGGTGATGGCCGGTGCCGTCCAGCCGTTCGTGTGCCAACGCGGCGACGGCCCCGACCCGGGCCAACGCGGGTGGTCGGGCGAGCACCCGCTCGGTGTAGTAGGAGCTCGCCCGAAGTCGCTCCTGCTCGCTCGCGGTGAGCGGCGTCTCCTTCATCAGGATGGTGGCGGGTACGCCGTGCAGCCCGACGTCGTGGACCAGGCCGGCTCGGCCGAGCGTGATGGTCTCCTCCGACGACAGGCGCAGGTGGCCGGCAGCGGCCACGGCGAGCTCGGAGACGCGTCGCGAGTGACCGGCCCGGGTCGGGCAACGCAGGTCGGTGAAGTCCGCCAGCGCGGTCAGAGCGTGGTCGAGCTCGGCGTGGGTCAACGGCACCGCGAGCTCGGGCTCGGCCACGATGCGACCGGAGGCGTCGTACACGTCGGGGACGTCGCGCAGGATGTCGTCCGCGGCGTCGCTGAAGACGTCGACGATCTCGGGGTCGAACTGTCGTCCGCGGCGCCGACGGGCTTCGCGCACCGCACCCGGGACTCCGCCGCGCCGGTCGTAGACCTCGACGACGTCAGCGAGGTGGAAGATGCGTACGGGTAGGGCGATGTCGGTGCCGCCGAGGCGACGCGGGACCCCTTGCCCGTCCCAGCGGGCGAAGAACTGACGGAGTGCGGTGGCGACGTCGGTGCCCAGGCCGAGGTCCTCGGCCAGGACCGAGGTCACCAGGCAGTGACCCTGAATGCCCTGGGCGACCCGACTCCCACCCGAGGCCAGCAGCGCGCTGATCGACCGCGCGCGTTGCCCGAGCGACCCACCGGCACCCGCATGGCTGAGAAAGAAGGCCAGGGCCGCCATCCCGCCGAGGTCGACGTCGTAGGAGTCGGCGCGGAACACGATGTCGTCTCCGAAGTTCGCCGCTACCTCGGGAGCGTCGGCCACACACCCCACCCACGCCAGCATCGCGACGTAGAACAGGTCGGGACGATCGACGGGTGCACGCATCCGCTCGGCGAGCCGGACCGAGATCTGCCACGACCTGAGCAGGTGCGACATCGGCTGCCCGAGCCCCAGGTCGGTCGCCAAGGAGAAGGCCCCCAGCAGATCCGGCAGCGTGATTTCTGAGCTCTTGGTGGTCTCGTCCATGGCGACGTCCGCTCCGTCACGGGCGGCCCACCGCCGGACCGCATTCAAAGCCTAGAGCGCTTCGTCCGCGACCGCAGCAGTGGTCTGACGCCCACTGGGTGCCGCAGCGTCTCGGCGTAACCGTCGAGGTACGGGTTCGTTTGGCTGTCGAGAGGGACACAGCGTCCCGTGGTCCGCGAAGGAATCGACGTCACCACCGTCGATCCGACCGAGGCCACTGACCTCAGCGAAGCGAGATCACCGTGAGACGAGGCCGACCCGCCATCATCGCCGCCCTCGGCGCGGCCGCCCTGGTCCTGTCGGGGCTCGCATCGGCGGGCCGTGCGCAAGCGACCGGCGTCGGCTACTCGCTCGAGCACGTTCATGTCGACGTCATGATCGGCCCGAACGGCGACCAGCCGTGCGGCATCACCGCTGACGTGTACCGGCCCGACGGCGTCTCCGCCGCCGACCCGGCGCCGGCGATCCTGACCACCAACGGGTTCGGCGGCAGCAAGGACGACAGCAACCAGGCAGCCATCGGCAAGGGCTTCGCCCAGGCGGGTTACGTCGTCCTCTCCTACTCCGGGCTCGGATTCGGCGGCTCCGGCTGCAAGATCACCCTCGACGACCCGGACTGGGACGGCAGGGCGGGCAGCCAGATGGTCGACGTCCTGGCCGGGACGAGGTCCTTCACCGACGAGACCACCGGTCAGACCGGTCGGATCGACTACGTGGCGCAGAACTCCCCCGGCGACCCCCGCGTCGGCATGATCGGAGGCTCGTACGGCGGCGAGATCCAGTACGCGGTCGCGATGCAGGACCCGCGGGTGGACGCGCTGATCCCGCTGATCACCTGGAACGACCTCTCCTACTCACTGGCGCCGAACAACACCAGCCTCGCCCACGGGGTCACCTACGACACGCCGGGCGTGGCGAAGAAGGAGTGGATCGATCTGTTCTTCGGTGAGGGCGTCGTCGACGGCGTCCAGGGTGCGCAGGTCGACCCCACCCGTGACGTCGGCTGCCCCAACTTCACCGACCAGGCGTGCACGTCGGCCGCCCAGCTGAGCACCGCCGGCTACCCCGACGACGCCACCCTGGCGCTGGCCCGCCATGCCTCGGTCGCGACGTACGCCGACAAGGTGAAGGCACCGACCCTGCTGGTCCAGGGCGAGAAGGACACGCTGTTCAACCTGCAAGAGGCAGTGTCCACGTTCCACGCCCTTCGGTCCCAGGGCACACCGGTCAGGATGGTGTGGCAGTCGTGGGGCCACTCCGACGGCACACCCGCGCCGGGCGAGCTCGACTTCAACGCCGCGTCTCTGCGCGACTCCTACCTGGGCAACCGGTTCCTGGACTGGATGAACCACTACGTCGCCGGGGACGACAGCGCTCCGGTCGGGCCGCTCTTCTCCTACTTCCGCGACTGGGTGCCCTACGACACCTCGCCTGCCAAAGCCGGCGCCGCTGTCGCGAAGGCCTACGCCACGAGCTCGACGTTCTCCGAGCAACCCACCGCGACCCTGTACTTCTCCGGCTCGGATGCGCTCACGCCGTCCCAGGACCAGATCCTCGCCGGGTCCGCAAGCTACGCCAACGCGTCCGAGGTTCCCACCTCCTACTCCGAGACCTCCGGGCTCGAAGGCAACCAGGTGAACAACCCGCCCTCGGACCAGCCCGGGACGTACGCGGCCTTCACCAGTCCACCGCTGGCGAAGAGCGTGGCACTTGTCGGCTCGCCCCACGTGACCCTCCACCTCCAGTCACCCAGCGCCGCCCTCAGCCAGACCGCAGGTCCGGCAGGACAGCTGATTCTCTTCGCCAAGATCTACGACGTCGCCCCGGACGGCACCCAGACATTGAAGAACCGCCTGATCTCCCCCGCACGGGTCGCAGACGTCAACCGACCTGTCGACGTCGCTCTCCCCGGGGTCGTCCAACAGTTCCCCGCTGGGCACCGGATACGGGTCGTGATCGCGGCCAGCGACGCGGCGTACGCCGACAATGCGGCCCCACAGACCGTCACCGTCACCACCAGCCCCCAGCAACCCAGCACGCTGCGACTGCCGCTCACCGGAGCCCTCAAGTTCTGACCCACTGAGGCGCGCCGCTCGCGTGCACAATCCGGTGCGAACGACGTGTCACCCGGCAGCGGGTCCACGGCGTCCAATAGGGGTATGAGGGAGTCACGCGCCGAGACGGAGTTCACGGCGTTCGTGCAAGGGGCTGGGACACGGCTGGAGCGCGCCGCAGTCCTGCTGACCGGGGACCGGCTCCTGGCCGAGGACCTCCTACAGGTCACTTACGCGAAGGTGTACCTGGCATGGAAACGGGTGGAGCAGGACCCGCTCGCCTATGCCCGGACCACACTCCTCCACGTCTACATCTCGCATCGTCGCCTGAGACGCAACGCCGAGGTGCCCACCGAGATTGCCTCCCGCGGCGAGCTCCCGGCGACCGACGGCGATGCCGCCAGGCGCCTGGACGTCTTGGACGCGTTGGCGACGCTCTCGGCCCTCAAGCGGGCAGTCGTCGTGCTGCGCTACTGGGAGGACCGCAGCGTGGCTGACACCGCGGTGGATCTGGGGCTCACCGAGTCGGTGGTGAAGACCCGTGCGCGGCGGGCTCTGGGAAAGCTGCGTCCACTGCTGGAACTCGACGAGAGGACCCCGTCATGAGCGAGCACGAGACCAATGTGAGGCATCTGGAGCGACTGTTGCGAGACCGGGTTCTCGACGTACACCCAGACCTGGAGGCCCGAGCTGCCGACGGTATCCGGGCGGGGTCACGCCTCCGCAGACGGCGGCGCCTGTGGGGAGCGCTCGCGGCCTCGGCCGGCGTGGTCGCACTGATCGCGGTCGGGACTCAGCTCGACGTCTCGCTCGGCTCCGCCTCCCCCACCCCCGGCGTCGCGACGGATCCCGACTCCGCGACCTCCTCCGGTGCGCCACCGTCCCCCACGAACTGCCCGACGCCGGCTGCATCGCAACGAAAACTCGCGACCATCCCGACCCCGAGCGCAGGCGGTCCCGTCAGCAGGGCCGTCAAGGAGAGGCTTGCCCGCCGGGCCGCGCATCAGGGGAGCCCGGCACGCATCACCGCCGAGTGCAAGAAGAGCATGCGGGCTGCTTCTCTGTCGGCAGGTACCACAGCACCCGAGCAGCTGCCCGTGTCCCTGGCTGCCCCCGGCTGGACCTGTCATCCACCCGGAGACGCGAAGTTCACCTGCACCGATGGAACCGCTTCGGTTGTCGTCACGGTCAGGCCCGCGCACGAACACGACGCCTACCTACACGACCCCGACAAGGCGAGCCCGGACCAGTACGTCAGCGATGTCCACGGCAAGGTCTTCGCGACGCTCGAGCGAGTCGCGAACGCACAGGGCATCTCTGTCGACGATCTGGGTCACCAGCTGGCTTGGAAGTGATCGGCGCAGCCCCATCACTCCGGTCGGGACTCGAGAGGGCTCGTTGCCTGGTCCGGCGCGGCCGAGGCCACCAGCGTCGCGATGGCGGTGGTGACCGGTACAGCCAGGATCAGACCGGTCGCAGTGACCAGGGTGCGGGCGATCTCCTCGGCGAGGGACTCACTGGAGATCAGCTGGATCAGAGGCCGGTCGTAGATGGTCAACAGCAGCAGAACAGCCAGAGACGCACCGGCGTAGGCGAACGCAATCGTGTAGATCGTCGAGGCAATGTGGTCCCGGCCGATCCGCATCGCACTGACGAACAGTCGGCGCCGCGACATCTGGGTGCCCGAAGCCGAGGCAGCACGCAGCTCCCACACCGAGGAGGCCTGGGTAATCGTCACGTCGTTGAGAACGCCGAGCCCAGCCAGGATGACGCCGCACACCAAGAGGCCCTGGAAGTCCAGCCCTGCCGCGAACGTCGACACCATGCCCCCGGTCTCGTCGGCGATCCCGGTCAGGTGGGTGTACCCCACCGACAGCACCGACAGGGCCGCCGTGAGCACGATTCCGACCAGCGTGCCCGCCAGCGCCGTGCTGGTCCGCAGGCTGGGACCGTGCGTGGTGTAGAGCACCACGAACATGATCGCCGAGGCGGCCACCACCGCCACCAGGATCGGCGGCTCACCCACCAACAGCGCTGGGACCAGGAAGTAGTAGATCGTCAACGCGCCGAAGCCCAGACCGATGAGCGCCATCATGCCGCGAAGGCGTGCCACTGCCAGGACGACCAGAACGAACCCGACCGTCAACCACAACAACGAGGATGTGCGGCGGGTCGTGTCGTAGGTGTAGGACGCCGGCTGGCCGTGCTGCGCCGGCGTCCGAACCAGCTGGACCACGTCACCGGCGCCGATCCCGGAGGCGGTGACCTCCGGTGCGATCCGCACCTCTGCCCGGTCACCCGCACCTGCTCCTGCCAGCACCCGCACCTCGATGGTCCCGCAACCACCTGCGCTCTCGCCTGCCTGGTCCGCGCCCTTGCAGGCAGGCGCGACGCGGGTGACGCGGGCCGTCGTGGTTGTCACCCCCGGCGCGGCAAAGGGGGTGTGCTGCCGGATGGCAGCGAGCTTGGTGCCGTCGGGCCACAGCAAGATCACACCCGTGACCGTCACCACCCCCACAACCGCCAAAGCCGCGAGCAGCGCAAGCCGAACACCCCGACCGATACGGAGATCGTCCCCGGAAGGCGCACGATGGGAATGGGTCACGTCGCCCCATCATTCACGACCCGCAGTCGCCAGTACGTCCGCTCACCGTGGCCACGCAGGCGCCGCACCCCCTGAGTCATCTTGCTGGAGCGTCGGGTGCGGGCCTTCTGGACCGTTCATGTTCGCTGTGCACCGCCCTAACGTTCGGAGATGGCTATGTTCGTGCTCGTCCACGGCGCCTGGCATGGGTCCTGGTGCTGGGAACGCCTGGAGCCCCGGCTGCGGGCCCTCGGCCACGATGTCGTCACGATGGACCTGCCCGTCGAGGACGGCGGCGCGACCTTTCTCACCTACCGCGACGCAGTGCTCGCGGCATGGCCGGACGAACCCGGCCGCAGCATCGTTCTCGTCGGGCATTCGCTGGGTGGGATGGTGATACCACTGGTCATCGCTTGCCGACCCGTGCAGGCAGCGGTCTTCTTGTGCCCCGTCGTTCCCAATGTCGACGGCATGCCGTGGGACCAGGCACCCGAGATGGGCGCCGCTGATGCGTACGCCACAGTGACCCGAAGGGACGGCGCGGTCTACTTCGACTCCCGCGACGAGGCGGTGACGACCTTCTACGGGATGTGTACGCCGCGCGACGCGGCCTGGGCCTTCGACCGCCTTCGAGCACAGAACTCGAGTTCGTTGTGGGATCGTCCGTATCCCCTGCAACAACTCCCGCCAGGACGCCGATTCGTCATCGCCGGCCAACACGACCGGGCCATCACCCCGGCGTTCCTGCACGCGGTCTCCGTGCGGCGACTCGGCACAGAGCCCATCGTCTTGGACTCGAACCACTCGCCGTTCTTGTCGGCCACCAGCACCCTCACCGACGTGCTCGACCGAATCTCACACCCGATTCCATGAGCGCTCCCGGCGGCCCCGAGACCGGACGTGAGAGTGCGGCAAACCTCCCCGAACCGCCCCACTCACATCCAGCCTCATCTACGACAAGCTCAGCGTCGATACTCGATACCCGCACCGCCGCAGTCTCACGAGATGACCCTGGCCACGCGCTGACGGCGGATCCCGTTCGGTCGTGATCCGCCACAGCCGACGCGCGGACATCTCGAGGCCGGATTCGCCAGCTGCGCGCGCGTGCTCGGACGCAAGTCCTTGCGGTCTCCCCGACGACGCCGGGTAAGAACCTGCCGACCTCCCACACCCATCAGTGACGACGAATTTTCGAATCGTCCTCGACCGGACACTCCGGATGCACGGCGGGTTCACGGCTTCAGATGCAGGGCGGGCCGCTTCGTGACGCACGGAGAGGAAGACGCCATGACCGCGACGACACGGCACACGCTGGTTGCCTTCCTGACGAACATCGCTCTTCCCTTCCTGGTGTTCCGCGCGGCAGCAAGCGCTCCGGCGGGCTTCAGGCGACGCGATGTCGAGACCGAGAAGCCGTGACCACGGCATTCGTGCTGTCCGGTGGGGGCAGCCTCGGCGCAATCCAGGTCGGCATGCTGCAGGCGCTGGCCGACTTCCACATCCAGCCTGACTTGCTCGTCGGCACCTCGGCCGGCGCCCTCAACGGCGCTTTCATCGCCGGCCACGGCCCGGATGCCGACGGGCTCGACGCCCTGGGCGGTGTATGGGCACGCCTTCGGGCGCGGACGGTGTTCAGCTTGGCTCCGCGGCAGACACTCACTGCGCTGGCGGGGAGCAGCACCGGCGTCTGCTCCGACCGAGGACTCCGTGCCCTTCTGGACCAACACCTGCAGTACGACGCCCTGGAGGACGCCCCGATCCCCTTGGTCGTTGTCACAACCGATCTGTTGACCGGCCGCGAGGTAGCCCTGAGCACGGGCGACGCACGTCGTGCGGTGCTGGCCAGTTGCGCCATCCCAGCCGTCTTCCCTCCGGTCATCCACGAGGACAAGGTGCTCGTCGACGGAGGTCTGGCGAACAACTCCGCAGTTTCCCAGGCGGTGCTCGCCGGCGCCGACACCGTCTACGTCCTCACCTCCGGATACGCCTGCGCACTCACCCACCTTCCACGCACCCCCTGGGGGGTCGCGACTCACGCACTCACTCTGCTCACGCACCAACGTCTCGCCGCCGACGTCGCCTTCTATGCCGACCGGGTCGATCTGATCGTGCTGCCCACACCCTGCCCGCTCCACGTCTCTCCGATCGACTTCGGCCGAGCCCGCGAGCTGACACGAGTCGGACGCGACCTGGCGCGACAGTGGCTCACGCAGGAAGGCGGGCGTCGACCACACCCGGAGCGATATCTGGGCCTTCACGATCACATGCGTGAGAGCAAGAACAGCGACCACGTGGCTCCCGCGACATCACCCGGCTGACTGCGCGACCCGACGATGGAACGTCGGGCCGCGCAGGCGTCGTCAGCGTTTGCGTGCGACGGTGACCTCGACCGGGGTTGCGGACGATGTCGAGCACCGGCGAGGTGCGCTGCACGTAGTTGCACAGCTCGTCGATCTGCTCGTCCGAGACATCGGCGTCGACGTGGTATTCGATCGCGATGTGCTGGTAGCCCGGCCGGGTGTCATCCGAGAGGCCGAGGAAGGCGTGCAGGTCGAGTTCACCCTCGATGTCGAAATCCAGGCTGCGCACCGTGATGCCCCTGGCGGCGGCGTTGTAGACGAACCCGACCGTGAGGCACGAGGTGAGCGAGTGTAGGACGACCTCGACGGCGTTCGGCCCTGAGTTGCCGCCGAGCAGGACGGGTGGCTCGTCGCCGACGAGCGTGAACGGCGCGGTCCGGGTGGTGTCTTCGCCGCCGGCGCCGTAGAAGCCCCCGATCTCGGTCCTGCTCCGCCCGCCGCCTTGCCAGCTGGTGGTGGCCCGGAAGCGGAACTCTGCGATCGACGGCTCCCCCTGGATCGCGCCGACGGTCTGGGTGAGCTGGGTGATGTTGACGCCGTTGCGCTCGACGTGGTCGGTCGACGTGGTCATGACGGTCTCCTGGAGAGTGGGCGGTACTTCGGGCTGTGGGCACTACTCGGGCTTGTGGGCGCGCATGACCATGCTGTGGGCGCCGAACCCGTCGGCGGTGCTGCGGGTCGACGCGCTGCTGCTGGCGGCGAAGTAGTCGAGATCGCCCAGGTGTTCCACGTGGACGAAGCCGACATCGATGAACATGTGCAAGTAGTCGGCCTGGGTGGTGGCACCGACGATGCACTCGGCCCACAGCTGCGGCTTGGCGCGGCATGCTGCCGACGGCAGGTCGTTGACGACGATGTCGGCGATCTGCACCCGGCCGCCGGGCCTGAGCACTCGGTAGATCTCGGTGATCACCGCCCGCTTGTCGGGCACCAGGTTGATCACCCCGTTGCTGGTGACCACGTCGACGGACTGGTCGGGTAGAGGGAAGTGCTCCGCGTTTCCCGCGAGCACTTCGACGTTCGGCATGCCGGCCGCGCGAGCGTTGGCCAGGGCCTTCTCGCGCATTGCCTCGGTCATGTCCAAGCCCAGGGCTCGGCCGCTCGGACCGACGGCCAGTGCCGCCAGCAGCAGGTCGGTGCCGGACCCGGAGCCGATGTCGAGCACGGTGTCGCCGGCGGCGATCACGTCGGCTGCGAACGGGTAGCCGACCCCGGCGAAGGACTCGACCGCCGCCGCCGGCAGCCGGTCGAGCAGCTCGGCTGGATAGCCGACGTACTCGGTCGCGAGACGACCGGTCGGGAAGTGGTAGCCCTTGCTCGGGTCGCGGGCGACCGACGTGTACATCGCCTGCACGGCGTCGAAGATGACGTCGCGTTGGTCAGAGGTGATCACGACCATGGCTGGTCCTCTCAGATGGGTTGGGTGGTGTCGGTCAAACGATGGGGGGCAGCGCGAACTCGCGCAGCAGTTCATGGACGCGGTCGACGACTGTTCCGGGCACCGGTTCGCGCCCCAGGTCCTTGACCTGAGCCTTGAGCCGTCGATCGAACTCCGAGCGGGAGTAGCACGACCGGCAGCTGTCGAGGTGCTCCAGGAGCTGCCTGTCGAGATGCTCGTCCAGCTCCTGGTCCAGGTGCTCGGCGAGCACCCGCAGCGCGTCCTCGCAGTTCTGGATCTCGAGATGCGTCAAGGCGTCTCTCCTTCATCTGTGCCATCTGGGCGTAGTCCCGCCTGGAGGGCGTGTTGCCAGAGGTGCTGCTGCAGCAGCCCCCTTCCCCGGGCCAGGCGCGATCGGACGGTCCCGACAGGGATCTCGAGACAGTCGGCGACATCTCGATAGCGCATCTCCTGGATGTCCACGAGGACGACCACGGTCCGGTACTGGGCCGGAAGCTGGTCGAGTGCACGCTGGAGGTCCTCGCGCAGGAGGCCGTTGAGGAACTCCTGCTCCGGGTTCCCCCACCACAGCAGGATGGGTTGGTGCAGCCTCTCGAAGAGCGAGAAGTCGGCTGCATCCGCACCCACGTTGTCGATCTCGGGACCGGTGCGCGCCCTGCGGTACTGCGAGAAGTATGTGTTGGCGACGATCTGGAGAACCCAGCATCGGAACGCCTCGCGGCGGCGGAGTGAGGGCAGGCCCTGCCAGGCCTTGGTCAGCGACTCGGCGACCAGATCCTCGGCGTCGGCGCGGCTGCGGCACAACCGGGCCGCGGCGCCGTACAGCTCGGGCAGCGTCGACTCCACCTGCTCCGAGAACCAGGCGTGGTCCGCGGTGGTCCGCGTTGCGGTCGCAACCTCGGTCACGTCGTCCTCCATTCCCGGTCCCTTCCCCTCATCCGGTGAAGACGCAGTTGAGCGCGAATGGTTCCCACCTGACCCGAAGTGCTCTGGGATCAGACCCGAGAGTGTTCTTATTCTGCGGCCATGGGCTTGCCTCTTGCCGACTTGTTCTCGTCGGTGGCAGCGGAGTACGAGACCCACTGGGCGCAGGTGTTGATGCCTGCGAACCGGCAACTGGTCGCGATGGTGCCGCTGGCCGAGGCCCTGGCCGTGTTGGACGTCGGCGGCGGAGTGGGTTCGCTGGCGCCCGTCCTGCAGGCCGCGGCCCCACGGGCTCGCGTGGTCGTCTCCGACCGCGCCGAAGGCATGGTGCGTCGGGCGCGCCTCGGCATTCGCGTGGTTGCCGATGCGAGTCGTCTGCCGTTCGGGTCGGAGGCTTTCGACGCTGTGTTCGTGACCTTCGTCCTGCAGTACATCGAGGAACCCGACCTGATGTTCGGAGAAGTGGCTCGAGTGCTGCGGCAAGGTGGCGCCGTCGCGGTGGCAGGGTGGGGCCGGACCCGCGGTACGCCGTCCGAGCAGATCTGGATGGATGCACTCGACGAATTCGGCGCGCCCCCTGCTACTTCTCCGCCCGCTGTGGATCGCGAGGCGATCGACACGCTCGGCAAGCTCGAGGAGGTACTCGCTCGGGCAGGCTTCGACCACATCCGGACCCGTCGACTCGCATGGTCAGATCACCCGGATACGGAACGGTTCATCAGCCGGATGACCAACATGGGACCCAGCCGCCGGCGCCTCGCGACGTGGGACGGGGAGTCACGCCGGGCCTTCGTCGAGACGATGCGCACCCGACTCGGGACACTCGACCCGGAGGCGTTCCGGAACGAGTCCGAGGTGCTCGCCGCGGTCGGCGTACTCCCATGAGTCAGCGCTGTGATTTCCGTGCGCTGCGGACCAGTGCTGCCCAGGTCGCCCCCAGGAAGACGGCGGCGAAGGCCGCGAGGATGAGCCAGTAGATGCCGATGGGCTGGGTGCCCGCGTTGCCGTAGGACTGAAGCAGCGGAGGGCCGAGTGGCGAGCCGCCGTCGGCGAGGATGTGGCGCGCGCCGAGGTCGCGGCCGATGGCCTCGAACGCCCATCGGGTGGGGATGACCGTGCTGAGGGCTGCGCCGGTTCCCGCCATGAGGTGCACCGGGAGGATGGCGCCGGAGAACAGCACAGCTGGGAAGCACAGCATCGGGAGGGCCAATGTCGCCTGGGGCACGGTCTCGACGGTGGCGGAGGTGAGCAGGCCGAGGCCGAGGGCCGCGACGGAGCACAGGGTCAGGCCGACCGCCATGGAGGTGTACGTCGACAGCGAACGGCTGGGCAGGCGGTCCAGGAGGCGAAGCACACCCAGCATCCCGATGACGACCACGAGGAGGAACGGCACCAGGACCGTCACCTTGGACGCGACGTAGGCGCCGAGTCGCAGTCCGACAAGGTGTTCGCGGCGCAGGATCGCCCGCTCGGTGCAGATCTGGAGCAAGCCATAGGTGAGTCCGAAGAAGAAGGCGGCGAAGACGACCCAGAAGCCGACCATCACCATAGAGCTCGGGCTCGGGTCCCCGAAGTCGAAGGCGCCCGGCTGGAAGAGGACCGCGAACATGCCGATGACCATCGCCGGCGACCCGAGCAGGATGGCAAGGGTCAGGCGGTTGCGCACCAGGGTCTCCATGGTGCGTCGGGTCAGGACACCCCATTGCGTGAGCCCGCTCGCCACCGGTCGCCTGTTCATGGGTGAGGCAGACACCTCCGGTGCCGCCTCGGCCACGACCACGGCGTCCGGGTGGTGAGTGCCCTCCGGATCGGTCACATAGCGATAGAGCTCGTGTACCGAGCCGACACCGTGCAGCGCCAGCGCCTGGTCGACGGTGCCGACGAACCCGAGCCGTCCGCCGCGCGTCACGCACACGACTCGGTCACAAGTCGCAAGGTCGTCGACGGAGTGCGTGGTGAACACGACCGTCGCCGATCGGTTGGCGAGCTCACGCAGCCGGCCGACGAGCTCGGAGCCGGTGATCGGGTCGAGGCCCGACGTCGGCTCGTCGAGGAAGAAGACGTGCGGGTCGGTGAGGAGCTCGACGGCGATGCTGGCGCGCTTGCGCTGGCCGCCGCTCAGAGACGCGACCCGGACCTGGGCCTGGTCGGTCAGGCCCACGGCCTCGAGGGCGTCTCGGACCGTGCTGTCGATCTCCGCCGCCGTGGTCGACGACGGGAGCCGCAGCCGAGCCGCGTAGCTGAGCGTTCGCGCGAGGGGCAGGTCGGCGTGGATGATGTCGTCTTGTGGCACGTAGCCCAGCACGCTGCGGAAGGTGCCGAGGTTCTCATACACATCGACGCCGTCGAAACGGACCGTGCCCGAGCTCGCCGGGGCGATGCCCGCCACCGCCTCCAGCAGCGTCGTCTTGCCCGCGCCGCTGGGACCGACGATCGCGACGAGCTCGCCGGCAGCCAGCGTGAGCGACACGTCCTCCAGGAGTGTCAGCTGGTCGCGGTTGCGGAGCCTGGCCTGCCGGGACAGTCGGTCGATGTCGATACGGACACCACGTCGATGGACTGCGGCGACGTCGTCGTGCTGCACCTGCTCGGTCATGCGGCTCCTCCGGTCCGGTGTCAGCCGGCGACCTGCCCTCGGCGGAGGGACTGGTCGATCCATTCAAGATATTGCTTGATCAGGCAACAGTGGGCTGATCGCGGGTGGCCGCGACGGTGCCGCACCCGCCCGCCTCGTGGCACACCCGAGCGCTCTACAAGAAGTCCCTACTTGAGGAGGTTCAGTGCCTTGGCGACCTCGGCGCGAGCCTGGTGGTTGAGCCGGACCCACTCGGCACCCTTGCCGTCGGCCAGCGCCCGGTCGGCGGCGGCGAAGTCGCGCTGGGCCTTCTCGAGCAGGGCATGGGCCCTGGCCATCGCGCTCTTGGCGCCGTTGTGCGTGCCGTTCTTCTCGTGGTGGCCGCCGTTGTGGTCGCCACCGTTGTTGGCGGGCGGGGGCGTGTTGCCGACCATGTCGCTGATGGCGTCGACGAGGGTGTTGCCGATCCCGGCCTTCGAGCCGTAGGAAACCATCACGTACCTCAATGTGAGGTACGACGAGCTCGAGGTCTGCTGCCGCGCGGCGTACACCGGTACGACGTACATCATCCCGGACGCGAGCGGCATCGACACCACGTTCCCGTACGACGGGGTGGCGTCGCCGAGCCGGAACGACTGGGTCTTGCGGCTGATCCGCGGGTCGGAGACCAGCTGGCTGTAGGCCTGCGCCGGCCCGTTCAGGTCGCCGCGCGGCTGCTCGACGGTGACCGTCCCGTAGTCCGGTGACGTCGGGTCGGAGTCGGCGGAGACGAAGCCCGCCAGGTTGGTCTTGTTGTTCGGCACGTAGCTCGACGTCAGCGACCACGTCAGCGCGCCGGTCCTCGGGTCGGGGACGAACATCCGGATCGGAGCCTGGTTCTCGTCCTTGGCGATGGCGTCGGGCGAGACCTGCCACTGGTTCTGCGCGGTGAAGAACTCGTTGGCGTCCGTCACGTGGTACCGCGCGTACTGGTACCGCTGCACCTTGAACAGGTCCTCGGGGTAGCGCAGGTGCGGCAGCAGGTCGCTGGGGATCTGGTCGCGGTCGAGCACGGTGCCCGGGAAGGCGCTGCGCCAGGCCTGCAGGATCGGGTCGGACTCGTCCCATGCGTAGAGGGTGACCTTCCCTGTGTAGGCGTCAACCGTCGCCTTCACGGCGTTGCGCATGTAGTTGATCTGGTCGGTCGGCAGGGTGCGCACCCCCGGCGGGCGACCGACCACGTCGCTGGTCATGTCGGAGAACGAGTCGCGCTCGGACTGCGGGTAGTGGTCGGTGGTCGTGTACCCGTCGACCACCCACAGGATCTTGCCGCCGACCACCACGGGGTAGACGTCGCCGTCGAGGGTCAGCCACGGAGCGACCTTCTCGACCCGCTCGGCGGGGTCGCGGTAGTACAACACCTTGCTGTCGGGCCCGACTCGCGACGAGAGCAGGAAGTTCGAGTCGCCGAACTTGATGGCGTACATCAGCTTGTGGAAGAAGCCGCCGACCCCGACGCCTCCCCCGCCGGCGTACGTCGTACGGCTCTGGGTGCCGGCCGACGCCAGGTCGATCTCGGTGTCCGCGGCCCCCGGCGCCTTGCCCACGATCGAGTAGCTCGGGCTGTTCTCACCGAAGTAGATGCGGGTCTCGAAGTGACCCGTGGACTTCTCCAGCGAGTCCTGGCCGGCGTCCCGGCCCTGCGCCCACTGGACCTGCCCGCTCTCCTCCGCGTCGTCCGCGGGCCGCTGGTTGGCGAACGCCGCGATCACGCCGCTGCCGTGGGTGTAGACGGTGTGCAGGTTCGACCAGTTCTGGTCGCTGGTGTTGATGCCGCTCTGGTCGAGCTCGCGCGCCCCGATGACGACGGCCCTGTCGACGCCGTCGATCGGGTAGTGGTCCACGTCCAGGGGGTCGCGCACCTGGTAGTAGCCGTACACCGCCTGCGTCTGGGCGAAGGCCTGCGAGATCAGGGACGGATCGACCACCGGCACCGACGTCGTCTGGTCGATCAGCTCCTGCACCGTCGCCGCCGTCGCCGGCGCGGTCCGCTGCTTGACCAGTTTGATCGAGTTCAGGTCGTACGCCGTGCGGGTGGCGGCGATGTTCTCTCTGATGTACGGCGCCTCCTTGTCCGGCCGGTTCGGGTTGACCTGGAAGTGCTGGACGAATGCCGGCCAGATCAGCCCGAGCAGGATCGAGGTGACCACCAGCAGCGAGATGCCGACCCCTGGCAGCAGCCAGACCCGCCGCCACGCCGTCACGAAGAACAGCAGCGCGCAGATCACCGCCACCCCGACCAGGATGTTCCGCGCCGGCAGCAGCGTGTGCTGGTCGGTGTAGCCCATGCCCGACACGACCGAGCCCGAGCCGGTGACCAGGTCGAACCGGTCGAGGTAGTAGCCGACGGCCTTGGCCAGCAGCGCCAGTCCGCCGAGGACCGAGAGCTGGACCGTGGCGGTCGTCGACATCCGCTCGGAGGTCGAGGACTGCAGCCGGATCCCGCCGTACAGGTAGTGCACCACGACGGCGGTGACCGCGCACAGCACCAGCACCGCGATCGCGAAGCTGACCACGAAATGCAACCACGGCAGGGTGAACACGTAGAAGCCGACGTCCTTGTGGAAGTAGGCGTCAGAGGAGTGGAACGGCTCGCGGTTGGCCCAGAGCAGGAACGTGCGCCACTTCCCGTTGGCGGCAACGCCGCCGAAGAGCCCGATCACCGAGGCGACCGACACCAGCAGCACCACCCGGATGGGCGCCACCGCGTCGCGGTAGCGGTCGAGCCCGGTCTGCTCCGGCGAGTCGGGTCGGTGGAACGGCCGCGCGCGGTAGGCGATCACCATGTTCACCGCGACGCTGATCGCCATCAGCAGGCCGAAGCCGAAGAACAGCCCGACCCGGGTCCACAGCATCGTGTCGTAGACCCCGGAGTAGCCGACCGAGGAGTACCAGAGCCGGTCGGTGTAGAGCGAGGCGAAGAGGGTGACCAGGAAGAACGCGACGATCACGCCGAGGATCGAGAAGAGCAGGATCCGCGCCCGGCGCGACCGGCGCGGCGGGAAGTCGTCGAAGTCCTCCTCGGTGCCCTCACTCATCGGGGCCGTCCTCGCCGGAGGCGAGCGCGCCCGGCTCGTCGAGGGTGGCCCGGACCAGGTCGAGCAGCCCCGGGACCAGGTCGGGTCCGGTCAGCACCGAGGTGTCGTCGTCGTGGGCGCGCAGCCGCATCGCGCAGTACGACGCGCCGGTGCGCGTCGCGGCGGCGACGATCCGCACCTCCTGCCGGTCGGGGTGCTCCGCGGCGTACGACGCGGCGCGTGCCGGCTCCTCGGGCAGCTCGGCCTCGACGTCCGGCGGCAGCACGACGCGCTCGACCAGGGCGGCACAGCCGTGCACGGTCTCGGGCCAGGTGATCGCGGTGAGCTGGTCCTCCAGAGGCCGCCCGGCGGCCAGCCCCTCCTGCTCGATCGGGGTCAACGAGGTCTCGCCGAGGGTGTCGGCCAGCTGCGGCTCGCGCTCGGCCAGCTGCGCGGTCTCGACCAGCGCGAACAGGCGGGCCGGCTGGTCCCAGCCTGCCTCCGCGGCGTGCCGCTCGATCTCGAGCACGGCTGTCGCCAGGCCCTCGTCCGCTTGCACGTCCGGGCTCATGCGGCCGGCCTGTCGGATGCGGTGCACTGCGGCAGCTTGGCGTCGTGGTTCTTGCCCCAGGCGGTGACCTCGGCGATCGCCTTCTCGAGGGTCGGCGCCTTCGCCAGCCGCATCGACCCGTGGTCGCTGGTCAGCGCGTCGGGGCAGTTCGCCGGCGGCACCAGGAACAGCTGCGCCCCGTCCCGACGGGCCCCGACGATCTTCTGCTGGATTCCGCCGATCTCCCCCACGCGTCCCTGCCCGTCGATGGTGCCGGTGCCGGCGACCCTGCCGCCGGAGGTCAGCGACCCGGGGGTGAGCGTGTCGTAGATGGAGAGCGAGAACATCAGGCCCGCACTCGGGCCGCCGATGTCCTGGTCGATGTTCACCTTCACGTCGAACGGGAACGTGTAGCCGAGCCCGAGCCGGATCCCGATCAGCTTGTGGCCGTCCTGCTCCGTGGGCGCGATCCGCACCGTGACCGGCTTCCCCTTGCGGTCGACGGTCATCGGCACGGCCCGGCCGGCGGGCACCTTCGCGATCAGCTTGACCAGCTGGGTCGCAGCCGTCACGCGCGTCCCGTCGAAGCGGCGTACGACGTCGCGGGTGCGGAGCTTGCCGTCCGCAGGCATGTGGGGGGTGACCGCGAGGACCTCCAGCACCGGCTTCGGGTGGTACCCGAGCTCGCGCATCGCGGCCGCGATCGCGGCGTCCTGGGAGCTGATCATCTCGACCTGCCCCTCCTGGACGTCCTGCTGCTGGCTGCCGCTGTCGCCGTACTGGATCTGGTAGGGATAGACCGCCTCGTCGCGGGAGAACCACGTGCGCATCAACGTGAAGAGGTCGAGCTTGGCGTCCCGCTGGGTGACCGAGACGGTGGTCATCCGCAGCTGGCCGTCGTCGGGGTAGGTGCGATGGCCCCGCACGTCGATGATCGGCTTCCCGTTGCTGTCCCCGAGCACGTTCAGGGTCAGACCGGGTGCGTAGGTGACGAACGGCAGCGGGTTGACCGCGGTGAACAGCCCGAGCGCGATGAACAGCGGCACGGCCAGCAGAGCGGCCCAGGTGCGCTGCGTCATGCGGGCAAGCCTCTCACCCGGCGGAAGTCAGGACGCGTGACGGGTGGCGGCGTCGCGGGCCGATCGGCGAGCGGCCGCGCGGCTGGACGGCCGGACCGCCACGCCGGTGCTGCGCTCGCCCGATCGCGACGTCCGCGGCGGTACGGCGCGAGGCACGACGCGGGTGGGCCTGGACATCGCCGCATCGAGCCGGCGTACGGCGACCTCGCGGTCGACCTCTCCCCGCCCCTCGCGGCCCAGCCACGAGACCCAGAGCATCGCCAGCACCGTCGCCACGGCCGGCGGCGCCAGCCACCACAGGATCTCCACCCGCCCAGGGTAAGGATCGCGTGCGCGGCCGCCCGCGAGGCGCGCCCGAGGGCGGTCAGGGCGTGCCGACCCACTCCTCGGTGCCGTCGGCGAAGCTCTGGTGCTTCCAGATCGGCACCTCGGCCTTGAGGGTGTCGATCAGGTCCCGCGAGGCGTCGAACGCCGTGCCCCGATGCGCCGAGGTGGTCGCGACGACCACCGCGATGTCGCCGATCGCGAGCCGTCCGACCCGGTGGACCGCGGCGACCGCGTTGACGTCGTACCGCTCGGCGACGTCGGTGCAGACGCGGCGCAGCGCGTCGAGGGCGGTGGGGTGGGCGGAGTACTCCAGACCGCGCACGTCGCGCCCGTGGTCGTGGTCGCGGACGCGCCCGACGAAGAGGGTGAGACCACCGGACGTCGCATCGTCCAGCGCCGCGACCACCTCGGCCACATCCAGCGCCGTCTCGCGCAGGTCGACGAGCCGCACGCGGTCGGCGGATGCGCTCGGATCCGGCCCGGTAGGGGCGCTGGAAGGGGAGGTCGCCACGAGAGAAACCCTAACCGCCGACCGCGTACCGTTGGCACCATGACCGAGCAACCGCCGCCCGACGACCAGAACCCGTTCCGGGGTACGCCGTTCGAGCAGTTCTTCGCCGGCGGTGCACCGGACCTCGGCCAGCTGTTCAGCCAGATCCAGTCGATGATGCAGCCCTACGACGGCCCCCTGAACTGGGACCTGGCCGTCGACACCGCCCGCAAGACCGTCGCGCAGCAGACCGACCCGACCCCGTCGCAGAAGCAGCGCGACGAGATCGCGGATGCGGTCCGGCTGGCCGACCACTGGCTCGACGAGACCACGAACTTCCCCTCCGGCGTCACCTCGACCGCGGCATGGAGCCGGGCCGAGTGGGTCGTCGGCACGACCGACGTGTGGAAGGTGCTGGTCGAGCCGATCGCGGCCTCGTCCGTCGGCGCCCTCGGCAACGCGCTGCCCGCCGAGGCGGCCAGCATGGGTGGCCCGATCCTGGCCATGCTCGGCAAGGCGGTCGGCGCCATGCTCGCGACCCAGGTGGGATCAGGTCTCGGCGCGATGGCCGGCGAGGTCGTGTCGGCCTCCGACATCGGCGTACCGCTGGGCGCTCCGGGCAAGGCGGCGCTGGTCCCGGCCAACGTCGCCCGGTTCGCCGAGGGTCTCGACGTACCGGAGAGCGACGTCCTACTCTACCTCGCGCTGCGCGAGGCGGCCCACCAGCGGCTGTTCGCCGGCGTGCCGTGGCTGCGCGACCACGTCATCGGCGCGGTCACCGACTACGCCCAGGGCATCGAGATCAACACCGACCGCATCCAGCAGACCATGGAGGAGCGCCTGCGCGGCGTCGACCCGAGCAACCTGCAGAACATGCAGGAGCTGATGGAGGGCGGGCTGTTCGACATCCCGAGCTCGCCGCAGCAGGACGCCGCCGTGAAGCGGCTCGAGATCGCGCTCGCCCTCGTCGAGGGCTGGGTCGACGAAGTCGTCAGCCAGGCCACGGCGGAGCGGATGCCGAACGCCGGCAAGCTCCAGGAGGCGGTACGCCGTCGCCGCGCGGCGGGCGGGCCGGCCGAAGAGACCTTCGCCTCGCTGGTCGGGCTCGAGCTGCGGCCGCGCAGGCTGCGCGACGCCTCGACCCTGTGGGGCTCGCTGCGCACCCGCCAGGGCGTCGAGGCCCGCGACGGCGTCTGGATGAGTCCCCACCTGCTGCCCACCGACGCCGACCTGGACGACCCCCTGGGGTTCCGCGAGGGCTCCGAGGCTCCCGACGAGCTCAGCGCCGACGACTTCGACGCCCAGCTGCGACACCTGCTCGACAGCGGCCTCGACGACTCCGGCGGCGCGGACGACACGCCTCGCCAGGAGTGAGCGCCGAACGTCAGACCGCGGGGACAGCCGAGCTCTCGAGCCTGGCCCCGGCTGAGTAGCCGTCGAGCCAGGCCTTGGCCCGCTCACAGTCGGGATAGCGCGTGACCCACGCCCAGAAACGGTCGTTGTGGCCGGCCTCGATCAGGTGGGCCAGCTCGTGCACGAGCACGTAGTCGACCACCCAGGCGGGCATCTCCTGGAGCCGTTGCGACAGCCGGATCGACCGGTCAAGCGGTGTGCAGGAACCCCAGCGGCTGCGCTGGTTGTCGACCCAGCGCACAGTCGCGGGCACCGCGCGACCCTCGAGCCAGGTGCGGCTGAGCGTGCGGGCGCGCTCCATCAGGTCGTCGTTGCTGGGGCGCCGCCGCGCCTCCGCCTTCTCCACCCGCGCGACCATGGTCTCCACCCATTCCGCCTCCTGGCGACGGCTCAGGCTGGCCGGGATGAGCACCACGATGCGATCGCCCTCGCGGTACGCCGAGACGGTGCGGCGGCGCCGCTTCGACCGGCGTACCTCCACGTCCGGGCGGCTCGTTCCGGGCGTGGTTGTCATGGCGAAAACGGTAACGGCCCCCGCCGACACCACGGCGTAGGCAGGCCGTGGCGGATAGTACGGATCACGCCGCACGCGACACGCCGGGCCAGGGGAGCGTGGCGATCCGTACTATCGCTTCCTGGCCCAGGCGAGAAGGCGGTCGCGGGGCCAGGTGTTGACGATCCGATCGGGGTCGATGCCCGCCGCCTCGGCGCGCTCGCAGCCGTAGTCGAGGAAGTCCAGCTGCCCGGGGGCGTGGCTGTCGGAGTCGATCGAGAACAGGCAGCCGAGGTCGCGGGCGAGCTCCAGCAGCTTCGTCGGCGGGTCGCGGCGCTCCGGGCGGGAGTTGATCTCGACGGCGACGTCGTGCTCGGCGCAGGCCCCGAAGACGGCCCTCGCGTCGAACGTGCTGCCCGGCCGGACGCCGCGGTTGCCGGTGATCAGCCGCCCGGTGCAGTGGCCGAGGACGTTGGTCCTCGGGTTGCGGATCGCGGCGACCATCCTCCGGGTCATCAGGTCGGGGTCCATCTTCAGCTTGGAGTGGACGCTGGCCACGCGGACGTCCAGCCTGGCCAGCAGCTCGTCGGCCTGGTCCAAGCTGCCGTCGTCGAGGATGTCGACCTCGATGCCCTTCAGCAGCGTGAACCCGGAGCCGGCCAGGTGCTCGTCGACCGCGTCGACGACCCCGAGCTGCTTGGTCAGCCGGGCGACGCTCAGACCGTTGGCGACGGTGAGCCGCGGCGAGTGGTCTGTCAGCACCAGGTACTCGTGACCCACCTCGATCGCCGTGAACGCCATCTCCTCGATCGGCGAACCGCCGTCGGACCAGTCGGAGTGCGAGTGCAGGTCGCCGCGGAGCGCGGCGCGCAGCTCCCGTCCGCCCGGCGCGAGCGGCCCTGCGTGCTCCGCCTCGAGCCTGGCCAGCCGCTCCGGCCGCTGCCCGCGTACGGCGGACTCGATCACCGCGGCGGTGCTCGGACCGATCCCGGCCAGCTCGGTCAGGGTGCCGGCATCGACGCGCCGGGCGACCTCGTCGGCGGGCAACGGCAGGATCGTGGCCGCAGCGTTGCGGAACGCCCGCACCCGCCGCGTCTCCTCGCGGCCCCGCTCCATCAGGAACGCCACGCGGCGCAGAGCCGCCACCGGCCCGTCCTCGTAGGGGCCGTCGTACGCCGTCTTCCCACCCGCGCTCAATCCGGCTCCCTTCGCTGATCCTGAGCCCCTTGTCCCCAGGCGTGGGAATTTCCGTCCACACCCGGTGCACGACATTCTCGCTGGTCAGCCAGCACGACCGGCGGCCCGGTCGACGGGGGTCCACAGCGCCTCCCCAGCCGGTCCCCCGCGTTCGCCCGGTTCTCCACAGGCTCGGCCGACCTTGTCCACAGGCTTGTCCACAGCCGAAGGGTCGAACCCGCCCGGACGCGTTGACCCGGTCCGGCGCGCGCTCCTAGCGTGCTCCGCAGACGGGGTCCCGGGATTCCGGACGGCGTTCGCAAGGGGAAGGCAGACGGCGTTCGGTCCCCGGGTCCCCGTCTCGCCATCTCTCGGGCCACCCACGGTTCCCCCACAGGGAGGGTCTCAACGCCCGGCGAACCCCGGTCGCCGCCGCCCCTGGTCAGCGTTGAGACCCCCCTGGACCCGGGTCGCGGCCCGGATCCGGGCTGAGCGTGGCCTGAGCGTGAAATAGACGTCTTCCACGCTCACCGGTGCGCCGAATGCACGCGTGCCCCCGCGTGCCGTAGGGTCGGAACGACCGAGAGCCACGTGTGGCCCGGTCCCGGCGGGCTTCCCCTGATCCCCCGTCGCGACGACCGAAGAAGAGAACAAGCAAGGAGGCCGTCATGGCGGAGACCTGGAGCGGCGAGTTCTACTGCGTCAAGTGCAAGGCCAAGCGCGAGGCGAGTGGCGAGGTGCGCGTCAACGACAAGGGCACCCGCATGGCCAAGGCCGTGTGCCCCGTGTGCGGCACGAACCTCAACCGGATCCTCGGCAAGGCCTGAGACCCCGCACAGACCTCATCGGAGGGCGCCACCCCGGGGTGGCGCCTTCCGCATGTCCGGGTCCTGTGGAGAGGCGCCGTCGAGTCGGCCGACCCTGTGACACCGTCGGTCGATGACACGACAGGCACGACCACCACGAGCGTCACGACCGGAGACCTGGGCGGACCTCAACCGACCCGTGCTCCGCGACGGGCTCCGCGTCGTACGCCGGGACGACCGGCACCTCCAGGTCGGGCTGGATCCGCCCGACCGGCTCGTCCTGGCCGACCGACCCGGACTCCTCGAGGCACTCACCCATCTCGACCGTCCGCCCCCCGACGCGCTGCGCGACCTGGTCGACGACCTGGTCACCGAGGGCTGGGTGATCGACGCCGCCGCCAGCAGCCGCCGGCGGGAGGCGGCCCGCTCCCGGCCGCCGGTGACGCTGACCGTCGACGCCGCGGTCGAGGCGCACGTGGTCCGGGCCTGCGCCGCGGCGGGACTGTCACGGTCCGTGGACTCCCCCACCCGGCTGGTCGCGACCGTCGGCGAGCCGCACCGCTCCCTCTCGGACGCGATGGTCCGCGACGACCTCTGCCACCTGTGGCTCGCGATCCTGCCCGGCTCGGTCAGGATCGGGCCGTTCGTGGAGCCCGGGCGCAGCGCGTGCCTCCGCTGCGTCGACGCCCACCTCGGCGACCGCGACCCGCGTCGCGCCACCGTGCTCCACCAGCTCGACGAGCTTCCGGCCGCACCGGCGACCGACCCCGACCCGTGCCTCGTGCAGATCGGGGCCGCATGGGCGGTCCGGGACGTCGTACGCCGGCTCGACGGCGGGACACCCGGTCTCCGGTCGGCCACGCTGACGGTGACCGCGGACCTCGAGGTCAGCCGGCGCGACTGGCTGCGCCATCCGCACTGCGGCTGCGCGTGGGGTTGAGCCTCACCACCACTCCGCGTCGAGCTTGCTCTCGATCGCGCGGAGGTGCTCGCGCGAGCACGTGTCGCAGTAGGTCTTCCGGCGACCGTTCTCCACCGACGTCACCCAGGTCATCGCCTCGGCGTCGTCGGCCTGCTTCCCACAGAAGTCGCAGGTCTTCACCTGAGCAAGGCTAGCCCGGCCCGGGCGTGCGAAGGCCCGGTACGACGTGGTCGTACCGGGCCTTCGGAACACTCGCGATCAGGTCGAGGCGGTGCCCCTCAGATGGCGCGGGCCAGGGCCAGACGCGCCTGCCGCGCGGCCTGCTCGGCCTTGCGGCTCAACCGCCGGGCCGCCGCCTGCTGGCGGCCACGACGCAGCTGTTGCGCCTCTCCCAGGCGCGCGGCCATCTGTGCGCGCGCGAGGTCTTCGTGAAGAAGTTGATTCATCATGATCTTGTTTCCGTTCTGGTGAGTGATCAAGGAAGTGCTTTCAGGTGGTGGATGGGTAGACAGTGGCCGTCGTCCGAGGCCGGTCGCCCGCCGATCTGCCGATCAGGCGGCCTGCTCGTTCTTGCGCGGGCGCCCGCGCGGACGCTTGCGGGGGATCACCACTCCTTGGAGGAACAGCTCTCCGCCCCAGACGCCCCAGGGCTCGCGCCGCTCCAGTGCTCCGGAGAGGCAGAGGTCCCGCACCGGGCAGTCCTGGCACAGCGCCTTGGCGTACTCGACGTCGGCCGGTGACTCGGCGAACCACAGGTCCGAGTCGTTGACTCGGCAGGGCAGCAGCTCGTCGGGCACCGTCTCGGCCGTGTCGTGGAGCTCGCCGAGCGTCGCAGGCAGCAGCGCGTCGGTGGTCCCGTCCCGGCGGTCGAGAACAGTGATGGTCATGTCTTTCACCTCCTTGTGTGACCTGATCGCTTCTGAGTGGGAAGTCTTCGGTGGAAATGACGAAGGCCGCGGATCCCATGTGACGGGTTCCGCGGCCTGGAGGCTGCCGATCTCTGCTGACTGGTCAACAGGTCGATGGTCTCCAGGCACTGGTCCCCGGGAAGTCGCCCTCGGCGGTCGCGAGACCCATGTCACCGATGTGGCGGACACGGGCGCACGTCGACACCTGAACGCCGGCGAACGCCGAAATGGCCGTGGCCTCGAGGGAGGTCTGGCCATACGCGGGCATGCCGAACGACGGCTTCTGAGCCTTCATCGTGCGGTTGATGTCGATCATGCGGGCCACCTCCTTCGGTGTTCGGGCGCCGACCCAGCCACGGGTCGTAGTGCGCAGTCGGCTACGTCGTGAGAGGAACGCTACCGGGGTGCCGTCGTAAGCGGCAAACCATTTAGTGCCTCTTTCCGAAGAAAGTTGCCAGGTCGTTACCCGGAGAGTCCCGCCAGGTCCTGGCCGACGACCTCGAGCAGCTCCTCGCCGTACCGCTCGAGCTTGGCGGGCCCCACACCACTGATGCGCAGCAGGCCGGCCGAGGACGTGGGGCGTTGCTCGGCGATCAGCTGCAGGGTCGCGTCGGTGAACACCACGAACGCCGGCACGCTCTCCTCGTCGGCGCGCGCCTTGCGCCAGGCGCGTAGTCGCTCGAACAGCTCCTCGTCGTACGACGCGGGGCAGTCGGCGCAGCGGCCCCGCTTCTTCTCCGCCGCGCTGGACAGCGGACGTCCGCACTCGCGGCAGTGAGCGGCCCGGCGCCCCTTGGGCTTGGCGCTCGCCGCCCGCGCCGACGCCGGCAGCAGCGCGTCGAGAAACCGTGACGGCTGCCGGTTGCCGCGGCCTCCGGGCGTCCGGGCGGCGGCCCAGGACAGCACGAGGTGCTCGCGGGCCCGGGTCATCCCGACGTAGAGGAGGCGACGCTCCTCCTCGATCTCGGCGTCGGTGGTGGCGTGGGTCAGCGGCATCGCGCCGTCGTGCATCCCGGCGAGGAACACCGCGTCCCACTCGAGCCCCTTCGCCGCGTGCAGGGTCGCGAGGGTGACTCCACCCGCCGCCGGGGCGTGCTGCTCGGCGGCGCGCCGGTCGAGGTCCGCCAGGAAGTCCGACGCCGTGAAGTCCGAAGGCGAGGTCTCGTCCGCCTCCTGGGCCATCGTCATCAGCGCCTGGAGCGACTCCCACCGGTCGCGGGTCTGACCGCGGGTCGTGGGCGCCTCGGCGGCCCAGCCCATGCCGGCCAAGGTGGCCCGCATCAGGTCGGGCAGCGACGAGCCGCCCTCATCGGTCCGCTCGTCGGTGCGCACGGCGGCACGCAGCAGCGTCACCGCCTGGCGCACCTCCGGCCGCTCGAAGAACCGCGCGGCGCCGCGCACGACGTAGGGCAGGCCGCGCGAGGCCAGCGCCTCCTCGAACGCCTCGGACTGGGCGTTGATGCGGAACAGCACCGCGATCTCGGACGCGGGCACGCCGTCGCGCATCAGCGCGCCGACGGCGTCGGCGACGGCATCGGCCTCGGCCACCTCGTCGGGCGCCGGCGTGTAGCGCACCGGTGGCCCCGCGGCGCGCTGGGCCCGGAGCCGCACCGGCGTCCACCCGGTGCCGGCGAGGACGGCGTTGGCGGCGTCGACCACCTCGGGCGAGGAGCGGTAGTTGCGCGAGAGCTCGACCGACGTCGTACCGGGGAACTTGCGCGGGAAGGCGCGGAGGTACGACGCGTCGGCGCCGGCGAAGGAGTAGATCGTCTGGGCCGGATCGCCCACGACACAGATCTCGTCGCGGCCGCCGAGCCACAAGTCGAGCAGCGCCGACTGGAGCGGGCTGACGTCCTGGAACTCGTCGACCACGAACCACTTGTACTGCGCCCGCACCATCGCGGCGACCCGCTCCTCCTCGGCCAGCATGCCGGCGGTGAGCAGCAGGACGTCCTCCATGTCCATGCGTGCCTGGGACCGCTTGACCTCCTCGTAGCCCGCGAAGAGCCGGCCCACGGTCTCGTGGTCGAGCCCCGCCACCGCGCGCCCGCGCCCGCCGGCTACCCGGGCGTAGTCGTCGGGGCCGACGTTGCTGACCTTGGCCCACTCGATCTCGGAGGCCAGGTCGCGCAGCAACGCCTGGTCAGTCTGCACTCTCAGCCGCCGGGCCGCGCCGACGACCAGCGGGATCTTCGACTCGGTCAGGGTCGGCAGCTCACCACCGTACGTCGTCGGCCAGAACCACCGCAGCTGCCGCAGCGCGGCACTGTGGAACGTGCGCGCCTGCACGCCCGGCGCGCCGAGCCGGTGCAGCCGGCCGCGCATCTCGCCGGCCGCGCGGGTCGTGAAGGCGACCGCGAGCACCTCGGTCGGGACGTAGATGCCCTGCGCGACGCCGTGCGCGATGCGGTGGGTGATCGCCCGCGTCTTGCCGGTGCCGGCGCCGGCCAGCACCCGCACCGGCCCGCGCAGCGCCTCTGCGACCTCGCGCTGCTCCGGGTCGAGCGCGCCCAGCAGGTCACGGGGCGGGTGGGGGCTGTCGGTCACGCGGGGAACAACTCCTGCAGGAGAATGGTTGAAGATGACATCACACTAGACGCGAGAAGGGACAGCCCTGAGATGACCGCCGCGGTGGCCAGTTCGGTGACGATGTACTCCACCCCGTGGTGTGGCTACTGCCACCGCCTGAAGGGCCAGATGGACCGCGAGGGCATCGCCTACGACGTCGTCGACATCGAGCAGCACCCCGAGGCGGCGGCGTTCGTCGAGAGCGTGAACAACGGCAACCAGACCGTCCCCACGCTGGTGTACCCGGACGGTTCCGCGCAGACCAACCCGTCGGTGATGCAGGTCAAGGAGAAGCTGGCGGCGCTCGCCTCCTGATCGCCGGCTCGTCACCACGAGCCGGGCAACGGGCCGCCGTACCAGTCCTCGACCAGCGACCGGCTGATCGAGACGCCTCCCGGGAGCACGAGCGTCCCCGCTGCCGTCTCCTCGCGCATCGCGGCGCGGGTGAACCACCGGGCGTCCTGCATCTCGACCCCGTCCACGTGGATGTCGCGCGACTCCGCACGACCGCGGAAGCCGAGCATCAGGCTCGACGGCAGGGGCCAGGGCTGGTTGCCGAAGTAGGTCACCTCGCCCACGACGATCCCCGTCTCCTCGGCGACCTCGCGGCGTACGGCGTCCTCCAGCGTCTCCCCCGGCTCGAGGAACCCCGCGAGGGTCGAGTAGCGGCCGGTTGCCCAGACGTCCTGTCGGCCGAGGAGCAGCTCCTCGTCAGGCGATCCCGGCTCACCGTGCGTGATCGCCATGATCACTGCGGGGTCGGTGCGCGGGAACTGACGGCGATGACACTCGGCGCACTCCAGCTCGTGCCCGGCGAGCCGCGGCTCCAACGGTCCACCGCAGCGCGGGCAGAACCGCGTGGCGAACAGCCACTCCGCGAGCCCGATCGCGTGGAAGACGAGCGGCGCCTGCTCGACCCCGGCTCCGGCCAGGTGTGGCAGCAGGTCGCGGATGCCCACCCACCCCTCCCCCTCGGCGTACGACGAGTCGACGACGTGGGCGAACCACACCCGGCCGTCCCGCTCGCCCAGCAGGACCCGCGTGCCCGCGCCGGCGGACTCGGGGATCTCCTCGCTCGCGATCCACGGGACGGACCCGTCGACCGGCCTCACCCGGCTGCCCGCGACCACCAGCACCCGGGTCTCCGGAGCCGCCCACGCCTCGTCCAGCCAGGCCTCGTCGGCCCGGTGCTCGCCGACCCTGTCGTGGGGATCGGCCGCCAGCTCCAGGTGCGGGAAGTTCACCCGGCCGAGGCTAGTAGGTCCGTACCGCAGCCACGACGCGAGCGACCGGGCCGGGGTTGCCCCGGCCCGGTCGTCTGTATCAGTGCTCGGCCGTCAGTGCAGGTTGACCATGTCGATCATGCCCATGGCCACGTGCGGCATCCCCGAGAACCGGTCCGGCCAGAAGCAGAACAGCGCGTACCGGCCCGACGGCAGGTCGAGGTGCCAGGCTGCCCTCCTGTTCGGCGAGATCACGCCGAGACTGGTGCTCCCCCGGAGCGCCCACGTCGGCCTGCCCTGGCCGCCCGTCTTGAAGAACTTGACCACCTGGTGCCGGGTGGTGCCCGCCTTCACGTGCTGGAGGACGATGAAGTGCGGCTGGTCGGCGCGGTTCCTCGTCATGACCCATCCGTTCGCCCGGATGGTGCCGTCGGTGCGGAAGCCGTAGCTGAAGGTCGAGATCGTCCCCTGGGTCGCGACCCGCTGGCGTGGAACCACCTTGCCCTTCACCGTCAGCACGGAGAAGATCGGAGCCTGCTGGTTCTGGTCGATGAACACGTAGCTGCCCTTGGTCAGCTTCTCCTGGAACCAGCCCGGCTTGTTCGCCCGTGCCTCCGCCCCCGCGAGCCAGTCGACGTTGTCATCGAGACGGGCGATCGCGGCGGTGTCACCCGAGAACGCCGGGCCGAAGTCGGCGCTGAGGTCCTGCAGGGTGTAGCCGGGATGGAGGTGGAACACCTGGAGGACCGCGGACCCCTTGGTCTTCTTGTCGACGGCCTTGAAGGTGACCAGCCCTGCGCGGATCGAGCTCGTGCTGAGCTTGATCGCTTTGTCGGTCACCTTCGCCTTGATGATCGGTGCAGCAGCGCGGGCCACGGGTTGCGCCGCGTCGGCGGTCGATGCGACGAGCTGTGTGCTCATCAGGGCAAGCCCCAGGGAGGCCCCCGCGGCGATCAGGCGATGTCTCATGTGTGAGTCCTCTCGGTGGAGCTGTCAACGAACCGCACCCGGTGTGACCCGGATGCTCGCCCATGGTGCGCTGCGCCCGGCCTCCTCGGAGTCCGCCGGAAGGATGATCCTGGTCCGCTTGCCAGGGTCGGGCAGTATCGTCGGGCCCCCGAGCACACTTGGAGACCGGACCGATGACCGCCGCCCGCCGCCTGCTGGCCTACGTGTTGCCGGTGCACGACGAGGCCGACGGTCTGCACGCCTTCCACGACGCGCTGGTGACCGCGACGAACAAGCGCCCCGATCTCGACTTCGAGTTCGTCTACGTCGACGACGGCAGCCGCGACGGCTCGCTCGACCTGCTCCTGGACCTGCGAGCCGCCGACGAGCGGGTCACCGTCATCTCGCTGGCCCGCAACTTCGGGCACCAGATCGCGGTCACGGCCGGACTGGACGCGGCCGCCGGACGCGACGCCGTGATCATCATGGACACCGACCTCCAGGACCCACCCGAGGTCAGCCTGCGGCTGATCGAGACCTGGGAGTCCGGCGCCGACGTCGCCTACGCCCAGCGCCGGACCCGGCGCGACTCGCCGTTCAAGCGTGGGACGGCCTTCGGGTTCTACTGGCTGCTCACCCGGCTCGCCTCGGTGGACATCCCACGCAACGTCGGCGACTTCCGGCTGATGGACCGCAGCGTCGTCGCGGAGGTGATCCGCTACCGCGAGCACGACCGCTTCCTGCGCGGGATCGTGGCACACGTCGGCTTCCGGCAGGAGGCGGTGCCGTTCGACCGCGATCCGCGCCACGCCGGCTCGTCGTCGTACCCCTTGCGCACGATGCTGAAGCTCGCCGCCGACGGGATCCTCGGCTTCTCGACGTTCCCGCTCCGGCTGATCTCGCGGATGGGTCTGCTGATCTCGCTGCTCAGCGTGATCGGCGCGCTCTGGGTGGTCTGGGTGCGGATCTTCATGCCCGAGAGAACCGTGCCCGGCTGGGCGTTCATCACGGTCGGGATGTTCCTGCTCGGCGGCATCCAGCTGCTGATGATGGGCGTGATCGGCAGCTACCTGGGGCGGGTGTACGTCGAGACCCAGGACCGCCCGCTGTACTCGCTGGCGATGGTCGCCCGCGGACGGAACGAGGAGAACCCGTCCTGAGCACTCACATCGGAGCCGCCGCAGGAGACATCGCCCCGGTCGTGCTGATGCCGGGAGACCCGCTACGGGCGACCTGGATCGCCGAGACGTTCCTCGACGACGCGCACTGCTACACCGAGGTGCGCGGCATGTACGGCTTCACCGGCACCTGGCGCGGGCAGCGGGTCTCGGTCCAGGGCTCCGGCATGGGGCAGCCCTCGCTCGCGATCTACGTCCACGAGCTGTTCACGTCGTACGACGTGCAGACGGTGGTGCGGGTCGGCTCGTGCGGTGCGCTCACCGAGATGCTCGCGATCCGCGACGTGGTGATCGCCTCCGGCGCCTGCACGGACTCCTCGATGAACCGGATCACGTTCGAGGGGCACGACTACGCCCCCGTCGCCGACTTCGGTCTGCTCCGGGGCGCCGTCGAGGCGGCCGAGGCACGCGGCACCGACGCACACGTCGGGCTGCTGTTCTCCAGCGACTCGTTCTACGCCTCCCGGCCGGAGCTCACGAGGCGGATGGTCGACTACGGCGTGCTCGCCGTCGAGATGGAGGCCAGCGCGCTCTACACGCTCGCGGCCAAGCACGGCCGGAGGGCGCTGGCGATCTGTACTGTGTCGGACCACATCGTCACCGGCGAGCAGACGAGCGCCTCCGAGCGGGAGAAGACGTTCGGGGAGATGGTCGAGATCGCGCTGACGGCTGCGCTGGGAGCCTGATCCGACGGGCCCGGCGTGGCCGTTCGGGCTGGCGGGCCCCAGGCCGGCTCGCGCTGCCGGCTCGCCGGGGATCCCTCCGGTGCGCCTCACACCACGGGGCGGAGGCTGACCAGCTGCTCCAGGGCGGACCGGTCGGGCAGGTCGGGCGGCTCGACGAGGTGCCCGCTACGGACGTAGTGGAACGCCGCCCGAACCCGCTCGAGCGAGACGCCGGCGAGGTCGGCCCAGGCGACACGGTAGATCGCCAGCTGGAGCGGGTCGGCGGTCTCGGTGCGGGAGGTCTTCCAGTCGACCACGAGCCAGGAGCCGTCGTCCTCGCGGTAGACCGCGTCGATCCGCCCGCGGACGACCTGGCCGGCGAGCACCAGGGCGAACGGCGCCTCGGTCCGATACGGCCGGCGGTGGCCGAAGGGTCCCTGCTCGAACGCTTCCATCAGCGCACGCAGGTCGGCATAGTCGTCGATCCGGTCGTCCAGCTCGGCGTCGGCGCGGCCGGGCAGCTCATCCGGGTCGATCAGGTCGGGCTGCCCGAGCCGCGACTCCACCCACTCGTGGAACCGGGTGCCGAGCCGGGCCGACGGCGCGGGCCGGCGCGGCATGGGTCTCGCCAGCTCGGCCGCGAAGCTGTCGGGGTCGTCACGCAGCCGCGCCAGCGCGGTGGCGGACAGACTGGCCGGGAGAGGGACGTCGACCACCGGTGCCTGCTCGCGCCGGGCCTCGGCCAGGAGCCGCTCGAGTGTCTCGTCCCAGTCGGCCACCACGGCGGCATGCACGAGGTCGGGCTCCGGCGCCTCGGCGCCGTCGGTCTCCAGGTGTGCCAGCACGCGCTCGGCGGCGTCGAGCCGTCGCAGCGCCTCGGCGGTCTGCTCGGTGACCGGCCACGCCGTCTCGCGGACCGTCGCGGACAACGGATTGGGCGTGCCTCTCGCCGGCTTGTCGCGCCAGGCGAGCGGCTCCTCGCCCCACTCGCCCAGCAGGTCGCGGACCATCATCTGGTACGGCGACGGGCCGAGCGGGGTCTTCCGGTCGTCCTTCCAGAGGTACGACGACACCACCAGCGCGTGCCGGGCCCGGGTGAACGCGACGTACCCGAGCCGGAGCTCCTCGGTCGCCTCGTGCTGCTTGGTGCGCTCACGGAAGGTCTTCATCGCCGCGGCGTCGTGACCGGGCAGAGCCGGCAGGTCTCGCTCGTCGCCGCGTAAGGGAGTCGGCAGGAACTCCTGACGGGTCGGCCAGATGCCCCGGCTCGTGGTGTGGGGGAACCGGCTCTCACAGGCGCCGACTACGAACACCGAGTCCCACTCGAGCCCCTTGGCGCGGTGGACCGTCAGCAGCTTCACCGAGTCGGCCGGCGTCGGCGTGGCGACGTCGAGGCCCTCGCCGTCCAGCTCGGCGTCGAGCCACGCAAGAAGGGCGGGCAGGGTCACCGCGCCGTCGACCGCCTGGAACTCGGCCACCGCCTTCACGAACAGGTCGAGGTTCTCACGCCGGGCGCGGGCGGCGTCGCTGACCGACGATGCGAGTTCGACGTCGATGCCGCAGGTGTCGATGATCCGCCGCACGAGCTCGAGCAGCGACTCCGAGGCGTGCGCCCGGAGCGACCGCAGCTCCGCCGACAGCAGGGCGAAACGCTCGCGACCCGCCTCCGAGTAGGGCAGGTCGCCCGGGTCGTCGAGTGCGTCGGTCAGCGAGACGACCTCGGTCGGGTCGGCTCCGGCCACGGCGTGGGCCAGCTCCTCCTCGATCGTGCCGGATGTGCCCCGGCCGGACTGCGCGTCCGCGAGCTCGCGCGCGCGGCGGCCGAGCAGCGCCAGGTCACGCGGGCCGACCGCCCAGCGCGGACCGGTCAGCAGGGCCAGCAGCTCGCTGTTGGCGCTCAGGTCGTGCACCAGCGTGAGCGTCGCCAGCACCTCGGCCACCTCGGGCAACCGGAGCAGGCCCTTGAGGCCGACGATCTCGACCGGGATCTCCCGCGAGGTGAGGGCGTCGAAGACGTCGGCGGCATGGGCGTTGTCGCGGACCAGCACCCCGATCTCGCGCCAGCCGCGGTCGGGGGCGGCGTCGTGGGCGTCGCGCACCCGCTCGGCCAGCCAGGCCAGCTCCTCGGCGTACGTCTCGTGGACGGCGACCTGCACCTCGCCCGCATCGTCGCAGCCGGGGTCGAGCGGCTGCACGGAGGCGAAACCGTCGAGCAAGGGCTGGGCCAACCGGTTGGCGAGGTCGAGGATGCGGGTGTCGGAGCGCCGGTTGACCGTCAGGGGGTACGTCGGGACGTCGGCCGAGCCGTTCGCGCTCGGGAAGTCCTCGCCGAAGCGCAGGATGTTCGAGACCGAGGCGCCGCGCCAGCCGTAGATCGCCTGGTTGGGGTCGCCGACCGCGGTGACGGCGTGCCCCCGGCCGGATCCGGCGTCGGGCCCGGAGAACAGCCGCGACAGCATCAGCGCCTGCGCGACCGAGGTGTCCTGGTACTCGTCGAGCAGGACGATGCGGTACTTCTCGCGCTCCAGAGCTCCGACCATCGGGTGCTCGGCGGCCAGGCGTGCGGCCAGCGCGATCTGGTCGGAGAAGTCCATCAACCCGAGGTCGCGCTTCTGTCGCCGGTAGTGCTCGACCAGGTCGAGCAGCTCCTCGCGCCGGGCGAACGCCTCGGCGACCTTGTCCTCGTCGCTGCCGGTCAGCTCGGCGGCGAACAGCGCCGCCTCGCGCGCGTCGAAGCCGCGCACGTCCACGACGTCGACGAGGTGCTCGGCCATCGCGCCGTCCAGGGCGAGCAGCCACTGGATGACGTGGGGCGGACTGTCCGAGAGCGCCTCCACCGGCCGGCTGTGCCGGTCGATCACCCGGCCGGCGAGCTGGTAGCGGGCGGCGTCGGCGATGACCCGCGTGTCGGGCTCGTGGCCGATCCGGAGTCCGTGCTCGGTGAGCAGCGAGGCGGCGTAGGCGTTGTACGTCGCCACCATCGGCTCGAGCACCTCCTCCTCGCCCTCCTCGCCGACGACACCCCGGGCGAACCCGGCCGACTCGAGTGCGTCGCGGATGCGGCCGCGGAGCTCGCCCGCGGCCTTGGTCGTGAAGGTCAGGCCGAGCACCTGGTCGGGCGACACCTGGCCGGTGACGACGAGGTACACCACGCGCGCGGCCATCACGGAGGTCTTGCCGGATCCGGCTCCCGCGATCACGACGGCCGGGTCGAGTGGGGCGCTGATCGCGGCCCACTGCTGGGGGCTGACCTCGTAGTCGGTGCGCATCACCGCGCGCAGGTCGGCCGGGGTGCGGATCTCCCGGCTCATCTCGGGGTCCCCGCGGCGTTGTCGGGCGGAGGAACGGGGCGGGGGAGACCGAGAACGTCGTGGGGTGAGCTCATGAGAGAACCGTCCCGGCGGTGCGTGCGGGACAGAACCGCTCGAAGGCGCAGTAGTCGCAGTGCGTGCCGGGCCGGGCCGGGAACTCCTCGGCGCGCAACCGACGGGCAGCCTCCATCAGCTGCCGGTCGATGATCCGCAGGCCGTCGGCGCCGGGCTGCTGAAGGTCCTGCTCCTGGACACGCATCGCGCCCCCGACCTCCTGACGGAGCTGCCAGAGCTCTGCACCACCGGGCTCCCCGTGACCCTCGACCGCGCCGTGCTCGACGGCCAGCTGGTAGAGCCCGAGCTGGGGGTGCTCGTCGATCTCGGCCTGGGTCGGCTTCCCCTTGCCGGTCTTCAGGTCGACGACGACGATCCGGCCCTGGGCGTCCAGCTCGAGCCGGTCGGCGTAGCCGTGCAGCAGCACGCGCTGGCCGTCGGGCAGGTCGACCTCGGCTCGCAGCGGCACCTCGGTGGCGATCAGCGCCCGGGCTGCTGCCTCGTGCTTGACCAGGAAGCGGTCGAGCGCGTGCCGGACCTCCTCGCGCTCGCGCCCACTGGACCACGGCGTCCGGAAGGGGATCTGGCCCCACACGTCGTCGACGTGCGCCATCAGCGCGTCGACCACCTCGCTGCGCGTGCGGCCGGTGACCGGTTCGTCGCCGCGACCGATCCGATCGGCCAGGGCATGGACGACGTTGCCGAAGCCCTGGGCCTGGGTGGTCGCCCGCTCAGCGCCGGCCTCACGGTTGAGGAACCACTGCGCCGGGCACAGGGTCAGGCTGGTCAGTGCGCTGGCCGAGACCACCACCGGCTCGTCGGCAGGCCGGAGCGGGCGGTCGCCCGCGCTCCAGGCACGGGTGCCCCACCAGGTCGCGGGGTCTGCGCCGGGCACCCGGACCGCACCGGCGCGGTGCTCCCGGGTCAGCCTCGCCAGCCGGGCCGCGGCGGCGTCGCGGAGCGGCTCGGGGTTGTTCGCGTCGGCGGCGGTGCGCCGGAGCTCGGCCACCAGGCCGGCCAGGGAGAGTGGCCGGCGCGGGCGCCCCGCGACGTGGGTGATCCGGTGACCGTCGTCATCGGGGTACAGCTCGGTCAGGAACCGCGACGGCTGCTCCCCCTCGTCGTCGGTCGAGGCGACCGCCGTGACGACCAGCCGTCGCCGCGCGCGGGTGCAGGCGACGTAGAAGAGGCGTCGCTCGTCGGCGAGCAGCTCGCGGGTCGTGGTCGGCGGGGCGAGCGTGCCGCCGACGCCGATCCGGTCGGCGCGCAGCAGCGTCGCGCGGCGCCGCAGGTCGGGCCAGGCGTCCTCCTGCACGTGGGCGACGACGACCAGTGGCCACTCCAGGCCCTTGGCCCGGTGGGCCGTGAGCAGGCGTACGGCGTCGTCGCGCACGCCCTGTTCGGCCAGGGTGTCGGCCGGGATCTGCTGGGCGCGCAACGTGCGCAGGAACGTCTCGGCCGACGTGTGCTCCTGCTGGTCCTCGGCGCGGGCGGCCGCGTCGAAGAGCGCGACCACCGCGTCGAGGTCGCGATGGGCCATCCGGGCCGCCACCCCCCCGCGCCGGGTCACAGCGCGGAGCCGCTCGGGCCAGGGCGTGCCGTCCCAGAGCACCCAGAGCGCCTGCTCGACGGTGGCTCCGTCGGCGAGCTCGTGGCGAACGTTGCGGAGCAGGCGGGCGAGGGCCAGGGCGCGGCGTTCGGCGTCAGTCGGGTCCCTCCGGTCGGCGAGCACGCCGGGGTCGAGAAGCGCCTCGCGGAGCAGGTCGGGCGACGAACGCGGCGTGCGGCCCTCGGCCCCGGCCTCCCGACGTTCGCGGGCGCGCAGGCCGCGGGCCAGGGTGCGTACGTCGGAGGCGTCCATGTCGGCCAGGGGCGAGGCGAGCAGGTCGGCGGCACGGGCAGGGTCGACGTACGCCGGATCGTCAGGGTCTGCGACGTCGGCGTCGACCGCGATGGCGAGGGCGTCGAGGAGGGGCGCGACCGCCGGCTCGCGGACCAGGAGCGTGTCGTCGGAGGCGACCTCGACCGGCACACCGGCGGCGAGCAGCGCCCTGCGGAGCCCGGGGATCGTCGTGCGGCCCGACCGGACCAGCACGGCCATCTCCGACCAGGCCAGACCGTCCTCGAGGTGGGCGCGGCGGAGCAGGTCGGCGAGGTGCTCGGCCTCGGCCCGGTCGGTGTCGAAGGTGAGCAGCTCGACACGCCCGTCGTCGTCCGCCTCCGAGGTCGGCCCGAGGAACCGCTCCAGCGCCTGGCGCGGTATGCCGGCGGGCACCGGCAGCCGGGCCGCCACCCGCTGTGCGGGGCGCAGGATGTGGGAGCCGAAGCGCCGCGTCGTGCCGAGCACCACCGCCTCGGCCGGACCCCCGTCGGGACGCCGGAAGGACTGCGGGAACTCGAGGATCCCCCGCACCTCGGCGCCGCGGAAGCCGTAGATCGACTGGTGGGGGTCGCCGACGACGACCAGCTCGCGGGCCGGAGCGCCCGGACCGGTCACGTGGTCGCCCGCGATCGCCCTCAGGAGGGCGACCTGGGCGGGGTCGGTGTCCTGGTACTCGTCGACGAAGACGTGTGTGTAGCGGCGCCGCAGCTCGTCGCGCACCGGCTGGTCGGGGTCCTGGAGAATCCGGACGGCGGTGGCGATCAGGCTGGCGTAGTCGAGGAAGTTCTGGTGGCCGGAGACCACGTCGTACTGCTCCATGAAGGCCGCGGCCGCGACGTACTCGGGGAGGCTCTCGCGCAGTCCGAGCTCGCGCAAGGCCTCCCAGCCGAGACCCTTCTCCTGGGCGCGGGCGAGCACCTGTGCGACCTCGGTGGCGAAGCCCCGGGTGCCGATCGCACCGGTGATCGCCTCGGGCCAGACGATCGACTCCGCCTCACGGGTCAGGATCTGCTGGAGCACGACGTCCTGCTCCGGTGCGCTGAGGAGGCGCAGCGGCTCGTCGTACAGCTCGCGCGGCGTCCACTGCCGGATCAGGCCGTAGGCGAACGAGTGGAACGTCGAGCAGGTCGACCCCGACATCGTGCGCCCGACGCGCGCGGCCACGCGGTCGCGGAGGTGCTCGGCGGCCTTGCGCGAGAAGGTCAGGCCGAGCACGGAGTCGGGGTGGACGCCGCGGTGCTCGATGCGGTCTGCGATCGCCTCGACCAGGGTGGTGGTCTTGCCGGTGCCGGGACCGGCGAGGACGAGCAGTGGCCCGGACTCGTGGTCGACGACGCGACGCTGGTCGGCGTCGAGGTCGATCGGCTTGCCGACCAGCTGGGCGTCGACGACAGCCGGCACGAGGCGGTACGTCGTGTGCTCCGGCATGGACCCAGCCAATCATCCGCCGCCGACGATTCCGTCTAGGTTGGCGCGCATGGATGACAACGGTCCCCTCTCCGACATCCTCGTGGTCGACCTGACCCGCGCGCTGGCCGGACCGCAGGCGGCGATGATGCTCGGCGACCTGGGCGCGCGCGTGATCAAGGTCGAGAGCGAGACAGGCGACGACACCCGCGCCTGGGGACCGCCGTGGGCCGGCGAGACGGTCTCGACAGGCTCGACCACCGAGATGCGCGACTCGACGTACTTCATGTCGGCCAACCGGAACAAGGAGTCGATCGTCCTCGCCCTCAAGGACCCCGCGGACGCCGAGGTGCTGGCCGCGCTGGTACGCCGTGCCGACGTACTGCTGGAGAACTTCCGGACCGGCACGCTCGACCGGCTCGGCTTCCCGGTCGCGCGCCTGCACGAGCTCAACCCGCGACTCGTGATCGGCTCGATCACCGGCTTCGGCCACGACGGGCCGGAGGCACGTCGTGCGGGCTACGACCAGATCGCGCAGGGCGAGGGCGGGCTGATGTCGGTGACCGGCATCGACCAGCCGACCAAGGTCGGCGTCCCGATCGCAGACCTCCTGGCCGGGATGAACCTCGCGTACGGCGTGGTGGCGGCGCTGCACGAGCGTCACCGCACCGGCGTCGGCCGGGTCGTCCGGACGTCCCTGTTGGCGGGTGTGGTGGGGGTGCACGCGTTCCAGGGGACGGCGTGGCTCCAAGGTGGCCGCGTGCCCGGCGTCTCCGGTGCCCACCACCCGGCGATCGCGCCGTACGGAATGTTCGCGACCGGGTCGGCGCCGGTGCAGGTGGCGGTGGGGTCGGAGGGGTTGTGGCGGAGGTTCGCGGCGGTCGTGGGACTGGACCCCGACGAGGAGCGGTTCGCCACGAACCGCGACCGGGTCGCCCACCGCGAGGAGCTGATCGAGGCGCTCGAGGCGCACTTCGCGACCGAGCCGGCCGAGCACTGGCTCGACCTGCTGCTGGAGGCGGGGGTCCCGGCGGGGAAGGTGCGGTCGATGGACGACGTGTACGCCTGGGAGCAGGTGCGCTCGCAGGGGCTGGTGCTCGAGGTCGACCACCCGGCGTACGGGCCGTTGAAGCTGTCGGGCTCGCCCGTGCGCTTCGACGACAACCCGTACTCGGGCGGACGCGAGACACACGTGGCGCCGCCGACGCTGGGTCAGCACTCCGAGGAGATCCGCGCCTGGCTGACCGAGTGAGTCAGCGCTGCTCGCCGGAGAGCTCGGCCACGAGGGGCACCAGGTCGGCGATCGAGTCGACGACCTTGCTCGGCTTGTAGGGGAAGCGCGGCACCTCGTCGGGACGGGTCGAGCCGGTCCCGACGAGGATCGTGCGCAGGCCGGCCTCGAGGCCGCTGACGATGTCGGTGTCCATCCGGTCGCCGACCATCACGGTGGTCTCGGAGTGCGCCTGGATGCGGTTCAGGGCGCTGCGCATCATCAGCGGGTTGGGCTTGCCGACGAAGTAGGGCTTGCGGCCGGTGGCGGTGCTGATCAGGGCGGCGACGCTGCCGGTGGCCGGAAGGGTGCCCTGGTGGCTCGGACCGCTCACGTCGGGGTTGGTGGCGATGAAGCGGGCGCCGTTCTCGATCAGCCGGATGGCCCGGGTGATCGCCTCGAACGAGTAGGTGCGGGTCTCGCCGAGGACGACGTAGTCGGGGTTGCGGTCGGTCATCACATAGCCGATGTCGTGCATGGCGGTGATCAGCCCGCTCTCCCCCACGACGTACGCCGAGCCGCCCGGGCGCTGCTCGTCGAGGAAGTCGGCGGTGGCGAGGGCCGAGGTGAAGATCCGGTCCTCCGGTACGTCGATCCCGCTGCCCAGCAGCCGGGCCCGCAGGTCGCGCCGGGTGAAGATCGAGTTGTTGGTGATCAGCAGGTACGTGACCCCGCTGCCCTTCAGGGCCTCGATGAACTCCGCCGCCCCGGGGATCGGGTCCTCCTCGTGCACCAGCACGCCGTCCATGTCGGTCAGCCAGGTGTGCACCGGCCGCGACTCACTCATGGGTCCATTGTCACGGATGCCGCCTCCGGCCGTTGCCGCGGTTGGGGGCGCCTGCTGCAGGGATCCCCGGCCCACCGGGTATCCCTGCGAAACCCTCAGCCCAGGTCCACGATGGCGGCGACCGGGCCGCCGCCGTCGGGGCCCTGGTGGGCGGCGGAGACGGAGACGAAGACGGCGGGGTCGCCGGTGACGGCGGCGGTGACGCCGCCGACGGCGGCCTTGATCTGGCGGTGCCAGTGCACGTCGGAGTCGTCGAGCATCGCGTTGCGGCGCCCGCGGACGTGGCCGTCCTGAGAGGCCTCGCACTTGAGGAACACGTTGACCAGCCGGCCGTCGAGGTCCTCGGTGCGCGGGCGTTCGGGAACGTCGAGGCCCGCGGACCGGATGGCGTCCCAGATGCCGTCGGAGTCGAGGGCGTCCTTCATCACCGAGTGGCCGATCCGGTAGCGCCCGCCGATCCCGGGCGCGTTGCCGACGACGACCACCTGCGCCCGGTCCAGCTCGACCCCGGAGGAGCACGACGCCACCGACGAGTACAGCGTCCGGTCGTGGAGTACGTCGGAGTCGGCGGGCATCTCGATCTCGCCGAGCGCGACCGCGATGCCGAGCGCCGTGCCGCCGTTGGAGACGTCCATCGACGTCAGCGTGTCCTCGGTGAACACGTCGTGGCCGCGGCTCTTGGCGTCACGGATCGTGTCGATGGTCAGCAGCGGCGTCTTGGTCTGCACGTAGTGGACGTCGGAGGGGTCGGTGATCCCCGCCCGCTCCATGGCGACCTTCACCGCGGCCGCGACCTTCTCGATCATCCCCCGACGCCCGATCTCCTCGGGCAGCAGCGGCTCGCTCATCGCGAACCCGACCGTCAGCCGCGGCTCTTCCGTCGCCTCGACCTCGGCGTCGGGCAGGGTCGCGAAGATCGTCGCGTGCGGGCTGATCACGCCGTCCGTGCCGCCCGACCACACGATCGGGATCTCCCTGACCGCCTCCGGGTCCGCGCCCTTCGCCACGAGAGCCTCGCGGAAGGCGCGGTCGGCGATGATCCGGGTGTAGTCGTTGACCCCGCCGTTGCCCTCGGTCTTGCCGATGATCGCGATCACCCGGTCGGCCCGGAGGATCCCGTCGTCGACGAGCTTGGTCAGCTCGGAGGCGTCCGAGACGGAGTGGATCGGGACCTTGCGCACTTCGATGGCAGACGGCGACATGGCGCGATCCTTGCAGGTCTCGACTTCGCTCGACCACCAGCGGTCAGTCCGGTACGACGACCGTCCCGGTGTACCCGACGTCGGTGACCGCGTCCACGATCCGATCGAGGCTCGTGATCACGCCGGGCAGGTCGGTCCCCTGCACGAACCGGCACACCGCGTCCACCTTCGGCCCCATCGACCCGCTCGCGAAGTGCCCCTCCTCGGCGTAGGCCTGCATCTGCGACAGCGTGACCCTCCCGATCGGCTCGGCCTCCGGGGTCCCGAACCGCAGCACGGCCTGGGGTACGTCGGTCGCCACCACCAGCACGTCGGCACCGACCAGGACACCGAGCAGCGCCGCCCCGAGGTCCTTGTCGATGACCGCCTCGACCCCGGACAGCGACCCGTCGTCACGGCGTACGACGGGGATCCCGCCGCCGCCGTTCGCCACCACCACGAACCCCGCCCGGATCAGCTCGAGGACGGCCGACGCGTCGAGGATGTCCAGCGGCTCGGGCGAGGCCACGACCCGGCGCCAGCCCTTCTCCCCGCGGTCCTCCCAGACCTCGCCGTGATCGACCAGCACCCGCGCCTCCTCGGCCGGCAGGAACCGGCCGATCGGCTTGGTCGGCTTCACGAAGCCCGGGTCGCCGGGGTCGACCAGGGCGCGGGTCACCAGCGCCGCGCTGCGCTTCTGGATGCCTCGCGCGACCAGGGCGGCGTCCAGCGCATCCATCAGGACGAAGCCGAGGGTCGCCTGCGTCTGCGCGCCGCACCAGTCCAACGGCACCGGCGGTACGACGCCCGCCGCCAGCTCGTTCTTGACCAACAGGTTGCCGACCTGCGGCCCGTTGCCGTGCGTGATCACGACCTCGACGTCGTGCGAGATCAGCTCGGCGACGGCGTCCATCGCCACCTCGGCCGCCGCGATCTGGTCCTCCGGGCGGGCCCGGCCATCGGCGCTCGTCATCGCGTTCCCGCCCAGCGCCAGCATCACTCGCACAGGCCGACCGTAGTGGCCGCCGCGCGGAAAACCCGGGAGGCGGGCGTCCCGGCCTGAGTCACCACTCCCAGCGGATGCCGAGGATCCCCGGCCCGAAACCGCGCGCCAGGGCGTGCGCGCTCGAGCCTCCGCCGAGATCGAGCTTCTCGGTCTCCTCCTCGTCGCCCAGGATGGCGTAGCGCTCGACGTGTCCCGGCACGTGCCCGGGGTCGAAGCGCACCCACACCAACAGCTCGTTCAGCCGCCGCGCCGCGTAGTGGTCGAGCCAGGTCTCGTCCGCGGCGTCGGCGAGCTCGATGGTCAGCTCGTAGGGGTGCAGCTCGCCCTTGGCGAGCGGTCGGTCGAGCACCAGCTCGGTGGCGTAGACACGGGTTGCGTGGTCGGTCGTCACACGGCCGATCGTGCACCCCGCGACCGGGACGAAGCGGGGCACCCGTCCGCGGCCGTCGGTGGTGAGGATCAGCGGGGTACGCCGTGCGCCGTCGCGCCGCGCCTGCATCACCGCGCGCACCCGGTACTCCCGCACCCGTCCGTCGGCGCCGACGTCGACGCTGAGGTGCCGCACCTGCTCGACCAGCTCGTCGTACAGGCCCTCGAAGCCCAGGTCCTCCAGGGCCTGTTCGATGCCGGGGTGCTCGGCGAACAGCTCGCGCAGGGTCCGCTCGGCCGGACGCGGTCCGGGGCGACGTGACGGGCCGAGCCGGGACACCAGGGTCCCCGGAGCCACGCGCAGCAGTCGCTCGATCTCCACCAGCGCGTCCCGCGACGTGCCCCGCTCCGGCTGGCTGCGACCGGAGCGCCAGTAGCTGAGTGCGGCCGGGCTCACCGGATGTCCGCGCTCGACCAGGCGCTGGTGGAGCCACGCCAGGCTCACTGCGCGCCGGGACACGGCCTCGGCGAACGCTCCGGCGAACCCGAGATCGCCCATGGTCCGGTGCCCTCCTCCCGATGCGCGGCCGATGTCGTGGACGAGGACATGACAACGCGGATCGGTCCATCACACAACCGACCTGCACGATAAGTGATGGAGAACCGCCTACGCTGCCTGCGCGGGTGCCCGTGGTGATGACCGGCCACCCGCGAGATGCCGGGTACCGGGGGGTCCCGGCATCTCACCCATCCGAGGTCGAGTCCCGCGCACCGTCAGTCGCGCACGTCCACGTCGGCGTACGGCGCGCCACCGGCGAGGCGGGCGTACCCGGGGCCGCGGTCGAAGAACGGCGTCTCCGGCAGGGCCGGCCTGTTGCCGGCATGCCGTTCGCGCTCGGCGACCGTGGCGTCCGCGTCGTACGCCAGGTCGTCCGCGTCCGGCGACCCCGTGAGCACGACGCCGTAGTCGGCCAGCGCGGCCTCCGGCGAGACCTTGCGCCACACCACGTCGCGGACCACCAGGTCGGGGTCGCGCTCGAGCGGGTCGCCCCAGCCACCACCGCCGGTCGTGCGGATCCGGATCACCTCGCCGGCCCGCACCGGCTCGGCGTCGGCCAGCGCGTCCACCTCGCGCTCGTGCGGGCCTCCGGGATCGATCGTCACCTGGAACGGCCGCCCGGCCCGGCCGCCGTTCACGCCCCAGCAGGACAGGATCGACCGATCGGCGATCGACATGAAGTGGGCGTCCTCGAGCATCCGGATGTGCTTCTCGTAGCCCAGGCCGCCGCGGAACCGCCCGGCTCCCCCGCTGTCCGTCGCCAGCGAGAGCGCCTCGACCCGGAACGGGAAGCGGGCCTCGGTGAACTCCGTCGGCAGGTTCCGGGAGTCGGGCACCACGTGGATGGTGTCCTCGCCGTCGGCGTAGTAGCGCCCGCCCGAGCCGCCACCGAGCACCTCGCGCATCAGGTACGGCCGGCCCTCGCGGTCCTCGCCGTACACGCCGGTGTAGCGGATGGTCTCCTGGTCGGCGGGCATCCGACCGTCGACGGCCTTGGCAAGGACGCCGGCGAGCACGCCGAGGAGTCGGAGGATGACGAACGTGCGAGCGTTGGTCGGCGCCGGGAACACCGGGGTCAGGAGGGTCCCGGGCTCGGGGAACCGCATCTCGATCAGGGGTACGACGCCCTCGTTGACGTCCAGCTCGGCCATCCGCTCCGGGGTGTCGGCGAGGTTGCGCAGGATCGGGGCGAGCCACTTCTTGAGGAAGACGCCGTCGCTGTAGTCGCCGCAGTGGTTGATCGGGCCCTTGGCCTGCGGGCTGGTGCCGTCGAAGTCGAGGACCAGCCGCTCGCCGTCGGGATCGTCGGGGCCGGTGCGGGTCAGCGTGATCCGTTGCGTGTGCAGCCGCGGCTCGTCGACACCGTCGTGCTCGGCGTAGTCCTCCCACACCCAGGAGCCGACCGGGATCTTGGCCAGGATCTCCCGGCGGTAGGTCTGCGTCGTCCGCTCCAGGATCGCGTCGAAGCAGGCCTCGACCTCGGCCACGCCGTACCGCTCGAAGAGCTCGCCGAGCCGGCCCGCGCCCATCAGGCACGCCGAGCACTCGGCGTCGAGGTCGGCGGCCAGCGACTCGGGCATCCGGGAGTTGCGGGTCATGATCGACAGCGCCGCGCGGTTCGGGACGCCGGCGTCCCACAGCCGGATCGGCGGCACCATCAGGCCCTCGGTGAAGACCGTGGTCGCGGAGCTCGGCATCGATCCGGGTACGGCGCCGCCGATGTCGTCGTGGTGGCCGAAGGCCTGCACGAACGCCACCACTCGGGGGGCTCCGCCCCCCGTGGACCTCCCGACAGCGCCGCGGGCGAAGACCGGCACGGTCACGCAGAGGTCGGGGAGGTGCCCGATCCCGCCCTCGGAGCGGTAGACGTCGTTGTGGAAGAACACGTCGCCTTCTCGCATCTCCTCGATCGGGAAGTCGCGGGCGACCGGGTGCACGAGGGCCGAGTAGGAGCGGCCGGTCAGCTTGCGCAGCAGCCGGTCGTGGATGCCGGCCCGGAAGTCGTGGGCGTCCCGGATCATCGGGCTGCGACTGGTGCGCGCGATCGCGGTCTCGACCTCCGCCTCCACGCTGGCCAGCGAGCCCTGGACGATCTCGACCAGCACCGGGTCGGCGCCGGCACCCGCATCCGGCGTCACGTGGCCGTAGGGGAACGCCGTGGAGACGCGCCGGCTCACGAGCCCACCTCGTCGGTCTCGCCGGTACGACGTACCAGCAGGTTGCCGAAGTCGTCGACGGTGGCGGCGAAGCCGGGATGGACCGGCACGGTCGAGCCGTACTCCTCGATGATCGCCGGTCCCTCGACGGTCGTCCCGGGTGCCAGGTCGGGACGCCAGCGGACCGGGATGTCGACGTACCCCGCGTTCGCGTCGAAGCAGACCGGGCGGGTCGGCCTCGCGTGCGAGCTCGCTTCGCCTCTCGCTCCGGTCGCTCCCCCCCGCGCAGCCGGGGCGAGGCGTCCTCGCTCGGGACGGGTGATCGGGCCGATGCCGGAGACCCGCAGGTTCACCCACTCGACCGGCTGGCTCGGGTCGCCGGCGAAGTCGTAGCCGTAGAGCCCCCGGTGCTCGGCGTGGAACGCCGCGACGACGCCGTCGAGCGCCGCCCGGTCGAGGTCCCCCTCGGGCACCGGCACCCGCACCTCGAAGGCCTGGCCGAAGTAACGCAGGTCGGCGGTGCGCGCGAAGACGTGGTCGGACTCCGCGAAGCCCTCCCGCAGCAGCGCGTCGCGGGCCCGCACCGTCAGCCCGTCGTACGCCGTGTGCAGGGCGACGACGTCGAGGTCGCTGTCGAGCGCGACCTGGGTCTGCACGTAGTCGTTCTTCACGTCGACCGTCAGCAACCCGAACGCCGAGACGTTGCCGGGGTCCGGGGGCACCAGCACGGTCGGGATGCCCAGGACGTCCATCAGCCGGCACAGCAGCAGGGACCCCGAGCCGCCGAACGTGGTGAGCGTGAAGTCACGGACGTCGAGGCCGCGCTTGACCGTGACCTGGCGCAGCGCGTTCGCCTGGTTCCACGCGGAAATCTCCAGCACGCCCACCGCCGCCGCCTCGGCCGAGAGCCCCAGCTTCGCGGCCAGGTCCTCGAGCCCGCGTCGCGCTGCGTCCACGTCCAGCGGGATCTCGCCACCCAGCAGGTGCGGCGGGATCCGCCCGAGCACGACGTGGGCGTCGGTGATCGTGACGTCGGCGCCGCCCTGGGCGTAGCACAGCGGGCCTGGGTCGGCACCTGCCGACTGCGGGCCCACCTTGAGGGCGCCCTCGGGCGAGAGCCAGGCGATCGACCCGCCGCCGGCGCCGACGGTCACCACGTCGATCATCGGGATCTTGCTGGGGAACGCCCCGACCGAACCCTCGGTGGTCAGCGTCGGCTCACCGTCCACGACCACCGACACGTCGGTGGACGTACCACCGCCGTCGCAGGTGAGCACCCGGTCGAAGCCCGCCACTCGTGCGATCAGGGCCGCCCCCAGCGCACCCGCGGCGGGACCGCTGAGCACGGTGGTGATCGGCTGGTGGACGACCTCGTCGGCGCTGAGCACGCCACCGTTGGACTTCATCACATAGAACGGAACCCGGCGATCGCCGGCGTACGCCGACAACCGAGTGCTGATGTTCGACACGTACGCCGAGAGCCGGGGCTTGACCGCCGCGTCGACGAGGGTGGTCATCGCCCGCTCGTACTCGCGGTACTCCCGCAGCACCTCGCTGCTGATGCTGACGACGGCGTCGGGATGCTCCTGGGCCAGGATCTGGCGCATCCGCTCCTCGTGGACCGGGTCGGCGTAGGCGTGCAGGAAGCAGACGCCGAGGGTGTCGACACCTCGGTCGCGGAACCACCGCGCGACTGCGCGCGCCCCCTCCTCGTCGAAGGGCCGCACCTCGGCGCCGGTGAAGTCGAGGCGGCCGCCGACCGAGCGCACCAGGTCACGCGGCACGATCCGCGGCGGCTTGACCCAGAAGTAGGAGTTGCCGTAGCCGTCGGGCACCGACTGCCGCGCGATCTCGAGCATCGCGTCGTACCCCTCGGTCGTGATGAACCCGAGCCTGTCGACCTTGCCCTCGAGCAGCTGGTTGGTCGCGACGGTGGTGCCGTGGCTGACCGCCGAGATCTCGTCTCCACCCGCGTCGTCGAGCAGGTCCAGCACCTTGTCGATGCCGGCCAGGAACCCGTCGGCGGGGTTGGCCGGCGTGGACGGCGCCTTGGTGGTGACCAGCTGGCCGGTGTCCTCGTCCAGCGCGACCACGTCGGTGAACGTGCCCCCGGTGTCGATCCCCACCCTGATCCGACGCCCGGCCATGCGCTGATTCAAGCAGGCGGGCGCCCGGGCCGACGGCTCAGGCGTCCGGCGCCCGGTCGTTGTAGACGCCGGCCTCCTCCTGACCGGTCAGCTTGGCGATCACCGCCATCACCTCGTCGGTGATCTCGCGACGGGCGCGGCCGGGAGGTACGCCGTCGTACCGACTGCGGACGTCGATCGGCTCGCCGAACGTGACCGTGATCCGCACCAGCCGCGGTCGGGTGGAGCCGACGGGCTGGAGCCGGTCGGTGTCGACCAACCCGACCGGGACGATCGGCGCACCGGAGGTGAGAGCCAGCTGGGCGACGCCGGTGCGCCCGCGGTAGAGACGGCCGTCGCGGGAACGGGTGCCCTCGGGGTAGATCCCGAACGCGCCCCCCTCGGCCAGCACCGACAACGCCGTGTCGAGGCTGGCCAGCGCGGCCCGGGAGTCGTCGCGGTCGACCGGTAGGGCACCGAGCGACTCGTACCACGCCTTCGCGAGCCGGCCGCGGACGCCGGGTCGCTCGAAGTACTCGGCCTTGGCCAGGAAGTTGACCGGCCGCGGGACCACGATCGGGATCACGACGCTGTCGGCGAAGCTGAGGTGGTTGCTGGCCAGGATCACCGGACCGGTCGACGGCACGTGCTCGAGCCCGGTGACGTTCGGCCGCCACAACGCCTTGGCCAGCGGCGGCACGACCGCGTGGAGGAGGCCGTAGAGCACGCGTTCATCTTGCCGCACCCGAGGACGAGCTCGGCGGCGGCGTCAGGAGCGGCGCCAGACGTACGGCGTCGTGGTGGTCACCGCGACCAGGCCCGAGCGCTCCAGGATCGGCCGGGACATGACCGTGCAGTCGCTGTTGATGTAGCGGACGCCCTCGGCGAGCGCCGCCCTCGCTCGAGCCGCGGTCAGCGCCCGGTAGATGCCCTTGCCGCGCCACTCCGGCAGGGTCGAGCCGCCCCAGATGCCGGCGAACTCGGTCCCCTCGACCCGGGCCAGCCGGCCCGAGCAGACGACCCGGCTGCCCTCGTGCGTGGAGGCCTCGGCGACCCAGAACTGCTCGAGGCCGTGCATCCGGTCGAGCCGGTCGAGCATCTCCTCCCCGGACGGCCCGCCGCCGAAGATCCGCGCCGCGACCTCGCTGGCCTCGACGACCAGCGCCTCGCGCTCGGGCAGCTGGTCGACGCGGCGTACCGTCACGCCCTCCGGGAGCTCGACGTCGACCGCGAGGTGGCGCGCCTCGCCGATCATCACGGTCTCCACCTCGTCGGGCTGCAGGCCGTGGGCGCGGAGCCGCTGGTCGAGGTCCGGCGGCCAGTCGTGGCCGCGGGTCTTCCACTCGAACTCCTCGACCTCCGGACGGGCGGCATAGAACGCCACGGTCTCGGCGATCAGCGCATCGACCGCGTCGAGGGTGCCCAGGCTCTCGAGGGACTCGTAGCTGACGAACCCGCCGCGGTTGACGAGCGCCCGCCACAGCGGTCCGGACCGGTCCCAGCTCAACCCCCCTTGGACCTCGGAGACGCCGCGCAGCTGGGCGTCGTACGCCGCGAGCAGGGCGGCTCGTTCCTCGGGGGTCGCCTGGGATCCGTCGGGCATGCATGCTCCTGTTCGTGAGGGGTGCGACGCACAGCATCGCCCGGCGCCTCGGTGCCCGGCGACCGAAATAGTTGAAGGGCCCCTGTCGGTATGAGCGACAAGGGCCCTTCGGGTCGGTGGTCCGGGGGTCCTCGGCACGAGGCCGTGGTCCTCCAGAACACCTGGTGACCGGTACTGGTGACGCTCCCGGTCGAGCCGGTCGGCTCCTGGCGATCCCGGCGGCCTCATCACCCGGCCACCGCCACCTCCTCCCGGCAAGCCGGGCGGTGGTGGCACGGAACGTCGTCTCCGACCGATCCCGCTCTCCCCGGAGGGAGTGCGTGGGAGAAGTTCTACGGCCCGCAACCCCCACGCCACAAGGGGTTCGGGCCGAGGATTTCGCCGGAAACCGATTTCCTCAGCTTGCTCCACAGGCTGTCCCGCGTCCGTCCACAAGTTCTCCCCAGATGTCCACAAGTTCGGCGCCGACCTGTTGAGGTGTGGTCCAGACCAGTGGAGGCTCGCTGGTCGAGGAGACCGAGTCATGAACGCGACTGGGTTTCGAGAGGGCTCGGAAATAGATGAAGGGCCCTCATAGGTATGAGCTACAAGGGCCCTTCGGCGGTGATCCGTCCTGCCCCGGCACAAGTCCGTGGCCCTTCGGAACACCAGGTGACCGGTACTGGTGACGCTCCCGGTCGATCCAGCTGGCTCCTCCGATCCCAGCGACCCCGTCACCTGGCCGCCGCAGCCCCTCTCGGGCAAGCCCTCGAGGCACTGTTCGGATCTTCGTCTCCGACCGATCCCGCTCTCCCCGGAGGGAGTGCGTGGGAGAAGTTCTACGGCCCGCGTGCCCAGCGCCACAAGGGGTTTCGGGACATTTCTTTCACATACTTCGAGTTCCGGCGGGTCCTCCACAAAGATCCGGCCACTCGTCCACAGATCCGCCCCGTGATCTCCACAGATCTGGGAATCCGGCTGTGGATGGTGTGCCCCTATCCGGTCAGGCCGAGCCGCTCCACGGAACGCGCGACGCCGAGCAGCCGCGCGTCAGCACCGAACGGCGCGACGATCTGAACGCCGACCGGGAGCCCGTCGCGGGTGTGGCCGGCGGGCACCGAGATCGCGGGACAGCCGGTCGCGGTGATCAGGTACGCCGATCGCATCCAGTCCAGGTACGTCGCCATCGGGCGGCCGTTGATGTCCTCGGGGTACTCCTGGTCGACCGGGAACGGCGGCACCTGCGACGTCGGCAGGACCAGCACGTCGTACGCCCCGAAGAAGCGCCGCATCCGCTCGGACAGTGTCGACCGCTGCTCGTAGGCACGGGCGACGTCGGCGCCGGTCAGCCTCCCGCCGGCCCGGATGTTGTCGGCGAGCGACGGCTTGAAGGAGTCCGGATGCGCCGCGAGCAGCGCGCCGAAGTCGGCCTGGAACAGCCACGCGCGCAGGGTGCGGAACGTGTCGTCGGCGATGTCCAGGTCGGGCTGGTCCGGCTCGACCCGGGCCCCGGCTCCGGCCAGTGCGGTACCGGTCTCCTCCACCACTCGGCGTACCTCCGTGTCGACCTCGAGCAGGCCGCCGAGGTCGGGACTCAGCGCCACTCGCAGCCCGTCGAGGGCGACCTCCGGCGGCGTCGCGAAGTCGACACCGGGGTCGGCAAGCGCCGTGGGCACGCGGACGTCCGGTCCGGCGATCACGGAGAGCAGCAGGGCGAGGTCGTCGACGTTGCGGGCGAGCGGGCCGCTGGTGTCGGTCGTCTCCCAGAAGTTCGCGTCGGGCCAGGAGGGCACGCGCCCCAGCGACGGCCGCAGCCCGACGACCCCGCAGAACGACGCGGGGTTGCGCAGGGAGCCGCCCATGTCCGAGCCGTCGGCGAGCGGCACCATCCCCGCCCGCAGCGCGCAGGTCGCGCCGCCGCTGGAGCCACCCGCGGACCGCGTCGGGTCGACCGGGTTGAGGGTCGTGCCGAAGATCGTGTTGAAGGTGTGCGACCCGGCGGCGAACTCCGGGACGTTGGTCTTGCCGATGATCACCACCCCGGCGGCGCGGATGCGCTCGACGATGAGCTCGTCGGCCTCGGGAACGTGGTCGGAGAAGAGCGGCGAGCCGTACGTCGTACGCCAGCCTGCGACGTCGTGGGTGTCCTTGAACGCGAACGGAAGCCCGTGGAGGGGGCCGAGCGTCTTCCCTCGGGCCGTGGACTCGTCGGCGGCCGCCGCGCCGGCGCGCGCTCGCTCCTCGTCCAGCGAGACGATCGCGTTGAGCTGCGGGTTGCGCTCGGCGATGCGCGCCAGGTGCAGCTCGAGCAGCTCGCGGGCGGAGATCTCCCGACGTCGTACCGCCGCCGCCATCTCGCGAGCCGTGGACTCGACGGTCAGTTGGGTCATCGGCGAATTCCCCGCCTGAGCGGGTAACTCGACACTTGTTGGGGGAAATCTCCTCCGCCAAGTGCAGAATTCCCCGCCTGAGCGGGGAATTCGCGCCGCCCGCGTCTCACTGCCGCCGCCCGAGGAGGCGGCCGGCGACGACACCGAGCAGCACGAGCCCGGCGCCGACGGCGATGCCGGCCAGGAAGTCCTGCTGCGACGCCGGGGGCCGGGGCGGCGCGGTGAAGACCTGGCCGACCTCATGGCCCCGGGCTTCGGCGGCCTGCCCCACCACCGGTGCCGCGACGGATGCACCACCCAGCGCGGAGGCGACGTTGTCGAAGAACTCGCGGGCCATCCGGTTGGACACCGACCCGAGCATGCGCTGCCCCACACCGCCGACCATGCCCCCGACGATGGCGTCGGCGTCGTACGACACCGTGGTCGCGCCGTCCCCGTCCGACGCGAACGCGACGTTCACGGAGGCGTCGATCGTCCCGGGCGCGCCGGCTCCCTGGAGTCTCATCACCAGCGAGTCGTGCGGCTTCAGGTCGGACAGCGCGCAGGTGCCGTCGTAGGTGCCTCGGATCGCGGCGACGCCGGCGGTGACGCTCATCGCGTAGGTGTGCTCGGCGGTCGTCTCGAGCCGTTCGCAGCCCGGGATCGTGCGGACCAGGACGGCGGGGTCGAGCAGGGCGTCCCAGACCTTCTCGACCGGGAAGGGGATGGTCTGGTGGCCGCTGATCCTCATGAGGTCTCCTTGCTCGACGTGCGCGACCGGCCCGACGTGCTCTTCCTGGCCGCGCGGCTCCGCCGCGGCTTCGCTGCCGGTGCGGGATGACTCTGCCGTAGCGCGAACAGCTCGGACGGCGAGATCGGCATCGCGGTGACCACGAGCCCGTCGTGGTACGGCGCCTCCGCGTCCTCGATCGCAGAGGCGAACACCGCCGCCGACGGGATGACCCCCGCCTCGCCGGCGCCCTTGATCCCCAGCGGGTTCAAGGGCGACGGGGTCTCCAGGTGGTCGATGTCGATGTGCTCTGGCACCTCGGTCACGTAGGGCATCAGGAAGTCCATGAACGACGCGTTGACCAGCTGGCCGGACTCGTCGTACGCCATCCGCTCCAGCAACGCCCCGCCCACGCCCTGCGCGACGCCGCCGTGGATCTGGCCCTCGACGATCATCGGGTTGATCAGCCGGCCACAGTCGTGGACGACGGCGTACTTCAGGATCCTGATCTCGGCGGTGTCGGGGTCGGTCTCGACGATCACGGCGTGCATGCCGCTCGCGAACGTCGACCGCTCCGGGCTGTAGAAGTCGCGCCCCTCGAGTCCTGGCTCGTCGTCCTCGGCCACCGGCGGCTTCCCCGGGTCGCCGACGGTGAACTGCGTGGCCGCCTTGGACGCCTCGTCGAAGGCGTAGCGGAGCGGGTTGGACAGCACCGCCACCGTGCCGAGGTCGATCGTGGCGTCCGTCCCGCGCACCGACACGACGCCGTCGGCGATCTCCAGGTCCTCCTCCGACGCCTCCAGCGCGTCGGCGGCGATGCGCAGCACCTTCTCGCGCGCACGCAGCGCCGCCAGGTGTACGGCGGACCCGCTCATCACGGCTGCCCGGGACGCGAACGTGCCCACGGCGTACGGCATCCGCCGGGTGTCGCCGGTGACCACCTCCACGTGGTCGAACGGCACCCCGAGCGCGTCGGCCGTGATCTGCGCGAACACCGTCGCATGCCCCTGGCCCTGCGTGGTGAGCCCGGTGGCCACCTTGACCTTGCCGGAGGTCTCGATGTGCACGTGGGCACCCTCGTACGGCCCGACGCCGGTGCCTTCGACGTAGCAGGCCAGGCCGATCCCGACCCGCCGTCCCTCGCGCGCCATCTTCTCCCGGAACGCCGCGAAGTCGTCCCACCCGACCAGCGCCTTGAGCTTGTCGAGGGAGGCCGGGTAGTCGCCGGAGTCGTACTCGAGCTCGCGGCCGTCCTGGAAGACCAGCCCGTGGTCGTAGGGGAACTCGTCGGGCTGGATGAAGTTCGCGGCCCGCACCTCGGTGCGGTCCTTGCCGAGCGCGGCCGCGATCGCGTCCATGGTCCGCTCCATGACGTAGCAGCCCTGCGGCCGGCCGGCGCCGCGGTACGGCGTGACCATCACCGTGTTCGTGTAGAGGCTCTCGAAGACGACGCGATAGGCGCCGGGCTTGTAGGGCCCGAGCAGCTGGGTCGAGGTGATGATCGGCACGATCAGGCCGTACGGCGTGTAGGCGCCGTTGTCGTGCCAGAAGCGCACGTCGAGCCCGAGGATGCGTCCCTCGTCGTCGTAGCCGACCTCCACGTGGTGGAGCTGACCGCGCTCGTGGGCCGCGGAGACGAAGTGCTCGCGCCGGTCCTCGGTGAACTTCACCGGCCGTCCGAGCGTGCGGGCGGCGAGCGGCACCAGCAGCTCCTCGGGCCAGGGGTGGTTGATCTTCACCCCGAAGCCGCCGCCCACGTCGGGCGTGACGACGTCGACCTGGGCGAGGTCCAGCCCGAGCTTGGCCGCCACCGCCGCCCGGACCCCGGTCGAGGTCTGCGTCGAGGACCAGACGGTCAGCCGGCCGGTGTCGGGATCCCAGCGCGCGACGGTGCCGCGGCCCTCCAGCGGAGTCGAGGCGCTGCGCTCGACGGTGAGGTCGAGGCTGAGCGTGTGCGGGGCCGACGCGATGGCGGCGCGGGCGTCGCCGTTCTCCTGCTCGAGCCGGGCCGCCACGTTGCCGGGGACGTCCTCGTGGACCAGGTGGTCCGCGGCCCGCGCCGCCTCGAGCCCGACCACCGGGGGAAGGAACTCGTAGGAGACCTTGATCCGGCCGGCCGCGTCCTCGGCGAGGTAGCGGTCATCGGCCACCACGAAGGCGATCGCCTCGCCGACGTGGTTGACCTCGTCCTTGGCGAGGGCGTACTGCGTGCGCCCGTGGGTGAGCTGCGGATGCGGGATGAGCAGCGGCAGCGGCTCCGCCATCTGCGGCGCGAGCGGACCGCCGAGGTCGTCGTGGGTCCAGACCAGGTGGACACCTTCGACGTCGAGGACGCCGGAGACGTCGATGTCGACGATCCGCGCGTGGGCGTGCGGCGAGCGGAGCACCGCCGCGTGCAGGACGTCGTGCCCGGCCAGCACGTCGTCGACGTACCGGCCCTTCCCGCGCAGGAAGCGCTGGTCCTCCACCCGCGGGACCTTCTCGCCGAACAGCTTCGTGGTCATGCGCGCTCGCTCGCGATCTGCGCGGCGCGCAGCACGGACGCCACGATGTTGGCGTAGCCGGTGCAGCGGCACAGGTTGCCCGCGATCATCTCCCGCGCCTCGTCCTCGGTGGGATCGGGATTGTCGCGCAGCCCGGCGGTGATCGTGGTCAGGAACCCCGGGGTGCAGAAGCCGCACTGCAGGCCGTGGCAGTCGGCGAAACCCTGCTGGACCGGTCCCAGACGGCCCTCGGGTGACCCGTCCCTCTCGGTCAGTCCCTCGACGGTGGTGATCTCGCTGTCGACCGCCGAGACCGCGAACATCAGGCACGAACGCACCGGCCGCCCGTCGACCAGCACCGTGCACGCGCCGCACACGCCGTGCTCGCAGCCGACGTGGGTGCCGGTCAGTCCGAGGTCGTGGCGCAAGGAGTCGGAGAGCAGCCGCCGCGCGGGCACCCGCAGGTCGTGCACGACGCCGTTCACCGTCAGCCGGACCTCCTGGACGTCCTCACCCATCGGCTCCCCCTCGGGCCACGGCGTCGTCGTACGCCGCGCGGAGGACGCGGGCGGTCAGCACCCGCACCAGCTGGCTGCGGTAGGCCGCCGTCGCGTGCAGGTCGTCGGCCGGCTCGAGGTGCTCCAGGGCGAGCTCTCCGGCGGCCGTCACCGCTTCCTCGGTGAGCCCGCCGGCAAGCGCCGACGAGACGTCGACGACCGTCGGCACGTCGGCCACCGACAGGTAGCCGAGTCGCGCCGAGACGACCGTCTCCCCCTCGGTCCGCACCACCCCGCCGACTCCCACCAGCGCGTAGTCGCCGTGCCGACGGGCGACCTCCGCGAAGCCGACGCCCTCGCCGGACGTCAGCGCCGGGAAGAGCGCCTCGAGCGCGATCTCGTCGTGGTGCAGCGTCGACTCCATCGGCCCGGCGAACAGGTCGGAGGCGGGGATGGTGCGGGTGCCCGACGTCGACGAAACCGTCACCGAACCACCGAGCAGCGCGAGCACCATCGGCATCTCCGCGGCCGCGTCGGCGTGGACGATCGAGCCGACCGTCGTGCCGCGGTTGCGGATGGTGGCGTGCGCGACGTGGGCCAGTGCGAGCGACACCAGAGGCTGGACGCGGCGTACGTCGCCCGAGGCGAGCACGTCCGCGTGCCGCGCGAGCGCTCCGACGCGGACGCCGGTCTCCTCGACGCGCACGTGGTCGAGGTCCGGCAGCGCGTTGATGTCGACCAGGGTCGACGGCGCCGCCAGCCGCATCGACAGCAGCGGCACGAGACTCTGCCCGCCCGCGAGCACCTTCGCCCCCGGATCCGCCGCAAGGGCCTCCAGCGCGTGCTGGAGGCCCTGCGGTCGGACGAAGGCGAAGGAAGCGGGCTTCACATCACTCCCCGACGGGCTCCGGGGGCTGCTCCGACATGTGTCGCGGTCCGCTCTCGGCCGACGTGCTCGGCGTCGGGTCGACCTCCTGCGCATCGGGGCCACCGGCCACGATCAGCGCCCCGTCGTCCTCGTCGTGGGCGACCAGGCGGGCCAGGTGGTAGCCACCCACTGCCACGACCGTGCCGAGCGCGATGCCGGAGAGCGTGAAGTTGTGGGCGATCTTCAGGGAGCTGCCGGCGACGATGCCGAGGATGATGCCGGCGGCGATCGGGACGAGGTTCACGGGCTTGGCGAAGTCCACGTTGTTCTCCTTCCAGATCTTGGCTCCCAGGAGACCGATCATGCCGTAGAGGACCAACGTCACCCCGCCCAGCGCACCGCCCGGCGTCGCGTCGACGACCTGGCCGAACTTCGGGATGAAGCCGAGGATGATCGCCACGATCGCGGCCACGAAGTACGCAGCCGTCGAGTAGACGCGGGTCGCGGCCATGACCCCGATGTTCTCGGCGTACGTCGTGGTCGGCGAGCCGCCCACGGCCGACGCGATGGTGGTGCCGACACCGTCGCCGAGGAGCGCCCGGCCGAGGCTCGGGTCGAGGTCACGCTGGGTCATCTCGGCGACCGCCTTGACGTGCCCCGTGTTCTCCGCGACCAGCGCGATCACCGCGGGGATCGCCAGCAGGATGAACGTCAACGAGAACGAGGGCGCGTGCCAGCCGAGCAGGTGGGACTGGTCGGTGAACCCCTGGTTGCCGGTCAGGCTGTCCGGGGTGTGCGGCGGGAAGCCGAACCAGTCGGCCGCCTTGACGCCGGCCCACGAGACGCGCGCGTGGTCGGTCGCCTCGGCCGCACCCGGGAGCGGGCTGTGGATGTCGCCGAACAGCAGGTCGGCGAGCCACGACAGCACGTAGCCGACCACCAGGCCGAGGAACACCGCGATCCGGCCGGCGAACCCACGCAGACCGACCGCCATCAGGATGGTGGCGGCCATCGTGATGATCGCGATCCAGGGGTCGGCCGGCATGTACGTCGTGGCCGCCACGGGTGCCAGGTTGAAGCCGATCAGCATGACCACCGCGCCGGTCACGACCGGCGGCAGCACGGCGTTCACGAGGTGGGCGCCCGCGTAGTGGACGATCAGGCCGACGATCGCCAGCACGATGCCGGCGACGAGGATCGCGCCGGTCACGTCGGACGGCTTCGCACCCGGGTGGGCGTAGATCGCGGTCGCCACGCCGACGAACGACGCGGAGGTGCCGAGGTAGCTCGGCACCTTGCCCTGGACGATCAGCAGGAAGCAGATCGTCGCGATACCGCTCATCAGGATCGCGAGGTTGGGGCTCAGGCCCATGATGGCCGGGAAGACGAACGTGGCACCGAACATCGCCATGACGTGCTGGGCGCCGATGCCCACCGTCTTGCCCCACGCCAGTCGCTCCTCGGGCGCGACCGGCTGTCCGGGACCCGGATCGACCTCCCGCCAGCTGAACAACGTCGACATCTGATCCTCCTCGATGCACTGAACTTCTGCCGGTTCTGGGGACCGAGCACCCAGGTTGGTGGGGCACATCACACACCCAAACGCCCGGAATCCCGTGGAGGAACGCCGATCACGGCGGCGAGACCGCGCTCGGACAGCGGATTCCGGCGGACGCTAGCGTGGCGTCCGTGACCCCTCTCAGCCGCGCCGCCCGAGGAGTCGACGACGTCGTCCCGGTGGCGGCACCGACCCGGGTCGCGGCCCGGATCGCGGCCGCTCCCGACGGCCCGGTGCCGGTGCTGCACGCGACCCGCGGCCTGGTCCATCTCGATCTTCCGGGCGGCTCGGTCGGGGTGGCCGCGGTCGACGCGCCCGGGCTCCCGCACTCCCTGCGCACCGCGCTTCCCGACCTGTCGTCAGGGTCGTCAGCGACGGCCCCGACGGCCTATGTTGAGTCCGGGGTCCTTCACCTGGACGGACGCGCCCTCTCTCGTACAGGACGCTGCCGACGGCAAACGCCGTCGCCGGGCTCGCCGAGAGCCGCTCGTACCGAGCGAAGCTGCGCAGGGTCGCCGGATTCCGATACTCCGCCGGCGCCATCGCCCGGAGAAAGCCGCCACGACCCCAGGCGGAGCGAATCGGCTCGACGTCGACGTCCGCGAGGGAACGCGGGAGCTCGGGGAAGTAGTCGTCCGTGCCGGTCAGCCGGGCGTAGCCGTCCACGAGCACGAGCGCGGACGTCCGCGCCGGATAGGTCGCCGCGAACAGCAACCCGAGATAGCAGGCGCCCAGGCCCGAGACGAACGCGGCCCGCTCCGAACCGGCCGCGTCCATCACTGCCCGGACGTCGTCCATCCAAGCTTCGAGCGTCGGCCTGCCACCGTTCGGGACCGGATCGGAGATGCCTGTCCCGCGCTTGTCCAGGACGATGACGCGGGCGAAGGTCGACATCCGCTCGACGAACCGCGCCAGCGGCGCGAAGTCCCAGAGGGCGTCGACGTTGCTGAACCACTGGTCGAGCAGGACGAGATCGAAGGATCCCTGCCCCACGACCTGGTAGCCGATCTGAGCCTCGCCGCTCCGGGCGTAGCTGGTCTCGGGTCGTTCGGCCATCGCGGATGACCTCCGCCTGGGACATGGAGTCGCGGCTACGGTGAGCGCCACCATCTTCGCGCGGCGGGCGAGCGAGTCGTGGTGACGCGACCGGCTGGTAGGCGCATGATGCAAGGCGCGCGGGCGAGGAGGGCGCCGTGACCGACTACTTCCTGGGCAACCCGATCGCCGGGTGGACCAAGAACTTCCTCCTGACATATGCGGACGGGGATGTCGAGGCGGAGCTGTCCGCGCGGGCCATCCTCGACACCTGCGAGACCGATCTCGCGGCGCTCGAGTACGACTTCGCCACGAGCTTCCAGGTGGGCGGACGCAACGAGTACGCGACCTGGGTCCACGTGTCGAACTCTGGCGGCGGCGGCTCGAACCGGGGCTGGGGCGACGACGAGAGCAGCGTCATCGGGGTCAACGGCACGAAGCCGTTCCCAAACCGCGATGAGTACGCCCG
>NZ_DASXWU010000015.1:0-58418 GCF_036503465.1 Nocardioides sp.
ATCTCGGCGTACTTCGCGACCGACATGGAGCGCATGGAGTCCGTCCTCGACGACCCCTACATCCTGGTCGCGAACCAGAAGGTCTCCTCGGTCAAGGACCTGCTGCCGATCCTCGAGAAGGTCATGCAGAGCGGCAAGCCGCTGCTGATCATCGCCGAGGACGTCGACGGCGAGGCCCTGTCGACCCTGGTCGTCAACAAGATCCGCGGCACCTTCAAGTCCGTCGCCGTCAAGGCCCCGGGCTTCGGTGACCGCCGCAAGGCCATGCTCCAGGACATCGCGATCCTGACCGGTGGCCAGGTCATCTCCGAGGAGGTCGGTCTCAAGCTCGAGTCGACCGGTGTCGAGCTGCTGGGCCAGGCCCGCAAGGTCGTCATCACCAAGGACGAGACCACCATCGTCGAGGGCGCCGGCGACTCCGCCCAGATCGAGGGCCGGGTCAACCAGATCCGCGCCGAGATCGAGAACAGCGACTCCGACTACGACCGCGAGAAGCTGCAGGAGCGCCTGGCCAAGCTGGCCGGTGGCGTCGCGGTGATCAAGGTCGGCGCGGCCACCGAGGTCGAGCTCAAGGAGCGCAAGCACCGCATCGAGGACGCCGTCCGCGCTGCCAAGGCCTCCGTCGAGGAGGGCATCGTCGCCGGTGGCGGCGTGGCCCTGCTGCAGGCGGGCGCCAAGGCGTTCGACAAGCTCGAGCTGCCCGACGACGAGGCCACCGGTGCCAACATCGTCAAGGTCGCCGTGGGCGCCCCCGTCCGCCAGATCGCGCTCAACGCCGGTCTCGAGGGCGGCGTCGTGGCCGAGAAGGTCGCCGGTCTCCCGGAGGGCCACGGCCTGAACGCGGCCACCGGCGAGTACGGCGACATGCTCGCTGCCGGTGTCCCCGACCCGACGAAGGTCGTCCGCTCCGCCCTGCAGAACGCCGCGTCCATCGCCGCGCTGTTCCTGACGACCGAGGCGGTCGTCGCGGACAAGCCGGAGAAGGCCGCGCCGATGCCGGGTGGCGACGGCGGCATGGGTGGAATGGATTTCTGATCCGACCGCTCTGGAACATCACCACGAAGACCCCCGCTCCGGCGGGGGTCTTCGTGTGTTCCGGGGTCGCCGGTCCCCGGGACGTCGTACCGTCGGTGGGCCATGGCACACGGTCCGTCTGACGCCCCGCGAGGGCGATGGGTCGTGTGGGTCCTCGCCGTGGGAGTCGTCGTCGCGCTGCTGACCGGCTGTGACCCGAGCAGTACGCCGCACGCGCAGCGGCACCGGGCCGGCGCCCACCATCACCGGACCCATCCCTCCCAGCGGGCTCAGCAGGCGGAGCACACCGCGAGCCCGACCGCCCTGCCGTCCGATGCGGCCCAGGCCCGCGCCGAGCTCGACCGGCTCGTCGTACGACCGCGGCCGCGGGGGACCGAGGGCTACCTGCGGGCGGCGTTCGGCAGCGACTGGGTGGACACCGACGGCGACGGGTGCAACCAGCGTGACGACGTCCTCCTCCGGGACGCGGTGCCGGGGTCGACGCGCGTGGCGCAGCAGGGCGGGTGCGACCACGACGTGCTGGCGGGCACCTGGTACGACCCGTACACGGGTCGGACACTGACGTTCACCGACCTCAAGGACCTGCACCAGGCCGAGGCGATCCAGATCGACCACATCGTGCCGCTCGCCGAGGCGTGGGTGTCCGGGGCGCGGACCTGGAGCGACGACCGCAGGAAGACCTTCGCCAACGACCTGCACGAGCTGCTCGCGGTCGACGGCCCGACCAACATGAGCAAGGGCGACGGCGATCCGGCGTCCTGGCGACCACGCAAGGGCTTCCAGTGCAGCTACGCCCGGCGCTGGATCGCGATCAAGACCAGCTACCACCTCGCGATCGACCCCTCGGAGAAGGCGGCCCTCGGCCAGATGCTCGGCTACTGCCGCTGAGGCCCGAGCCCTGTGAGAGCGTGAGGCCCGTGCCCTGGACCATCGCGCCGATTCAGCTGGCGGACGCCGAGGAGGCCGGCGCGGTGCACACCCGGGTCTGGCAGGAGGCGTACGCCGGGCTCATGCCGGCGGACTACCTGGCGGCGCTCGACCCGGCGCGGGCCGGCGAACGCCGGCGGCAGCGCATCCTGCACCCGGCTGCGGGTGTCGAGGAGTGGGTGGCACGCGACGAGCACGGGATCGTCGGGATGGCGGCCACGGGTCCGCCGCGCGACCTGGATCCACCGGTGCCGCTCGAGCTGTACGCGATCAACGTCCTGCGCCGGGCCCATGGGTCCGGACTTGCCGACGACCTGATGGCCCACGCGATCGGCGACCGGGCGGCGTACCTCTGGGTGCTGGAGGGCAACCAGCGTGCGATCGCCTTCTACCGCCGGCACGGCTTCGCCGACGAGGGCGGCCGCAAGCCCGAGCCCGACACCGGCGTGGTCGAGATGCGGATGGCCCGGGGCAACGACACGGGCGACGGCACCGGCGACAGGTGAGCGGCACCGCGCTCGCGCTGGTCCTCACGGCCGCGCTCCTGCACGCCACCTGGAACCTCGCGGCCAAGGGAGCCCCCGGCGGCGACCGGGTCGCGTTCGTCTGGGTCTACGTCGTCGCCAGCGCGACGCTCTGGGTGCCGATCGGCGTCGTCTGGGTGGTCGTGACCGGCGACCGGCCCACGGGGTGGTGGCTCGGCGGGCCGCTGGTGTCGGCGCTGCTGCACATCGTCTACCAGCTCGTGCTCCAGCGGGGGTACGCCGAGGGGGACCTCAACCTCGTCTACCCGCTCGCGCGCGGCGCCGGCCCGATGCTCACCTTCCTGGTGGCGGTGACCGTGCTCGGCCAGCATCCCTCACCGGCCGAGGTGGTCGGCGTGCTCGCCGTCGTGGGCGGTGTCCTGGTGATCTCGCTCGGAGGCCGGGCCGGTCGGCTGGCACATGACCGCGCGGGCGTGACCTGGGGGCTCGCGACTGGCGCGACCATCGCGGCGTACACCCTCTGGGACAACCACTCGGTCAACGGTCTCGACGTCCCGCCGGTGCCCTACTTCGTGATCGGGCTTCTGCTCCAGCTGCCGTTCCTGGGCGTGCTCCTCGTCCGCAGGAGCGACCCCGTGCCGGTGCGTGAGGTCTGGGCAGCCGCTCGTACACCGGCCCTGGCGGTCGCCGTCCTCTCGCCGCTGGCGTACCTGCTGGTGCTCCGCGCGATGCAGCTCGCGCCGGTCGCCCTCGTCGCCGCCGCCCGCGAGTCGAGCATCGTGGTCGGGGCGGTGTTCGGGTGGCTGGTGCTGCGCGAGCCGCGACCGGCTCGCCGGCTCGCCGGCGCGGTCGTGGTGCTCGCCGGTATCGGACTGATCGCGGCGGGCTGACCGCGGTCGCGCGTGAAAGATGTGGCGCGCTGCCGGACATGTGCCACCGTGGAGCCCGTGGACCGCGCTGATACTCGGGACGTCGAGGCACGCGCTCGGTTCGAGGAGACCGTCCGGGAGATCCTCGAGCCCCTGCGGCGCTTCCTCGCACGGCGTACGGACGCGGCGACCGCCGACGACGTCCTCGCCGAGACGCTGCTGGTGTGCTGGCGGAGGTACGACGAGCTCCCGGCCCGGTCGCTGCCGTTCGCGTACGGCGTGGCGCGGCTCTGCCTGGCGAACGCCGCGCGCGGTGCGCGGCGACAACGCCGGCTGGCCGGTCGGATCGCGACGCTCGAGCCGCCGCGCGAGGCCCCCGAACCGATCGGCGACGACCGGCTGGCCGAGGCGATGGCGGGGCTCTCGCCCGAGGACGGCGAGCTCCTGCGGCTCTGGGCCTGGGAGCAGCTGACCCCCGGCGAGATCGCGACGGTCCTCGACATCACGCCGAACGCCGCGAGCATCCGGCTGTACCGCGCGAAGGACAGGCTGCGCACCGAGCTGCGAAAGATCGACGCCGCCGACGGACATGAGGAGACGACGGAAGGGGGGAGACGGTGACCGACCACGAACCGGACAGGGAGCTGCTCTCGCGGCTCCGCGCGGCCGATCCCGCCTCCTCCCTCCCACCGGCCGGCCCCGACCGGGTGGCCCAGCTCCTGGAGGCAGCCATGCCCGACACCGCGACCCGCTCGCACGAGACCCGGGAGACCGGCACACACGACCGCAGCCCGCTCACCTGGCTGGTGGCCGCCGCAGCGGTCGTCCTGATCGCCGCCGCCGGGATCTTCGGACTCGCCGAGCGCGACCACGGCACGACCCCTGCCGCGAGGCCCAGTGTCACCCAGCTGCGGGCGATTCCCGTCCAGGGTTCGTGCATCGTGCTGAGCACCCGCGTGCTGCGCGTGCAGTCCGTCGCCTTCCGCGGCAGCCTCGTGTCCCTGACGCCCAGGACGGCGACGTTCGAGGTGAGCCACTGGTACGCCGGCGGGCCCACCGACCTGGTGAAGGTGACGCTGATGCCGCGAGGCATCCCCGAGATGACGCAGGCGGGAGACCTGGCGCTCCACCACGACTACCTCGTCGCCGCCTCCGACGGCCGCGTGACCGGGTGCGGTTACACGGGCCCGGCCGGTGGCAGCCTGCAGTCGCTGTACGACCGCGCGTTCGGCTGAGCCCCACGGGCGGCCGGTCTGACAGGCTGGCGGGCGTGGAAGGACTGCTGCTCGCCGCCGGGGCCGGCCGCCGGATGGGGCTGCCGAAGGCGCTGGTGCACGACGACACCGGGTCGTGGCTGGTCCGTGGCATCTCGAACCTGCGTGACGGGGGATGCACCCGGGTCACGGTCGTCCTGGGCGCCGACGCCGAACGCGCCGGGTCGATCGTCGAGAACCTCGAGGTGAACGTCGTCGTCGCCGACGATTGGGCCGACGGGATGGGTGCCTCGCTCCGAGCCGGCTTGGACGCGCTCGCGGAGTCGACGGACACCGCCGTCGTCGTCTCGCTCGTGGACCTCCCCGACCTGGTGCCGGAGGTCGTGGCCCGGGTGATCGCCGCTGTCCCGCCCGGTCCCGCGGGACTGGCACGCGCGACGTACGACGGCAGGCCCGGGCACCCGGTCCTCCTGGGCCGCGACCACTGGGCCGGCGTGGCCGAGACGGCCGTCGGCGACCAGGGCGCCCGCACCTACCTCGCCTCCCGCGACGTCACATCGGTCGAGTGCGGCGACCTCGCCACCGGCCGCGACGTCGACTCGCAGGTAGGCCGATAGTACGGATCACCAGGCGGGTCCTTCCGGCGGCGACACAAGCCTGGTGATCCGTACTATCCCTGGACGGGCCGGCTCGTCCCGGATCCGCTGCCAGTGCGCGAGCGACGCCGAGTCGTCCACGGAGTCGATCCAACCATCGCCCAACGGACCGACAAGTAGCCTGGAGACATGGAGGTGACCTCTGCCGCCGACGTGGCGGGCCTGCTCGGCCGCACCGGCTACCTGTGCGACGACGAGCTGGCCACGGTCACCTACCTCACGCTCGCGATGCAGCGTCCGCTCCTCCTCGAGGGCGAGCCCGGTACCGGGAAGACCGCGCTCGCCGAGGCGCTCGCCGAAGGGCTCGACCTGCGCCTGGTCCGGCTGCAGTGCTACGAGGGCATCGACGCCACCCAGGCGCTCTACGACTGGGACTTCCCGCGCCAGATCCTCCACCTCCGCGCCCTCGAGGCCACCGGCGGCACCGGCGGAGCCGACGCCGAGGAGGCCGAGAAGAGCCTGTACGACGAGCGGTTCCTGCTCGCGCGGCCGGTGCTGGCCGCGCTCCAGCAGAGTCCCGCCCTGCTCCTCGTCGACGAGGTCGACCGTGCCGACGACGAGTTCGAGGCGTTCCTGCTGGAGGTGCTGTCGACGTGGCAGGTGTCCATCCCCGAGCTCGGGACCGTGCGGGCGGCGACCCCGCCGGTCGTCGTCCTCACCTCCAACCGCACCCGCGAGCTCCACGACGCGCTCAAGCGGCGCTGCCTCTACCACTGGATCGAGCACCCCGGCCTCGAGCGCGAGCTGCAGATCGTGCGCTCGCGGGCTCCGGAGGTCTCCGAGGCGCTGGCCCGCCAGGTGGTGGCGGTCGTCCAGGACCTCCGGACCCGTGACCTGACCAAGCCGCCCGGTGTCGCCGAGACGCTCGACTGGGCCCGGGCGCTCCACCACCTCGGGACCGCCGAGCTCGACCTCGAGTCCGCGGCGACCACGCTGGGCGCGCTGGTGAAGTACCGCGAGGACTCCGACCGGGTGAAGCAGGCGCTGGACCAGCTGCTGCGTACATGAGTACGACGACGATCCGCGGCGGGGACGAGATCCTGCTCGCCTTCGCCCGCGCCGTCCGGGCCGGCGGCGTACCGGTCACGCAGGACCGGGCGCACGAGTTCCTGGCCGCCGCCGCGATGCTCGGTGCCGACGACCCGTCGGCCGTACGGATCGCCGGCCGCTCGACCTTGTGCGCCGGGCCGGATGACCTGGTGCGCTTCGACCAGGTCTTCGAGGCGTTCTTCAACGCCCGGCACGGACTCCCGCGCCCGAGGCCGGTCGTGCGACCCGAGTCCACGCCGAGCGAGCTACCTCTCGACGACGCCGCCGGCACCGAGCTCGGAGACGCCGACGACGTCATCCGCGCCGCGGCCAGCGCGACCGAGGTGCTCCGACACCGTGACGTGGCGTCCCTGAGCGCGGTGGAGAAGCAGCGGCTGGCGGCGATGTTCGCGACCCTGCGCCCGCGGCCACCGCTCCGGCGTACGGCGCGTCACCAGCGCTGGCACCGCGGGCTCGTCGACGCGCCCCGCACCCTGCGGTCCAGCCTGCGCCGGATGGGCGAGCCGGCCGAGATCGCCTGGCGACGCCGGGCCAGGAAGCCGCGGCGCGTGGTGCTGCTGGTGGACATCAGCGGCTCGATGACGTCGTACGCCGACGCCCTCCTGCGGCTGGCACACCGACTCACCCAGGGCATCGGCAATGTTGAGACGTTCACCATCGGCACCCGGGTCACCCACGTCACCCGCGCGATGCGGCTGCGCGACCCCGAGCGCGCCCTCGTCGCGGCCGGCGACACGGTGCCGGACTGGTCGGGCGGCACACGGCTCGGCGAGACGCTGCGCTTCTTCCTCGACCGCTGGGGGCAGCGCGGAATGGCCCGGGGTGCCGTCGTCGTTGTGTTCAGCGACGGATGGGAGCGAGGTGACGCGTCGGTGCTCGCAGAGCAGATGGCCCGGCTGGGCCGGATCGCGCACCGCGTCGTGTGGGTGAACCCCCACCGCGGCAAGGAGGGCTACGAAGCCGTCCAGACCGGTGTGCTGGCCGCGCTCCCCTTCTGCGACGACTTCGTCGCCGGGCACTCGCTCGCGACGTACGCCGACCTGGTGGAGGTGCTGGCCGATGCGTGAGGTCCTTCCGGAGCTGCTCGACTGGTGGCGTGCCGGCGAGGAGGTCGGCGTCGGCACGGTGGTCGCGACCTTCCGCTCGGCTCCGCGCCCGCCCGGCGCGAGCATGCTGGTCGGCCCCGACGAGACCGTCGTCGGCTCGGTGTCCGGCGGTTGCGTGGAGGGCGCGGTCTACGAGCTGGGCAAGGAGGTCGTCGAGTCCGGCGTCCCCGTGCTCACCCGCTACGGGATCTCCGACGACGACGCGTTCGCCGTCGGCCTGACCTGCGGGGGCATCCTCGACGTGTACGTCGAGAAGGTCTCGCGCGAGACGTACCCCGAGCTGGAGGATCTCGCCGCCGACCTCGAGGCCGGCCGTCCGGTGGCGGTGGCGACGGTGATCGAGCACCCCGACCCGTCCTGGCTCGGACGCCGCGTGATCATCCACCCGGACACCCACGAGGTCACCGGCACGATCGGCTCCTCGCGCGCCGACGACGCCGTGCGCGACGACGCGACCGGCCTGCTCGCGAGCGGCGCGAACGCCACGCTGACCTACGGTCCCGACGGTGAACGCCGCGGCGAGGGCATGCGGGTCTTCGTGTGGGCGTTCGCGCCCAAGCCGCGGATGCTGGTCTTCGGCGCCATCGACTTCGCGGCAGCGGTCGCACGCGTCGGCAGCTTCCTCGGCTACCACGTGACCGTCTGCGACGCGCGACCGGTCTTCGCCACCAACACGCGGTTCCCCGACGCCGACGAGGTCGTGGTCGAGTGGCCGCACCGCTACCTCGAGAAGCAGCGCGACGCCGGCGCCCTCGACGCGCGGACGGTGATCACCGTGCTCACCCACGACCCGAAGTTCGACGTACCCCTGCTCGAGGTCGCGCTGCGCCTGCCGGAGGTCGCCTACGTCGGCGCGATGGGTTCGCGGCGTACCCACGAAGACCGAGAGGCCAGGCTCCGCGAGGCCGGCGTCTCCGACGACGAGCTGGCGCGCCTGTCCAGCCCGATCGGGCTCGACCTCGGCGCGCGTACGCCGGAGGAGACCGCGGTCTCGATCGCGGCCGAGATCATCGCCGGCCGCTGGGGTGGGTCCGGCCGCCGCTTGGCGCAGCGCGAGGGCCGCATCCATCACGAGTGATCTGCTTGGTCCCGTCGCGCTACGGTGACCTGGTCAGCCGCGCACGTTGGGACTCCCGATGACGACGAACGACCTTCAGGACCGCCGCCTGAGCGCCATGCGCGCCTGGACCGCGTTCGTGGAGCACGGCGACGGCGCGGCGTCGCTGGTCCGCCCGGAGATCCTCCGCAGCTGGCACCGGTCGCAGCCGCACGTGTCGTGGGACGTCGCCGAGGCGCCGCTGGACGACGAGTCGGCGGCGCGGGCGTTCTGGCAGGGATCGCCGCTCCAGCGGGCGGTCTCGAGCGTCGAGGCCGAGCTGCGGCGCACGGCCGAGGACGGCGACCTGGTGCTCGCCGTGACCGACCGGCAGACCCGCATCCTCTGGACGTACGGCGGGCGGGTCATGCGCCGCAGGGCGGAGTCGGTGAACTTCGTCCCGGCCGCCCGATGGGACGACGAGTCCGTCGGCACCAACGCCCTCGACCTGGCCAACCGGCTCGGCCGGCCGAGCATGGTCTTCAGCGCCGAGCACTACGCCCCGATCGTGCACAACTGGGTGTGTTGGGCCGCGCCGGTGCACGATCCGGTCACCGGCGCCCAGCTCGGCGTCGTCGACCTCTCCACCACCTGGGACCGCACCCACCCGATCGGCCTGGCGACCGCGCGCGTGCTGGCCCGGCTCATCGAGACGGCGATGCCCCTCTCGGCGGCGAATCCGATGCTGGAGGACCAGGGCGGCCCGACCGGTCTCCAGCTCCGCCTTCTCGGCAACGCCGAGGCGACCCTCGACGGCAGCCGCCTGCTGCTGAACCGCCGCCAGACCGAGATCCTGGCCATCCTCGCCCTGCATCCCGACGGGCTCTCGCTCGACCGTCTGCACGCGCTGGTCTACGGCGACCACGCCGTGACCCTGTCGACGCTCAAGGCGGAGGTCTCGCACCTGCGCGCGGCCCTCGGCGGCCAGCTCGCCTCTCGGCCCTACCGGCTCACCTTGCCGGTCTCGACCGACATCGACGACGTGCTCGAGGCGCTCCAGCGCGGCGACGCGGCGGCCGCGGTCGCCCGGTACGGCGGCGACCTGCTGCCCGGCACCGAGTCGCCGGCCCTCGTCGAGCTGGGGGAGTACGTCGCGGTCGCGATGCGCGAGGCCCTGCTCGCCGGCCCCGAGCCGTCGGCGGTGATCCGCTACAGCGAGCTCGCGCCGTACGACACCGAGGTGATGGAGGCGTGCCTGGCGGCCCTCGGCGACAGGCCCCATCCGGTCAAGCCGCTGCTCAAGGGTCGGCTGGCGGCCGCGCGGGGCTGACGGCTGGGCCGGTCATGGACGGTTCATCACGCTGGGTGTTCGAACCGGCACTGGGCTCGTGGAACTCACCTGGCCGGGCGCGGGTTCACCTGCCCAGCGTGATGAACCGTCCGCCGCCGACAGAACCGGAGTCAGAAGAACTCGTCCAGCAGCCGGTAGAAGTCCAGCCGCCACGGATCGGCGGGCAGACCGTACGCCGTGAGCAGGGCGTCCGCGGCGTCGGGGCCGTAGGCGGGGTTGAGCCGGAGGTCGGACATCGACCGCGTCGCCAGGGCCAGGTCGAGGTGACGGTCGGCGACGCCGAGCCGGTGGACGTCGATCATCCCGGTCACCTCGAGCGTGTCGGGGTCGACCAGGAAGTTGGGAAGGCAGGCGTCGCCGTGGCAGACCACCAGGTCGTCCAGCTCGAGCTCCTCGGCCCGAGGGCGCCCATCCATCAGCTCCGCCACCAGCTGGGCGCCCGACGTCCCCTGGCGGTCGTCGTCGAAGTCGCCCTCGTCGACCAGTCCCTCGTCGACCCGCACCCGGGCCAGGGCGACCGTCACCGCGAGCCAGCGCTCGAACGGGCATGACTCACGGTCGACCGCGTGCAGCCGGCGCAGCATCCGCGCCAGCGACGGCACCGCGTCCGGCACGGCCGACGCGGGCAGGTCGCTCATGGGCACCCCGGGCACCGTGCGGAGCGTGAGGGTGGCCGTCTCACCGTCGTCGGCCCAGTCGAGGACCTCGGCCGCAGGCAGGTCCGTCCCGGCCAGCCACTCGAGTCGCTCACGCTCGTCGTGCAGGTCATCGCGCAGGGTGCCGGACCCGGACTTGGCATACGCGTCCCCGTCCGGCGAGCGACGTACCTCGGCGCCGGACATGCCGGTGCGCACCGGCTCCCAGTCAGCCCGCTCGTGATCGGCGCTACCCACGGCTCACCTCCGCAGCCCGCGCCATCGCGGACCCCTCCCGACAGGAAAGCCTAGAAGACGACCTGACGCGGGCATACTCGAGGAGCGTGGGCCAGAACATCTACGACGACCCGGAGTTCCAGGCCGGGTACCGCCGCCTCGCCCGTTCCGAGGAGGGCCTGGCCGGTGCCCCCGAGTGGCCGTCGGTACGAGCGCTGCTCCCGGACCTGACCGACAAGCAGGTGGTCGACCTCGGTTGCGGGTACGGCGCGTTCGCGCGCTGGGCTGCCGAGTCCGGGGCGGCGCTGGTCGACGCCTTCGACCTGTCCGAGCAGATGCTGGCCCGGGCCGGGGAGCTGACCGGGCCGAGCGCCCCGATCACCTACACCCGGGCCGACCTCGACACGCTCACCCTGCCGGCTGCGGCGTACGACGTCGCCTACAGCGCGCTGGTGCTGCACTACCTGGTCGACCTGTCCCGCTTCGTCGGGATGGTCCATGGGGCGCTGCGGCCCGGGGGCTCGTTCGTGCTCACCTGCGAGCACCCGGTCTACACGGCGCCGACCGAGTCGCAGTGGATCGAGCACGACGGGCGGCGTAGCTGGCCGCTGGACCGGTACGGCGAGGAGGGCGTGCGGGTCCGGGACTGGCTCGCGCCCGGCGTACGCAAGCAGCACCGCACCCTCGGCACGCTGCTGAACACCCTGCTGGACGCCGGATTCACCCTCCGCAGGGTGCTCGAGTCGGTCCCCTCCCCGGAGCAGGTCGAGGCACAGCCGGAGCTCGCCGAGGAGCGCGACCGGCCGATGTTCCTGATGGTCGCGGCCGACCGTTGACCCGCCCCGGAGCCGCCCCTCGACCCGGTCACAAACCCGGCGCCGGCCGGGCAACCTTTCGCCAACCGAGCGAGCCCTAGCGTGAGGAGGTCCACAGACATCTGTGCGACCAGGTGCGCGCGAAAGGCAGGCCCCCGATGACCCAGATCAGCCTCACCGTCGACGGGACACAGGTCACCGACGACGTCGAGCCGCGGATGCTGCTGGTGCAGTACCTGCGGGAGAAGCTCGGGAAGACCGGCACCGTGATCGGCTGCGACACCAGCAACTGTGGTGCCTGCACGGTCCACCTCGACGGCCGCAGCGTGAAGAGCTGCAACGTCCTCGCCGTCCAGGCCGACGGTCACGAGGTGACCACGATCGAGGGCCTGGCCACCGACGGCGAGCTCCACCCCGTCCAGGAAGCCTTCCGCGAGTGCCACGGCCTCCAGTGCGGCTTCTGCACGCCGGGCATGATCATGCAGACCGTCGACCTGCTGGCCGAGAACCCGCATCCGACCGAGGCGGAGGTGCGACTCGGCCTCGAGGGCAACCTCTGCCGGTGCACGGGCTACCACAACATCGTCAAGAGCGTCCTGTACGCCGCGGAGCACGCCGGCGAGACGCAGGGCGAGAAGGCAGGTGCCCGGTGACCGCCACGACCGAGGCCCCCGCTGCCACCGCGCCCGCGCCGGAGATCGGCCGGGACCGCCGCCGCAAGGAGGACCAACGACTCATCACCGGACGCACCCGGTGGACCGACAACATCACCCTGCCGGGCATGGTCCACATGGCCATGGTCCGCAGTCCGTTCGCCCATGCCGAGATCGCCCGCATCGAGACCAGCGCCGCCGCGAGCGCGCCCAACGTGATCGGCGTCTTCACCGGCGCCGACTTCGGCGACGAGCTCGGCGTGTGCATCAACGCCTGGCCCCTCACGCCGGAGCAGGTCACACCCAACCACTCGCCGATGCCCGCCGACCGGGTGTCGTTCGCCGGCGAGATCGTCGCGGTCGTGGTGGCACGTACGGCCGCCGAGGCGCGCGACGCCGCCGAGCTGGTCGACGTGGAGTACGTCGAGCTCCCCGCCGCCCTCGATCTCAAGGAGGCGGCGGAGGACACGGTGCTGGCGCATCCCGACGCGGGCACCAACAAGTCCGCCCTGTGGGTGTTCGACTCCGCCGAGTCCGGCACCGGCGGCAACGTCGAGGAGGCGATCGAGAAGGCCCGCACCGACGGCATCGTGATCGAGCGGGAGTACCGCCAGCAGCGGCTGATCCCGGCCTTCATGGAGCCGCGCTCGGTCGTGGTTGACCCGACGGGGGAGCAGCTGACCATGTGGTCGGCGACCCAGATCCCGCACATCCTGCGGTTCGCGCTGGCGGCCACGACCGGCGTACCGGAGTCCAAGATCCGGGTGATCGCGCCCGATGTCGGCGGTGGCTTCGGTGGCAAGCTCCAGGCGACGCCCGAGGAGTGGATCACCTGGGCGGTCGCCCGCCGGGTCAACAAGCCGGTCAAGTACACCGAGACCCGGAGCGAGAGCCTGTTGAGCGCCCACCACGGCCGCGACCAGTGGCAGAAGCTCACCCTGGGCGCCACCCAGGACGGCACGGTCACCGGGTTCAAGGTGGACCTGCTGGCCGATCTGGGCGCGTATGTCGCCATCGTCGGCGGCGGTGTGCCGGTGCTCGGCGCGTTCATGTTCAACGCCATCTACAAGTTCCCGGCGTACCGCTTCTCCTGCCAGACCGTGCTCACCAACAAGGCGTGGACCGACGCCTACCGCGGCGCGGGCCGCCCGGAGGCGACGTACGCCGTCGAGCGGATGATGGACGAGCTGGCCGCCGAGGTCGGGGTCGACCCTCTGGAGATCCGCGAGAAGAACTGGATCAAGCACGAGGAGTTCCCCTTCACCACGGTCGCCGGCCTCACCTACGACTCCGGCAACTACGAGGCGGCCACGGCCAAGGCCAAGGAGATGTTCGGGTACGACGCGCTGCGGGCCGAGCAGAAGAAGCGCCGTGATGCGGGCGACCCGGTCCAGCTGGGCATCGGCATCTCGACGTTCACCGAGATGTGCGGGCTGGCGCCGAGCCGGGTGCTCGGCTCGCTCGACTACGGCGCCGGCGGCTGGGAGCACGCGAGCGTGCGGATGCTGGCCACCGGCAAGGTCGAGGTCGTCACCGGCGCGAGCCCCCACGGACAGGGCCACGAGACGGCGTTCAGCCAGATCGTCGCCGACCGGCTGGGCGTGCCGTTCGAGGACGTGGAGATCCTGCACGGCGACACCCAGGTCTCGCACAAGGGGCTCGACACCTACGGCTCGCGCTCGCTCACCGTCGGAGGCGAGGCGCTGGTGCGGGCGGCAGACAAGGTGATCGAGCGGGCCAAGCCGATCGCGGCCCACCTGCTCGAGGCGAACGTCGACGACGTGGAGTTCTCCGCGGGCACCTTCTCGGTCAAGGGCACCGACCAGGGCAAGACGATCCAGGACGTCGCGCTGGCGACGTTCGCCGCGCACGACTACCCGGAGGGGATCGAGCCGAACATCGACGCCGAGTCGACGTACGACCCCGTCAACTTCTCCTTCCCCCACGGCACGCACCTGTGCGCGATGGAGGTGGACACCGAGACCGGGCGGACGACGATGCGCAAGTACGTCGCCTGCGACGATGTCGGGACCATCATCAACCCGCTGATCGTGAGCGGGCAGGTGCACGGCGGCCTGGTGCAGGGCATCGCGCAGGCGCTCTGGGAGGAGGCGGTCTACGACGACTCCGGGACGCTCGTGAGCGGCTCCTTCGTGGACTACCTGCTGCCGACGGCGGCCGACACGATCTCGTTCGACATCGACCACACGACGAGTCCGTCGACGACCAACTCGCTCGGCACCAAGGGCGTGGGCGAGGCCGGCACGATCGCCTCGACCCCGGCCGTCGTGAACGCGATCGTCGACGCCGTGCGCCATCTCGGCGTCAGTGACATCACGATGCCGTGCACGCCGGAGCGCGTGTGGAAGGCGATCAACACCTCGTCCTCCACCGGCGGCCCGACCGAGGGAGCGGCGATGCCGCACTTCGATGCCGACGAATCCGGCACCTCCTCCACGGAAGGAGCGGGCGCATGATCCCCGCGAAGTTCGACTACGTCGCGCCGACCAGCGTCGAGGACGCGCTCAGTGCGCTCGCCCAGCACGGGGACGACGCGAAGATCATGGCCGGCGGGCAGAGCCTGCTGCCGGTGCTCCGGATGCGGCTCAACGCGCCGGAGATGGTGATCGACCTGGGCCGGATCGAGAGCCTCCGGGGCGTCCGCGAGGACGGTGACGCGCTGGTCATCGGTGCCCTCACGACGCACGCCGAGATGGTCACCAACGACCTGGTCCGGCAGCACGCCGTACTCCTCTCGAAGGCGGCGGCCGAGGTGGCCGACAGCCAGGTGCGCCACCGCGGCACGTTCGGCGGCTCGTGCGCCCACGCCGACCCGGCCGGTGACATGGGTTCGGCCGCGCTGGCGATGGACGCGGAGTTCAGCATCGCCGGTCCGGGAGGCACGAGGTCGGTGCCGGCGTCGGAGTTCTTCGTCGACCTCTTCGAGACGGCGATCGGGGAGGACGAGATCCTGACCGAGATCCGGGTGCCGAAGAAGACCGGCTGGGGCGCCCACTACGAGAAGTTCGTGCGGGTCGCCCACCAGTGGCCGATCGTGGCGGTCGCTGCGACCGTCGACGCCTCTGGCCCAGCCGATGGTAGAGCGATCAGCGAGGCCAGGGTCGCGCTGACGAACATGGGGTCGACGCCGCTCCGGGCCAGGGCGACCGAGAACGCCCTGTCCGGAGCCGCGGCGACGGAGGACGGCGTACGCGCGGCTGCCGACCAGGCCGCCGAGGGCACGAACCCGCCCAGCGACCTGAACGGCGACGCCGACTACCGCCGGCACCTCGCGACCGTGCTGACGCGTCGGGCGGTGTTGAAGGCGGCCGAGGCGTAGTGGATCTCGACCACTCCTTCACGGTTCCGGTCGGGGTCGAGACCGCCTGGGCCGAGTTCCAGGACATCGCGTCGGTGGCGGAGTGCTTCCCGGGTGCGACCGTCACCGGCGCCGAAGGGGACACCTTCAGCGGCTCGGTGAAGGTGAAGCTGGGCCCGATCGCGCTGGTCTACAACGGCAGCGGAACGTTCACCGAGAAGGACGAGGCGGCCCACCGCTTCGTCGTCGACGCGAAGGGCAAGGACAAGCGCGGCAACGGCACGGCCGGCGCGACAGTCACCCTGACCATGGACGGCCGGGGCGACTCGACGGAGGTGAAGGTCCACACCGACCTGGCGGTCACCGGCAAGCCGGCACAGTTCGGCCGCGGCGTGATGCAGGACGTCTCCGACAAGCTGCTGGGCCAGTTCGTCGCCTGCCTCGAGCAGCGGCTCGGCGAGAACGGCGGTGCGACGTCGGCCGGAGTCGCGGCCCCGGCGGGCGGCGCGGACCAGGCGGCGCCCCCCGGTGAGACGCCGGCGGACGGGTCGGGCACGGCTCCCGCGGCCGAGAGCACACCTCCGCCGGCCGAAAGCACCCCTCCGCCGCCCGAAAGCACTCCGCCGGCCGAGAGCGCGGTCCCGCCTGTGGAGAGCACCGCGATACCGTCGGAGCCGGTGGCACCTGCTGCTCCGCCCCCCGCATCGGCGCCGCGCCAGCCGTCGCCCACTCCACGCGGCTCGGACGACGCCCTCGATCTCGGCCGGACGGTGTTGCCGCTGCTGGCGAAGGCCTATTGGAAGCAGGCGGTGGTGGCGCTGATCGTGATCATCGTGATCATCTGGCTCATCGCGCGCTGAGATCTCGTCGTCGAGCGCCTCCGGGTCGCCCTCGGGCGTGGGCAGAAGTCTTCGCGCTGATGTGAGTGGCCTTGTCCTGTGTCCCTTCCACCATCACCGCGCCCACGACACGCGCTGGAACACCGATCGGCTCCCCAACGGCGACCTTCGATATCACCGCCGCAGGTGAGAGAGCCGTGCCTGCCTGGCTACGTCGCTACTTCCGTTGCGAGGTGACCGAGAAGCGGTCGATCTTGAACCGTTGCGCACTGCCTCCCGTCGAGACGATCTCGTAGCCGAAGCAGACCTGGCCGAGCGTCGAGCGGGGGGCGAGGAAGCCGTGCGAGATCAGGTAGGAGAAGCGCTGCTTCAGGCCGATCCACCCGTGGCCGAGCCGCTTGCCGGGGACGAAGGCGAGGTAGCGGTGGTCGTCCGTGGCCCAGAGCTTCCAGGTGCGGTGCGAAAAGGTCAGGCCCCGCTTCACCACGTGACCGGCCGGGACCTGGCGGTGGTTGTCGGTCCAGATCATGATCTCCGTCGAGCCGCTGTCGGCGACCCCGTTGAGCCAGATGTCGTAGGCGCCGTCGTAGATCCCGACCCGCGGCGAGCGCGACGCGAACCTGCTTCCGATCGAGGCGAACGAGCTGAGCCGCGGCTCGTGGCCGGTGTTCCAGTTGTGGTAGTCGCGGTGCGCGTTGGGGTAGGTCTTGACCGCACCGTCGCCGCTGCTGTTGTCGGCGGTCGCCGTCACCGACCAGTTGCCCGCGGAGCAGGCGCGGAGGCGCTGCGAGACGTCGTAGCCGGCTGCGTTCCACATGTTGTTGTGCACGACGTACCCGTGTGTGAACCACATGCCGTTCGGGTCGTCGGTCACGAAGAGCGGGTGGCGGCAGGCGCGGGCGATGTCGGATGCGTCGGCTCGGGCCGCCATCGGGCCCAGGGTCGCCGCGACGACGGCGAGCGCGGACACAAGGCGCACCAGGGTCGCGACGTGCTTCATGCGGGTCATTGTCTCTCGAATTGGGCATCGATCCGGGCGGTTCCTCACTCGGGGTTAAGGTCCCGACGTGCTGGTCGCGCTCGTCTCGTTCACCGTCGCAGCCGTGCTGATCGTCCTGCTGCCCGGACCCGACAGCATGGTCGTGGTCCGCGGCCTGGTGCGTGGCGGTCGGCGCGCGGGAGCGTCAACGGCGGCCGGGGTGTTGTGCGGACTGGCCGTGTGGGTCGCCGCCGCCACGCTCGGGCTCTCGGCACTGCTCCGGGCCAGCGAGGTCGGCTACGACGCCCTCAAGGTCGTCGGCGCGTGCTACCTGGTCTGGATCGGCGTGGCGTCCCTCATGTCGATCCGGCGCACGGCCGCGGAGACCGCTGCCGTGGGAGATGGCCCGTTGGCACCGGGACCGCTGCTGGGCGGGTCGGGGTTCGCGGCCGGCTTCCTGACCGACATCCTCAACCCGAAGGTGGGCGTCTTCTTCATCAGCTTCCTCCCCGGGTTCGTCCCCGGCGACTACTCCGTGGGCTGGACGACCCTGGCGTTCGGTGCGCTGTTCACCGCCCTGACCGCCCTGTACTTCGTGGGCCTGATCGTCGTGTCCGGCACGATCGCCACCTGGATGAGGGTGCCTCGGATCCGTCGGCGGCTCGACGCGCTCACCGGGATGGTGCTCGTCGGCTTCGGGCTCCGTCTCGCGACCGAGAGCTGACGCGACCGAGATCGGTCCCGCGTGTCAGAAGACCCCACGCGGGCGGAACTGCACCGAGATCCGCGGCCCCGCCTGCGTGACCTTCGGTACGGCGTGCTCCCAGGTGCGCTGGCAGGACCCGCCCATCACCAGCAGGTCGCCGTGCCCCATCTCGAACGACAGCGACTCGCCGCCGCCCCGTGGCCGCAGCGCCAACCGGCGCGGGTCGCCGAACGAGACGATCGCGACCATCGTGTCCTGGGTGCGGCCCCGCCCGAACCGGTCTCCGTGCCAGGCCACGCTGTCGCGGCCGTCGCGGTAGTAGCAGCAGCCGGCGGTCAGGAACGGCTCGCCGAGCTCCGGTCGGTAGCGCTCCGACAACGCGTCGCGGGCCTCGGCCAGCAGCGGATGGGGGAGCGGCTCGCCCTCGCCGTAGGTGTGCACCAGCCGCGGCACGTCGACCATCCGGTCATACATCTGCCGCCGCTCGGCCCGCCACGGCACGTCGACGACCAGCCGTTCCAGCACCTCGTCGGCACCGGTGACGAAGTCGCGGCGTACGTCGATCCACGCACCGCGGGTGAGCAGGTGGCGCTCGACGTCGGCCAGCGAGCTCAACCCCGGGGCCGGTGTCTCGAAGAGCGTGCCCTGGAAGTCCACGACTCGACCCTAGCACGCGTTCGAACCTGTGTTCGAGCCGATGGAGGATTTCTCGAGGGTGAAATCGGCTCACGATGCGGGGGGCACGCCCGCAGTGACCGGTGCGCGATGCGGTGGTCCGGACGCGCCGGGCCTGCGCCCGAGCTTGGCGCGGAGGGGACGCTCGACGTACCGGAAGCTCGCCTCGGCCAGGACGACGAACATGGCGATCCAGACGACGTCACCGACCAGCGTGTGCCCGAGGAAGTACAGGACCGCGATCCGCGCCAAGACGTTCCAGAGATAGATGGAGTACGACCGTTGGCCGAGCCACCGCATCGGGCCGCTGGCCATCAATGACCCGACGGTCGAGCCCGGCCGGGTCACGACGCCGACCAGCGTCATCAGCGTCAGCACGGTTCCTCCGACGATCACCAGGGAAGGACGGTAGGTGTCGTTCCGATAGGCCAGCACGGGCAGGAGAGCGACGGTCACGAGTGCGAGGGGTGCGAGACGACGGATCGTCCGAGCGAACCATCCGTTGTGGAGGACGATCGCCAGCAGGCAGCCGGCCAGGATGGGCAGCGCGTTCGTGTCGCTCCCGAAGTACTCGTGCTGGTCGTACTTCACCGCTCGACTCAGGCCCAGGTAGAGGTCGAGGCCGAGCGTCAGCACGATCAGCGACACCGTGAGCGCGGCGAACAGCCGAGGACTTCGGCGGTAGCCCCAGAGCAGCGCGAACGGCCACAACAGGTAGAACTGCTCCTCGACCGAGAGAGACCACGTGTAGTTGAAGTAGTCCTTGGTCGCGAAGACGTGGTTGCTCCAGTCGAACAGGCTGGTCGTGTACGTGACCGCAGCCCCAGCGGGGGCGAAGACCTGCGCGGCACTCAGATCGTGGCGGTCGACGAGCAGGACCACGGCCGTCGCCGCCACCACCGTCAGCATGGCCGGGTACAGGCGCGCCGCACGACGGCGGTAGAACGCCCGTACGTCGATGGTTCCTGTCTGGAGCTCGCGAACCAGCAGGCTGGTGATGAGGTATCCCGACAGGCAGAAGAACACCGTGACACCGACGAAGCCGTCGATGAGTGGCCGAGTCATGGCGTGCTGACCGAGGACCAGAAGAATTGCCACGCCACGGACCCCGTCCAGCTCCGGACGGTAGCCACGGTCGCGCACGAGCGTGTCGCGCACGTCTCGACGATAGCCCCGCGTCGAGCCGGGAACCTAGGGACTTCGCTGCCTGCCTCAGGGCCGCACGTGGCGTCTCATCACCCAGCGCCACTTGGCGATCTGCCGGTCCCGCTCGAATCCGAACTCGGCGAAGAGGTCCTCGGGCCCGGTGTGGAAGTAGGCGCCCTGCTGGGGTTTCCGTCCCGCGACCTGTTCCGGGTACGCCTCGACGAGTCCGCCGCCGGCGTCCTTGATCGCCGCCAGTGCGCCGCCCACCGCCGCCCTCGCGACCCCCTCCCGCCGGTGACCCTTGCCGGTGAAGACGCACCCGATCCGCCAGTCCGGGAGCTCGGTGAGCTCTCGGTCGTAGGCCTTGGGGTTCTTGATGTTCGGGAGCTCGGCCGGCGCGCCGTACTGGCACCAACCCACGCAGTCCCCGCCGTCGAACACGAGGATCTGGTGCGCCGTGCCCTTGCGCACGTGTTCGCGCTTCGCCTGGCGGTTCCCCTCGGCGGTGCTGTCCTGGCCCAGCCCCTCCGGGTGGAAGCCCATGCACCAGCACCCGCCCCAGATGCCGTTGTTGTCCTCCACGAGCGCCGCGAAGTCCTTCCAGGTGTCGGCGTCGAGCGGACGGGTCGTGAAGGTCGGGGTCGTCGGGCTGGCCACGGGTCCCATCCTTGTCACGGCGCACCCCGTCGAGGCAAGAGTGACGGCGACCCTTGCGCGAGACTGAGCCGTGTGAGCATCCAGACCCTGACCTCCGCCGTGGTCTACGAGAACGAGTGGCTGTCGGTGCGCGAGGACCAGATCCGGTACGCCGACGGGAGCCGCGGCCTCTACTCGGTCGTCGACCGCGACGACTTCGCGCTCGTCATCCCCGCTGACGACGACGGCTTCCATCTGGTGGAGCAGTACCGCTATCCGACCCGCGTCCGGTCGTGGGAGTTCCCCTCCGGGTCCTTCCCGGCCGGCAGGTCGGGCACTCCTGAAGACATGGCGGCGGCGGAGCTGAAGGAGGAGACGGGGTTCACCGCGGGTGACCTGAAGAGACTCGGCTACCTGCACGTCGCGAACGGCACGACCGGCCAGGGCGTCCACGTCTTCCTCGCGAACGACCTCGAGCCGGGCGAACCGGATCGCGAACCCGGCGAGCAGGACATGGAGCAGCGCTGGTTCTCGCGGCACGACGTGGAGGCGATGATCAGGGACGGCGTGATCACCGACGGCCCCTCGGTCGCGGCGTACCTCCTGATGACGCTCTCGGCCTAGCCCTCGGCGCTCATCCCTCCCAGGCGTGGGCGAGCTCGACGAGGCTGCCTACCTCGAGCTCCGGCCGGCGGAAGTACGACGGATAGGAGCCGCCGCTGCGGTTGAGCCACCCCGTGCGCAGTCCGGCGCGCGCCGCGCCGTCGATGTCCCACGGGTGGACGGCGACGAGGATCGCCTCGCCCGCGGAGACGCCGCACTCGCCCAGGGCGTAGGCGTAGGAGGAGGGGTGCGGCTTCCACGCCCCGGCACTCTCGACGCTCATCAGGCGCTCGAACGCGTCGGCCAGCCCCGCTCGCTCGAGCAGACCTTCGGCCACGCTCGTCGAGCCGTTGGTCAACGTGACCAGGCGGATCCCGGCGCTCTGCAGAGCCCGAACGCCCTCGACGACGTCAGGGTGGACCGGGAGCGAGGTGAACCCCGACATCACGCGTTCGACGGCGTCGTCGGCGTTTTCGGAGCCAGGCTCGGGCGTGACGCCGCTGCCGAGCAACCTGATCCGCAACGACTCGCGCGCCAGGTCGGCGAAGGCCGGGTTGACTCCGACGCAGGTCAGCGCGAAGCCGTCTCGCAGGAGTCCGGCGAACCAGGGCTCCACCGACTCGGCGGCGAGGCCGACGCTCTCGAAGCTCGCACGGAGCGGGGTCAGGTCCGACAAGGTCTCGTTGACGTCGAACACCACCACGGCCGGGGCCCGGCCCACCGGACTCGTCTCGTTCATGGCACCCACGATGCCATGGCCACGTGGGTTCTCCGCGTCCAGGACGGGATCCGTAGCAGACCGACGGAATCCCTGCGGATCGGGCGTTTCTGACACCGATTTCGCCCGACCGCCATGCCGCGACGCCTAGAATCGCGGCCGTGAATGAGGTGGCCCTGCCTCTCGGAACGACGTTGAAGCACGTCCAGGTGCGCGAGTACGTCCGCGACCTGATCCAGGACCTCCCGGAGGGTGCGCCCGCGCCGTCCGAGCGCGGGCTGATGCAGCTGTTCGGTGTGGCGCGGATGACCGTGCGCCAGGCGATCGACGCGCTGGTGTCCGAAGGGCTGCTCGAGCGTGCGCCCGCGAGAGGCACGTTCGTGTGCAAGAACCCACGACCGGTCTCGCGGCCGATGTCGTTCACCGAGGACGCCCGCGCCCGCGGGTGGTCGGTGACCACCGAGACCCTCCAGCACGGCCTGGGCCAGGCCGGCCCCGGCGTCGCCAAGGCGCTCGGACTCACCCCCGGCGACCCGGTGATCCACTGGCGGCGCAGGCGGCGGCACGACGACCGACCGCTGTGCTACCAGGACGTCTACCTCAACGAGATCCTGCTGCCCGGCTTCCTCCAGACCGGGTTGCCCGAGAGCCTCTACTCGCTGCTCGCCGCCCGGGGCCTCCGTCCGACCGTGGCCGAGGACAAGCTCACAGCCGATCTCGCGAACGCCGTCGACGCCGACCTGCTCGACCTCAAGATCGGAGACCCCGTGCTGCGGCACTCGCGGCGCGGCCTGGTCGGGGAGGTGGTGATCGAGCTGTCGCGCTCGGTGTACGCCGGCTCCCGCTTCACCTGGTGGAGCCCCCTCAGCGTCAGCCCCTGACCGCGGAGGTCCGGTCAGCCGTCGCCGAGGTGTCCCAGCGGCGCGATGGTGCGCGCCGACTCCTCGCACACCCACTGCGGCGACGGTCCGCCGATGTCGGGCTCGATGTAGAGCGAGTGCTCCGGGTGCTCCGGGTCGCAGGACAGGCACATCGGCCAGCGACCGACGCTCTCGAACAACGCGTCCTGCACGTCCTGGGCCACCAGTCCTGCCACGTAGACCCGCCCCTCGGGCCACTGGTCGGCCCACCAGCCCCGGTTGGCGCACGCGTCCTCCAGGGCGTCGACCGCCTCCGGGGTCGCGCAGTGGCGGGCCTCGAGGTCTGCCAGCACCAGTGCCCGGGCGGCCAGCAGGAGGGTGTCGTCCACCTCTCGATTCTGCAACGCGGGTGGGTCTCGGCCCAGCGGACCGGGAAAGGCGACCGACCCTCAGGAGCACCTAGGGTGACCCCATGAGCGGAGTCGTGCTCGAGGTCGCGGTCAGTGACCCGCGCGACGTACCGGGTGCGGTGGAGGGCGGAGCCGACCGGCTGCACGTGGTGGTGCCCGGCTCGACCTGCGGTCTCTCGCCCGAGCCGGCCCTGGTGAGTGCGGTCTGCCGCGAGACCGAGCTCCCCGTCTTCGTGCTGCTGCGGCTCAACGAGTCGTGGTCGACCACGGGTGGGGAGTTCGCGCGGCTGGTCGGTCTCGGCGAGGACTACGTGGCCTGCGGGGCGGCCGGGGTCGCCTTCGGGTTCCTGGACGCCGACCTGGAGATCGACACGGAGACCTGCCGGATGCTGCTCGACCGGCTGCCGAACGTGCCGTGGACCTTCCACCACGCGATCGACTCCTCGCTCGACCCGCGACGCTCCTGGCGCCGGCTGCTCGGACTCCCGCGGCTGGTCGCCGTGCGAACCGCGGGCTCGCCGCGGGGGCTGTCGGCGGGCTTCGACGACCTGCTGGCGACGATCACGCCTGAGAACGCCGGCCTCGTCATGCCCGGCGGCGGACTGGCGGCCGAGCACGTGCCCTGGCTGCTCGAGGCCGGGGTGCGTCAGCTGCACCTCGGCGGCCAGGTGCGGCCCGGTGGGTCGGCCAAGGCGTACGTCGACGCCGGCTATGTGCGCTCGTGGCGGTCGATGGCGGACGACCTCCTCGACGGCGCCGGCCGATGATCCTGATCGACCCGCCGCTGGTGCCCTCCCGTGGCCGGTTGTGGTCCCACCTCGCCAGCGACACGTCGTACGACGAGCTGCATGTCTTCGCCCGTGGCCTCGGGATCCCGGAACGCGGCTTCGACCGCGACCACTACGACGTCCCCGAGGAGTGGTACGACGGCGCCGTGGCGGCCGGCGCCGTTCCGGTCACGTCACGGGAGCTGATCGTGCGGCTCCGCGACGCCGGGCTCCGCCGGCGCAAGCGGTCCTACCTGGCCGCCGACGCGACAGACGAGGAGTGACGCGGGGGCCTGCCAGGCCTCACGGGAGCCCCGCCAGCTCGCGAGCCAGGTTCGCGCGGGCGGCCGGCTCCCAGGCCTCCCGTGCGTACGCCGTGTGGAAGAGCCGGTCCCGGCCGGCCAGGTCGTGGAGCACGGCCTCGCGACCGTTGGCGAAGTCGGGGTCGCTGAGATGGGCGTAGTCGCGCCGGACGCCGGTGACGTACGCGTCGTACCTCTCCGATGACGAGGCCAGGATCGCGAGGTCGGCGTCGCAGAGGGCCTGCCCCGCCGTGTCCTCGGCCGCCGGGTCGTGGGTCTCGGTGAGCCGCACCAGCCGGGCGACCTCGGCGGCGTACGGCGTGCTGGCCAGCGCCTCCTCCGCCCAGACCGCGCTGCGCTCCTCTGCGTCGCGCTCCCCGTCGTAGACCGCGTCGTGGAACCACGCCGCCAGCGCCGCGACGGTCGCGTCGAAGGAGACGCCCGCGCGGGCGAGGTCGTCGAGCCGGTCGAGCACCTCGATCAGGTGTCGGGTGTCGTGGTAGCCCCGGTTCGGGTCGGCGTACGCCGCCAGCAGCGCGTCGCGGAGGTCCGGCAGGTCTGCCAGCGGCCAGCGTTCGGACAGATCGGTCATCGGGTCCTGATCAGCCTCCCGGTCGTCGACGCCGTTCTGCCCCGATTCTGCCCCGATTCCGCTCCGACTCTGCGTGGCGGAGCCGCGCCGGTCACCCAGCCGCTGCGGAAGCGCCGGCGGCCTCCGCGTGGAGCCGCGCGGCGCGGGCACGGTCGGGCGCGGTCGCCCACCGGACGGTCCGGGTGGCGGCCCGGCCGAGCAGGTCGGCGACGCGGTCGTGGGCCACCGGCAGGGTCGGCAGGGCCAGGGGCCGACGCGACCACTCCGGCATCAGCCCGATCGCACCGGCGACCAGCACCCAGTACGGCGGGAGGGCAGTCAGCGGGAGCTCCGGCTCGCGGATCAGGTACGCGACCGCGTCGCGCGCGTGGTCCGTGGCGCGGAGCTCCGGTCGGAATCCCTCGACGGTCGCGTGCAGGTCGGCCTCGGTGGTGGGCGGATCGACGACGCCCAGCCTCCGGGCGATCTCGCCGGTCTGCGCGACGTACTCGTCATAGCCCGCCTGGTCGAGCCGACGCGCGCCGTACCGACGGTGTGCGAGCAGGAAGCTCTGGATCTCCGCGACGTGCACCCACAGCAGCAGGTGCGGGTCGTTGGCGTCGTACGGCGTGCCGTCGGGCATCGTGCCGTGCACCTGGTCGTGGATCGCGCGCACGGCGTCGACGGCCTGCTGCGCGTGGTCGGCGGTGCCGAAGGTCGTGACCGCGATGAACCGGCTCGTGCGGGCGAGCCGCCCCCACATGTCGCCGCGGTACCCGGAGTGCTCCGCGACCGCGGTCATCGCCTCGGGCTGCATCGTCTCGAGCAGGACCGCGCGGATGCCGCCGACGTACATCGACGCGTCCCCGTGCACGATCGTGATCGGGCTGCCACGGGGGAACCAGCGAGGGCCCGGCGTGCCGTGGATGCGCTCTCGGTGCCGGGCGCCGTCGGGGCCGGCTACGCGCAGGAACAGGGCCTCCCCCAGTCGCTCGCGCACCCTCACTCCATCGAGCCTACGGGCCGCCGACCAAGCGCGGAGGTAATGCGCTTCGCCCCGGTTCGCGCGTGCTGCACCATGGGGATCGTGCAGCCGACCGTCGACTCCTTCCGCGCCCTGGCACGCAGCTCGCCGTGGCGCTGGCGGACCCTGCACTTCACGCGGCGCGGCGACCTCGGTGAGGTCGAGGCGTGGGTACGTCGTCCGGGTGAGCTGCTGGTGCGCCCGTCCTCCGGTGCCGAGCAGTACAGCTCCGGCGCCCCGTACACCGTCACGCGCGCGGCGGTCGTCTCGACTCCCGAAGGGCACGTCGCGGTTGACGCCTGGGAGGGCGTCGACCCCGATCCGCAGCCGACGTTCCGCCCCGACGGGCTGGTCGACAGGCGTCCGGAGGACTACCACCTCGAGCACGGCGACCCGATGTGGCACAACTACACCTGGACGGCGATGCTCGACCCGGACGAGCTCAGCCACCACGTCGACATCGCAGAGCTGCGGTCGGACGAGCTCCGTGGCCGCGAGACGTGGTGGGCGCGGCTGCGAGCGCTCGAGGGATACGAGCCTCGGTGCGGATGCTGCCCGCTGCTCTGGTCGGAGATCGCGGCGTCCGCCGAGTACGGCGACGAGCCGGTCCGGCTCGCGCGCTTCCGTGCCGAGGGATTTCCGGTGGCCCACGACGTGGCGCTGGACGCGCGGACGGGCGTCGTGGTGTCCCTGGAACCGGTCGGCGACGCCCACGCCGACCGCGGGTTCACCGTGGAGATCCACGAGGTGGACACCGACCTCGACGCGGTGTTCGCCGGGCGCGGCCCTACCCGTTGACCGCGGCGACGAGCCGGTCGACGTCGGGCAGGAGGAGCGGTCCGCCGAGGAACTCCTCGACTCCGGCCAGGGAGCGGGCCCGGGCCTCGGGGTCGCGTGCGCCGAGCCACATGGTCAGGTGCCGGTGTCCGATGTGGTGGAGCTGGGCCACGGCCATCGACGCGTCGCCGCGCTCCGTGACCCGGCCGGGCCCGCCCTCCTCGCGATAGGCGTCGTAGAGCCGACGCTGACGAAGCTGGTCGCCCTGCCCGAACTCGAACACCACCATGGCCAGCTCGCGGGAGGGATCGGCCGGACCGGCGTTCTCGAAGTCGAGGATGCAGAGACCGCGGTCGCGCGTTCGGCGCAGGTTGTCCGCCCACAGGTCGAGGTGGCAGACCTGCAGGCGTCTCATCGGGGTGAGGATCCACTCGACCTCGATCAGCGCCGGGAGCAGCTCGGCCAGCCCGTCGGCGTACGGCGCCCCGGCAGCCCGCGACGCCTTCAGCACGCCCTTCCACTCGCGCTCGCCGATCGGCGCCTCGAACCACTCGTGCACCGGCGCGTCCATCGGGCCGGCCATCGGATGGCGTACGTCGTGCAGTTGCGCCACGAGCGCACCGACCGCGGCCGGGTCGAGGTCCGTGTCGGGTTGGTCCAGCTCGACCCATGAGTAGGCGAGCACGTGCTCGTCGTCGACCTCGGCGACGACGCCGCCGTGCGCAGCCGGCATGGGCTCGGAGGTCGGGATGCCGGCATCCCAGCAGGCGCGGTGGAAGGCGCCCGCCGCCTCGAGGTCGGCGACCTCCTCGGTCGTCAGTGGCTCGAACGCCTGCTTGACCGCGTAGGAGCCTCGCTCGGTCTCCAACCGGCGGATCTCGCCGACCTCTCCGCGCGCGACGGGCTCGCTCAGGCTCGTGGCGCGCCCCAGCCCGAAGGCGTCGGCGACCTTCTGAGCCTCCACAAGTCAGTGCAACCAGGGAGCGAGCGAGATGCCGACGACGGCGCCTTCCGGCGACTGGAGCCGGGCCACGACCTGGCCCCACGGCTCGGTCCGGGCGTTGTGCAGGACGTCGAAGCCGGCGTCGCGCAGCTCGTCGATCGCCGACTGCACGGCCTCCTCGTCCGCCACCTCGAACTCCACGCTCGCCTGGGGCACCGGCCGGTCGTCCGGCCAGGTCTCGGTGCCGAAGCACGCCTGCGCCGCCTGGCGCAGCGGCCATACCCCGAAGTGCCGGGCTCCGGGGATGTCCTCGCTGTGGAGGTAGTCGTCACCCTCCGCTGCGGCGAGCGGCAGCCCCAGCGCGTCGCGGTAGAGCCTGGCGCTGGTGGCGGTGTCGGGGGTGATCACGGCCATGCTGGCGATGAACTCGATCTTCATCGGTCCACCATGGCACCGATCTCGGACAGTGCCGTGGGTCAGTCGTCGGCGTCACGGATGGAGTACGCGTAGCCCTGCTCGGCCAGGAACCGCTGCCGGTTGGCGGCGAACTCGGCATCCACCGTGTCGCGGGAGACGATCGTGTAGAAGTGCGCGGTCTTCCCCTCGCTCTTCGGCCGGAGCAGCCGACCCAGGCGCTGCGCCTCCTCCTGACGAGACCCGAACGAGCCCGACACCTGGATCGCCACCTCGGCGGTGGGCAGGTCGATCGAGAAGTTCGCGACCTTCGACACCACCAGCAGCCCGACGTCGCCGGCCCGGAAGGCGTCGAACAGCCGCTGTCGCTCCTTGACCGGCGTCGCTCCGGTGATCGTCGGGGCGTCGAGGGCAGTCGCGATCTCGTCGAGCTGCTCGAGGTACTGGCCGATCACCAGCGTCGGCTGGCCGACGTGCTGGTCGAGGAGGCGGCGTACGACGTCGATCTTGTGGTGGGTGCACGAGGCCAGCCGGTAGCGCTCCTCCGGCTCGGCCACGGCGTACGCCATCCGCTCCGACGAGGGCAGGGTGACCCGCACCTCGACGCAGTCGGCCGGCGCGATCCAGCCCTGCGCCTCGATGTCCCTCCACGGCGCGTCGTAGCGCTTCGGCCCGATCAGCGAGAACACGTCGCCCTCGCGGCCGTCCTCGCGCACCAGCGTCGCGGTGAGCCCGAGCCTGCGGCGCGCCTGCAGGTCGGCGGTCATCCGGAAGATCGGGGCCGGCAGCAGGTGCACCTCGTCGTAGACGACCAACCCCCAGTCGCGGGCGTCGAGCAGCTCGAGGTGTGAGTAGACGCCCTTCCGTCGTGTGGTCATCACCTGGTACGTCGCGATCGTCACCGGACGGATCTCCTTGACCGCGCCGGAGTACTCGCCGATCTCGTCCTCGGTGAGGGAGGTACGCCGGACCAGCTCGTCCTTCCACTGCCTCGCTGCCACGGTGTTGGTGACCAGGATCAGTGTGGTCGCCTTGGCGTGGGCCATCGCGGCCGCCCCGACCAGTGTCTTGCCCGCACCACAGGGCAGGACGACGACCCCGGAGCCGCCGTGCCAGAACGACTCGGCCGCCTCCTTCTGGTAGGCCCGCATCGACCACCCGGTCTCGTCCAGCTCGATCGCGTGCGCCTCGCCGTCGACGTACCCGGCGAAGTCCTCGGCCGGCCAGCCCAGCTTGAGCAGCGCCTGCTTGAGGTTGCCGCGCTCGCTCGGGTGGACGACCACGGTGTCGTGATCGATGCGCGCGCCGATCATCCCGGCGACCTTCTTGGCGCGCAGCACCTCCTCGAGCACCGGACGGTCGTTCGAGACGAGCACGAGTCCATGGGTCGGGTGCTTCTCCAGCCGGAGCCGGCCGTAGCGCGCCATCGTCTCCGCGACGTCGACGAGCAGCGCGTGTGGGACGGCGTACCGGCTGAACTCGAGGAGCGTGTCGACGACCTGCTCGGCGTCGTGCCCCGCGGCGCGGGCGTTCCAGAGGCCGAGCGGCGTGAGCCGGTAGGTGTGGATGTGCTCGGGGGAGCGCTCGAGCTCCGCGAACGGCGCGATCGCCTTGCGGCAGTCGTCGGCGCGCTCGTGGTCGACCTCGAGCAGCAGCGTCTTGTCGCTCTGCACGATCAGGGGGCCCTCAGTCATGACCGGACAAGACTACGGACCGGGCGTATCCAGCCGAGGGCGTACGCCGCTAGCGTGCGCGCGTGAGCCCGGAAGCCGGCGACGCCCTGACCGTCCTGTTCATGCCGGAGTCCGCGTACGGACCCACCAACCAGTGCATCGGCCTCGGGAAGGTGCTGGTCGACAAGGGGCACACGGTCGTCTTCGCGGCCGAGTCGTCGTGGGCGGGCAAGCTCACGCCGCACGGGTTCGTCGAGGACCTCGTCGACCTGGCCGAGCCGGCTCCGAGCGCCGCGGCTGAGGCTGCGGGGCAGTTCTGGATCGACTTCATCAACGAGACCGCGCCGGAGTTCGCGAAACCGACGCGCGAGCAGCTCGCGACGTTCGTGCAGCCGACGTACCAGGCGCTGATCGACGGGGCGACGTACTGCGAGCCGCGGTTGCGCGAGATCATCGCCCGCCACCGGCCGGACGTGGTCGTGGAGGACAACGTCGTCTCGTTCCCGGCGCTGATGACGAGCGCGGCGGCGTTCGTCCGGATCGTGTCGTGCAACCCGCTGGAGATCCGAGGCGGCGGGATCCCGCCCGTCTTCTCGGGCTATCCGGCCGGGGACGCGACGGGGTGGGCGTCGTTCCTCGAGGAGTTCGACCGCACGCACACGGACACCTGGAAGGCGTTCGACGCCTGGTGCCAGGAGCAGGGCGCGCCGCCGCTGCCGGAGCGGGAGTTCATGCACAGCTCGCCGACCGCGAACATCTACGTCTACCCGCGCGAGCTCGACTACACCGACGCGCGGCCCCTGAACGGCAGCTGGCACCGGATCGACTCCAGCGTCCGCGAGACCGACGAGCAGTACGTCGTACCGCCGGAGCTCGCCGACCGCCCCGACGACAGCGGGCTCATCTACCTGTCGCTCGGCTCGTTGGGCAGCGCCGACATCGGGCTGATGCAGCGGCTGATCGACATCCTGGGCGCGACCCGGCACCGGGTGATCGTCAGCATGGGCCCGCGCGCCGACGAGCTGCGGCTGGCGCCCAACATGGCGGGGGCGGCGACCCTTCCGCAGACCACGCTGATGCCGCAGGTCGACCTGGTGATCACCCACGGTGGCAACAACACGACCACCGAGGCGATGCACTTCGGCAAGCCGATGATCGTGCTGCCGCTCTTCTGGGACCAGTACGACAACGCCCAGCGTGTCCACGAGCTGGGCTACGGCGTCCGGCTGGCGACGTACGCCTTCGCCGATGCCGATCTCACCGACGCCGTCGACCGGCTTCTCGCCGACACCGCGCTGCGCGACCGGATGGCGACGATCGGCGCCGACATCCGCTCCCGCGACGGCCTCCGGAGGGGCGCCGAGATCATCGAGCGGGTCGGCCTCCGGCACCGGGGGGCGGGGGGCGGCGGTTTCCCCGGTTGACCGGGGATCCATGACGTTCTGGGCCGAAGTTTCCCCCCAGAACGTCAGCGTTCCCCGGTGTACCGGGGAAACCGCCGGGGTGCCCTCAGCCCGCAGCGGCCTTCTGGCGGGCGCGGTAGGCGGCGACGTTGGCGCGGGAGGAGCAGCGCTCGGAGCAGTAGCGGCGGGACTGGTTGGGAGACGTGTCGACGTACACGTTCGTGCACGGCGTGGCCGCGCAGACACCGAGCCGGGTGGGGCCGAGGTCGCATACGAGGTTGGCCAGGCCGAGCAGTGACTCACCGATCAGCAGGTCGGCGACGCTGGCGGCCTTGTTGGCCACGTGGATGTGCAGGTGGGCCGGGTTGTGGTCGGAGATCCGCGGCGTGATGGGGTGCCGCTCGAGCAGCCCGTTCAGCGCGTCGACCACTCCTTGGGCGTCGTCGTCGGCCGACGCCTCGAACGCCTTCCGCAGCTCCTTCTGGAAGCGTCGGAGCACGACGACGTCGCGGTCGGTGACCTGCGGCTGCAGCCACGCCCGCGTGGCGAGGTGCTCGACCACGGAGTCCCGGTCGGTCAGCCCCGCGTTGAGCAGCGCTGCCGACGACTCGGCGTACCGGACGAAATCCACGCCACTCAGTCTACGGAGCGCTGTCCACAGGATTCACGGTCCGGATCCGGTGCACGGCGAACTGGCGCACGTCGTCCGCCCGGTGGTCGCGGGCGGTGAGCCAGCCTCCGTCGACGCGCACCGGGTCGACGATCCGCTCGGTCGAGACGCCCTGGTTGTCGACGTACCCGATCAGCACGGTCCGCCCCGCCTCGACCGCCTCGCGCAGCGCGGCGAGTGAGCCGATCGGGGTCAGTTGGGGTGACGCCGCAGCGCGCGTCGACGCCACGCGGTCGCCGGCTCGGACAGCCGTGACGACCTGGGAGATCCGGGCCTCGAGCCGCGCGTCCTCGGTACGCCGCGTGGTCCGGGGCCGGGCCCGCAGCCTGTCCGGGCGCGCGACGTGGACGGTGCCGTCGATGCTCTCGACCAGCGGCGAGACCCCGAGCTCGCGGAGCCGCGGGAGCAGGATGTCGAGCGGCGTGGTGCTGACCAGGACGGTGGGCGCGATCCGGCGCAGCCCGAGGGATGCGGCGCGGGGATGGTGGAGCACCTCGGCCAGCGCGGTCTCGTCGTCGCCCCGCAGGAACGCCTCCGCGTGCCCGATCCGCACCGTCCCGAACGTCCGGGCCGCGTCGTCGACGAGGTAGCTCAGCGGCTGCGGCACCGGGGTGCGCGAGACCTCGCCCAGGAAGGCGTGCACCTCGTGCGCCGCCCACCCGGCGTCGAACGCACGGCGTACCGACGAGGCGGTGAACCGGTAGACCGTCGCCTGCCCGCGCGACTCCACGTCGGCGAGGAGGTGCAGGTCGCGGGCGCGCTCGCGGGTGAGCGGTCCCGGCGCCACGGCGGTCAGGTCGGCCTGGATCAGCACCTGGTCGACCTCCTCGGGCAGCAGCGGCGCCAGCACCGGGGCCGGGTCGCCGCCGGCCAGCAGGGTGCGCCCGTACGACGCGAGGCCGCCGAGGGCGACCAGTCCGAGGTGTGCCGCCTCGTCGAGCGTGGCCACCACCTGGTCGGCCCGCGACGGCGGCCGCCGCGGACGCTGCCAGGAGACCCGCGCGACGACGGAGGCCGGACCGGTCCCGGTCGCCATCACCTCTCCGGCGGGCAGCTCGGCCAGCGCGTTCAGCGCAATCACTCGCGTCTCGGGGGCGATCCGGCTGGTCAGCTCGGGGTCGAGGGCGTTGCGGGTTTTGCCCGACTCGTCCCGGGTGGCGACCAGCGACGGCAGCCGCTCGGTGGCCAGCCAGGCCACCGCAAGTCGGCGCCACCGGGCGGCCGCAGGCTCGTCGCACCAGGCGTCGAACGCGTCGGTGGGGGTCCAGGCCGGGTTGCCCTCCGTGTCCGGCCATGTGGCGACGAGCCCCGCCGCGGCCGCGACCTCGACCAGGAACGCGGTCGCCTGCTCGTCGAGCTGGACGACGTCGCCGGCCGCTTTCAGGTCGCGCACAGCGACTGCACCCGTGCGCAGCGCGACGGGAGGGGCGGCGCTCCAGTGGTCGACCAGCAGCTCCACCCGGCGTACGACGTCGAACGCCGCGCCGGCCGCGCTGCGGTCGACCAGGTGGGCCGCCCGCTCCGAGGTCGCGACCGCGGGAGGGACGTCGATCCGGTGCCGCGTGGTGTGCCCACCCCGGAGCGCGATCTGCACCTCGCCCGGGACGCGGACCAGACCCGGCCGGCCCGGGACCAGCAGGCGCCGCGACAACAGCTCCTCGGCGGGCGTCGCGGCGTCCGCGGGGGCGATCTGGTGGCGCGCGGCCCCGGCGTCGGCCTCGCCGGAGCCCGCCTCGACGTGGTCCAGCATCGCCCGCGCGGCGGGCGAGAGCTCCGCGATGAGCTCGGCGGCCTGGTCCGGCGTACGCCCCGACACCGGGTGCAGCCCCGAGAGCGAGCCGAGCGCGTCGGGCACCCCGGTCAGCGGCCGCAGGCGGGCGTCGTTCTCCCAGACCAGCGCCAGGTCGACGAGCCGGCGGGAGGCGCTCTCGACAGCGGCCCGATCCGCGTCGAGGATGTGCACGAGCTCGGCGTCGGTGGTCCGCCCCGAAGCCGACAGAGCCACCAGCGCATCAAGGACGGAGAGCTCGAGGCGCGTGAGCAGGTCGAGAGCACGGTTCAGCGACGACCGGGTCGCTGCGCGCGACGCGAGCTGGCCGGAGTCGGCGGGGGCAGGGGTGGCGAGGTCGGGTCGTTCCCGGAGCAGGCACGCGAGGCGCTCGTCCGGCCAGCTCCGGAGCTGGTCGGCGAGCGAGCGGTGCCCCGTGCGCACAGAGGAGCCAGGGGCGGACGAGGTGCCCATCGTCCCCACGCTAGCGGGCAGTTCCATGTCCGGGACCGGGTGCGAGGCACGATGAACGGGCCTGGCGACGCGCCGGCCGGCATCGACCAGGTCGAGCTCCACTACGGCGTCGCCACCGACGTCGGCCTGGTCCGCGAGGTCAACGAGGACTCCTTCCTGACCGAGCCGCCGGTCTTCGTGGTCGCCGACGGCATGGGCGGCCACGACGGCGGTGACATCGCCAGCCGGATCGTGGTGGAGGAGTTCGCCCGGCTCGCGGAGGCCGGATACGACCCCCGGCGCGGCCGAGACGAGGTGATGGGCACGTTGCGCGCCAGCCAGCGCCGGCTCTCGGAGTACGGCGCGACGCACCGCGGCAGCGACGGCGGCCGGTGGCACGGCGGCACCACCACCGTGGTCGCGATCCTGGAGGAGGAGGATGCCGTCCCGCAGTGGCTGCTGGTCAACCTCGGCGACTCCCGCATCTACCGTTTCGCCCAGGGGGAGCTGTGTCGGGTCAGCACAGACCACAGCGTCGTCCAGGAGCTGGTCGACTCCGGGCGGATCAGCGAGGACGAGGCGCTGGTGCATCCCGAGCGGCACATCGTGACCCGGGCGCTGGGCGGTCCCGATCCGCTCGTCCCCGACTTCTTCCGGGTGCCGCTGGCCGACGCCGAACGGGTGCTGCTCTGCTCGGACGGCGTCACCGACCTGGTCCGGGACGCCGAGATCGCCGACGTACTCGGCGCCCACCCCGACCCGCGGGACGCGGCTCGAGGTGTGGTCGAGAAGGCCCTCGCGGCGGGGGGCATCGACAACGCGACCGCGCTGGTCGTCGATGTGATGGGATTGGCCGACGACCGGAGCCACGACCTCCGACGTCGGCGCGAGAGTCTGCACGAGAAGCTGGGGGCCCTGCCGTGACCGTGACCCGCACCGTGGTGCCCGGGGACTGGTACGGCGTCCTCGGGGACGACGTCATCGTCCTGCTGCCACCCTCGGCCAAGAGCCGGGTCGCCGGCCTCTGGGAGACCGTCGACGACGGCGCCGGCTTCGACGAGGTGCTCGATGCCCTGATCAGTGGTGGGCTCCGGGAGCTGCCGGGGTTCGTCCTGGTCGCGGAGGAGGGCCGCGACGTGAAGGTCGTGATCCGGGGTGCCGGCGAGGCGTTGCTGAGCACCCAGGACGGCCCGGTCACGGTGTCCGGCTCGGCGGACACGACCTGGGTCGAGCGGAACGTCGGGGGTGTGAAGGGCCTACGCATCCGGGTCGCCGACGGCGCCGGTGCGGCGTACAGCGTCGGCCCTGGGCTGGTGCGGGTGGCGACCGTGGAGCACCCGGCGCCCGCCGCCGCTCCCCTTCCCATGGCCGACGCCGAGGCCGTCGCGGTACCGGTCGAACCTCCCAAGCCGCCTGAGCCTCCCGAGCCGTCGGAGCCACCGCGTCGGGCGCGCATCCTGCCGCCGGACCCGCAGCTTGAGAAGCCCGAGCCGCCACCCGAATCCCTGACACCTCCGGCCGCGGCGCCCGTGCCCGGAGCTCCGGCGACGGTGCCCGGCACCCTGGGCGGACTGCTCTTCGACCCGCTCACCAGCCCCGACCTGGCCGTGCCGGTCGGAGGCACGGAGGACACCCAGCCCGGCGGCTATGCCCCGCCGCCCGACAGCGAGCAGGCGCCGGCAGGAGCCGCCGTGGCGCGGCTGATCTTCTCCAGCGGCGAGGTGGTGGACGTCGACCGCGCCGTCGTCGTGGGCCGCGCGCCGGGCCACGGCCGAGTCGGCGACACCGACCGGACCCGGCTGGTGACGGTCCCGAGCCCCCATCACGAGATCTCCTCGACCCACCTCGAGATCCGACCGGGGACCGGTGCCGACCACGGCTCGGCGGTGGTCACAGACCTCGGATCGACCAACGGCACCGTCGTCGTCCAGCCGGGGCTCGGCGCGGAGGATCTCCAGCCCGGCATCGCCGTCCAGCTGATCCCCGGCGCCACCATCGACCTCGGGGAAGGGGTCACGATCCAGGTCACCGGGGTGTGAGGCGGTGAGCGCCAGGTCCGCCCACTCGGAGTACGCCGTTGCGGCTGGCATCGCCGGAGACGCCGACGGCCGCGTGGCGGACCTCGACCGCCGGTTCTACGCCTTCGCCGTCGACCGACTGATCGGCTGGGGCGTCGACGTCGCCGTCGGGCTCCTCGTCGCCCGCACGGTGCTGGCGCGCGACCGCACCCTCCTCGGGATGCTGGCGATCGTCGCGACGATCGCCCTGGTGGGGTTGGCGTTCGCCCTGCTCCAGGGCGCCACCGGCACGACGCCGGGCAAGTCCCTGGCCGGGCTGCGGCTGGTCGACACCGGCACCGAGCAGCCCATCGGACCCGGTCGGGCCGTGGTGCGCACGCTCGTGCTCGGGCTGGCCGCGCTGCCGTTCGGCTTTGGGCTGGCGGCGCTGGCCTGGACCGCCCTGGCCGACAGGTGCCGCCTCCGACGCGGCTGGCACGACCGCCTGGTCTCGTCGATCGTGCTCGACGTCCGGCCGGTGCCGGAGGTCGAGGAGGTCGAGGACGGGCGAGCCCACCAGGTCGTGAACCTCACCGCGTTGCGCCTGTCCCCGTCGCACCGTCTGGCTGAGGCCCTCGAGCCGACGGTGCCTGCCCGGGCCGACCGCCGGCCTCGCCACGCCGCGCCGCGGTCGTGGGAGCAGACGATCGCGCGACCGGACGCGAGCTGGGCGCTCACCTTCGACACCGGCGAACGCGTGGTCGTCGACACGTTGCTCCTCGTCGGGCGGAGCCCCGACCCCCGCCTCGGCGAGCAGGGCGCGCGGCTCGTGGCGCTCCCGTCCACCGATCTGTCGGTGTCCAAGACCCATCTCCAGGTCGTGGTCGCCGACGACGGCGCGCTCGTGGTCATCGACCGCGGCTCCACCAACGGCTCGACGCTGGTCCGGAAGGGCGCGCCGCGGCCCCTGTCACCGGGCCGTCCGACCACGCTCCTGGAGGGCGACACGGTGCTCTTCGGCGACCGTCGGGTGCGTGTCGAGCGAGGACGTTCCGACGCGACGTAGTCGCGGTGGGACGGCCGGAGCGAGACCGAAGCGAGCGTGCTCGCGAGGTGGCCTGACATCTGCGTCGACGCCCCGGTCACAGCAGCTCCCGGACCACCTCGTACGTCGCACGGTCCCCGGCGGCGACGATCCCGCGCGGAACGGCGCCGTCGACGTCGTGGTCGTCGGTCGGGCGGTAGGGCCCGCCGTCGAACGTGCCCAGGAAGCCGCCGGCCTCGGTGAGGATCAGCCCGCCGGGCACGTGGTCCCACGGGTTCGCCCGGCCGTAGACGACGTAGTCGGCGTCGCCCTCGGCGAGATGGGGGTAGTCGATCCCGCACGACACCCAGGTCAGCGCCAGTGGCCGCAGGTCGTCGGCAAGAGCGCGCCCGAGCCACTTCCGGCGTGACGTCACGCCACGCAGCTGCGGCCGCGGCGGCGTCGGCGGCCGGACCACGCGCTCGCCGTTGCGCCAGGCACCGCCGCCGAGCTCGGCGACGTACGCCGTGTCGTGCTGCGGCTGCCAGATCCAGCCGCGCACGGCCTCGCCGCTCTTGACCTCGCCGATCATCATCGCGTGGTCGCGCGAGCCGTGCACGAAGTTCTTGGTCCCGTCGACGGGGTCGACGGTGAAGGCGTGGTCGGCCGCCCAGAACTCCTGCATGAGCCCGGGCCGCTCGGCGTACGTCTCCTCGCCCAGGATCATCACGTCGGGGTACGCCGAGCGCAGCGCCGCCGTGATCAGCTGCTCGGCCTCGCGATCGGCGGCGGTGACCAGGTCGCCCGGCCCCTTCTCGTCGATCTCGCCGGACGACAGCGACCGGAACCGCGGGTTGACGACCTCCTCGGCGACGTCCTGCAGCAGCCGCAGCACGGCCTCGGTGTCCACGGGTCCACCCTAGGGTGTGTCTCCCTGTCCCATGGCCTGCTGCGCGACGCCCGGCACGCACGCTGGCTTCGTTGTCGTCGACGCGACGATGCCAGCATCGCCCTCGCTCCTCCGCCGTGCCATCGCACGCACCGGACGCCGCTCGCGACGGCCGAGGATGGAGAGACACACCCCAGGCGTGCAGCGGAGTAGGTTCCGAGCATGGAGTCCTACGCCAAGGGTGAGACGGAGCCGGCCCTGCTCGAGGAGACCATCGGAGCCAATCTCGACCGCACGGTGGCGCGGTTCCCCGACCGCGAGGCGCTGGTGGAGTGCGCCACCGGAAACCGCTGGACCTGGCGAGAGCTCGACCACGCGGTGGAGCTGGTCGCCCGCGGGCTGATCGCGGCCGGCATCGAGAAGGGCGACCGGGTCGGCATCTGGGGCCCGAACAGCGCCCGCTGGACGATCACCCAGTACGCGACGGCGAAGATCGGGGCGATCCTGGTCAACGTCAACCCGGCGTACCGCACCCACGAGTTCTCCTACGCCGTGAACCAGTCGGGCATGCGGATGCTGATCTCGGCGTCCAGCTTCAAGACCAGTGACTACCGGGCCATGGTCGAGGAGACGGCCGGCCAGAATCCGGACCTCGAGCGCGTCGTCTACCTCGACACCGCCGACTGGGACGACCTGGTGGCCGCCGGTGAGGCGCATGACGCCGACATCCTCAACCAGCGGATGCGCACCCTGGAGCCGCACGACCCGATCAACATCCAGTACACGTCCGGCACGACCGGCTACCCGAAGGGCGCGACGCTCAGCCACCACAACATCCTGAACAACGGCTTCATCGTGACCGAGCTGATGGGCTTCACGGAGGAGGACCGGCTGTGCATCCCGGTGCCCTTCTACCACTGCTTCGGGATGGTCATGGCGAACCTCGGCTGCACCAGCCACGGCTCCACGATGGTGATCCCCGCGCCGGGCTTCGACCCCGAGGCGACCCTCGACGCCATCAGCCGCGAGCGCTGCACGGCCGTGTACGGCGTGCCGACGATGTTCATCGCCATGCAGCACCACCCGACGTTCGCCGACCACGACGTGTCCAGCCTGCGCACCGGCTGCATGGCCGGCTCGATCTGCCCGGTCGAGGTGATGAAGCACTGCATCAACGACATGCACATGGCGGAGGTCTGCATCGCCTACGGGATGACCGAGACCTCGCCGGTGTCGACCCAGACCCGCACCGACGACGACCTGGACCGCCGTACCGCCACCATCGGCAGGGTCCACCCCCACGTCGAGATCAAGATCGTCGACCCGGCCACCGGTGAGACCGTCGAGCGCGGGCAGCCCGGCGAGTTCTGCACCCGCGGCTACTCGGTGATGCTCGGCTACTGGCCCCTGCACGACGAGGGGGGCCGGCAGAAGACCGCGGAGGCGATCGACGCCGACGGCTGGATGCACACCGGCGACCTCGCCGAGATGCGCGAGGACGGCTACTGCAACATCGTCGGCCGGATCAAGGACATGGTCATCCGCGGCGGCGAGAACGTCTACCCGCGCGAGATCGAGGAGTTCCTCTACGGACACCCCGACATCGAGGACGTCCAGGTGATCGGCGTCCCGGACGAGAAGTACGGCGAGGAGCTGTGCGCCTGGATCAGGCTCCGCGAGGGCGCCGAGCCGCTGGACGCCGACAAGGTCCGGGAGTTCTGCACCGGGAAGCTGGCGCACTACAAGATCCCCCGCTACGTGATGCTGGTCGACGAGTTCCCGATGACCGTGACCGGGAAGATCCGCAAGGTGCAGATGCGCGAGGAGAGCGCCGAGAAGCTCGGGCTGGCCGGCGCCGGCCACGGCCCCGGCGCGGGATAGGCGAGACGATTACCCGGCTGACCGGGTAATCGTCTGCTTCGAGGGGATCGCAACCCCCGCGCAGCAGGCGAATCGCTCGCGGAGCGGTGCCGCAGCCCCAGGCACCTCACGCGACCGGCACGCCGTACCCACGCCCTGTCCGCCTATCCGAACGCCCGACCGACTTGCGACCCGACAGGCCGGGATCACTCCCCGGACGGTTGGTGCGCCGCGGTCGCCACGTCCTCGGGGTAGGTACGCCGCGCGATCGCCAGCGCCACCGTGCCGGCGGCGCAGAGCGCGAGCAGCGAGATCAGGAACGTGTCCCGCAGGCCGGTCTCCTCGCTGAACACGCCGGACGAGGCGACCCCGAACAGCAGCGGCGCCGATGCGTCCCCGACATCGCGCAGGAGGCTGCGCACGGCTTCGGCGCGCCCCCACAGAGCGGGAGGCATGATGTCGAGCCGGGCCGCGTCGAGGGGTGGGTTCGCAGCCCCCAGGAACATCGCCGCGAGCCCCAGGAGCACGGCCGCCACGATGACGTTCCCGGTCAGGAAGGCCGGGACGAAGAGCACGGCCGACACCAGGACGGCGACGCCTGGGACCTCCACCCGGGCCGCCAGCCGTCCGCGACGCATCAGGCTGTCGGCGATGCGGCCGCCCCACAGCACGCCGACCAGGGCACCGATACCGAGCAGGAGCACCAGCGTGCTGGCCAGGCTCTGGCCGATGCCGTACTGCCGTTGCGCGAACTCCACGGCGAAGCCACGGACGCCCGAGAAGAAGAAGTAGCCGAGGGCCGAGGCGATCACCAGGATCCGGTTGGTGCGCACGGAGAGCACTCGGACCACCGCCTTCGGGAGCGACAGTCGCCGGTCGTCCTCGGTCGACGGCGCGGCCGTGGCGTCGTCGGTGGGCGTGACGCCGTGGTCGGCGACCACCTCCGCGGCGTCGACCCCGGCATCGTCGTCGGCCTTCGCCGAGACCTCGCCGTCGGGCAGCCGGTCGGATCCGTCGCGGGCGGGCTCCGGCAGCCGGTGCACGAGCCACCACACGAGCGCGGTCGGCACCACGAGCGCGGCGAACGGCGCCCTCCACGACAGGAGGGCGAGCTGGCCGGAGACCATGAACCCGAGGCCGGCGCCGAGCAGCTCCCCGGAGAGGATGTAGCCGTACACGCGCCCGCGATCGGCCTCCGGGAAGTAGTCGCCGACCATCGAGGCGATCGCCGGACCGGCGACCGCCACCAGGGCGCCCAGCAGGAGGCGGGTGTACAGCAGGAACGTGTAGTCGGTCGCGATTGCGGACAGCAGCATCGCCACCCCCCACAGCAGGATCGCGCGAGCCAGCAGCGGGCTCCGGCGTACCCGGTCGACCAGGATGCCGGCCGGGACCACCGCGAGCGCACCGACCAGGCTGCTCACGGCCAGCAGCAGCCCGATCTCGGGACGGCCGATCCCCAGGGCGTCCTGGAGCTGGACGGCGTTGGTGCCGACGGTGGCCCGGTCGGCGCTGTCGAGTGCCAGCACGGCCGCGAAGGTCACGATCACCTGCCGACGTCGCTCGCCGCCCACCTCCCGGTCCACGCGGGCGCGCAGCGGCCCGAGGAGGCCGGAGAGTGAGGGCGGCATGGGGGGTCGGTACCCGCGTCGCCGAACTCCCACCCGAGCATGTCGACACGTGGCGGCATAGGTTGGTCGGGACCCGACACTCCCGGAAGGACCAGAGCATGAGCGACGAACTCGACCGGCTGGCGGACGACTACTGGTCCGCCCTGCTCGACCACCAGCCGACCTGGCGGCACATGCTCGGGGACTACGCCGACGTCAGTAGCTACGAGGAGTGCAGTCGCGAGGCCGAGCAGGAGTACGCCGCGACCCTGCGCCGCCTCGCGCAGCGCGCCCAGGACCTCGACGCCGGTGCCCTGGACGAGGAGGGCGGGCTCACCCGCGAGGTGCTCATCGACTCCGCCGTGGCCAGTGCCGAGCTCGCCGAGACCCCGCTCACCGGCCTCGCCGCCAACCCGGTCAGCGGACTCCAGGTACAGCTGCCGTTGGTGCTCGGCCTGTTGTCCGTTCCCGACGCCGCGGTCGCCGAGCAGATGCCCGCGAAGCTCGACGGCGTCGGCACCTACCTGCACCAGCTGGCCGAGCGCGTGCGCGACGCCGCGGACGGTGGCTGGGTGTCGCCGGAGTTCGCGGTCCGCGAGACGCTCGACCAGCTCGAGCGGGCGTTGGCGGTGCCGCTCGAGGAGGAGCCGGTCGCGGCGGCCGTTCGGATCCCCGAGGGTGTCGAGGCCGACGAGCTGAGAGGCGAGCTGCGGGCGGCGGTCGAGCGTTCGGTGCGTCCCGGGCTGACCGCTTTCCGGGATGCTCTGCAGAGCGTGGTCGCCGACGCCCGCCCCGAGGAGCGGTGCGGGCTCTCCTGGCTCGACGGCGGCGACGAGGCCTACGCCGCCTCGCTCCGCTACTTCACCACCACCGACAAGTCGCCCCGGGAGATCCACGAGATCGGGCTCGCCCAGGTCGCCAAGCTCGCCGACGAGTACCGCGCACTCGGCCCCGAGGTGGTCGGCACGGACGACCTCGAGCAGATCTTCGAGGCGATGCGGACCGATCCGAAGCTCCACTTCGAGCACGCCGACGAGCTCGTCGAGCAGTCCAAGGTCGCGCTCGCGCGGGCCGAGGCGGTCATGGGGGACTGGTTCGAGGTCGTGCCGAAGGCGCCGTGCGCCGTCGAGGGCACGACGGTCGGGGCCAAGGCGTTCTACTTCGCGCCCGCGACGGACGGATCCCGGGGCGGCACGTTCTTCGTCAACACCGAGGACGCGTCGTCCTGGGGCAGGTTCGAGCTCGAGGCGATGGCCTTCCACGAGGGCGTCCCCGGTCACCATCTCCAGCTCGCGGTCGCCTCCGAGCTGCCCGACTCGATCCCCGAGTTCCGCAAGCACGTGCACAACTCGGCGTACTCCGAGGGGTGGGGACTCTACAGCGAGCGCCTCTCCGACGAGATGGGCCTCTACAGCGAGGCGATCGACCGGATGGGGATGTACAGCGCGGACTCCATGCGTGCCTGTCGGCTGGTCGTCGACACCGGCATCCACGCGCTCGGCTGGAGCCGGCAGCAGGCCATCGACTACATGGTGGCCAACTCCCCGCTGACCGAGGGCGTCTGCCGGCCGGAGGTCGACCGTTACATCTGTCGCCCCGGTCAGGCCACGTCGTACATGATCGGCCGGCTCGAGATCCAGCGCATGCGCCGCGAGGCGGAGGAGCGACAGGGCGACCGCTTCGACGTACGCCGCTTCCACACCGCGGTGCTCGGCAGCGGCGCCCTGCCCCTCGGCGTCCTCGACCGCGTGGTCGCCGGCCGGCTGACCTGACCGGCCTGGTCAGGCCCGCTTCGACAGCAGCTGGATCACCGTCTCGCCGGGGCAGCTGGCCGACTTCTTGATCGCCCAGCGGCCGACGAAGCCGTTGCCGGACCAGTTCGCCTCGGCGTCGTCCTCCTCGGTCTCACCGCTGGTGACCGCGAAGCCGGACTTCTCGGCCGCGTTCATCGCGGCGAGCACGTCGTCGAACGGCGTCGCGGTGACCCCGGTCGCGATCATGCCGTCCGCGCCCCGGTCCTCGACGTTGAACACCACCGTGCCGGCCGGGAACGGGAATCTCGCCGGATAGCCGGGGGGCGTCGCGGTCACCGCGGTGGCGTCCTTGACGCAGGTGCCGGTGTCGGCGGCCGCCGAGAAGCTCCCGGCATCCAGATCTCCGGCATCCGCGTCGCTGTCCCCGCCGCCACAGGCGGTCGGCAGGAGCAGCAGCGCCACGGCCACGGCGGCGACGCCGAGCCGGGCCGTCACTAGCCCTTCCCGCCGTGGGTCTTGTGCTTCTTCGAGGTCAGGGCCTGCGGGTCGTACGCCGAGAACAGGCCCAGCCCACTGCTCTGCCGGGCGATCGTGGCGTACGCCGCCTGCGCGTCGGCCGGCCCGTCGTCACTGTTGTGCGTCGCGTCCGTGACGCAGGCGTCGATGCAGCCGTCCGCGAACGCCGCCTCGACGTGGCCGGTCTTGTCGACCGTGACGTCGATGAAGTCCAGGAGGTTGCGATCGTTGCCGCACGTGGTTCCGCCGGTGCAGATCGAACCCCGCTGGACCGGGTCGTTCGGCGTGGCGTCACTGGACACCCACGTCTTTCCGCCGTCGTACGTCGTGGCGAGGTAGAGGTGCCACTCGGCGTCCTTGAAGTCGGTCTGACTCTGGTAGTTGCCCGCCTTCGTGGTGCCGATGTAGGCCAGCGTCGCGCGGTTGTCGTCGCCGGCCACCATCGCCGGGAAGACGGCGTTCTTCACGCCGAACTCCGTGCCGACCGTCTGCGGGGCCGACCAGGTCGTGCCCTGGTCGTGGCTGACCGCGACCGCGGGCTTGCCGTCGGAGCCGACGTACCCGAAGTAGACGGTGCCGTTCGCCCCGACGCCCACGGACGGGTCGGCGTCGCTCGGGCTGCTGCCCGGGACCGGGTTGACCGTCCAGCTGGTGCCGCCGTCCTTGCTGACGACCAGCGCCGCGGTGCTGCCGCAGGCCTTGTTCGGCAGGTACGCCGTGCCGTCGGGCGCCACCTTGACGTGTCCGTGCAGTCCGCCGCAGTCGAGCAGGCTGTAGGTCGGCACGCCCGGACCGAACGTCGTACCGCCGTCGTGCGACGCGGCGCAGAACGCCGTCGCGATGTCCTGGCTGCAGTAGTACACCGCGTCCGGGTAGGTCGACGTGGGCAGCGGGCCGAGGCCGTTCGGGCTGTAGGGGCCGCCGCCGATCGTCTGGTGGTCGACGCCCGACGGGATGCCGCCGCCCGTGCTGGGGCTCCAGGTCTGGCCGTCGTCGTCGGTGTAGCAGGTCAGCGAGTCCTGCCCGGACAGCTGCGACTCGAAGGTCCGGCCGGTCGCGTGGTCGGTGAACAGGATCGGGTCGAGGCTGAACGTGCTGCCCTGGGGGCAGCCGTTGGCCGCCGTGGCCGACACGTCGGACCAGTGCGCGGTGGCGGGGCTGGTGCTGTCGTCGAAGGTCACCTTGTACGTCGACAAGGAGGACTGGTACATCGTCGCGCCGGACTTCCAGTTCGTGCCGATCGAGGGCTCACCGGCGTTGTTCACGTCACCGTTCAGGCCGCTCGGTGCGGCATACGTCGTGAAGCCCGGCGGCGTGGCCGTGCCGGGCGGCGGGGGCACCGGCTGGTCGACCAGCGTCGCCGTCGCGGTGTAGCTCTGGCCGAGCGGGAGGAACGGCACGACGCGGACGGTGTAGGTCCCGGTCGTCGGCGGCAGCACGACCTGCTCCGGGTCTGCGCTGGAGGCGGCCTGGCCGACCGGGTTGCCGGCCTGGTCGAGGACGTAGACGTCGAAGTCCGCCGCCGTCTCCGGCCAGCTGACCTCGATCTTCAACGAGTGGCTGTCGTCGTAGCCCGCGGGCGTCGAGACGTGCAGGGTGAAGTCGTCGCAGCTCTGCGGTGCCGTGCAGTCGGGCGCGTCCAGGGCCGTCCCGGTGGTGTTGGGGAGCGCGAACGGCCCACCGGTCCAGGACACCGAGGTCGACGTGTCGGTGACCGTCCCTTCGGTCGGCGAGCTCGCGACGGCGGAGCCGCTGTGCGTGACGGCCGCCGCCACGAGGGCGCCGGCCGCGGCCAGACCGAGCAGTCGATGGCGGAGTCGGGACGAGCGGGTGGTGGCGCGCATGGGTGGGCTCCTCGGGGGTCGCGTCGCTCTTGTGCTGAAGCCCCAACGACGTACCCCGCGCCCGGGTCACGCACCACCGTGACTGCGACGGCTATCGGTTGGAAACCGTGCGGCGGCCCCGCCTAGGCTTGGACGTCACCCCGGGTCTCGGGGTGCGGGTGGCTGGAAGAGGGATCAAGGTGCCGACTGGCAAGGTGAAGTGGTTCGACGCGGAGAAGGGCTTCGGGTTCCTGTCGCAGGACGACGGGCCCGACGTCTACGTGCGCACCGAGGCACTGCCGCAGGGCACGACCTCGCTCAAGGCCGGCACACGGGTCGAGTTCGGGATCGCCCAGGGCCGGCGTGGTGACCAGGCCCTCCAGGTGCGCGTCCTCGACGCGCCCGCCTCCGTGGTGCGCAACCAGTCCCAGGCGCGCCGGAAGAAGCCGGAGGAGATGGTCCCGATCGTGGAGGACCTGATCCGGCTGCTGGACGGGGTCGGTGAGGCCTTCCGGCACGGCCGCCACCCCGAGCGGGCCCAGGCCCGGCCGACGGCCAAGCTGCTCCGAGCACTGGCGGATGAGCTGGAGCTATGAGGGCTCAGCAGCGCTTGCCGCGACCGGCTTCGGCGTACGCCGGCTCGCCAGCACGAACAGCGACCACGCCACCAGTACGACGGCGGCCGTGATCATGCCGATCCGGGGGTTCAGCGGCAGCGCGATGCCGACGAAGCCGCCGATCACCCAGGCCAGCTGCAGGGTGGTGTCGCTTCGCGCGAAGGCGCTCGTCCGCACCCGCTCGGGGACGTCGCGCTGGATCGTCGAGTCCAGCGACAGCTTGGCCAGGCACTGGGCGAGCCCGGCTGTGAAGCCGAGCACCACCAGCGGGAAGAGCCCGTAGGTCAGGGCCGCGAAGACTGCGGCCGCGGCGTCGGCGAGCATCGCGAGGACGACAGTCACCTTGGGGTTGACGCGCTTCATCAGTGACCCGACCGCGATCCCGACGAAGTTGCCCACGCCGGCAGCGCCGATCACGGCGGCGAGGAGGAACTGGGGTGAGTGGCCCGAGATCGGGTGCACCCGCAGCAGGAAGGCCATGAAGAGGGTGAGGAACCCCGAGAGCCAGCGGGGTCCGCAGTTCGCACGCAGGGCGAAGGCCATCGAGCGTGGGATGCGTACGGTGCCGCGGCCCCGGCGCGTCGACGTCCCGTCTGCCGCGTCGGAGCTCTCGCCGCGGAGGAACCCCATGTTGTCCTCGCCCTGGGACGAATCCACCCGGCTCGGCAGCCGGATCGCGAGGATGGTGGCGACCACGAAGACCACGAAGGCGTAGCGCAGCGCCCAGGCCGCCCCGATCGCCGCCGCCCCCGCGGCGATCGGGGCCGAGACCGCGACTCCCACCATGCCGGCCATCGAGGTCCGTGCGTTGGCCGTGACCAGGGTCAGCCCGTCCGGGAGAAGGCGGGGGAGCGCGGCCGCCCGCGCGATGTTGTAGGCCTTGGACGCCACCAGTACGCCGAGCGCGGCGGGGAAGAGCCACAGGGAGTCGCCGTCGACCGACCCGGCCAGAGCCCATACCAGGAACGCCCGCGCCGCCATGGTCGCCGCGATCGCCCAGCGCCGGCCGTGGCTGAGCCGATCGAGCACCGGACCGATCAGCGGCGCGACGATCGCGAAGGGCAGCAAGGTCAGGGCCAGGAACAACGACACCTGACCGCGTGCCTCCCCGGTCGGGATCTGGAAGAACAGCGTCCCCGCGAGGGCGATCGCCACCGCGGCGTCCGCGGCGGCGTTCAGAGCCCCGAGCTCGATCAGCCTGGCCAGCCCGCTCGTGTCCGCACCCTCGGCCGCTGCCGCACGGCGTGCGGACCGGAAGGCGAACCGGCTGAACCGGCCCGTTCCGCGGGCGACCGAGGCCAGCCCACGCCCGGTGACCCTCGCGCCGGTCGCCATGGAGTCCATGGCGGTCCGACGGTCGGACTCCTCGGGCATGCTCATGCATCCCATCCTGCCTGAGCATCAGGCCGTAAGGGGTGAGTCGAGACCCCGGCTACAGGACCGGTCGCACCGGCCACCAGGGGTCCGACCTCAGGGAGGAGTCGTCGTCGTCCGGATCTCGACCCCGTCGACCAGTCGGCCGCCCGCGAGGCGAGCGGCGGCCCCGCAGACGCGGACCCACATGTTGAGCTGGATCTCCTTGGCGAGCCGGAGATGGGTGTACAGGGCGCGCACCTTCCAGTCGGCCGCCCGGGCCCAGACCTCGATCTCGAACACCAGGGGATCGCCGTCGGTCGCGCGGAACTCGATCTGCCCGGCCTCGAGATGGCCCTCGAGCGTGCCCAGACGGAGTCGGCCCGGTTCGGCGACCAGGACCCGTACCGGGCCGTTCCACGGTCCCGGCATGTCGACCACCAGGTCGTCCCCGACTGCCGCGACTCCGTCGGAGTCGGCCTGGTGGACACGCACGACCTCACGGGGGACGAAGCGTTCGAAGTCGCTCGACAGCGCGTCCACCAGCGCGGCCGCGTCATGTCGGGCGCCGGCGATCTCTGCCCGGAACAGCCGATGGAAGAGCGGCCCGGAGCCGGTGTCGGAGCCCTGGAGCCCGGACGTCGACACGCCGGCAGGGACGGCGGGCGGCCGACGCGGCCGTGAGTCGCGTGCCTGGACGCGGTGCAGGGGCGTGATGGACCACACGTAGCGCCAGGTGACCAGCGCCATCCCGAGGCCCCACCGCCACATCAGCGAGCCGAGGGAGAGCCGCGCCCGTGCCATCGATGGTTCCTTCCGGGGAGAGTCGGCGTCTGTACGGGGTACCCGGTGCTGAGACGGCAATGCGGTTGCGGAAGTGAGGACAGATGGTGATCGAGATGCTCCGGCGTACCGGAGTGCGCAGCGTGTACCTGCACGTGATGTCCCTCGGCTCGGTGGCGCTGTGCCTGGGACTGTGGATCCGCGCGAAGACGGTCGACCAGAGCGAGCGCGGGAACGCCGAACGCCGTGCGGTGTTCGTCGGCCTGTGGCCGCCGACCCTCTGGCTGATCGGCGACTCGCTGCGGCGGGAGGAGTGACGGTCGAACGCCTCCTGGACCGGCTCGACCCGGTCCCGGTGCTGCAGGCTCAGGGCACCCGCGAGGTGAACTTCCACCCGGACGAGGTCGACGACACCTGGCACCACGACGAGCAGCGGTCGCACCTGGGCGACGAGGGCCTGGGGGCACCGGAGCCGGACGGGCTCTGGGAGACCGCCTGCCGGCTGGTGGCGGCGTACGAGATGGCCGACCCCGACACGATCCGCGCGGTCTACGACCCGGGCACGCCGTTGGCCGGCCGCGACCTGCTGCTGGAGGGGAGGTTCCTGACCCTGCGCTTCTACATGGGCGTGCGGATCACGGACGTCATCGACGACCGGCGCGGCAACGAGCGGATCTGGGGGTGGTCGTACGACACGCTGGACGGGCACATCGAGCGCGGACGGATGTCCTACCAGGTTGTCAAGGACGAGACCTCCGGACGCGTCGACCTCGTGATCAGCGCCTACTCCCAGGGCGCGCCGACGCTCGACCCCGTCATCGGTCTGGGATGGAAGCTCTTCGGCCGTCGGACGCAGCTGCACTTCTACCGGGAGTGCGGACGCCGTCTCGGACGGCTCGCGCGGGAGCGTCGCGACAGCAGTGACCCGGTGCCCGAACGGCGCACCGTGCACGGGCTGGTGCTCGCGCCCTCGGACGCCGCCCCGGCCAGGCGGTGGCTCCGCATCCGGCACCACCAACCGGGCCGACCCTCTGTTTCGGCATGCGATCTGACACGCCCGACGTTCATCGGTCACACTGGCCCCATGATCGGTGACCAGGTCGACGCGCCCGTGCGCGCCCGGGCCAAGGCGGACTCGGCGGCGACCGCCGCCGTCGACGTCGCCCGGGAGGCCCTGCTCGCCGAGGTCGACGCGGCCGATGTGGGGGACCATCTGGCCGCCGACCCCGAGGGCGACCGCGTCGTCACCCATCTCTTCGACTGCCGTCGGCCCGGTTACGTCGGCTGGCGCTGGTCGGTGACCGTCGTCCGGGCGTCCCGGCAGAAGGCCGTGACAGTGGCCGAGATCGTCCTGGTCCCCGGTGCGGAGGCGATCGTCGCGCCGGCCTGGGTCCCCTACCGGGAGCGGATCAAGCCGGGGGACCTGTCACCTGGCGACCTGCTGCCGGTCGCCGACGACGACCCGCGCCTGGTCCCGACGTACTCCTTCGGGGACGACCCGCTCGACCCGGACGCCCGCGCCCAGATCCGCACGGTGGCCAAGGACCTGGGGCTCGGTCGCATCCGCACCCTGTCGCCCGAGGGGCACGAGTCGGCCGCCCAGCGGTGGTACGACGGGAACGCCGGCCCCGAGGCCCCGCTAGCCCAGTCCGCCCCCGAGCCGTGCTCCACCTGCGGCTTCCTGGTCCGCATCTCGGGCTCGCTCGCCGAGTCGTTCGGGGTCTGCGCCAACGGCGACGCCAACGACGACGGCAAGGTGGTCGCCTTCACCCACGGTTGCGGTGCCCATTCGGAGGTCAGGCTGGCCAGACGGCACGAGCCGCAGCCGTTGCCCGACCCGGTGATCGACGAGCTCGAGGACGACCTCGAGGCCTTCTGAGGCGCCCCTTCTGAACCGTCAGGCGGCCGACTCGGCCATCTCGCGGAGCGCCGCCCGGGCACGCCTGCGACGACGGCAGTACTCCAGCCCGAGCAGTCCGAGCCCGCACCCGGCGGCACAGGTCCACAGCATCCACCCGTGACCGGCGTCCCTCAGCCGGCCGTAGAAGGGGAGCAGGGCGACGAAAGCCACCACCCAGAGCGCGACGCCGATCTGGACGGTGCGGACACCGTCCACGTCGAGCGGCTCGACGTTCGCCACGAGGTAGGTGCGGTTGCCGATCTCGCGCACGAGCGGCTCGTCGTCGCGCAGCTCCATGGGCTCACTCTAGAAGCACCGGCGACCACAGAGAGGACCGCCGTGAGGTTGGGCACCCGGATGCCTTCCCGACAGCCCCGCGCTCTGTCATGCTGCCGCCGTGACGGACCAGCCCGAGGCTCAGAAGCCGACCAGGACCACCTCACCCGACCGCACCAAGAACGGTCCGACCCCGCGCCAGAACACCCCCCGTGGTCATCAGACGGCGGTCGACCGGTTCTTCAAGATCACCGAGCGCGGCTCGACTCTCGAGCGCGAGCTGCGCGGCGGCGTGGTCACGTTCTTCACGATGGCCTACATCATCGTGCTCAACCCGCTGATCCTCGGCTTCGCCCCCGACCAGAACGGCCACTTCCTCGGTGGTGGGTCCGGGGACGGTTCCAACCTCCCGGCGATCGCCGCCGGCACGGCTCTGGTCGCCGGGGTGATGACGATCCTGATGGGCGTCGTCGCGAACTACCCGCTGGCGCTGGCCACCGGGCTGGGACTGAATGCGTTCCTGGCCGTCTCGGTCGCCCGGCAGATGTCCTGGTCCGAGGCGATGGGCCTGATCTTCCTCGAGGGCGTCATCATCCTGGTGCTGGTCCTGACCGGGTTCCGAAGCGCCGTCTTCCACGCCGTACCGGCGCAGCTGAAGGTGGCGATCTCCGTCGGCATCGGTCTGTTCATCGCCTTCATCGGCTTCGTCGACGCGGGGTTCGTACGCCGGGTCCCCGACGCAGCCCACTCCACCGTGCCCGTGCAACCGGGCACCGGCTTCTACCTCCAGGGCTGGCCCGTCCTGGTCTTCGTGATCGGACTGGCGCTCGTGGTCACGCTGTGGGTCAAGCGTGTCCGCGCGGCCATCCTGCTCGCGATCATCGCCACCACGATCCTGGCGATCATCGTGGAGAGCATCGGCAACTTCGGCTCGAGCGCTGACAACCCGGTCGGCGGCTGGGGCCTGAACGTGCCGCAGTGGCCGGACAAGATCGCCGACACTCCCCACTTCGACACGCTCGGCCACTTCAACCCCTTCGGCTCGTTCGCCTCGGTCGGGGTCGTGACGGCCGTCCTGCTGATCTTCACGCTGATGCTGGCCGACTTCTTCGACACCATGGGGACGATGACGGCCATCGGCGCGGAGGCGGGCCTGCTCGACTCCGAGGGCATCCCGCCGAACACCAAGCGCATCCTGGTCGTCGACTCCATCGCGGCCGCGGCCGGTGGCGCGGCGGGCGTCTCGTCCAACACGTCGTACATCGAGTCCGCGTCGGGGGTCGGTGAGGGGGCTCGCACCGGTCTCGCCTCGGTGGTGACCGGCGTGCTGTTCCTGCTCTCGATCTTCCTGGCCCCGCTGGTGAGCGTCATCCCGAGCGAGGCCGCGGTGCCTGCCCTGGTGCTCGTCGGCTTCCTGATGATGCAGCAGGTCTCCGGGATCAGCTGGACCGACACCGAGATCGCCATCCCGGCGTTCCTGACGATCATCCTGATGCCGTTCACCTACTCGATCAGCATCGGGATCGGCGCCGGCTTCCTCGCCTACGTCCTGATCAAGGCGGTCAAGGGCAAGGCCGCCCAGGTCCACCCGCTCCTCTGGATCGTCGCCGCCCTGTTCCTCGTCTACTTCGCCATCCACCCGATCACGGTCCTCTTCACCTAGACGCTGACCCGGCTCTTGTCGACACGGGGGAACGCCGACCCGGCTCTTGCCGACGGCCCAGGAGGTCGACTCGGCTGGTGGCGACGACGATTTCGCGTCGACAAGAGCCGGGTCGGCGCGGCTGGACGTCGACAAGAGCCGGGTCGGCGCGGCTGAAGGTCGAGAAGAGCCGGGTCAGCGTTTCGGAATGGTTAGCGTAGGTAATGAGTTATGCTAACGACATGCCTACTGTGCAGACCGTGGTCCGGAGCGATGCCGGGCTCGCGAGCGAGCTGCGGCTCAGCGTCATGCGGCTGCGCCGGCGGCTGGCCAACGAGCGCCATCCCGACAACCCGCTGAGCATCGGGGCGATGGCGGTCCTGGGGAGCCTGTACCGCAACGGCGACCTGACTGTCGGCGAGCTGGCCGCCCGCGAGCGCGTGCAGCCGCCGAGCATGACCCGCATCGTCAACGGCCTCGAGGAGGGCGGGTACGTCGCTCGCCGGGCGCACGAGAGCGACGGCCGCCAGGTGGTGGTCGTCCTCTCCGACCAGGGCCGGGCGACGCTCCGCGCCGACCGGGTCCGCCGCGACGCCTGGCTGGCCTGCCGCCTGCGCGAGCTGACTCCCGACGAGCGCGAGACGCTCCGCCACGCCGCACCCCTCCTCGAGCGCCTCGCCGACGCCGACTGACCACGACCGAACCGCCACCGAAAGCAGATCTTGAGCCCCACCTTCAGAGCCCTCCACAACCCGAACTACCGGCGCTACGCGCTCGGCAGCCTGATCTCCAACACCGGCACCTGGATGCAGCGGGTCGCCCAGGACTGGCTGGTCCTCCGCCTCACCGACGGCAGCGGCACGGCACTCGGCATCACCACCGGCCTGCAGTTCCTGCCGGTCCTGCTCCTCTCGCCGTACGCCGGCGTCATCGCCGACCGCTTCCCGAAGCGTCGGCTCCTCCAGCTCACCCAGCTGACCATGGCTCTCGCCTCCCTGGTCCTCGGCGTCCTCGCCGTCACCGGGGTGGCAGAGGTGTGGATGGTCTACGTGATCGCCTTCCTGTTCGGCATCGGCTCGGCGTTCGACGCGCCCGCCCGCCAGTCGTTCGTCTCCGAGATGGTCGGCCCCGACGACCTCACCAACGCCGTCGGCCTCAACTCCGCGACCTTCAACGCCGCCCGCATCATGGGGCCTGGTCTGGCCGGCCTGATGATCGGTGCGATGGGCGGCGGCGCCTGGGCCACCGGCTGGGTGATCATGATCAACGCCCTGTCGTACGGCGCGGTCATCTGGCAGCTCCAGCACATGGATCCCACGCTGCTCCGCTCCCCGAAGCCGGTCGAACGCACACCGGGCATGCTGCTCGAGGGCGTCCGCTACATCCGCAGCCAGCCGAAGAGGATGGCCATCCTGGTGATGGTGTTCTTCGCCGGCACGTTCGGCATGAACTTCCAGATCACCTCGGCTCTGATGGCCACGCACGTGTTCGGCAAGGGTGCCGGCGAGTTCGGCATCCTCGGCTCGGCGATGGCGGTCGGCTCGCTGATCGGTGCCCTGCTCGCCGCACGGCGAGTGCGGATCCGCCTGCGGCTGGTCGCGGGCGCCGGGCTGGGCTTCGGCGCCACCGAGATCGTCGCCGGCCTGATGCCGACGTACGTCGCGTTCGCGCTGATCTGCCCGCTCATCGGCGTCTGCACCCTGACCATGCTGAACTCTGCCAACGCGACCATGCAGCTCGAGTCGCTGCCTGCCCTGCGCGGCCGGGTGATGGCCCTGTACATGACCATCGTGATGGGCGGTACGCCGATCGGCTCGCCGTTCATCGGTTGGGTCGGCGAGCAGTTCGGTGCCCGGTGGACCCTGCTGGGCGGCGGCCTGCTCACCATCGTCGGCGTGGTGCTGGCGGTCGCGCTCTTCGCGCGGCCCAGCCGCGAGGAGGAGTCGGACGCCGAGCCGCACGCGGTCACCGTCCGGGCCGCCTGACGATTCTCGTTTTGGTCGCCCAGGCGTGCGCGAGTAACCTTGAAGACCGTGTCCGGCTCGTTCGGACCCGTCTGCGTGCCCACCTCCGGAATCGTTCGCGAGGGGCGCGGCCACCCAGACCATGGCACACCGCACCACACGCAACACGAGCGTGCCCGGCAAGGCGCCGAGCACTGAGGTAGGGACAGAAAGGGAACGACCGAGTGCCCACCATCCAGCAGCTGGTCCGTCATGGCCGGCGCGACAAGGCGTCGAAGACCAAGACGCCGGCCCTCAAGGGCTCCCCGCAGCGCCGCGGCGTCTGCACCCGCGTCTACACGACCACCCCGAAGAAGCCGAACTCCGCCCTCCGCAAGGTCGCCCGCGTGCGCCTGTCGAGCGGCGTCGAGGTCACGGCGTACATCCCGGGCGTCGGTCACAACCTCCAGGAGCACTCGATCGTGCTCGTCCGCGGCGGCCGGGTGAAGGACCTGCCCGGTGTCCGCTACAAGATCATCCGCGGCACGCTCGACACCCAGGGCGTGAAGAACCGCAAGCAGGCCCGGAGCCGCTACGGCGCGAAGAAGGAGAAGGGCTGATGCCTCGCAAGTGGCCCATTTCGGCAGAGTCTCCCAAGCGGCCGGCCGCCCTTTCCGTCTGGATGGTGAACTGACATGCCACGCAAGGGTCCCGCTCCCAAGCGGCCGATCGACGTCGACCCGGTCTACGGGTCCCAGCTGGTGACCCAGCTGGTCTCCAAGGTGCTTCGGGACGGCAAGAAGCAGGTCGCCCAGCGCATCGTCTACACCGCGCTCGAAGGTTGCCGCGACAAGACCGGCACCGACCCCGTGGTCACCCTCAAGCGGGCCATGGACAACGTGAAGCCGGCGATCGAGGTGAAGTCCCGCCGCGTCGGTGGCGCGACGTACCAGGTCCCGATCGAGGTCAAGGGAACACGTAGCACCACTCTCGCGTTGAGGTGGCTGGTCGGGTATGCCCAGGACCGTCGCGAGAAGACCATGTCCGAGCGCCTGATGAACGAGATCCTCGACGCCTCCAACGGCCTCGGTGCCGCTGTGAAGAAGCGCGAGGACACCCACAAGATGGCCGAGTCCAACAAGGCCTTCGCCCACTACCGCTGGTGACCGGCCGCCGTACGACGATCTCGTACGGCGCGCCCACCGGCCCCAGGTCAGTCGACCTGGCCCTACCTAAGGAAACGAACCCCCAGTGGCTGTCGACATCACCACGGACCTGAAGAAGGTCCGCAACATCGGCATCATGGCGCACATCGATGCCGGCAAGACCACCACGACCGAGCGCATCCTCTTCTACACCGGCATCACCTACAAGATCGGTGAGGTCCACGAGGGCGCCGCCGTCATGGACTGGATGGAGCAGGAGCAGGAGCGCGGCATCACGATCACGTCCGCCGCGACGACCTGCTGGTGGAAGGACCACCAGATCAACATCATCGACACCCCTGGCCACGTGGACTTCACGGCCGAGGTCGAGCGCTCGCTGCGCGTCCTCGACGGCGCGGTCGCGGTCTTCGACGGTGTCGCCGGTGTCGAGCCGCAGACGATGACGGTCTGGCGCCAGGCGAACAAGTACTCCGTGCCCCGGATGTGCTTCGTCAACAAGCTCGACCGCACCGGTGCGGACTTCTTCCGCTGCGTCGACATGATGGTCGAGCGGCTGAACTCCACGCCGCTGGTGCTGCAGCTCCCGATCGGGGCCGAGCACGACTTCATGGGTGTCGTCGACCTGGTCGGCATGCGTGCCCTGACCTGGCGCGGCGAGACCAAGATGGGCGAGGACTACGACGTCGAGGAGATCCCCGAGTCGATGCGGGCCCAGGCCGACGAGTACCGCGAGAAGCTGCTCGAGACCCTCGCCGAGGCCGACGACGAGATCATGGAGAAGTACCTCGAGGGCGAGGACCTCTCCGTGGCCGAGATCGAGGCCGGCATCCGTCGCGCCACGCTGGCCGACCTGGTCAACCCGGTGCTGTGCGGCACGGCGTTCAAGAACAAGGGCGTGCAGCCCCTGCTCGACGCGGTCGTGAAGTACCTGCCCAGCCCGCTCGACATCGACGCGATCGTCGGCCACAAGCCGAACGACGAGGACGAGAAGATCGAGAGGCAGCCCTCGGACGACCAGCCGTTCGCCGGCCTGGCATACAAGATCGCCAGCGACCCGCACCTCGGCAAGCTGATCTACGTCCGCGTGTACTCCGGCAAGCTGGAGGCCGGCTCGACCGTCCTGAACTCCGTCACGGGGAAGAAGGAGCGGATCGGCAAGGTCTACCAGATGCACTCCAACAAGCGTGAGGAGATCGCGTCGGTCGGCGCCGGCCAGATCGTGGCGGTGATGGGTCTGAAGGACACCAAGACGGGTCACACGCTGTGCGACCTCGGCAAGCCGGTCGTGCTCGAGTCGATGTCGTTCCCGGCCCCGGTGATCGAGGTGGCGATCGAGCCCAAGACCAAGGGCGACCAGGAGAAGCTGGGGACGGCGATCCAGCGCCTCTCCGACGAGGATCCGACGTTCACGGTCAAGACCGACGAGGAGACCGGCCAGACGATCATCGCCGGCATGGGTGAGCTCCACCTCGAGATCCTGGTCGACCGGATGAAGCGTGAGTTCCGCGTCGAGGCGACGGTCGGCAAGCCGCAGGTGGCCTACCGCGAGACGCTGCGCAAGCCGGTGATGAACCACAGCTACACCCACAAGAAGCAGACGGGTGGCTCGGGTCAGTTCGCGAAGGTCGTCATCTCGCTCGAGCCGAGCATCGACCCGGAGACCGGGCTGGGTGCCGGCTACGAGTTCGTGAACAACGTGACCGGTGGCCGCATCCCGCGCGAGTACATCCCGTCGGTCGACCAGGGTGCGCAGGACGCCATGGAGTTCGGCGTCCTGGCCGGCTACCCCATGGTCGACGTGAAGGTGTCCCTGGAGGACGGCGCCTACCACGACGTCGACTCCTCCGAGCTCGCCTTCAAGATCGCCGGCAACCAGGCCTTCAAGGAGGCCGCACGGATGGCCAAGCCCGTGCTGCTGGAGCCGATGTTCGCCGTCGAGGTCACCACCCCGGAGACCTTCCTCGGCGACGTGATCGGCGACATCAACAGCCGCCGCGGCCAGGTGCAGGCGATGGAGGAGCGTCACGGCGACCGCGTCGTCACCGCGCTCGTCCCCTTGTCCGAGATGTTCGGGTACGTCGGCGACCTGAGGTCCAAGACCTCCGGCCAGGCGTCGTACTCGATGGAGTTCGACTCGTACGCCGAGGTCCCTGCGGGCATCGCCGACGAGATCGTCAAGAAGGTCCGCGGCGAGTGACCCCAGGCACCATTTGGCCGGACCCTCGGCATGCAGCAGAATCAACGAGTCACATGACAACAACAGGAGGAGCCCACAGTGGCTAAGGCGAAGTTCGAGCGGACCAAGCCGCACGTCAACATCGGCACGATCGGTCACATCGACCACGGGAAGACCACTCTGACCGCGGCGATCACCAAGGTCCTGCACGACCAGCACCCCGACCTGAACCCCTTCACGCCGTTCGACGAGATCGACAAGGCGCCGGAGGAGCGTCAGCGCGGTATCACCATCTCCATCGCGCACGTGGAGTACCAGACCGAGGCGCGCCACTACGCCCACGTGGACTGCCCGGGTCACGCCGACTACATCAAGAACATGATCACCGGCGCGGCTCAGATGGACGGCGCGATCCTCGTGGTCGCCGCCACCGACGGCCCGATGCCGCAGACGCGTGAGCACGTGCTGCTCGCCCGTCAGGTCGGCGTGCCCGCGATCGTGGTCGCGCTGAACAAGTGCGACATGGTCGACGACGAGGAGCTCGTCGAGCTCGTCGAGATGGAGGTCCGTGAGCTCCTCTCCGAGTACGAGTTCCCGGGCGACGACATCCCCGTGGTCAAGGTCGCGGCCTTCCCGGCCCTGAACGGCGACGAGAAGTGGGGCGAGTCCGTGAAGGAGCTCATGCAGGCGGTCGACGACTACATCCCGACCCCCGAGCGTGACACCGAGAAGCCGTTCCTGATGCCCGTCGAGGACGTCTTCACGATCACCGGTCGAGGCACTGTGATCACCGGGCGCATCGAGCGCGGCATCGTGAAGGTGAACGAGGAGGTCGAGATCGTCGGCATCCGCGACAAGTCGCAGAAGACGACGGTCACCGGCGTCGAGATGTTCCGCAAGCTGCTCGACGAGGGCCAGGCCGGTGAGAACGTCGGTCTGCTGCTCCGCGGCACCAAGCGCGAGGACGTCGAGCGCGGCATGGTCGTGATCAAGCCCGGTACGACGACCCCGCACACCAACTTCGACGCCAGCGTCTACATCCTGTCGAAGGAGGAGGGCGGCCGGCACACGCCGTTCTTCAACAACTACCGTCCGCAGTTCTACTTCCGGACCACGGACGTGACCGGCGTGGTGACCCTCCCCGAGGGCACCGAGATGGTGATGCCGGGTGACAACACCGAGATGTCGGTGGAGCTCATCCAGCCCATCGCCATGGAGGACGGCCTCCGCTTCGCGATCCGCGAGGGCGGCCGCACCGTCGGCGCGGGCCGCGTCACCAAGATCACCAAGTGATCTAGCACTTCGTCAGGACGGCCCCGGACCAGTCGGTCCGGGGCCGTTCTGCGTGGCGGGACGGCGAATTC
>NZ_DASXWU010000016.1:0-37902 GCF_036503465.1 Nocardioides sp.
CCCAACTACGTGGCCGACGACGTCGAGCTGGTGCTCCAGAGCGAGAACTGCATCCTCGGTGTCGGTGCCTATCCGTACGAGGGCGACGAGGACCCCGACCTGATCAACGCCGGCAAGGAGACGGTCACCCTGCGCAAGGGCGCGTCGTTCTTCGACTCGGCCACGTCGTTCGGGATGATCCGCGGCGGCAAGATCGACGCCGCGATCCTGGGGGCCATGCAGGTCTCGGAGAAGGGCGACATCGCCAACTGGATGATCCCCGGGAAGATGGTCAAGGGCATGGGCGGAGCGATGGACCTGGTCCACGGCGCCAAGCGGGTGATCGTGCTGATGGAGCACGTCGCCAAGGACGGCTCGAAGAAGATCCTGAACGAGTGCGACCTGCCCTACACCGGCCGCGGCGTCGTGCAACGGATCATCACCGACCTGTGCGTCCTCGATGTCACGCCGGCCGGTCTGGAGCTGGTCGAGCTCGCCCCCGACGTGACCCTCGACGAGGTGCGCGAGAAGACCGAGCCCGAGATCATCGCGTGAACCTGCCGTCGCGGATCCGGCCCGGCTCGGCAGTGCGTGGCGCGGGGGTCGCCCTCGCATGTCTCTCGCCAGGACTGCTCGGGCGCGGCCGCGCCGTGCTCGCGTCGTACGCCGCGGGCTGGCCGCTGAGCAGGCCGGGCCTGCAGGTGTTCGTCGTCGTACCGGACGAGGATGCGGAGCCCTGGCGGGGGGCCGTCGTACCGCTGGCCACGTCTGGGGCGTCGTGGGCGCTGGTGATGCTCGCGGCCACCTCCGCCGTACGCCGTACCGCCCTGCCCGCGCCCATCGCCGCCCTCCTGCTCGGAGGCGCCGTCACCGTCGGCGACTCGATGCTCGCCGACCTCGGCGAGCGGCTGAAGGCGAAGTCCGCCGCCGCTGCCGCCGCCCGCGACGCGGAGGCTGCGACGTCGTGACGGTTTCCCCGGTGAACCGGGGATCCATGACGTTCTCGGCCGAAATTTCCCCCCAGAACGTCAGCGTTCCCCGGTTCACCGGGGATCCCGCCCGGCGCCCCCACCCATCCACCAGGACGCTCGCTCCGAACCGCCTGTGGCGCGCCTCACGACGAGGCGGCCCATCACAGGAGGGCTCTGATGAGCGAAACCAGCAGAAGGAAGCTCCTGGCCGCGGGGGGAGCCGGCGTCGCCGCCGGTGCGGTCGGGCTGACGATGTCGCCCGCGCAGGCGGGCGAGACACGCCGTACGGCGTCGAGCGCGCAGGAGTCGGTCGTGGCCTACGTCCGCGACCACCGGTCGAGCGAAGTGCGGCTGATGGTGGGGGAGCGGGAGGTCGTGGTGCACGACCGCGATCTCGCGACCCGCATCCTCAACGCGGCGGGAGGCGAGTGAGATGTCGTCCCACCGCGAAGCACCCGAGATGGCCAAGGACCCGGTCGCCGACAGCACCGACGTCTACGCCTTCGTCAGTCCCGACCGCCCGCACACGGTCACGCTGATCGCCAACTACATCCCGTTCCAGGCACCGGACGGCGGCCCGAACTTCTACGAGTTCGGCGACGACGTCGCCTACGACATCAACATCTCGAACCGGGGCAAGGGGGAGGCGGACGTCGTCTACCGGTTCCGGTTCCACACCGCGGTGCGCGACCCGAAGACCTTCCTCTACAACACCGGCCCGATCACGCGGCTCCACGACACCACGTGGAACCGCCCGCAGTTCTACTCGCTGATCCGGATCAAGAACGGTCGGAGCAAGGTGCTCGCGCGTCACCTCGCGTGCCCGCCGGTCAACATCGGGCCTCGCAGCACCCCGAACTACCCCGACCTGGCCGCCGCGGCGGTGCACGACGTGGGACGGCGGCGGGTGTTCGCGGGCCAGCGGGCCGACGCGTTCCACGTCGACCTCGGCAGTGTCTTCGACCTCGGAGCGCTGCGGCCGTTCCAGAACCTGCACGTCATCCCGATGCCCGCGGCCGACGGACGCAACTCGCTGCAGGCCTTCAACGTGCACTCGATCGTGCTGCAGGTGCCGATCAAGGAGATCAGCCGCAAGGGCGACGTACCGACCAACCCGCGACAGCCCCGCTCCGTGATCGGCGTGTGGGCATCGGCCAGCCGCCGCAAGTCGCGGATCTTCGACAAGACCGAGGGCCGGTACGTCGGGCACGGGCCGTGGGAGCAGGTCTCGCGCCTGGGCAACCCGCTCTTCAACGAGGTCATCACGCCGATGTCCCACAAGGACGTGTGGAACGCCCGGCACCCGAAGGGCGACCAGGCGTTCGCGAAATACGTCGACCACCCGGAGCTGGCCCGGCTGCTGCCGGTGCTCTACCCCGGCGTCTTCCCCAACCTCGCGGCGTATCACAAGGCGCGGGCCGACCTGAACGCGATCCTGCTCACCGGGATCCCGTCGGGCGTCGTGCCGGGTTTCCAGAACTACACCGGCACCGTGCAGTCCGACATGCTGCGGCTGAACCTGGCGATCCCGCCCGCGAGCAGTCCGAAAAGCATGGGTCTCCTCGGCGGCGACCCGGCCGGCTTCCCGAACGGCCGCCGCATCGGCGACGACGTCGTGGCGATCGAGCTGCGCGCCGTCGCCGGCGTGACCATCCCGCTGGTCGACCCGTCGTTCACACCGGACGGCGCAGCGGGGGTCCTGACCGACGGGACGACCGACACCAACGGCGGTACGACGGCGACGTTCCCCTACCTGGGCGATCCGGACGGCGGCTTCCAGACGCAGCCCGGCACGTCCTCGGTCTCGTGAACGCCGCTGCGAGCTCGGCGGTGCTCGCCTCCCCGGAGAACGACTGGGCCGGGCAGGGCGCCGTACTCCTCGACATCGGAGGGGACGTCGGGGCGCTCGTGGTCGCGATGCCGGCGTCGACGGTCGGCCTGGAGGTCGAGATCCGCCCGCTCGACGGTCAGCGGGTGCCGGGCCACGCGCACGACCGCACACACGAGCACGGGCACGTCCGTCCGCACGACCACCTCCCGCACGTCGCGGTGGTCGCGCGGGCGGTCGCCGGCGGACACCTGCCGTCTCTGGTGTTCGGCGAGCTGCCCTCGGGTCGCTACGAGCTGTTCGAGAAGGGACGGCCGGACGCCGTGGCGCTGCGGGTGCAGGTCGAGGGGGGCGCGGTCGTCTCGGCCTCCTGGCCGGGCTGACGCGAGGGAGGCTCGGCCTCGGTGCGGTCGCGGGCGTGCGGAAGCTCTACCCGCCCGCCCGTCGCTCCGGGGCCGTTGCCTCGTTCTGACCGTGTGCACCTGGAGCGGTGCCAACCGGAGGCTCGGGCCCCCGACCCCCATGGGGGCCACCCGCCGCCTCTTCTCCCTGTGCGACGGGCGCCCCGCTGGCTCGGTTCTGTCCGGCCGATCACCGTCGCGAAGTCCCAGAGTAGGGTCGCGGCCATGGCTCAGACTCAGAGGTGGGAGTACCTCACGGCGCCGATCCTGGTGCACGCGGCGAAGCAGATCCTCGACAACTTCGGGGCCGACGGGTGGGAGCTCGTGCAGGTCTCTCCGGGGATGAACCCCGAGAACATGGTCGGCTACTTCAAGCGCCCGGTGAGCGACTGATGGGTGCCGTGGAGGACCGTCTGGCCGAGCTGGGTCTGTCCGTGCCGGACGTCGCGAAGCCGGTGGCGTCGTACGTGCCCGCCGTGCGGACGGGGTCCTACGTCTACACCGCCGGGCAGGTGCCGCTGCGCGACGGCGACCCGGTGGCGACCGGCAAGGTCGGTGCCGAGGTCTCGCCCGAGGAGGCGTCGGCCTGCGCCCAGCAGTGCGCCCTGAACGCGATCGCCGCCGTCAAGGCCGAGATCGGCGACCTGGACGTGGTCAAGCGGGTCGTGAAGGTGGTCTGCTTCGTGGCGTCAGCCCCGGACTTCACCGGCCAGCCGCAGGTGGCGAACGGCGCCTCCGACCTGCTCGGGAAGGTCTTCGGTGACGCCGGTGCCCACGCTCGGTCGGCGGTCGGCGTGGCCGTGCTGCCGCTGGACGTCCCCGTCGAGGTCGAGATCATCGTCGAGGTCTCGACTCCGCCCGACGACCAGGCCTGAGATGCGGGTGGCCCTCCCGGAGCACCTGGTCGCGCACGCGCGGGAGTTCGCCGAGGAGTGCGCCCAGGGCCGCCGTACGCCGGCCGAACCGCGGGACGCGGCGACCGTCGTGCTGATGCGCCCGGGGGCGGCCGGACTCGACGTCTACCTGCTGCATCGCCAGACGTCGATGGCGTTCGCGGGCGGGATGTGCGTGTTCCCCGGAGGTGGCGTCGACCCCAGGGACTTCGACCGCGAGGTCGCCTGGTCGGGGCCGGCAGCGGAGGTCTGGGCCGAGCAGCTGCAGACCTCGGAGGAGATGGCACGGGCACTGGTGTGCGCCGCAGTGCGCGAGACGTTCGAGGAGTCGGGGGTCCTGCTCGCCGGGCCCTCCGCCGACGAGGTCGTCGCCGACACCACCGGCGACGACTGGGAGGCCGACCGCCGGGCGCTCGAGGTCAAGGAGCTGTCGTTCACGGCGTTCCTCGACCGACGAGGCCTGGTTCTCCGCACGGATCTCCTGGGCGCCTGGGCGGCGTGGTGCACACCTGAGTTCGAGCCACGCCGGTTCCGCACCTGGTTCTTCGTCGCCGCGCTGCCGCCCGGACAGCGCACCCGCGACGTGTCGAGCGAGTCGTCGTCGGTGACCTGGATGTCCGCGCTCGGCGCCTGTGACGCGGTCGACGCGCACGAGCTCGGGATGATGCCGCCGACGTACGTCACCTGCCTCGAGGTCGGTCAGTACGCCGACCCCGACACGGTGCTCGTGGCTGCGGCGGGTCGTGACCTGACGATGTTCACGCCGGCGGTGCAGGACGACGGCAGGTCGGCCACGATGTCGGTGCCCGACCGGGCGGTGCCGTTGCTGGAGATGCGGCGTGGCTGACCCGTCCTGGAGCGGCGGGACGTTCGGGTCCGTCGCGCAGTGCGTGCTCGCCCCCAACGCCTCTCCGATGACCCTGGACGGCACCAACACCTGGGTGCTGCGGGCCCCGGACGCCGCGAGATCGGTCGTCGTCGACCCCGGTCCACCTGACCCGGGTCATCTCGACGCGGTGGCGGAAGCGGCCGGCGAGGTCGCGGTCGTGCTGCTGACCCATCACCATCTCGACCACTCCGAGGCGGCCCGGACCTTCGCCGAGCAGGCGGGGTGCGGTGTCCGGGCTCTCGACCCGGCGTACCGGCTCGGCTCGGAGGGGCTCGGAGAGGGCGACGTGGTCGCGGTCGACGACCTGGAGGTGCACGTTGTCGCCACGCCCGGCCACAGCTCGGACTCGCTGTCCTTCGTGATCCCGTCGGAGCGGACCGTGCTCACCGGTGACACCGTGCTGGGCCGGGGGACGACCGTGGTCGCCCATCCGGACGGCCGGCTCGGCGCCTACCTCGACTCGCTCGACCGGCTCCACGCCCTGGCCGAGGCGCACGAGATCGCCATGATCTGGCCCGGACACGGCCCGGTGATCGAGTCGGCGCTGCCCGTGCTCGACCACTACATCTCCCATCGCCGGGAGCGTCTGGAGCAGGTGCGCGAGGCCCTCCGCACCGTCCATGCCGCCGCACGTGACGGCGTACCCCTCGACCACGAGACGCTGCCTCGCCGCATCGTCGAGATCGTGTACGCCGACGTCGACCCCGTCCTCTGGCCGGCCGCCGAGCTCTCGGTTCGCGCCCAGCTGGACTACCTGCGCGGACCTGGACGCGACTAACTGGCTTACAGACCGGACCTCGGGCCCGGCCAACACTCCGGTCTCCATGCCAGTTGGTTGGTGGTCGGGCGCGGCGGCCGGCCTCGACGAGCCGGCGACGCGACGTCAGCGGGCGCGGCGCTTGAGCCGGTCGACGTCCATGATCACGACCGAGCGGGGCTCGAGGCGGAGCCAGCCGCGGGAGGCGAAGTCGGCGAGGGCCTTGTTCACGGTCTCGCGGGAGGCGCCGACCAGCTGGGCGAGCTCCTCCTGGGTGAGGTCGTGGTGGACGTGGACGCCGTCGTCGGCGGTGCGGCCGAAGCGGTCGGCGAGGTCGAGCAGTGCCTTGGCGACGCGGCCGGGCACGTCGGAGAACACCAGGTCGGCGTTCACGTCATTGGCCTTCCGCAGCCGCGATGCGATCTGGGCGAGCAGGCCGCGCGCCACCTGGGGGCGGCCGTCGAGCCAGCGCAGCAGGTCCTCGTGGGACAGCGAGGCGAACGACGCGTCGGTCACCGCCGTCACCGTCGCCGAGCGCGGCCCGGGGTCGAAGAGCGACAGCTCGCCGAACATCTGGCCGGGGCCGAGGATGGCGAGGAGGTTCTCGCGTCCGTCACTGGAGGTGCGGCCGAGCTTGATCTTGCCGTCGAGCACGATGTAGAGCCGGTCGCCGGCGTCGCCCTCGTGGAAGAGCACGTCGCCGCGCCGCAGCTTGGACTCGCTCAGCGAGCCACGCAGGGCGGTGGCGGCCTCGTCGTCGAGCGCACTGAACAGCGGCGCCTGACGCAGTACCTCGTTGTCCACGACGACCTCCCGGTCATGCTCGTCGCCCGCCGCTGCACGCCGTCGGTCGGTCGCCGCGCGGGGGTCGGCCCCGATCCTATCCAGTGGCACAGGTCACACCCATCACTCGGTCGGGCCGGGTGTGGTCGGCGTGCCACCGTAGGCTGTCGACGTGTCAGCCGTGCCGCGTGTCGCAGCCCCGGAGACCCGCACCGGCCTGGTGCGGCGGGCCCGTCGGATCGACCGTGCCCTGGCCGAGCACTATCCCGACGCACACATCGAGCTCGACTTCGACGACTCGTTCCAGCTGCTGGTCGTGACGGTGCTGAGTGCCCAGACCACCGACCGCCGGGTCAACGCGGTGCGGCCCATCCTCTTCGCGGCGTACCCCGACGCGGCCGCGATGGCCGCCGCCCCTCGTGAGCACCTCGAGCAGCTGATCGGGCCGCTCGGGTTCTTCCGGGCCAAGACCGACGCGCTGCTCAAGCTGAGCGCCGCGCTCGTGGAGCGGTACGACGGGAAGGTGCCACCGCGCCTCGACGACCTGGTGACGCTCCCTGGCGTGGGCCGCAAGACCGCGAACGTCGTGCTCGGCAACGCCTTCGGCATCCCCGGCATCACCGTCGACACCCACTTCGGCCGGCTGTCGCGTCGCTTCGGGTGGACCGACGAGACCGACCCGGTCAAGGTCGAGCACGCCGTCGGCGCGCTGTTCCCCAAGAAGGACTGGGTGATGCTCTGCCACCACCTGATCTGGCACGGGCGACGCATCTGCCACGCCAAGAAGCCGGCCTGCGGCGCGTGCCCGGTGGCGCGCTGGTGCCCGGCGTACGGCGAGGGGCCGGTCGACCCGCTGACGGCGGCGAAGCTGGTGAAGACCGAGGGGCCGGCATGAGAGGCGGGCACCAGGTCACGCTGCTGGCGGTGCTTCTGGGACTGGCCGCGCCGCTGCTCGCCGCGTGCGGCGGCGGTGGGGGCACCGGCAGGATCCAACCCGGCCCCCGCTCGATCGACGTCGGCAACCAGCAGCTGGTGTCCTTCAAGCGGCACACCGACATCCCCGACTGTCCCCAGGTCTCGGCCACGGGTGCCGAGGGCGGCATGCCGGGCGTCACCCTGCCCTGTCTCGGCGGTGGTCGGTCGGTCGACGTCGCGGGACTCCGCGGACCGATGATCGTGAACTTCTGGGCGTCCTGGTGCGGCGACTGCCGCCTGGAGATGCCGGCCCTCGCGGCGTATGCGAAGAGCCACCCGGAGGTGAAGGTCGTCGGCGTCGACTTCCTCGACCCCCAGCCGGGCGCGGCGCTGGAGCTGGCGAAGGGCAGCGGCGTGGAGTACCCGCTGCTCGCCGACCCGAAGGGCACCCTCGACAAGGCGAGCCCGCTGCCGCACATCGCCGGCCTGCCGATGACGGTGTTCCTGGACGCGGACGGCTCGATCGCCCACATCGAGGCCGCGACGATGAGGACCGAGCGGGAGGTGGCGACGGCCGCCCGGAAGTTCCTCGGGGCCGGCGGGTGATCCCCGACTGGCTCGAGCCCGTCGCCGGGGCCGCAGGGGAGATCACCGCCGACGACCTCACCCGGTTCGTGCCGCCCGACGACGCGATCACCCGGCGTGGTGCCGTGCTGATGCTCTTCGGCCAGCAGCGCGACCTGCTGCTCACCGAGCGCGCCCACGACATGCGCTCCCACCCCGGTCAGGTCTCGTTCCCCGGCGGCTCGATCGACCCGGGCGAGACGCCGCGGCAGGCCGCGCTGCGCGAGGCCGAGGAGGAGACCGGGCTGCGCGCGGCCGGTGTCGAGGTGTTCGCCGAGCTGCCCGAGCTCTGGCTGCCTCCGAGCAACTTCGCGGTCACGCCGATCCTCGGGTGGTGGGCCGAGGAGAGTCCGGTCGGCGTGGTGGACCCGGCGGAGGTCCACGCCGTCTACCGCGTGCCGCTCGAGGAGCTGCTGGACCCCGCCCACCGGGTCTCCGTGCGGCACCCGAGCGGCTGGGTGGGCCCGGGCTTCCTGATCGGGCCGCAGCACGACGTCGTGCTGTGGGGGTTCACCGCCGGCATCATCTCCCGGCTGCTGGACTTCCTCGAGTGGACGCGGCCTTGGGACGTACGCCGGATGCGTGACCTCCCGGCGTACATGGTGCAGGGTGGTCCCCGCCCGGTGTACCGCCCAGCCGCCACACCCGAGGAGCGCTGAGTGAACCTGCTCGACTGGGTGCTGATCCTCATCGTCGTCCTGTACGCCGTCTCCGGGTACTGGCAGGGCTTCATCACCGGGGCCTTCGCGACCGTCGGGCTGCTGATCGGCGGCCTGATCGGAGTGTGGCTCGCCCCCACCGTCCTGGGCGACGCGAGCCCGTCCATCCTGGTCTCGCTGGCCGCGGTCTTCATCGTCATCGTCTGCGCCTCGCTCGGGCAGGCGGTGCTCCAGCTGGGCGGGTCGCGCATCCGCGACCGGATCACCTGGCAGCCGGTCCGTGCCCTCGACGCGATCGGTGGTGCCGCGCTCAGCGCGGTGGCGGCGCTGCTGGTCGCGTGGGCGCTCGGGGTCGCGCTCTCCGGCTCCGGCCTGCGCGGGATCACCCCGCTCGTGCGCGACTCCAAGGTCCTCGCCGAGGTCAACCGGATCCTTCCCGCGGAGGCCAGCTCGAAGCTGTCGGCGTTCAACGACGTCGTCGGCACGACGTTCTTCCCGCGCTACCTCGAGCCGTTCGCACCGGAGCGCATCGTGCCCGTGCCACCCGGGCCCCATCGGCTGCTCACCGACCCCGACGTGCAGCGCGCCGCCGCCGAGGTCGTCCGCATCCGCAGCACCAACAGCTGCCACCAGGGCATCGAGGGCTCGGGATTCGTATACGCGCCCGACCGCGTGATGACCAACGCACATGTCGTCGCCGGCGTGACCTCTCCTCTGGTCGACATCCACGGCAGCTCGGTGCCGGCCACGGTCGTCTACTACAACCCCGACCTCGACGTCGCCGTGCTGTCGGTCCCGACCGGAACCGTCCGGCCCCTGCACTTCGGCTCGGCGTCGTCCGGCGACGGGGTGGCGATCCTCGGCTTCCCGCAGAACGGCCCGTACGACGTACAGGTCGGCCGGGTGCGCGCCGACCAGCGTCTGCGGTCACCGGACATCTACGGCCACGGAACGGTGATCCGCGACGTGCTGTCCCTGCGCGGGCTGATCCGGCCCGGCAACTCCGGTGGCCCGGTCGTCGACTCAGCCGGCCACGTCGTCGGCGTGGTCTTCGCCGCCTCGGTCACCAACAGCGACACCGGCTACGCGCTGTCGTCGCAACAGGTCGCCCAGGCGGCCGCGAACGGACGGGTCGCCTCCCGCCAGGTCTCCACCGAGGGCTGCGCCGGCTGAGCGTGCCCTAGTCGCGCTTGAGGATCTGCTTGGTCTCGTTGGCCTGCGCGATCGCCTTCTGGGGAGCCCGGACCTTCTTGATCTTGCGCACGCCGATCAGGGCGAGCAGCCCGGCGACGAGGAGGTAGAAGCCGAAGACGATCAGGAACGCCCAGTGGAGGGACAGGCCCCGGCCGTTCCAGTGGATGAAGAAGGCGACCGCGATCGACAGCATGATCAGCGCCATCAGCCCGAAGAACGCGCCCACGGCGAGCAGCGCGATGCCCATCCCGCCGGCCTTCACGCTGATCTGGATCTCGGACTTCGCCAGGCGGATCTCGCTGCGGATCAGGCTGGAGAGATCGCGGCTGGCGTCGGAGACGAGTCGCCCGATGGTCGGGTCGGTGTCCTGCACCGGTTGTTGCGCCATGGGACCTCGGACTCCTCGGGGCTGTGCTCGCTGGGTCGTGTCGACCCTACAACGGGCCCCGCCGGGCACTGACCAGGCGGAAGTGTTCGCCGAAATCGCGCTGACCAGGCAGAAGTGTGAGCCATGAACCCGTCGACCCGACAGAAGGTGGTGCTGTGCGTCGCCTTGCGAGCAAGCTCGCTGCAGCGCTCTCTCCGGCCTTTCCGTCCCGGCTCCGCCGGGCCGGAAAGGCCTCGTTCGGGTCGGCGCTACTCCTCGCTGGTGCCGGAGGCCATGCCCTCCTTGATCTGGTCCATGATCGTGGAGTCGGCGAGGGTGGTGACGTCACCGACCTCCCGCTTCTCGGCCACGTCGCGCAGGAGCCGGCGCATGATCTTGCCCGACCGGGTCTTCGGCAGCTCGGGCACCACCATGATCGACTTGGGCCGCGCGATCTTGCCGATCTCCTTCGCCACGTGCTCGCGCAGCTCGTTGACGACCTCCGGGCCACCGTCACCGGCGGAGGCGCGCAGGATCACGAACGCGTTCACGGCCTGACCGGTGTCGGGGTCGTTCGCCCCGACGACCGCGGCTTCGGCGACCTTGGGGTGCGACACCAGGGCGGACTCGATCTCGGTCGTCGACATCCGGTGCCCGGACACGTTCATCACGTCGTCGACGCGGCCGAGCAGCCAGACATCGCCGTCCTCGTCGAGCTTGGCACCGTCGCCGGCGAAGTACCTGCCGGGGAACCGGGACCAGTAGGTGTCCTTGTAGCGGTCCGGGTCGCCCCAGATCGTGCGCAGCATCGCCGGCCAGGGCTCGGTCAGCACCAGGTAGCCGCCGGAGCCCGGCTTCACCGCCTCGCCCTCGTCGTTGACCACGAGCGCGGAGACGCCTGGCAGCGCCTTCATCGCCGAGCCCGGCTTGCCGGCGGTCACCCCGGGCAGTGGGCTGACCATGATCTGGCCGGTCTCGGTCTGCCACCAGGTGTCCACCACCGGGCACCGGTCACCGCCGATGTTCTTGCGGTACCAGATGTACGCCTCGGGGTTGATCGGCTCGCCGACCGACCCGATCACCCGCAACGAGGACATGTCGAACTTCGCCGGCACCTCCTCGCCGGTCTTCATGAAGGCGCGGATCGCCGTCGGCGCACAGTAGAGGATGTTGACCTTGTAGTCCTGGATGATCTCCCACCACCGGCCCGGGTGCGGGTACGCCGGCGTCCCCTCGTACATCACCGACGTCGCCCCGTTGGCGAGCGGGCCGTAGACGATGTAGGAGTGGCCGGTGACCCAGCCGATGTCGGCCGCGGTCCAGAAGATGTCGGTGTCGGGCTTGAGGTCGAAGACCGCCCAGTGCGTCCACGACGTGCCGACCAGGTAGCCACCCGTCGTGTGCAGGATGCCCTTGGGCTTGCCGGTCGTGCCCGACGTGTACATCACGTACAGCGGGTGCTCGGCGTCGAAGGCCTCCGGGGTGTGGTCGGTCGACTGCTTGTCCACCACGTCGTGCCACCAGACGTCGCGGTCGTCGGTCCAGTCGACGTCCTGGCCGGTACGGCGTACCACGAGCACGTTGCGGACGTCGGGGCACTTGGTCAGGGCCTCGTCGACGGCCGGCTTCAGCGGCGAGGCGTCGCCGCGCCGGTAGCCGCCGTCGGCGGTGATCACGACCCGCGCGTCGCAGTCGTGGATGCGGTCGATCAGGGCCTGGGCCGAGAAACCGCCGAACACCACCGTGTGGGGGGCGCCGATGCGGGCGCACGCCAGCATCGCGATCACCGTCTCGGGGATCATCGGCATGTAGATCGCGACCCGGTCGCCGGTCTTGACGCCCAGCTCGATCAGCGCGTTCGCGGCCTTGCAGACCTCGTCCTTGAGCTCGGCGTAGGTGATGTCCCGGGTGTCGTTCTCGGGCTCGCCGACCCAGTGGTAGGCGATCTTGTCGCCCTTGCCGGCCTCCACGTGCCGGTCGACGCAGTTGTACGCCGCGTTGAGCTTGCCGCCGACGTACCACTTGGCGAAGGGCGCGTCGTCCCAGTCGAGGACCTTCTCCCACCTCGTGTCCCACGACAGCCGCTCTGCGGCCTTCTCCCAGAACGCCAGTCGGTCGGCGTCGGCCTCGTCATACGCGTCGGCTTTGACGTTGGCGTTCGCGGCGAGGTCGTCCGGGGGCTCGAAACGGCGATTCTCGTGCAACAGGTTGGACAGGGTTTCTTGGCTCACGACTTTCGACTCCTCTCGGAACGTGACCTCGCAGCCGGGGTCCTGCCGCCCACCCTAGTTCGGCTCGGTTGGTACGACGTAGGTCCGGCTGCGAGGCACGGGGGGATGCGGTTGTGACTACTCGGTGAACTACTCGCGCGGCCAGACGGGCAGGACCTGGCGGCGCCAGGTGAACGCCGTGACCCCGGCCATCGATGCGTACCAGGCCGCGATCGCGGTGAGGATGCCGATGTAGCCGCCGAGATGGATCCAGCCGCTCGACTCCTTGTCGAACCAGCCGATCGCCAGGATCAGGTAGGTGATCGTCAGCAACACGAAGACGGCGAGCACCGCCAGGTTCACCCGGAACGCGGCGACCGTCATGTAGGCGGTGAAGATGCACCACGCGATCAGGTACGTCCCGACCACCTTGTAGCCGTCGGGACCGAGGTTGGCCAGGTCCTTCTCCGCGAGCCACCAGAACGAGATCCAGAACCCGCCGTACGAGCAGAACGCCGTGGCACCGAACGTGTTGCCCTTGGCGAACTCCCAGAGTCCTGCCGCGAACTGGGCGATGCCGCCGTAGGCCAACGCCAGTCCGAGGGCGCCGCCGACGAGGGTGTCGGGAACGATGTTCGCGTTGACCACGCTGAGCACGAACGTCGTCAGGGCGAAGCCGGCAAGTCCGAGGGGTGCCGGGTCGGCGATGTGCGCGCCCGGGACGAGGACCGGCCGATCCTCCTTGATCGGTGTTTCGGACATGAGCACTCCTGTCTCTTCCCTGTGGTGTTGCGTGGGGACAGTTCGAACGGTCGCAAAGGTGCAACTCGACGGGACAGGGCTGGCGACCCCAGTTGCGCTCAGCGGCGGGTGGCTCTCGACGTACGCCGCATCCGGCACGACGAGCGGTAGCGCCGGGACGACGAGTGGTCAGTTCACCGGTTGGTAGCTGCCCCGGTCGACCTCGACCGTCTCGGGCAGGTGCAGCCGGACCATCGCCCGCCCGACGTGCACCGGCACCCGCGCCCGGTCCGCCAGCGAGACCCCGACCATCGCCGCGAACGCGATCGGGACGGTCAGCAGCGCCGGCTGGGAGAGCAGGGCGCCCGCCCAGTTGTCCGCCTTGACGCCGAGCATCACCGCCAGCACGGCGGTGCCGGAGAGGATGCCGCCGCCGATCATCCCGACGATCGCCCCACGCGCGGTCAGGCCGCGCCACCAGATCCCCAGCAGCAGCAGGGGACAGAACGTCGACGCCGCGACCGCGAACGCCAGCTCGACGGCGTGTGCCACGGGCAGGCCCTGGGTCCCCGCGGCCAGGAGCAGCGCCCCGCCCGCGGCCATCACCCCGCCGATCCGGAACCCGGTGACGCTGCCGAAGCGACGGCTCAGCACGTCCTGGCTGAGCACCCCGCTGATCGAGACCACCAGCCCGGACGACGTCGAGAGGAACGCCGCGAACGCGCCGGCGCCGAGCAGCGCGGTGAGGACCGTCGCCCCCGTCCCGCCGAGCACCCGCTCCGGGAGCTCGAGGACGACCGAGTCAGTCCGCCCCGAGGCGACCAGGTCGGACGCGTAGACCCGGCCCAGCGCGCCGTACGCCGTGGGCAGCAGGTAGAACATGCTGAGCATCGCGAGCACGCCGAGCGTCGTACGCCGGGCCGAGGTGCCGTCGTGGTTGGTGTAGAAGCGGACGACCACGTGGGGCAGGCCCATCGTGCCGAGGAACGTCGCCAGGATCAGCGAGTAGGTCAGGTACGTCGCATGCGGGCCCTGGAGCGGCTCGACCCAGTCCGAGGTGTGCAGGTGCCGGGTCGGGGAGTCGTCGTGATGCCACGCCAGCCACAGGATCAGCGCCGGCACGAGCAGGGCGCACAGCTTGATCCAGTACTGGAACGCCTGCACCAGGGTGATGCTCCGCATCCCGCCGGCGACCACGTTGACGAGCACCACGAACGCGACCAGCACCGCGCCGACCCAGGACGGAGCTCCGGTGACCGCCCGGAGGGTCAGCCCCGCGCCCTGGAACTGCGGCACCAGGTACAGCGCCCCGATCAGGCAGACCAGCCAGCTCGCGACCTGCCGCGCGGCCTGCGACTCGACCCGGAACTCGGCGAAGTCCGGCAGGGTGTAGGCGCCGGAACGGCGGAGGGGGGCGGCGACGAAGACCAGCAGCAGGAGGTAGCCGGCGGTCCAGCCGATGGGGTACCAGAGCATGTCGACGCCCCGCAGCAGCACGAGCCCGGCCACCCCGAGGAAGGACGCGGCGGACAGGTACTCACCGCTGATCGCCGACGCGTTGAGGAACGGCCCGACCCGCCGCGACGCGACGAAGAAGTCGCTGGTGGTGCGCGAGATCCGGAGCCCGAACACCCCGACGACGAGCGTCGCCGTGGTGACGATGGTGACCGCGAGCAGCGCCGTCAGCTCCTTCACGACGCGTCCTCCCGCCGGTCGACGAGCTCGATGAACGCCGCCTCGTTGCGCTCGGCCCTCCGGACGTACCACCAGGCGAGCACCAGCAGCCACGGGTAGACGACGACACCGAGCAGCAGCCACGGCAGGCGTACGCCGAGGACGTGCACGTGGTCGACCGGCAGCACCTGGAACAGCACCGGCAGCAGCCCGAGGCTCACGGCCAGGAGCAGCACGACGTACCCGGCGAGGCGGAGCTGGGCGCGCATCAGGCTCTGCACGTAGACCTCACCGAGCCGGGTCAGCTCGTCGATCTCGGCGGCGTTCGAGCGGCGGGTCCGCGACCGCGCCGCCAGCGTGCGTGGACTGGTGATCCGGACCCGGGTGATCGGCTCGTCGCTCACCTGCTCAGACCTCGCCGTCGCGGGTCCGCCGCAGCACCCCGCGTACGTCGGGCACGTGCCGCCTGCTGACCGGGAGCTCGGTGCCTCCGACGACCACCACGGGGCGGGCGCCCGAGAGCCGGACCTCCTCGACGTGGGCCAGCGAGACCAGGATGCTGCGATGGATCCGGACGAACCCGGCGTCTGACCAGCGTTGCTCGAGGGCGGACAACGGCATCCGGACCAGCGGGTTGCCGGTGGGGGTGTGCAGGCGGACGTAGTCGCCCTGCGCCGAGGCGTAGCGGACGTCGGAGCGACGTACGAACCGGGTGACGCCGCCGAGCTCGACCGGCACCTGCTCGTCCGGATCGCCCACGACGCCCTCGTCGCGCACCCGGCCGATCGCCTCGCGCAGCCGCTCCTCGTGCACCGGCTTGAGGAGGTAGTCGACGGCGCGCAGGTCGAAGGCCTCCACGGCATGGTGCGCGTGCGCCGTTACGAACACGACCGCCGGCGGCTGCCGGAACTGCCGCAGAACCTGCGCCAGGTCGAGCCCGCTCAATCCGGGCATCGCGATGTCGAGCAGCACCACGTCGTACGCCTCGCCCTGCAGCAGCCGCAGCGCCTCGGTGGCCGACCCGCAGGTCTGGACCTCACCGACCCGTTCGTCACGACCGAGCAGGAACGCCAGCTCGTCGAGTGCGGGTGGCTCGTCGTCGACCGCGAGCACCCGTAGTGCCTCGGCGTTCACGCCCGGACCCCGGCGGCGAACTTGGGGACCCGGACCGTGACCTTGGTGCCTGCTCCGGGGGCGGTCTCGACCACGAGGCCGTACTCGTCGCCGTAGGCCGACCGGAGGCGCTCGTCGACGTTGCCGAGGCCGATGGAGTCCATCGACTCGTCCCCGGCCAGAGCCCGGCGTACCCGGTCAGGGTCCTCGCCGACCCCGTCGTCCTCGACCGTGATCACTGCTTCGTAGTCGTTGTCCTCGGCCAGGATCGTGATCGTGCCGGGCGCGTCCTTGGCGGCGAGCCCGTGCCGCACGCCGTTCTCGACCAGCGGCTGCAAGGACAGCACGGGGATGCTGACGCCCAGCACCTCGGGGGCGATCCGGAGCATCACCGACAGCCGGTCGCCGAAGCGGGCCTGCTCGAGGGACAGGTAGCGCTCGATGGAGCGGAGCTCGTCCTCGAGCGTCGTGTAGCTGCCGGCGCGCTGGAACGAGTGCCGGGTGAAGTCGGCGAACTCCATGATCAGCCCGCGGGCCCGGTCGGGATCGGTGCGCACGAACGACGCGATCGTGGTCAGCGCGTTGTAGACGAAGTGCGGCGAGATCTGGGCCCGCAGCGCCCGCACCTCGGCCTCCATCCGCGACGTTCTGGCGACCTCGAGCTCGGCCAGCTCGAGCTGCCCGGACACCCACCGGGCGAGCTCGTCGGTGGCCCGGACGAGCCCGGCCGACACCGTCGGGGTGAACGCCATCAGCGTCCCGACCACGGTGTCCTCGACGGTGAGCGGCGAGACGATCGCCTGACGCAGCGTGCAGCCGGGCTCGCCGCAGGCGAAGTCGCGGTGGTCGCGGACCGCGGTGGTGCCGTCGGCCACGCACCGCTCGGCGAGCGGCCCCACCAGAGATGAGTGCGCCTGGCCGCGTCCGTGCCAGGCCAGGATGCTCGTCGTGTCGGTGACCGCGACCGCCCGCGAACCCAGCAGCCGGGCGAGGTGCCGGGAGCAACGCTCGGCGGACGCCTGGGTGAGCCCGGTGCGGAGCTCGCTGGTCATCTGGGTCGCGGTGTGCAGCGTGCGGAAGGTCGCCCGGTCGGCCTCCGTGCCGAGGTGCCCGGGACGGAGCAGGCGCCACCGACGCATGGGCACAGAGTAGTGGCGGGACCCTGCGCGAGAGGCCAGGTCAGCCCGGGTCGGCCCCGCTCAGCCCCGGTCAGCCTCGCGGATCAGGCGCACGGCCTCGGGAACTCCGCCGTTCCATGCCGGCCCGTGCCCCGGCAGCACCCAGGTCGCGTGCACGTCGGCGATCCGGTCCAGGGACTCGCGTGCCTGTGCGGGGTCGAGCGTGAACGGCGCCGGCTCGGGACCCTCGGCCCCGGTGAGCACGTTCCGCGTCGTCATGGCGTCGCCGAGGAAGAGCGCGTCCACTCCCGGAACCAGCACTGCGACGCTTCCCGGCGTGTGGCCGGGCAGGTGGATGATCCGAGGGTTGCCGGGTACGTCGAGCACCTCGCCGTCGGCGAACGGCGTCACCTCGTCGACCGCGGGGATGCGCAGCCCGCCGTTCCGGGCCGAGAACCACAGGAACCCGGCGAGGGCTCCCATCTTCACCGGTCCCCAGCCCGAGTTGGGTTTCGTCACCTGCTTGCGTGCCCTGTCGACGTCGTCGCGGTGGACGCGGGCCGCGACTCCCTTCTCCCGGTGCAGCCACGTGGCGAAGCCGATGTGGTCGGTGTCGCCGTGCGTGAGGACGAGCGCCCGCACCGCGTCGAGGGTCAGCCCGAGGCTCCTCAGCTCGTCGACGAGCAGGCGGCGGTACGCCGGGAGCCCGGCATCGATCACCGTCACCTCGCCCTCGTCCACGACGAGGTAGCTGTTCACGGTGCCCTTGGGATCCGAGCCCAGCCGGTGCAGTCCGTCGGCGATCTTCATGGGTCGTCCTCCTGGTCAGCGGAAGTCGATCAGGAGCATGTCGTCGTCCGGCCCGTCGGTGGGCGGATCGCCGTCACTCCGGCTCGTGTCGCCGTCATCGTCGTCGGCGGCCACCGGCGGCCTGTCCAGGACGTCGGCGCGGTAGCACCGGGTGACGTAGGGCAGCTGCATCCCGTCCATGCCGCGGCCGTACTCGTCGTAGAACGCGAGGACCTCGGCCATCTTGGCCGCACGGCCCTCGGCGTCGAGGACGGCGACGTTCGAGCGGGAGAGCACGAGGTCCTGGATGCTCTGCCGGTCGATCGCCTGCCAGTGGGCGAACTCGCGATCCTCGACGAAGCCGAACAGCTCGCTGAAGATCAGTGCCTGCGCAGGATCCGTCTCCTGCTCCTGGGTGCCGATCAGCGTGCCCAGGCGGCGTACCCAGGGGATCTTCTCGTTGCGGAGGTTCCACAGCAGGCAGATCTTCCCGCCGGGCCGGAGCACGCGGGCAACCTCGGGCAGGGCGCGGGGCAGGTCGAACCAGTGGAAGGCCTGCGCGGCGATGACGGCGTCGACGGACCCGTCGCCGAGCGGGATGTCCTCGGCGCCCGCCTGCGCGGTCGCGACGCCGGGCACCTCGCGCTCGAGGATCTGCAGCATCGCCGCGTCGGGGTCGGTGGCGTGCACGTCGTGGCCGAGCTCGGCCAGGACGCGGGTCAGCTTGCCGGTGCCGGCGCCGAGCTCGAGGACGGTCAGGGGCCGGTCGCCGAGCATCCAGCGGACGGCCTCGACGGGGTACGTCGGGCGCCCCCGCTCGTAGGCCTCGGCCACGCCGCCGAACGAGTGCGCCCAGTCGGGCTGCGGCTCGGCCGCCTCCTCGGGCGGGACGGGGGGTGGTTGCTCGTCGCTCATCAGGACCGAGGCTACCCGGGTGAGTCCGCCTGGTTACTGTGCCGGGCGTGGAGCGTCTGGAGGGTGTCGAAGGGCTCGAGGGAGTGGGGTCCGGCTTCGCCGCGACCCGGGACGGCATCGACACCATGTTGCGTGACCGGGGCCTCCGTCGGACCTCGCCGGAGCTGACCGCGGAGTCCTTGCTCCGCGGCGCGCACGCGAGCGCCGTGCTCGCCGGGTCGTCGTCCACGATCGACGAGGTGCGGGCCGGAAAGGCGGATGCCCTCGCACAGGCGGCCCTGCGGGTGTCGGTCGAGCTGCTCGGCCTGGTCCCGGTCTTCGCGCGCACGCCGTTGCAGGCTCTCGCCCGGGTCCACGCCCTGGCCGCCGCGGGCTCCGTGCCCGACGACGAGGTCGGCCGGCCGCGCGACGCGGACTCGGCGTTCCGGCTGCGGGAGGTGGCGGGGCTGCTCGACAGCGGCCGACCGGCGCTGGTCACCGCCGCCCTGGTGCACGCCGAGCTCCTGACCACGGCACCGTTCGGGTCGGCCGACGGGCTGGTCGCCCGCGCCGCCGAGCGGCTGGTCCTCGTCAGCAGCGGACTCGACGCGAAGTCGCTGGTCGTGCCGGAGGCCGGCCACCTCGCGCTGCGCCGGGCGTACGAGTCGAACCTGCGGGGCTTCGCCCACGGCGGCCGCGCGGGCATCCGGGCCTGGCTGGTCTACTGCACCGAGGCGTACGCCGCGGGCGCGGAAGCAAGTCCGCTGCGCGATCGATGAGGCCGGACCGTCGTCGTGTTTGGCAAGATCAAGAATCAGTGCTCCGCGCGCCCACATGGGTTTCGAGACGCGTCGCTCGCGCCTCGCAGGCTCGGCCTGAGCCGACGCTCCTCAACCTCTTGTGTGCCCACGCAGACCCCTCGTTCCTCGCGGTCTGCTGCACACAAGACAGCGGCACCCGAGGGGTCGGGTGCCGCCGCTGACACGCGGACCCGGCTACCAAGCGTGCATCTACCTGACTGGCAGCCCCGGGAGGATCCCGATGACGTGCGCCCTGTAGGAAGGGTGGATCGCCGCGTGGGTACCCGGTCCGCGTGCTGGTCTGGAGTTGTTCCTGACTCCTGTCTACGCCGCTCGACCGGTGCCGACAACCCTTGACTTTGGGCTACCCCTTTGGGTGCGCGTGTCGCCGGGTCCGAACGTCGAGCGTGTGATCAGCACGGATCCCGACGCGTCAGGCGCCCAGCTTGCGGCGACGGTTGAGCCAGATCGCGCCGCCGACGGTCAGCGCCGTGCCGACCGTGAGCGCGGCCAGGGTCGGCTTCACCGGGATGCGGCTGCGCAGCGTGACCGGGCGACTGAACTGCAGGATCGGCCAGCCTTTCGAGGCCGCGAGCCGGCGGAGGTCCTTGTCCGGGTTCACCGCGTGGGGGTGGCCGACGAGCTCGAGCATCGGGGCGTCGGTGATCGAGTCGCTGTAGGCGAAACAGTCCTCCAGCTCGTAGCCGCGCTGCGCGGACAGCTCCTCGATCGCCCGCGCCTTCTCCTCTGCGTAGGCGTAGTAGTCGATCCCACCGGTGTACCTGCCGTCGGCGATCGCGAGCCGGCTTGCGATCACGTCGTCGGCGCCCAGCATCTCGCCGATCGGCCCCACGACCTCGGTGCCGCTCGTCGAGACGATCACGACGTCGCGGCCGACCGCGTGGTGCTCCTCCATCAGCGAGACGGCCTCGTCGTACACGATCGGGTCGACGACGTGGTGCAGCGTCTCGGCGACGATCTCCTTGACCGTCTCGACGTCCCAGCCCTCGACCAGCTGCGACATGAACGCCCGGATCTTCTCCATCTGGTCGTGGTCGGCGCCGCCGACGAGGTAGACGAACTGGGCGTACGCCGAGCGCAACATCGCGCCGCGGGTGATCAGGCCGCCGGCCTGGAAGGGCTTGTTGAACGCCAGCGAGCTCGACTTGGCGATGATCGTCTTGTCGAGGTCGAAGAACGCCGCGGACCGGTGCTGGACCCGGCCCGGAACGGCGGATCCGCGGCTGCCGGCCATGAACCACATGGTAGGTGTCGAGCGGTGCCGGCGGCCGGGGATCAGCGGCACCCAGGGTCGGCGCGTCCCGGCACCTACGAGGTCTGGTCGACGCCGTCCGGTGCGGGCGGAACCCTCGAATCGTCCACAGCGCCCGTCCCTGCACGTCTCGTCCACAGGTCCCGGCCGGACCTCGTCCCGGCGTCCTCGCCGCGCGGCAGCCTGTGCCGCATGACCGCTCCGCTGTTCGTGACCGCCGACCAGGCCCTGCTCGACGAGCTGCTGCGCCTGGCAGCCGCTGCCGGGACCACCCCCGAGGTCGCGGACGATGTGCCGGCGGCGTTGCGCGCCTGGAGTCGCGCACCGTTGGTGCTGGTCGGGGAGGACCTGGCCGTGGCGCTGGCGCGCGCCGGGCCGACCAGACGCGACGCGGTCTTCGTCGTGCTCACCGCTCCGGTGCCCGACCGGGTCTTCCAGGTGGCGCTGGCGCTGGGCGCCGAGAGCGTCGCGGAGCTGCCCAGATCGGAGGGATGGCTCGTCGAGCGGCTGACGGACGTGGTGGACTCCGGACCCGCCCGAGGCCTGACGATCGGGGTGGTCGGGGGCAGCGGGGGCTCCGGCGCCACGACGTTCGCGTGCGCGCTCGGCCAGATGGCCGCCCGCTCCGGACCGGCGGTCGTCATCGACGCCGATCCGCTGGGACCCGGCGTCGACCGGGTGCTCGGCCTCGACCTGGTCGACGGCGTGCGGTGGGACGCGCTCGGCCACACCACCGGTCGGCTGAGCGCCCGGGCGCTGCGCGACTCCCTGCCGCGACGCGACGGCGTGGCCGCGCTCACCTGGTTCCCCGGGTCCCAGCCGCGGCGGCTGCAGGCGTTCGCGGCACGCGAGGCGCTGTCCGCGGCGCGACGCGGGCACGACACGGTCGTGCTGGACCTGCCACGCGCACCTGACCCGCTGGTCGAGGAGATCGCCGCGCGGTGCGACCAGGTCCTGGTGACGGTCGTGACCACCGTGGCCGGGGTGGCTGCGGCGATGCGGACCTGCGGCCGGTTCGCCGACCCGGGCGCGCTGCGCCTCGTCGTCCGTGGCTCGGGGCTGGACGACGAGGCGCTCGGCCGGGTGGTGGGGGCGCCGGTCCTCGAGCGGATGGGCGACCAGCGCGGGCTGGCGGAGGCGATCGACCTCGGGCTGGGTCCGGTGCGCTCGCGACGTGGCCCGCTCGGGCGCTCGGCTCTCCGGGTCCTGGCCGCACTCGACGATCGCACGGCGCGTCCGGTTCGTGCTGCCTGATGGGCGCCGAGGCCCACCTCGTCGAGGAGGTGCGCGAGCGGCTGGCACGCGATCCCGGCGAGATCACCCCGCACCGCGTCGCCGTCGCCCTGCGCGCGTCCGGCCGCCCCGTCGGAGACGCGACGGTCCTCGCCGTCCACGAGGCTCTCCGTCGCGACGTCGTCGGTGCGGGCCCGCTCGAGCCTCTGCTGCGCAGCCCCGACGTCACCGACGTGCTCGTCAACGGTCCGGACGCGGTCTACCTCGACCGTGGTCACGGGCTCGAACGCGCCGACGTCACCTTCGCGAGCGACGAGGCCGTCCGGCGCCTCGCGCAGCGACTGGCCGCGTCCGGCGGGCGGCGACTCGATGACGCGACACCCCATGTCGACGTCCGCCTGCGTGACGGCACCCGGTTCCACGCGGTGCTGGCGCCGCTCGCGCGTCCCGGCACGGTCCTGTCCTTACGAGTGCCGCACCAGCGGGTGCTGTCGGTCGACGACCTGCTCGCGGCGGGCACGTTGACCGAGCACGGCGCCCGGCTGCTCCGCCTGGTCGTCGAACGCCGGCTGGCCTTCCTGGTCAGCGGCGGGACCGGGTCGGGCAAGACCACATTGCTCAACACCCTGCTCTCCCTGGTGCCCCACTCGCAGCGTCTGGTGGTGGTGGAGGACGCCAGCGAGCTGCGCCCCGAGCACCCTCATGTGGTCGGGCTCGAGGCCCGACCGCCGAACATCGAGGGCTCCGGGGAGGTCCCGCTCCGCACGCTGGTCCGGCAGGCGCTGCGCATGCGGCCCGACCGGCTCGTGGTGGGGGAGGTTCGCGGCGCCGAGGTGGTCGAGCTGCTGGCCGCCCTGAACACCGGACACGAGGGCGGGTGCGGCACCATCCACGCCAACTCCGCCCGCGACGTGCCGGCCCGGGTCGAGGCGCTCGCGCTGGCGGCCGGGCTCGGCCGGGAGGCGACGCACAGCCAGTTCCTGGCGGGCGTCGACCTGGTCATCCACCTCGGCCGCGACGTCGACGGTGACCGGGTGCTGCGCGAGGTCGCGGTGCCGACCCGGCGACCGGACGGCCTGGCCGACATGCGCACCGCCGTGTCCTTCCCGGGAGGAGGGCGTGCGGTGACCGGACCGGGAGAGGCCGCACTCGCGTGCCGGCTGGCGCCATGAGCGAGGCCGCCGTGGTCGCCGCCGTGGCAGCGGGCTCGGCCGGGTGGCTGGTGCTCCCGGAGACGAGCGGGGGTGTTGCCGGACGCGAGGGCCGGCGGGCCTGGTTCCCGGCGGTGGCCCTCCTCCTCGCTCTGCTCGCCCCCGTGCCCGGGTTGCTCGTTCCCTGCCTGGTCCTGGCGGCCGGGGTCTGGGGCGGCCGGCTGATCTGGCGGAGCCGGACCGCGGTGCGGGCGGCCGAGGTCGGATCCCGGCGGATGGCCGAGGTGTGTGACCTGATCGCCTCCGAGCTGTCCGCCGGGCGGCCGGCCGAGGCCGCGCTCGACGAGGCCGCCGACGCGTGGTCCGCGATCCGGCCGGTCGCCGAGGCCTGTCGCCTCGGTGGCGACGTGCCGGCGGCATTCCACGACGTGGCCTGCACTCCGGGCGCCGGTGACCTGAGACTGCTGGCGGCAGCCTGGGCGGTGTCCCAGCGGACCGGGGGTGGTCTCGGTTCCGCCACGCGACGGGTCGCCGACGCCGTACGCCGCGAGCAGGCCACGCGGCGGACGGTGGCCGGCGAGCTGGCATCGGCCCGCGCCACGGCCCGACTGGTGGCCGGGCTTCCGATCCTCGCGCTGATGATGGGCAGTGGAGCCGGGGCCGACCCGTGGTCGTTCCTGCTCCGCACGCCGTGGGGTTGGCTCTGCCTGGCCTCGGGACTCTCCGTCGGACTCGCCGGCCTGTGGTGGATCGAGCTGATCGCCCGTGAGGCCGAACCATGAGGTTGTGGCCCGAGGTCCTGCTCGCCGCGGCGCTCGCCGGGCTGTCCGTCGCGGTCGCGGTCCCGTCCCGGGCCCGCTGGCCGACGCAGCCGCGAGCCGTGCCGCCGAGGCCCGCCGCTCAGGACCCGGGCTGGTTGCACCGCTGGCGATGGCTCTGGGCCGGCCTCGCCGGCGTCGGTGGCACGACGTTCGTCTCCGGGCGGTGGGGTGTCCCGGTCGGCGCGTTCGCCGCGACAGCGACCTGGCTGTGGATCGGCCGGTCGGAGCCTGCCGGCGTCCGCCGCCGGCGTGAGGCCGCCGCGCGGGAGCTGCCCGGGCTGGTGCACCTGCTGGTGACGGCTCTCGCGTCGGGGTGCGACGTCGCCGAGGCACTGCGCCTCGTGTGTGGGTCCCTACCTGGTCCGGCCGCGCAGATGCTCGCCGGGGTCCCGGCCCGGCTCGCCCTCGGCGTACCACCCGAGGCGGCCTGGCGACCGGTCCTCGACGAGCCGGAGCTCGCGCCGCTCGCCCGGGCGATGGTGCGCGCGCACCGCTCCGGCGCCTCTGTGACCGATGAGATGGCGCGGCTCGCGCAGGAGCTCGAGCGTCGCGCCCGGCTGCGCGTCGAGGAGCAGGCCCGCGCCGTGGGGGTGAAGGCCGCCGTGCCGCTGGGGCTGTGCCTGCTGCCGTCGTTCCTGCTGCTCGGCGTGGTCCCCCTGGTGGTCGGTCTCCTGCGCTCGCTCGCCCTGTGAGACGGACCGCCAACCGTCCACCGTCGTCCCACCCGCCCGCCCGATCCACAACCCCGGGGTCCGCGCCGGCGCGCTCCCGGAGTCCGGACCACAGTGCGGTGTCGGCCCGCATCAGCGGACCGGCCGAAGCACAGCCGAGGAACAACCGGGAACCATCGAGAAGGAGTGTCATGAACCACCGCCACGACCAGCGCGGGATCACCACCGCGGAGTACGCCGTCGGCACGGCCGCGGGTGCGGGGCTCGCCGGACTGCTGTTCAAGCTGCTGACCGGAGGGTTCGGCGAGCAGCTGCTGCACACGCTGTTCGACCACGTCCTGTCCCTGCTGGGCATCGGATGAGCCGTGACCAGCGCGGCGCGGCCACGGCCGAGCTGGCGCTGGGCATCCCGCTGCTGGTGTCGCTCACGATCGGTCTGGTCTGGCTGCTCACCATCGGGTCGGCCCAGGTGCGGATGATCGACGCCGCCCGCGAGACGGCGCGCGCCGGCGCTCGGGGCGACGGCACGCCGGCGGCCGTCTCCCGCGGCGAGCAGGTCGCGCCGGGAGCAGTCGTCACCCTGTCCACCGGTGCGGGCCGGGTCGTGGCGACCGCGAGCGACGTCGTCACGCCGCCCGGCGGCCTGCTCGGGTTCCTACCCGCTGTCCACGTCCACGCCGAGGCCGTGGCCGCCGCCGAGGCCGGAGCGATGGCAGGGGCGGAGCCGTGAGTCCCGTGCGCGACGAGCGGGGCTCGGCCACCCTCCTGGTCCTCGCCATGTGTGGGGTGCTCGTGCTGCTCGCCGCGGCCCTCGCCGTCGTCACCGCGATGGTCGCGGCACACCGTGCCGCGCAGTCCGCGGCCGACCTCGCGGCCCTGGCCGGGGCGCGAGGGCTCGCCGAGGGTCGGAACGGCTGCGCCCAGGCGGCGGAGGTCGCCCGGGCCAACGAGGCTCGCCTCGCGGCCTGCGCGGTCACCGGGCGGGTGGTCGACGTGGTGGTGCGGGTCAGCGGGCCGCGCTGGCTCGGTCAGACCGCCGACCTCGCGGCCCGGTCCCGCGCCGGACCCGCCCCGTGAGGCCCACCGCCTCCGCCGGCTCAGCCTCGGCGCCCCCACGATGACTCTCCGACACAGCTCCGCGAGCGTGTCGTCAGCCTTGTGCGGGTTGCGATCCTCTCGGAGCTGCGGACCACCGCCTGAGCGGGTGATCCGACAGAACCCCCGCGACCACGGAGCTCAACGGCGCTGCGCGGGTGCGGTGACAGCTTCAGCTCCACGTCACCCAGCGGGCGGCCCGGCGAGCAGGGCGTCGAGCAGGACGACGGCGCCCGCCTTGTCCAGGGGGTGGTTCTGGTTGCCGCACTTGGGCGACTGGACGCAGGACGGGCAGCCGTCGCGGCACTCGCAGGACGAGATCGTGTCGCGGGTGGCCACGAGCCAGTCGCGTGCAGCCTCGTAGCCGCGGGCGCTGATGCCTGCGCCGCCCGGGTGGCCGTCGTAGACGAACACGGTGAGGAGGCCGGTGTCGGCATGGTGGGCCGTCGAGACGCCGCCGATGTCCCAGCGGTCGCAGGTCGCGAACAGCGGCAGCAACCCGATCGAGCAGTGCTCGGCGGCATGCGCGGCTCCGGGCAGGTCGGCCGACAGCAGCCCGGTCTCGGCGAGCTGGTCGTCGCTCAGGGTCCACCAGACGGCCTGCGTGGTGAGGTTCTGCTCCGGCAGGTCGAGGGGCACCTCGTCGATGACGTCGCCCGAGGGCTGGCGCCGACGGAGGTACGACACGACGCGATGCGTGACCTCGACCAGTCCGAAGGACAGCCTGGCGCTGCCCCAGGACCTGTGGTCGAGCTCGCGGGCGACGCTGATGTCGGTGAGCTCCCGCGCGGTGGTGGAGTAGTTCACGTCGGCACCGACGATCATCGCCACCCGGTCGTCGAGGTCGAGCGACTCGACCAGCCAGGTCTCACCGCGGTGGACGTAGACCGCGCCCCGATGGGCGGTGGCGTGCGCACTGCTGCCGTCGACGGTGCCGACCAGCCGACCGGTCGTGCTCTCGACCAGCGAGAACGGCCGGCCGCTGCCGGACCTGATGTCGGTCAGGGCGCTGGCCGGTTCGGGATGGGTCCAGTACCACCCGTGCGGACGACGGCGAAGACGTCCGGAGGTGGTCAGCTCGTCGACGAGCTCGCGCGCCTGCGGCCCGAACGACTCAAGCTCGTGCTCGCGCAGCGGGACCTCCTGGGCGGCCGCGCACAGGTGGGGCCCGACGACGTACGGGTTGCCGGGGTCGAACACCGTCTGCTCGACCGCCTGGTCGAGCAGGGCCTCCGGGTGGTGGACCAGATAGGTGTCGAGCGGGTCGTCCCGAGCGATCAGCACGGCCAGGGCGTCGCCGGCGTTGCGACCGGCGCGCCCCACCTGCTGCCACCAGGCGGCCCGGGTGCCGGGGAACCCCGCGACGAGCACCGCGTCGAGCCCGGACACGTCGATGCCGAGCTCCAGCGCGTTGGTGGCGGCGAGCCCGAGCAGGCGGCCGTCACGCAGTGCCTGCTCGATCTCGCGCCGCTCCTCGGGAAGGTAGCCGCCGCGGTAGCTCGCGACCCGGCCCGGCAGCTCAGGGTCCACCTCGGTGAGCAGCTCCGCGGCGGTGGTCGCCACCTGCTCCGCGCCGCGCCGCGAGCGGACGAACGCCAGCGTGCGTACGCCCTCGCTGACCAGGTCGGCCAGCAGGTCCGCCGACTCGGAGGAGGCGGCGCGGCGGACCGGTGCGCCGTTCTCGCCGGCGTACGACGTGAGCCGCGGCTCCCAGAGCACCAGCGCCACCTCGCCGCGCGGGGCGTCGTCCTGGCTCACCGCCATGACGTCGAGCCCGGTCAGCCGGGAGGCATGCTCGGCCGGGTTGCCGACGGTGGCCGAGGCGAGCACGAAGGTCGGGTCGGAGCCGTGGAAGGCGCACACCCGCCGCAGCCGCCGGAGCACCTGGGCGACGTGGGTGCCGAACACCCCTCGGTAGTGGTGGCACTCGTCGACAACCACGAGGTCCAGCGACCGGAAGAGACCGGACCAGCGCTCGTGGCGCGGTAGCAGCGAGCGGTGCAGCATGTCGGGGTTGGTGAGGACGTACTCCCCGTGCTCGCGGGTCCAGTCGCGTTCCTCGTACGACGAGTCGCCGTCGTGGGTCGTCACCCGGACGTCGAGACCGAGCCCGGCGATCGCCGAGAGCTGGTCCTGGGCCAGCGCCTTGGTCGGGCTGATGTACAACGTCGACGCCCCGCGCTCGCCCCGGGTGCCACGGCGTTCCAGGATCGCGGTCAGGGCGGGCAGCTGGTAGGCCAGCGACTTGCCGGAAGCGGTCCCGGTCGAGATCACGACGTGCCGACCCGCGTGCGCCGCCTCGGCGGCCACGGCCTGGTGTCGCCAGAGGTCCGGTATCCCACACCGGCGGTAGGCAGCGACGACGTCCGGGTGCGCCCACGCGGGCCACCCGGCCGTGCGTGCCTCGCGTCGTGGCAGGACTCGCAGGTGACGCAGCGAGTCCTCTCGACCGGGTGCAGCGGCCAGGCGTCGTCCCAGCTGCTCCAGGTCGGCGCGTCCGACGCGGTGGCCCGGGTCCTCCGCGACAGCTCTCACTGCTCCCTCACCAGCCCAGTCTGGCAAAGCCCACCGACGGTCGGGCCGGGCGTGTGAGGCATTTTCTCCCGGATCGCGCGGAGCGTGGTTTGATAGAGCCGAAGGGATCGGGGCCGTCGGCTCCCGCCACCCGTCCGGGAGCTATGGAGTGTGCACGTGGACCTGACCATCACGACGCGCGAGGCCGAGGGCCGCACCGTCGTCTCGGTCGCCGGTGAGATCGACGTCTACACCGCGCCTCGCCTGCGCGAGGAGATCACCGAGCTCGTCGCCGCCGGCACCTACGACCTGGTGATCGACATGTCGGAGGTCGAGTTCCTCGACTCCACCGGTCTCGGGGTCCTCGTGGGCGGCTTGAAGAAGGTCCGGGCCCACGACGGCTCGCTCCAGCTGGTGTGCAACCAGGACCGTCTGCTCAAGATCTTCCGGATCACCGGCCTGGCCAAGGTGTTCGTCATCCACGACACCGCCGAGGCCGCTCTCGCGACGAGCTGACTCGTCTCCTCGCCGTACGCCGACGGCGCGGCCCGGCCCGGTGTGACTCACCCGGCCGTCAGATGACATGATCCCCCGGGCGCATGGCACAATCCGCGCCGTTCGAGTGAACGCATTCCCAGGAGGAAATCCATGACCGGGATCATTCCCGACGTGGTGCACCTCTCCGGGGGCAACCTCGTGCTGGTCATCATCGTCCTCCTGATCGCGCTCGGCGCGCTCGCGATGGCGTACATGTTCCGCCAAGAGGTCCTGGCCGCCGGCGAAGGCACCGACAACATGAAGAACATCGCGCATGCGGTGCAGGAGGGGGCGAACGCCTACCTCCAGCGGCAGTTCCGCACGCTGGCGATCTTCGCCGCGGTCGCGTTCTTCGCCCTGATGCTGCTGCCCGCCGACGACTGGGGGGTGCGGATCGGACGGTCGATCTTCTTCCTGTTCGGTGCCGGTTTCTCGGCCGCCGTGGGCTACCTCGGCATGGGCCTGGCCGTGCGCGCCAACCTGCGCGTCGCGGCGGCGGCCAACAAGGAGGGCCGCGAATCGGCCATGAACATCGGCTTCCGCACCGGCGCCACGGTCGGAATGCTGACGGTCGGGCTCGGGCTCCTCGGCGCGAGCGTCGTTGTCCTCCTGTTCCGCGACAAGGCGCCGCACGTCCTCGAGGGCTTCGGCTTCGGTGCCGCGCTGCTCGCGATGTTCATGCGTGTCGGCGGCGGCATCTTCACCAAGGCCGCCGACGTCGGAGCCGACCTGGTCGGCAAGGTGGAGCAGAACATTCCCGAGGACGACCCGCGCAACGCCGCGACCATCGCCGACAACGTCGGCGACAACGTCGGCGACTGCGCCGGCATGGCCGCCGACCTCTTCGAGTCGTACGCCGTGACCCTGGTCGCCGCGCTGATCCTCGGCTCGCAGGCGCTCGGCGACAAGGGCCTGGTCTTCCCGCTGCTGATCCCGGCGATCGGCGCGCTGACCGCCGTCGTCGGCACCTACCTGTGCAAGCCGCGTGCCGGTGAGAACGGCCTGGTCACCATCAACCGCGCCTTCTACATCTCCGCCGCGATCAGTGCTGTGGCGTGCGTGATCCTGGCGTTCGTCTACCTCCCGGGCTCGTGGGCCGACCTCGCCAACGCCTCGGGCGACTCCGCGAGCGCCAGTCCCGCTGTGGTGGCGGCCGTGGCCGTCGTGATCGGCATCGTGCTCGCCGCCTGCATCCTGGCGCTGACGGGCTACTTCACCGGCACCGACTACCGACCGGTCAAGGACGTCGGCAAGACCTCCCTCACCGGTCCGGCCACCGTGATCCTCTCCGGCATCTCGGTGGGTCTGGAGTCCGCGGTCTACACCGCGATCGTGATCGCCGCCGCGGTCTTCGGGGCCGCACTGATCGGTGGGGACGTGGCGCTCTTCGCGGTGTCGCTCGCCGGCACCGGCCTGCTGACCACCGTTGGTGTGATCGTGGCGATGGACACCTTCGGACCCGTCTCCGACAACGCGCAGGGCATCGCCGAGATGTCCGGCGACGTGCACGGCGAGGGCGCCCAGATCCTCACCGAGCTGGACGCGGTCGGCAACACGACCAAGGCGATCACCAAGGGCATCGCGATCGCGACGGCCGTCCTCGCTGCGAGCGCGCTGTTCGCGTCGTACACCCAGTCGGCCTTCCAGGCCTACAGCGACGCCGTCGGGCTCAACGGCGCCGGCGACGTGCTCAGCCACTTCCTGGTGTTCGACGCCAAGCTGATCGTCGGCGTTGTGCTCGGCGCGGCCGCGGTGTTCCTGTTCTCCGGTCTGGCGATCAACGCCGTCGGCCGGGCGGCGGGCGCCGTCGTGTTCGAGGTCCGCCGCCAGTTCCGCGACATCCCCGGGATCATGGAAGGCACGGGGCGTCCCGAGTACGGCCGCGTGGTCGACATCGTGACCCGCGACTCGCTCCGCGAGCTGGCCACGCCCGGACTGCTCGCCGTCCTCGCCCCGATCGCGGTGGGCTTCGGCCTCGGGATCGGCCCGCTCGCCGGGTTCCTGGTCGGTGCGATCGCCAGCGGCACCCTGATGGCGATCTTCCTGGCCAACTCAGGCGGGGCCTGGGACAACGCCAAGAAGCTCGTGGAGGACGGACACCACGGCGGCAAGGGCTCCGAGTCGCACGCCGCGACGATCATCGGTGACACTGTCGGCGACCCGTTCAAGGACACCGCCGGCCCGGCGATCAACCCGCTGCTCAAGGTGATGAACCTGGTGTCCCTGCTGATCGTCTCGGCGATCGTGAAGCTGAGCTACGGCGCGAACGCCAACGACGCATTGCGGATCATCATCGCGGTGGCTGCCGCCCTCGGCATCGCCGTCGCGGTGTACGTCTCCAAGCAGCGGTCCACGGTGATCAGCGACGAGCCCGGCACGCCGGCGTCCCCGCCGCCGCCCGGCCCGGCCGACGAGCCGGTCACCCCGGCCCCGGAGGAGGCGACCCGCCAGTTCGAGCAGCAGGGCTGACGTCCTTGCGCTGACCCGGCAGAAACGTGCGCCGACAAGGCGCTGACCCGGCAGAACGTGCGCTGTGAGCCGCTGACGCGGCGCGCACTTTCTGCCGGGTCGACGCTTTTCCACAGTGCGTTTCGGCCGGGTCAGCGTTGCCGCACGAGCAGGGAGACCTTCGCGGTGGGGTAGCGCACGCCGGGCGAGAAGAAGCGGTGGTAGGCGCGGGTCAGGGCCAGGAGGTCGGACGGCGCCATCTTGATGCAGCCGTGTGAGGTGTAGTCGTTGATCCGCGGGAACTCCCACCGGCAGATCTGGTCGCCGGGCCGATCGGCGCACTGGGAGTTCCCGGGGCCGGCCTCGGTGTGGATGAACAGCTGCTCGCGCAGCGTCCCGTTCGCGCACCGCTTGTCGGAGAGCCGGAAGACCCGGCCGTGGATCAGGTTGCCGGCGTAGTCGTCGTACTGGCGCACCGCGTAGCGGCCGTTCGGCAGCCACCCGTGATCCTTCACGCACGGATTCGTGGTGCTGCGGCCCGGAAGCCCCGAGCCGGCGCGCCACGAGTCGCGCGCGAGCACCCGCCAGCTGCCGTCGGCCCGCTGTCGCTTCGCGACCCAGGTGATCCGGCTGTTCCACGGGTGCGCGGGCCGCTTGAGGAACGTGATCTGCGCCTTCAGTCGACCCGGGTGCGCGTTCGGGTCGACCGTCCCACCGCCCTGGGCGGGGCCGCGTGTCGCCAGCGCGGACCCGGCGGTCGAGGTCACGAGGCCTCCGACCAGGAGCGCGGCGGCGACGAGGCGGGGCGCACGAGCCATGCGCTGATTGAAGCACTCGGGGTACGCCGAGGGTGCGGTCCGGAGGATCTCGCCGGCGATGCCACGATGGCCGCATGCCCTCCGCTCCGACCCCGGACCCCCACTACCGCGTCCCCCGCAGGTGACCTCCGTCCCCGATCCCGGCCTCGCCCCCCGGCTGCGGGCGGCGCTGACGTCGGCGGACTACACCGTCGACGCGGTCGACGACCTGCTCGGTGACAGCGCACGCGCGGCCTTGCAGCGGCACGAGACGACGCCGGCCCTCCGGCGTACGACGGACCGTTCACCGCTCGCGACCCTGGTCCGGATGTTCCTCCTCCAGGCGCCCGTCGACCGCGCCGACGCCGATCGCGCCCTTCCCGGCCTGGTCGAGCCCCTGAGCCGTCAGGGGATGCTGCTCGCCACGACCGACCAGGTCCGGGCCGCTCTCGACTGCCGCCCGTACGCCGACGACGCGCGCGGCTGGTGGGTGGTCAGTGACCTGACCCCGGGTCTGGACGGTCAACCGATCCGGGTCGACAGCGACCACGTCCTCGGCGTCACCCCCGCCTCGACCTCGCTCGCCCAGCTCACGACCCGGCACGAGGTGGCGAGGGCGCTCGACCTCGGCACGGGCTGCGGCATCCAGTCCCTCCACCTCTCCACCCAGGCCACCGACGTGGTCGCCACCGACGTCAACGCCCGCGCCCTCGCCATCACGGCGTTCAACGCGGCGCTCAACGAGATCGCGATCGACGTCCGTGCGGGCTCGCTCTGGGATGAGGTGCGCGACGAGACCTTCGACCTCGTCACCAGCAACCCGCCGTTCGTGATCTCGCCCGCCACGGAGGGCCGCCGACTCGTCTACCGCGACTCCGGGATGCCCGGCGACCAGGTCGTCGAGGCGATCGTGCGCGGCGCCTCCGCCCACCTCGCCGAGGGCGGTTGGTGCCATCTCGTCGCCAACTGGGCGGTCCACGACCACCACCCCTGGGACGAGCGCCTCGCCGGCTGGCTCCCGGACGACTGCGACGCGCTCGTGGTCCAGCGCGAGGTGCTCGACCCACCGGCATACGTCGAGCTGTGGCTCAAGGACGCCGGCCGGCACGGCGGACCGGGCTACCTCGAGGCGTACGACGCGTGGTTGCGCTGGTTCGAGGAGCGCCGGATCGAGGGCATCGGGTTCGGCTGGGTCAGCCTCCACCAGGGTGGGACTGCGCGCGAGCTCGTCGACCATCCGTACGTCGTGGAGCAGCCGGTCGCCTCGGCGATCGCCGACTGGGGAGCTGCCTGCCGGGTGGTCGTCGACGAGACCAGTCGGCTCGTCCTCCGGGTCGACGTCGTCCAGGAGACCCACGGTGAGCCGGGTGCGGAGCACCCCGAGACGATCGTGCTGCGCCAGCGCCGCGGCCTGTGCCGGGCCCGCCAGGTCGACACCGTGGAGGCGGCGATGGCCGGCGCGTGTGACGGGGAGCTGACCGTCGGCCAGATCCTGGACGGCGTGGCCGTCCTGCTCGAACGCGACCGCGACGAGCTCGCCACGGCGTACCTGCCGCCGGTCCGTCGTCTGGTGCGCGAGGGCTACCTCAGCCCGCTCTGACGTCGGGCTCGTCGTCGGTGGCCGACTGTGCTGCGAGGGCCTGGTCGCGGGCCCGCACCAGGCGACGTCGGGTCGCCGCCGTCAGGAGATCGGCGCGGCCGACCAGGACGAGGTCCGGCAGGGTCGGGGTCGGCCGGACCGGCTCCGGACGGTAGCCGGCCAGGAGCAGCCTGATCTCCCGGCCTGGCACCGCCAGCTGCGTCCGGCACCCGAGGACGTGCTGGAGGCTGGTCTGCGTCGTGGTGCCGCCGGGGCCGAGGAGCCCGTTCGCCTTCGCCGCGAGCCAGCAGACACCGGCGGCGACGCGGCCGGCGTCCCCCATCTCCAGGACGGTCTCGGCGTCGGCATCCCAGGCCGAGCGCAACGTGTTCATCAGGAGGGGTCGTGAGTCCGCCACCCTCAGCTCGCCCGCGGCACGGTCGAGCAGGTCGACGGTCGTGGCCAGGCGCTCCCGGTGGTCGGGTCTCAGCTCGGGGGCGGGCTCGAAGCCCTCATCGACCAGCGGGCCGGCGTGCAGGGCCAGCAGCTGGTCGCGGCCGCCGACCGCGGCATCGAGCCAGGAGAGGACCTGCACGTGCAACGGCGGTGCAGGAGGGGACACGACGGCCGGACGTCGCTCGCGGTCGAAGCGCTCGGCGTGCTCCTGCCAACGCGTCCCGCTGACCGGTTCGCTCCACATGTCGACGAGTCGACCGTCGACCAGCACCAGGTGTGTGAGACGTTCCAGACCTCGTCCGCGGGCCTGGTAGGGCATGTCGTAGGGGTCGTCCTCCACCCACGGCGGCAGCAGGGACGGCTGGTCGGCGGACATCAAGGAGAACCTCCCGAGAAGTGGTGTGGGAACGACGGTCGCACACCTCCGCGAAGGTGCTCGGAGGTTCTCCACAGGCCACCGCCACCAGCGCAACCGCGGGGATCGGGAACAACGGACTGGGTACGAGGCGCTACCGTGATCCGCCGTGAGCCCGGGCGAGGCACGATGAGCGCGCCCGCTCACCAGGGATGACGCAGTCAGGAGAAGCAGTGGCACACAAGCTGGTGATCGTCGAGTCGCCCGCGAAAGCGCGGACGATCGGCGGCTACCTGGGCGACGACTACGTGGTCGAGTCATCCGTCGGGCACATCCGCGACCTGCCCAACTCCGCGGCGGACACCCCGGCGAGCATCAAGGACAAGCCGTGGGGCCGGCTCGCCGTGGACATCGACAACGGGTTCACTCCGTACTACGTCGTGCCCCGCGACAAGAAGAGCCACATCGCCAAGCTGAAGAGCCTGCTCAAGGACGCCGACGAGCTCTACCTGGCCACCGACGAGGACCGCGAGGGCGAGGCGATCGCCTGGCACCTCCTCGACGAGCTGAAGCCGAAGAACATCCCGGTGCACCGGATGGTGTTCCACGAGATCACCCGGCCGGCGATCCTCGCCGCGGTGGAGAACCCGCGCCAGATCAACGACGACCTGGTCGAGGCCCAGGAGGCGCGCCGCATCCTCGACCGCCTCTACGGCTACGAGGTCAGCCCCGTCCTCTGGAAGAAGGTCATGTCCGGGCTCTCGGCCGGGCGGGTGCAGTCCGTGGCGACCCGGCTGGTCGTCGACCGCGAGCGGGAGCGGATGGCGTTCCGGGTCGCGTCGTACTGGGACCTCGAGGGCACGTTCGACGCCGGCTCCGGCAAGGAGCCACGGATGTTCCCGGCGAAGCTGCACAGCATCGACGAGGTGCGGGTCGCCGGCGGCTCCGACTTCGGCAACGACGGTGAGCTCACCGAGAAGCGTCGCTCCGACCGCGTCCACCTCGACCGAAGCTCGGCCGAGCGCCTCGTCGCGGCGCTCCGCGAGACGTCGTACGACGTGCGGTCGGTGGAGTCCAAGCCCTACCGCCGCCAGCCCTACGCACCGTTCCGCACCACGACGATGCAGCAGGAGGCGAGCCGCAAGCTCGGGATGAGCGCCTCCGTCGCGATGTCGGTGGCACAGCGGCTCTACGAGGGTGGCTACATCACCTACATGCGCACCGACTCCACGACCCTGTCCAGCGCAGCGGTCGACGCGGCGCGGTCGCAGGTGCGGGAGCTGTACGGCGCGGAGTACCTCCCCGACGCGCCCCGCACCTACGCCTCCAAGGTGAAGAACGCCCAGGAGGCGCACGAGGCGATCCGTCCCTCGGGCGACCGCTTCCGTACGCCGGCCGAGACCGGGCTGACCGGCGACCAGTTCCGGCTCTACGAGCTGATCTGGATGCGCACCGTCGCGTCGCAGATGAAGGACGCGGTGGGTCAGACGGTGACGATCCGCATCGGTGGCGTGGCCGACGACGGGCGCAACGTGGTGTTCAACGCCAGCGGTCGCGTGATCACCTTCCACGGTTTCCTCAAGGCGTACGTCGAGGGCACGGACAACGACCGTCGCCAGGACGACGCCGAGACCCCGCTGCCCGACCTCCACGACGGCGACCCGGTGGCCGCCGCCTCCCTGACCCCGCAGGGGCACGAGACGAAGCCGCCCGCGCGGTACACCGAGGCGACCCTGATCAAGGAGCTCGAGGACCGCGAGATCGGCCGGCCCTCGACGTACGCCTCGATCATCGGGACGATCCTCAACCGCGGCTACGTGTACAAGAAGGGGACGGCCCTCGTGCCGGCCTGGATCGCCTTCTCCGTCGTACGCCTGCTGGAGGAGCACTTCACCCGGCAGATCAGCTACGAGTTCACCGCCGGGATGGAGGACGTCCTCGACGAGATCGCTGCCGGCCGGGCCGACCGGGTCAGCGAGCTGGCGGAGTTCTACTTCGGCTCCGACCGCGTGGTCGGGCTCCACCAGCTCGTCAACGAGCTCGGGGAGATCGACGCGAAGGAGCTCGCGACGTTCCCGGTCGGGGGTCCCGACAGCGGGATCGTGCTGCGAGTCGGCCGCTACGGGCCCTACCTCGAGGGGCCGGGCGACGGCGAGGCGGGAGCGGCGGTTCGCGCAAACGTGCCCGACGACCTGCCACCGGACGAGCTGACGCTTGCCAAGGCCAAGGAGCTGCTCGCCAACCCGGCTGGTGAGGAGAAGGAGCTCGGAGTCCACCCCGACACCGGGCTGCGGATCGTGGCCAAGAACGGTCGGTACGGGCCCTACGTCACCGAGGCCCTGCCCGACGACGCACCCAAGGGCGCCAAGCCGCGCACGGGCTCACTCTTCAAGTCGATGTCGCTGGAGACGGTCTCCCTCGACGACGCCGTGAAGCTGCTGTCGCTGCCGCGCGTGGTCGGCACTGATCCCGACGGTGTCGAGATCACCGCCCAGAACGGCCGCTACGGGCCGTACCTGAAGAAGGGCACCGACTCGCGCTCGTTGCAGTCGGAGGAGCAGCTGCTCACGATCACGTTCGAGGAGGCGCTGGCGATCTACGCCCAGCCAAAGCAGCGCGGTCGCGCGGCGGCCGCGCCGCCGTTGAAGGAGCTCGGACCGGACCCGGTGTCGGGCGCGCCGGTCGTGGTGAAGTCCGGCCGATTCGGCGACTACGTCACCGACGGCGAGTACAACGCCACCCTCCGCAAGGAGGACACCGTCGAGGCGATCACCCTGGAGCGCGCCGCGGAGCTGCTCGCCGAACGCCGGGCGAAGGGGCCGGCCAAGAAGACCGCGAAGCGCGGGGCGAAGAAGACGACCAAGAAGACCGCGAAGAAGACCGCGAAGAAGGCCTCTGCGAAGAAGGGCTAGTCCGCCCGGTGGGTCAGGAGCGAGCTCTGTCACCGGTGGTTGACGAGCGGCTCTGTCACCGGTGGTTGAGGAGCGAGCTCTGCGAGCGTCTCGAAACCCGGTGAGCTCCTTGAGGCGTAGGCACGTCACCGGGTCTCGACTCGCCGGCACGGCTCCGCAAGCTCAGCCGTGGCGCTCGCTCGACGGGGCGAGCCTCGACCGCGAACTGGTTCCTCGCTGTCGTCTGAGTGATCCGCGTGTTGCGAGTGTGGTCGTCTCGACTCGCCGGCACGGCTCCGCAAGCTCAGCCGTGGCGCGCGCTCGGCGGGGAGAGCCTCGACCGCGAACTGGTTCCTCGCTGTCGTCTGAGTGATCCGCGTGTTGCGAGTGTGGTCGTCTCGACTCGCCGGCACGGCTTCGCGGGCTCAGCCGTGGCGCTCGCTCGACCGGGAGAGCCACGACCGCGAGCTCGTTCCTCGCTG
>NZ_DASXWU010000017.1:0-22188 GCF_036503465.1 Nocardioides sp.
CTGGTGGTCAACAGCAAGAAGATGGTCAAGCACCTCAACGCCAACCTGGTCGGTGGCCAGACCGCCGCCCAGCTGAACCCGAAGCTGCTCCGCTGGCACCTGGGAGCCGTCGGCACAACCTTCGCCAACGGCGCGTCCGACCTGTTCAAGGTGACCGTCCCCAAGGGCACCTACCAGGTCACCCTGAGTGGGCTCCTGGTGCAGTCGGGTGCCTCGACGACCGACAGCTGGCAGTGCCTGGCAGTCGATTACCACAAGCTGCTGGACAACCCGTCGAGCCCGGACATCTCCGGTATCTGGGCGCTCGGGGGGCACCAGTGGAGCGACTGGGACGCAGCCGTGCTCGACTACACGTCGGCCCCGATCACCCTGACCCAGCCGCGCGCCATGCTCTACGGCTGCCAGTTCAGCGGGACCACCGGCACGATCACGGCCTATCAGCCGCCGACCTTCGTGTTCCACAAGGTGACGGTCGCGAACCAGACGCAGGGCTCGCCCGTCGTCCTGCCCAAGTCGGCCACCTCGCACCTGCGCCTGCCTCGCTGACATCGGCAGTGCAATGGCCCCGTCCCGGCCTCGGACCGGGGCGGGGCCCGAGGGATCTCGGCGGCGAACCACCTGGCCGGTTCGGGTCGTGTCCAGTGACCCGATCGGGTCATGCCGCCCGGGGTGTCGCCTCACCAGACTGATCGAACACCCGCACCTTTCACGGAGGACCCATGTTCCATCGCCCCTCGCTCCGCTCCACCGTCACCACGCTCGCAGCAGCTGTTGTGCTCGTCGGCGGCGCCGACCTGGCGGCGTACGCCGCGAACGGCCACCCACTGATCCTCGGCCACGCCAACAAGGCGGTCGGGACCACGTCGCTGAAGAACATCGGCCGCGGGCCGGCACTGAGCCTCAACTCCTCGAAGCACTCCTCGCCGCTGACCGTCAACAGCTCGAAGCTGGTCAGGAACCTCAACGCCGAGAAGGTCGGCGGGATGACCGCCCGACAGCTCGGCGGCGTCCTGCGCTACCGCATCGGATCGGTCGGCTCGACCTTCACCAACGCCTCTCCGGGCCAGGTCTTCAACGCCAAGATCCCGAAGGGCACCTACCAGGTGAGCGTGACCGGTCTCGCGACGGAGACGGGAGCAGCCAGCGGCGACACCGACAGCATCACCTGCCTGGCGCTCGACCGGGCCGCCCTCCTCGCCGCGCTCGGCGGAGGGACCCTCGACTACAGCAAGGTCTACGCGCTCACCGGGAACAAGACGGGCGACTTCGACTTCGGCGTCATCAACTACACCAACCCCGCCCAGAAGATCTCGGGCTCGAACATCGCCCTCGGGTGCCTGCTCAGAGCGTCGAGCACGGGGGTCTTCACCGAGGCGCACCAGATCGCCTTCACCTTCAAGCCGGTCACGGTCGGCGACAAGCCGCTCGGCACGACGATCCCGATCCCGCGCTCGGCGCAGCAGCGGATCGCCAACGGTCTTCACTGACGCCGGCATCCCACACAGGCAGCGACGGTCCCGGCCGCCCATCGGCCGGGACCGTCACCTGTCCTGGCCGGCGCGTAGGCTCGGCGCGTGACGGTACGCCGGGTGATGGGCACCGAGGTGGAGTACGGCATCTCGGTGCAGGGGCAGCCGCATGCCAATCCGATGGTGGCCTGCTCGCAGGTCGTCAACGCCTACGCCAGCGCCACGATCAAGGCGCGCCGTGCCCGCTGGGACTTCGAGGAGGAGTCGCCGCTGCGTGACGCGCGCGGCTTCGACCTGAGCCGCCAGCTGGCCGACCCGAGCCAGCTCACCGACGAGGACCTCGGGCTGGCCAACGTCATCCTCACCAACGGCGCCCGCCTCTACGTCGACCACGCGCACCCCGAGTACTCCACGCCGGAGGTGACCACGCCGCTGGACGTCGTGCTCTGGGACAAGGCGGGCGAGCAGGTGATGCTCGACGCCGCCCGGATGGCCGCCCAGACGCCGGGTGCCGCCCCGATCAACCTGTACAAGAACAACACCGACAACACGGGGGCGTCGTACGGCGCTCACGAGAACTACCTGATGTCGCGCACCACGCCGTTCAGCGACATCGTGCGTCACCTCACGCCCTTCTTCGTCAGTCGTCAGGTCGTGTGCGGTTCGGGCCGCGTGGGGATCGGCCAGGACGGGCGCGAGCACGGCTTCCAGGTCAGCCAGCGGGCCGACTACTTCGAGGTCGAGGTCGGGCTGGAGACCACTCTCAAGCGGCCGATCATCAACACCCGCGACGAGCCGCACGCCGACCCCGAGAAGTACCGGCGGCTGCACGTGATCATCGGCGACGCCAACCTGGCGGAGGTGTCGACGTACCTCAAGGTCGGGACGACGGCGCTGGTGCTGGCGATGATCGAGGACCGGTTCATCACCGTCGACCTCACCATCGACGGCCCGGTGGCTGCGTTGCGGGCGGTGTCGCACGACCCGACGCTGCGGGAGCAGGTGACGCTCCAGGACGGGCGGCGGCTGACGGCCTTGCAGCTGCAGGGGGAGTACCTCGAGCTGGCCCGGAAGTACGTCGACGACCGCCTGGGGTCCGACGCGGATGCGCAGACCGTCGACGTGCTCGACCGCTGGGAGTCGGTGCTCACCCGTCTCGCGCAGGACCCGATGCTGTGCGCCCGCGAGCTCGACTGGGTGGCGAAGCTCAAGCTGCTCAACTCCTACCGCGACCGCGACGGCATCGGCTGGGACAACGCCAAGCTGCAGCTGATCGACTACCAGTACAGCGACGTGCGTCCCGACAAGGGCCTCTACCACCGGCTCGTCCAGCTCGGCCGCATGGAGCGGCTGCTGACCGACGGCGCCGTCGAGCGTGCGATGCACCAGCCGCCCGACGACACCCGGGCCTACTTCCGCGGCCGGTGCCTGGAGAAGTACGCCGACGCCGTGGCGGCCGCCTCGTGGGACTCGGTGATCTTCGACCTCCCCGGCCGTGAGTCCCTGCAGCGCGTCCCGACGATCGACCCGCTGCGCGGCTCGAAGGCGCACGTGGCCGAGCTGATCGACCGGTGCGCGACCGCGGAGGATCTGTTCCGCGCGCTGACCCACTGACGCATCGGGGTCCGGTGCGAGCCGGCAACCGTTGGTCGTCAGCTCGGCGGGGCCACGGTGACGTCGATGCGACCCGACCGGGTGAGGGCGTCGGACACGAATCCGCTCGCCTTCAGCTCCTCGACCAGGTCACGCAGGAAGTCGATGGTGAGCGCGTCCCGCCCACGTGTGGTCGCCACGGCCTGACGGATCTGCATGAAGGCCGGCTCGAGGATCCGGTGTCCCGGGTGCTCGTCGGCCCACGTCGTCGTCGGTTGCCGGATGCCGGCCCCCACCTCGAGGTGCTGATCCGCGAACACGTCGACGCCCTCCTCTCCCCGCACCACCTCCGCCGCGGCCAGGTTGCGGGTGAGATGGAGGTCGTAGGCGGAGCCGCGCTTGACCCCCACCCGGATCCCGTGCCGGTCGACCTCGTCGGGTGCGGCGATCGCGGTGGCCTCGGGCACGACGTACACCCCTTCGATGAGGGCGTACGGCGCGGTGAACGCCAGGTCGGCCTCGCGCTCGGGCTCGATCGCCAGGAAGCCGATGTCGGCCACGCCGGTGTGCAGCGCCTCGAAGGACTTGCGAGCCGCGTCGAAGCAGCGGAGCCGCGCCTCGACACCGAGTCGGGAGGCGATCTCCCGGGCCAGGTCGACGGTGACTCCGGACGGCTCCTCCGGCGTCCCCGTCGCGAGAACGGGGTTGCCCAGGTTGATGGCGGCGCGGAGCACTCCCTCCGGAGCCAGGTCACGCCGGACGGCAGCGGAACGGTCGCTCACACCACGGAGCCTAGGTGCGCGAAGCGCCGTGGAATCTCTCACCCGGGGCACTAGGGTGAAGACATGGCCCAGGAGCAGAAGCAGCCTCGGAAGTCGGGTGAGACCGAGGACGTCACCGACGCCGCGCCCGAGACCGATGTCTCCGAGCGCAAGGAAGCGCTCGACGACGACGTCGACGCGATCCTCGACGAGATCGACGACGTGCTCGAGACCAACGCCGAGGACTTCGTGAAGTCGTTCATCCAGAAGGGCGGCCAGTAGGAGTGGACGACTCCCGTCTGCCGGCGTCGTTCATGGTGCCCGGCACCTCCAGCTTCGCCGACTTCCTGGCCGGGCAGTCGCCCGAGCTGCTGCCGGCACGCCGTACGGTCCCGCAGGGCCACGCCGGCGACCTGGCCCCCCATGGCACGACGATCGTGGCGGCGACGTTCCCCGGCGGCGTGGTGATGGCCGGTGACCGCCGCGCCACCATGGGCAACATCATCGCCCAGCGCGACATCGAGAAGGTCTTCCCGGCCGACGAGTACTCCTGCGTCGGCATCGCCGGCAGCGCCGGGCTGGCGGTGGAGCTGGTGCGGCTGTTCCAGACCGAGCTCGAGCACTACGAGAAGATCGAGGGGACGACCCTGTCGATGGACGGCAAGGCCAACCGCCTCGCCGGGCTCATCCGGGGCAACCTCGGCATGGCGATGCAGGGCCTCGCCGTGGTGCCGCTGTTCGCCGGTTTCGACCTCGTCAGCAGCCAGGGGCGGATCTTCAGCTACGACGTCACCGGGGGTCGCTACGAGGAGACCGCGTTCCACTCGGTCGGCTCGGGGTCGCTGTTCGCCCGTGGCTCCCTGAAGAAGCTGTACCGCGAGGACCTCTCCGAGAGCGAGTGCGTGACCGCGATCGTGCAGGCGCTGTACGACGCCGCCGACGACGACTCTGCGACCGGTGGCCCGGACCTGACCCGCCGGATCTTCCCGGTCGTCCAGGTGATCACCGCCGAGGGCGGCCGCCGGCTCGCGGAGACCGAGGTCGCCGACATCGCGGACTCCGTCATCGCCGGCCGCATGAACCGTCCCGACGGCCCGGCCGCGGCCCTGACCTGAGCGGAGTGATCACGCGATGAGCATGCCGTTCTACGTCTCGCCCGAGCAGCTGATGAAGGACCGGGCCGACTTCGCGCGCAAGGGCATCGCGCGCGGGCGGTCGGTGGTGGCCGTCCAGTACGCCGACGGGGTCCTGTTCGCCTCGGAGAACCCCTCCCAGGCGCTGCACAAGGTGAGCGAGATCTACGACCGGATCGCCTTCGCCGCGGTGGGGCGTTACAACGAGTTCGAGAACCTCCGGATCGCCGGGGTCCGACTGGCCGACATGCGCGGCTACGCCTACGACCGGCGCGACGTCACCGGCCGCGGTCTGGCCAACGCCTACGCGCAGACCCTCGGCACGATCTTCAGCAGCGGCGGCGAGAAGCCGTACGAGGTCGAGATCTTCGTTGCCGAGATCGGCGACAGCGCCCCGGACGACCAGATCTACCGGCTCACCTACCAGGGCCAGGTCACCGACGAGCACCAGTACGCCGTCATGGGCGGCGCCGACGAGGTGGTCGCGGCGTACCTCCACGAGCACTACACCGAGAGTGCGAACCTCTCCGACGCGCTCCACGTCGCCGTGGCCGCGCTCGGACGAGGGCCCGACGAGAACGGCTCCTCCGCCGACCGGGTCATCCCCGCCGGTGACCTCGAGGTCGCCGTCCTCGACCGCACCCGCTCCCAACCGCGGAAGTTCCTGCGCCTCATGCCGGCCCGGCTCGAGGCGCTGCTCGGCGACCGAGGCCCCACCACGCCCGCCCCCGAGATCGACCCCACCGACATCCCGCCCGACACTCCGTCCCAGCCGGACGCCCCGGGGCAAGGCTGACCGCCCGGCCTGGCCCCGGTGACCCGGGATGCCCGTAGGCTGAACCCGTGGACCGGCGGATCTTCGGCATCGAGAACGAGTACGGCGTCACGTGCACGTTCAAGGGCCAGCGTCGGCTCAGCCCCGACGAGGTGGCCCGCTACCTGTTCCGCAAGGTCGTCAGCTGGGGCCGCAGCTCCAACGTCTTCCTGCGCAACGGCGCCCGACTCTACCTCGACGTGGGCAGCCACCCCGAGTACGCCACCCCCGAGTGCGACGACGTCGCCGAGCTGGTCACCCACGACAAGGCGGGGGAGCGGGTGCTCGAGGGGCTGCTCAAGGACGCCGAGCAGCGGCTGCACGACGAGGGCATCGCCGGCGAGATCTACCTGTTCAAGAACAACACCGACTCCGCGGGCAACTCCTACGGCTGCCACGAGAACTACCTCGTCAGCAGGTCCGGAGAGTTCAACCGGCTGGCCGACGTCCTCATCCCGTTCCTGGTGACCCGCCAGATCATCGTCGGCGCCGGCAAGGTGACGCAGACCGCGCGCGGGGCGTCGTACGCCGTGAGCCAGCGCGCCGAGCACATCTGGGAGGGCGTCAGCAGCGCCACCACCCGGTCGCGGCCGATCATCAACACCCGCGACGAGCCGCACGCCGACGCCGAGCGTTTCCGCCGGCTTCACGTGATCGTGGGCGACTCCAACATGAGCGAGACGACCACGATGCTCAAGGTCGCCAGCTGCGACCTGGTCCTCCGGATGATCGAGGAGGGCGTGGTGATGCGTGACCTGACGATGGACAACCCGATCCGGGCCATCCGCGAGATCAGCCACGACGTCACGGGGCAGCGGAAGGTCCGACTCGCCAACGGCCGCGAGGCCAGCGCCCTCGACATCCAGCACGAGTACCTCTCGAAGGCGCGCAACTTCGTGGACCGCCGTGAGATCTCGACGCCAGTGGTCGAGCAGGCCCTCGACCTCTGGGAGCGCGGCTTGAAGGCCGTCGAGTCCGACGACCTCGGCCTGGTCGACCGTGAGCTCGACTGGGTGATCAAGTGGAAGCTGATCGACCGCTACCGAGCGACGCACGGCCTGCCTCTCGGGCATCCTCGCATCGCCCAGCTCGACCTCGCCTACCACGACATCCGCCGCGACCGCGGCCTGTACTACCTGCTCGAGCGCCGCGGCGCGGTCAGCCGGGTGACCTCGGACCTGAAGATCTTCCAGGCGAAGTCGGTGCCACCCCAGACGACCCGCGCCCGCCTGCGAGGCGAGTTCATCCGCAAGGCCCAGGAGCGTCGCCGCGACTTCACCGTCGACTGGGTGCATCTCAAGCTCAACGACCAGGCCCAGCGAACGGTGCTCTGCAAGGACCCCTTCCGGGCGTACGACGAACGCGTGCAGCGCCTGATCGACGGGATGTGACCACCCGGGACACCGCGATTCCGGTGGGTGACCGGGGGGCGGCTAGGGTGATCGGCGGGCTTCGTCCCCCCCAGACCTGACCCTGACGACCTCCGTCGAAGGTGGAATCCCGTGTCCCGACGCCTCGCGCTGCTCCTGCTGCCCGTCCTGCTGGTGGCCCTGGCGGCCTGCGGCAGCAACAGCTCCTCGTCGTCCTCTACGTCGAGCAGCGACCCCCTGGCCGCCGTGTCGATCACCGGCGACGTGGGGAAGAAGCCCCAGGTCGAGTGGAAGGGTGACCTGACCGCGGACAAGATCCAGACCACGACCCTCACCAAGGGCGACGGCGCCACGATCAACGACGGCGACCAGGTGTCGGCCCAGATCTGGATCGGCAACGGCTTCAGCAAGAAGGAGGCCTACAGCACCTACGACCAGGGCGGCGCGCAGGTCCTGACCCTCAACGACCAGCTGAGCCCGGTGTTCGCCGACGCCATCAAGGGGTCGTCGGTCGGGTCCCGGATCGTGGTGACGGCGCCGGCCGACCAGCTGGTCGGCGAGGGCGGCAACGCCCAGCTCGGGATCGGCAACAAGGACCCGCTGCTGGTCGTGATCGACCTCCTCAGCAAGCCCAAGCCGCCCCTGAAGGGCCCCCAGGGCAAGACCGAGCCGGCTCCGTCGTGGGCGCCGAAGCTGGCCACCAAGGGCGACTCGGTGACCGGTCTGGACTTCGCGAAGACGCCCAAGCCCAACGGCAAGCTCCGGTCGGGGGTGCTGATCCAGGGCGCCGGCCCGACGGTGAAGAAGGGCCAGTCGATCACCGTGAACTACCTCGGCGAGGTGTACGCCGGCAAGAAGCCGTTCGACGAGAGCTACAGCAAGGAGCCCGCGACCTTCGGGATCGGCACCGGCCAGGTGATCCCAGGCTGGGACAAGACGTTGGTCGGCCAGAAGGTCGGCAGCCGGGTGATCCTGGCGATCCCGCCGAAGGACGGCTACGGCAAGCAGGGCTCACCCAGCGCCGGCATCAAGGGCACCGACACGCTGTACTTCGTGGTCGACATCCTCGGGGTCGCCTGACCAGGATGAGCGGCATGCCCTCGCGGAGCCCGAGCACGTCGAAGACCGAACGACTGCTCAATCTGCTGATCATGCTCCTGGTCCAGCGGCACTACGTCTCGAAGAACCGCATCCGCGAGATCCTGTACGCCGACGCGCCGTCGGCCGACGCCTTCGAGAAGTCCTTCGAGCGCGACAAGGAGGAGCTGCGCAGCCTGGGCGTGCCGATCGAGGTCGGGCAGATGAACGCCTACTTCGACGACGAGCCCGGCTACCGGATCCGAGCGGACCAGTTCGCGCTGCCCGAGATCAGCCTCGAGTCCGACGAGGCCTCCGTTGTCGCCCTGGCGACCCGCGTGTGGGAGCACGCCCGTCTCGCGGAGGCCACCACCGACGCCGTCCGCAAGCTCACCGCCGCCGGTCTCGAGCTCGACCTCGACGCCCTGGAGATCGCCCAGCCGCGGCTCAGCGCCGACGAGCCGTCGTTCGACGTGTTCTGGGAGGCGACGCTCGCGCGCCGGCCGGTGACCTTCGACTACCGCAGACCCGGGTACGACCAGCCCCTCACCCGACACCTCGAGCCCTGGGGTGTCGTCCGCTTCTCCGGCCGGTGGTACGTCGTCGGCCTGGACACCGATCGCGGGGAGGAACGGGTGTTCCGACTCTCCCGGGTCGTGGGCAAGGCGAAGCTGTCGGGCCCGTCCGGATCCTTCGTCGTCCCGCCGGGCACCGACGTCCGCGAGGCCGCCCGCCGGATCGAGCCGGTGACGCCTCCCGAGGAGGTCGTCGTGCTGGTGCGTCCGGGTGCGGGCGCGGTCCTGCGCCGGCAGGCGAGCAGCATCGAGCCCGACGTACCGGGTCCCGACGAGCAGACCCCGTGGGACCGGCTCCGGCTACGCCGGGCGCAGGCCGACGAGCTGCTGGCCCTCGGCCCCGACCTGTACGTCGAGAGCCCCGCGGGAGTGCGCGCCGAGGTCGTGGCGCGGCTCCGGGCCACGGTCGGGGGCCGGCCATGAGCGCCGCGACCGCCGGGGCGGCCCGCGACCAGGTGAGCCGACTGCTGCGGCTGGTTCCCTACCTGCACGCGCGCGACCAGGTGTCGCTGGACGAGGCGGCCAAGGTCATCGGCGTACCGGCGGACCAGCTGGAGCAGGACCTGCGGGTGCTGTTCCTGTGCGGACTGCCCGGCGGCTACCCGGACGACCTGATCGACGTCGACCTCGACGCCCTCGAGGGCGAGGGGGTGATCCGGGTCTCCAACGCCGACTACCTGGCACGGCCGTTGCGGCTCACCCCGACCGAGGCGAGTGCGATCATCGTCGCGCTGCGCGCTCTCCGGGCCGGAGCCGAGCCCGACACCCGCGACGTGGTGGACCGAGCCCTGGCCAAGCTCGAGGCCGCCGCCGCGGGCGGCACCCCGCTGGTCGACCCCGGTGACGACGTCCCGGCGACGCTCGCGCTCCGGGCGGAGCTGGAGGACGCCGTACGCCGGCGCCGGCAGGTGCGGCTCACGTACTACGTGCCGGCCCGCGACGAGGAGTCGGAGCGGGTCGTCGATCCCCACGCGGTCGTCTCGCACCACGGCGTCGCCTATCTCGACGCCTACTGCCACAGCGCTGACGCGCCGCGGCTGTTCCGGCTCGACCGGGTCCACGAGGCGAGGGTGCTCGACTCGGAGGTCACCACCGAGCCGACCGCGCCACGGGACCTCTCCGACGGGGTCTTCGGCGGCGACGAGGCCACCCTGGTCACCCTGCGCCTGCGTCCGGAGGCCAGGTGGGTCGAGGAGTACTACGCCGTGGAGGAGGTGCGCCCGGGCCCCGAGGGTGGCTCGGAGGTGGACCTGCTGGTCGGCGACGAACGCTGGCTGCAGCGGTTGCTGCTCCGGCTCACGCCGTACGCCGAGGTGCTGGAGCCCGCCCACTTCGGCGAGGGCGCGGCGGACGCGATCCGCCGGGCTTTGGCCCTCTACGACCACCCCGCGGGCTAGACTGACCACGCAATCGAAGCCTCACGTCAGGACCACACGTCATGTCATCCCTGCTGATCGGTGACCTCGGTACACCAGAGCTGCTCATCATCCTGGTGATCGTCGTTCTGGTGTTCGGCGCCTCCAAGCTTCCCGAGCTCGCCCGCGGAAGCGGCCGGGCCCTGCGTATCTTCAAGGCCGAGACCAAGGGCCTGAACGACGACGACGACGCCACCGACGGCAAGGCGGCTGCGCCGGGTGAGCTCGAGGCCCGGCAGGCCTCCGAGCGGGAGGCCTTCGAGGCCAAGCAGGCCGCCGAGCGCGAGGCCGCGCGTCGCGACGACACGGCCTGACGGCACCTGAGCGAGAGCGCCGGGTCCCGTGTCCATCGTCGGTGTCGTCGATGTCCTGCGCGGAAAGCCGCGCAACCCGGTCGGCCCCGATGGCCGGATGGCGCTCTCGGACCACTTCCGAGAGCTTCGCGCACGCCTGATCCGCTCCGCGCTGGTCCTGGTGATCCTCTTCTTCGTCGCGATCGTGTTCTACAGCCAGCTCCTGGAGCTGGTGCAGCACCCCTACAACGAGGCCCGCACGGCCTTGGCCAACCACGATCCCCCGATCAAGACCGAGCCGGTGATCAACGACGCCACCGGCGGCATCCTGCTGCAGTTCAAGCTGTGCGGGGTCGTCGCGCTGATCGCGGCCAGCCCCTACTGGCTCTACCAGATCTGGGCGTTCATCCTCCCGGGGCTCCACGCCAACGAGAAGAAGTACTCCCGGATGTTCGCCGCCGTGGCCGGGCCGTTGTTCCTGGGCGGGGTCGCCCTGGGCTACTACGTGCTCCCCAAGGGCCTGACGGTGCTGATCTCCTTCGTCCCCCACGGGGTCACCAACCTGGTGGACTTCGGCCGGTACTTCTCGTTCGAGATGCGGATGCTGCTGATCTTCGGCGTCGCCATGGAGATCCCGCTGTTCGTGGTGCTCCTGAACTTCGCCGGCATCATCAGCGGTCGTGCCCTGGCCAAGCACCGACCGTGGATCGTCATCGGCACGATGGTGTTCGCGGCCGTGGCGACTCCCTCGACCGACCCGTTCTCGATGCTGATGCTGGCCGTCCCGATGCTGATCCTCTTCCTGGTCTCGGAGATCATCGCCCGCGTGTCCGACCGGGTCAGAGGGCGTGGCGCCCACCGCACGGACCAGTGGTCGGACGACGAGATCTCACCGATCTGACCGCCCGCCGACGCCCGGTGACCGTACTGTGAACCCGCCGCACCAGCCTCCGTCGTACGACGAGGCGGACCCCTTCGACCTGCCCGAGTGGCTGGGGGAGTGCGAGGTCACCTGGGAGGCCGAGCGCGGCCTGGCCACCGGCCACCGCGTCGCCGGCTCCCTGACCGCGGCGGGGCGGGAGGCCGTCCCGTGCGACCTGCTGGCCGTCGACGACGCCTACCCCGAGCCGGTGACGACCGACGCCGTACGCGTCCGCACCCACCAGGTGTGGCGGCACGGCGAGGTGCTGGTGGCCGCCGACGGGCCCCGGGTGCTGCTCGTCGTCCCCGGCTCCCGGATCGACACCGACACCGCTCTCGAGGCCCTGGGCCGTCTCGCCCGGGCCGTCGGCGCCCGCCCGGGCTCGTACGCCGTACGCCTCCGCGTCGGCCCCTAGGGCGACCGGCTGCGGCTGGGCGCCGACCGCGGCGCGAGGGACTGATCGCCACAGCACTGCTCCGAACAACACGTACCCGCGCAGGTAGTCTGCGCGCGTGCCGAGCGGGGAGATCGCCCTCCTGACCAACCCCACCGCGGGCAAGGGCAGGGCGCGGAAGGTGCGGGAGCGGGCCCTGCTGCGGCTGCGGGCCGCCGGGCTGAGCGTCCGCGACCTGCAGGGGCGCGACGCGGGGGAGTCGCTCGACCTGGCCCGGCAATGTGTCGCCGAGGGGGTCGACGCGCTCGTCGTCTGCGGCGGGGACGGCATGGTCCATCTCGCGGTCCAGGCCGTCGCGGCGACCGGCACACCGCTCGGCATCGTCCCGGCCGGCACCGGCAACGACGTCGCCCGCTACTTCGACCTGCCGCGCAAGGACACCGATGTCGCCGTCGACCGGGTGATCGCCGGCCGGACTCGCACCGTGGACCTGGCCCGGAGCGGGTCGCAGTACTTCGTGACCGTCCTGGCCGCGGGCTTCGACGCCATCGTCAACGAGCGGGCAAACCGGATGACCTGGCCCCGAGGTCAGATGCGCTACAACATCGCGACCCTCGCCGAGCTCCGCGTCTTCGAGCCGCTGCCCTACACACTCCAGCTGGACGACCGGCAGGTGGAGCTCGAGGCGATGCTCGTCGCGGTCGGGAACGGCCCGTCCTTCGGAGGCGGCCTGCGGATCACCGAGGGTGCGGTGCTCGACGACGGCTTGCTCGACGTGGTGATCATCAAGCCGATCTCGAAGCCCGACCTGGTCCGCACCTACCCCAAGCTGTTCCGGGGCACCCACGTCCACCACCCCCAGTACGAGCACCACCTGGTCCGCTCGGTCACCATCGCCGCACCCGGCATCGTGTCGTACGCCGACGGTGAGCGCTTCGGGCCGCTGCCCCTGACCGTCGAGTGCGCATCCGGCGCGCTTACGGTTCTTGCATGAGCACCACGCACCCCGTCTCCGAGGCGTTCGCGGGGCTGTACGAGTTCGGCCTGGACGCGTTCCAGGTCGAGGCCTGCCACGTCGTCGAGGAGGGCAAGGGGGTCCTGGTCGCCGCGCCCACGGGGTCCGGCAAGACGGTCGTCGGCGAGTTCGCCGTACACCTCGCGCTCGAGACCGGACGCAAGGCCTTCTACACGACGCCGATCAAGGCGCTGTCGAACCAGAAGTACCACGACCTGGTGAACCGGTACGGCGCCGCACGCGTCGGCCTGCTCACGGGCGACGTCACCATCAACGGCGAGGCACCGGTCGTGGTGATGACCACCGAGGTCCTCCGGAACATGCTGTACGCCGGGTCCCACACCCTGAGCGGGCTCGGCTTCGTGGTGATGGACGAGGTCCACTACCTCGCCGACCGCTCCCGGGGCGCCGTCTGGGAGGAGGTCATCATCCACCTCCCCGACTCGGTTGCGCTGGTCTCCCTGTCCGCGACCGTGTCCAACGCCGAGGAGTTCGGCGAGTGGCTGGAGACGGTCCGCGGCGACACGGTGACGATCGTCGAGGAGCGTCGGCCCGTGCCGCTCTACCAGCACGTGCTGGTCGGCCGCCGGATGCTCGATCTCTTCGCCACCTCCGACGTCGACGCGGCCGCGGGGTTCGTCAAGGAGGGCGCACCGGTCAACGCGGAGCTGCTGCGGATCGCCCGCGACGACTGGGCGAGCACCCGCACCCGCGACCGGCGTACGCCGAGGAGCCGGCCGCAGCGCGGAGGCCGGCGACCGGTCGGGAACGGTCGCCGCGTCTGGATCCCGAGCCGGGTGGAGGTGCTCGACCGGCTCGACGGCGCCGGGCTCCTCCCGGCGATCGTGTTCATCTTCAGCCGGGTCGGCTGCGACGCCGCGGTCGAGCAGTGCCTGAGGTCCGGCATCCGGCTGACGACGCCCGAGGAGCGTGACGAGATCTTCGCGTTCGTCGAGGCCGAGTGCGCCGACCTGCCCGAAGAGGACCGGTCCGTGCTCGGCTACCACGACTTCCTGGACGGACTCACCCGCGGCATCGCCGCCCACCATGCCGGCATGCTCCCGGCGTTCAAGCAGGTCGTGGAGCAGCTGTTCCAGCGCGGGCTCTGCAAGGCCGTCTTCGCCACCGAGACGCTGGCCCTCGGCATCAATATGCCAGCCCGCACGGTCGTGCTGGAGAAGCTCTCCAAGTGGAACGGCGAGACCCACGCCGACATCACCCCGGGGGAGTACACCCAGCTCACCGGTCGCGCCGGCCGTCGCGGACTCGACGTCGAGGGGCACGCCGTCGTGATGTGGCAGCCCGGGATCAACCCGAGCGAGGTCGCGGGTCTGGCCTCCACCCGCACCTACCCGCTCCGGTCGAGCTTCCGCCCGTCGTACAACATGGCGGTCAACCTCGTGCACCAGGTCGGACGGGCGCGGGCACGGGAACTGCTGGAGATGTCGTTCGCGCAGTTCCAGGCGGACAAGGCCGTGGTCGGCCTCGCCCGGCAGCTCTCGAAGAGCGAGGACGCCCTCCAGGGGTACGCCGAGGCAGCGACCTGCGACCGCGGCGACTTCATGGAGTACGCGGCACTCCGTCAGCGCGTCAGCGAGCTGGAGAAGAACGCCGCGCGGGCACGGCGGGCCGGCCGGCGCGACGAGGTGATCGCCTCGCTCGACCAGCTGCACCGAGGCGACGTGATCGAGGTGCCGGGCGGCAAGTTCGCGGGGTACGCCGTCGTCCTCGACCGCGGCACTTCTCCGGACGGCCCGCGTCCGCAGGTCCTGACGGCCGAGCGACAGGCCAGGCGTCTCAGCGTCGTCGACTTCCCGACCCCGGTGACCGCGCTGAGCCGACTGCGGATCCCGCGCCAGTTCAACCCTCGCAACCCCCAGATGCGGCGCGACCTCGCCTCGACCCTGCGTAACGCGACCCACGACCTCGCGCCACCGCCCCCGAGCCGGGAACGGGGCGACGTACCCCGCTCCCGGGAGGAGCGGGAGATCGAGGAGCTGCGCCGTCAGCTGCGAGAGCACCCCTGCCACGCCTGCCCCGACCGGGAGGACCACGCGCGGTGGGCGGAGCGGTGGTTCAAGCTCGACCGGGACGCCCGGACGCTGCAACGGCGGGTGGAGCAACGGACGAACACCGTGGCGCGCCAGTTCGACCGGGTCTGCGACGTGCTGGAGACGCTCGGCTACCTGGCCGACGACGACGTCACCGACCTGGGCCGACCGCTGCGCCGGATCTACTCCGAGCTCGACCTCGTGGTGGCCGAGGCGCTGCGGCTCCGGGTGCTCGACGACCTGGGGCCCTCGGGGCTGGCCGCCGCTCTCTCGACGCTGGTCTACGAGGCGAGGCGGCCCGAGGACGTCGTGTCCCCCCGGGTGCCCGGCGGCGACATCCACCGCGCCATCGACGACCTGGAGCGGCTCTGGCGCGAGCTCTCGGAGGTCGAGCGGGCGCACCGGCTCGATTTCCTCCGTCGACCGGACGCCGGGCTCGCGTGGGCGGCGTACCGGTGGACCGAGGGCGACGACCTCGGCGAGGTGCTGGACGAGAGCGACCTGACCGCGGGCGACTTCGTGCGGTGGATCAAGCAGCTGATCGACCTGTCCGGCCAGGTGGCCGACGCCGCCGGGAGCGGGCCGCTCCGGGAGAACGCCCGTGACGTCGTACGCCGGATCCGCCGCGGCGTCGTGGCCGTGGCCCCGATGGAGGACTGACTCACCCGGCCAGGACCGCCCTCATGCGCTTGACGGGCGAGTCGAGGCCGTAGCGCTGGGCGAGCTCGGCGAGGCGTTCGGGGTCGCGGGGCGCGCTCGGCAGCCTCGCGTCGTACGCCGGCAGCTCGATGTCGCGAGCCACGGCGACCACCTTCGGGGCGACCAGGAGGTAGTCGGCGGCGTCGAGGATCCGCCGTCTCGGACCGGGCGACATCTCCGAGCCCGGATCGCCGGCGGCGTCGACGATGCCGCGGAGGTCGCCGAACTTCAGCAGCAGGGACGCGGCCGTCTTCTCGCCGATGCCGGCGACACCGGGGAGCCCGTCGGAGGCGTCCCCGCGCATGGTGGCGAAGTCGGCGTACTGGCTCGGCAGCACCCGGTACTTCCCGACCACCACCTCGTCGGTGACCCGCTCGTGGTTGCCGACGCCGCGCGCGATGTAGAGGACGCGCACGTCGCCCGCGTCGTCGACGAGCTGGAAGAGGTCCCGGTCGCCGGTCACCACGTCGACCGGCATCGGTGCCCCGGTGGCCAGGGTGCCGATGACGTCGTCCGCCTCGTAGCCGTCCGCACCGACGACGCAGAGCCCGACGGCGGCCAGCACCTCCAGGATGATCGGCACCTGGACCTCCAGCGGGTCGGGGACCACCTCGATGTCGGGGCGGGGTCCCGGGACGGCCCGGAGGACGCGGTGGGTCTTGTACGACGGGATCAGGTCGACCCGCCACTGCGGCCGCCAGTCGTTGTCCCACGCGCAGACGAGGTGGCTCGGGCGGTAGTCGCCGACCAGCCGGCTGATGAAGTCGAGGAACCCCCGCACCGCGTTGACCGGCGTACCGTCCGGTGCCAGCACCTCGGGGACGCCGAAGAAGGCGCGGAAGTACATCGACGCGGAGTCGAGGATCATCAGCCGCTGTTCGCTCGCCACGGGCGTGAGCCTACGCATGGCAACCTGCCGGGACGCTAGGGTCGTCGGCGTGGAGGACACCGATCGCACCATCGTCCGGCTGCTGGCCGCCGACGGCCGGATGTCCTTCACCGACCTCGGCAAGGCGACCGGCCTGTCGACCTCCGCGGTGCACCAGCGCGTCAAGCGGCTCGAGAAGCGAGGGCTGATCACGGGGTACGGCGCCTCGATCGACCACGAGGAGCTCGGCCTCGCCCTCACGGCGTTCGTCTCGATCACCCCGATCGACCCCAGTCAGCCCGACGACTACCCCGACCGCATCCGCGACATCAGGGCCATCGAGTCCTGCTGGTCGGTGGCGGGGGAGGAGTCCTACATCCTCAAGGTGCGAGTCGAGACGCCCCACGCACTGGAGGACCTCCTCGCCCGCATCCGCGCCGAGGCCAACGTGTCCACCCGCACCACCATCGTCCTCAGCACGCCGTACGAGAACCGCACGGTGACGGAGTAGGCGGTGCGGCGAATTCCCCGCTCAGGCGGGGAATTCTGCGCTTGTTGGCCCAAATCTGGCCGGACAAGTGCGAAAGCGGGCCAGCAAGTCCTGTCAGCCGGCTACGGGGCGGCGGCTTTCGAGCAGGGCCCGGATGCGGCGGGCCGTGGTGTTCGGACGGGCCAGGTCGTCCCAGGTGATGCGGATGCATACCCACCCGGTCAGTGCGCAGATCTGCTCCTCCCTCCGCTTCTCCCTCCGGATGACATCCTGGACCGTCTCACCGTCCTTTCGGAGCCGCTCGTACTTGATGGCTCCGTCGAACTCCAGGAACACACCGAACTCCGGCCAGGCAAAGTCCACTGTGCCGATGAGATGTCCCTTGGCATCACGGATCTCGTGCTGCGGTTCGGCCGGCGGGATGTGCTGACTCCAGAGGAGGTGGCCGGTCCTCGCTTCGCCGGGCCACCCACAGCGACCGTCGGCGAGCCGCACGACCAGATCGCTTCGCAGGCTTCCGGGCCAGTGACGGAATCGGGCGACGAGCGCCTCGAGGTCGGACTTCGTGACCGCCTCCACACGTAGCAGCCAGTTGAGAGAAACCAGCGACGACTCCATTCCGGTCATCGTGGTGAGCTCGATCGCGCTACGGCCCGCCGATGACACCGGCAGCCCGTGCACGATCTCGACCTCGTCGACGTCAAGATCCCCATGATGGTGGACGACGCCGGCCTCGCGCCGCCCGGCTTTCCCGTCCGTGCGCGTGATGTGAACTTCAGACAGGTCCATGTCGAAGACCGCGGCCTCGTGCTCCAGCACTGAGGACACATGCGTGAGGACCGCCGAGGAATGGGCCGCCTTCAGCACGGCACGAGCGGTCAGCCGATGACGACCGATCTCATCTTGGGCCTCCCAGATGCGGGCGTCGACGTACGCGCCCATCCGGATCCGGTGCCAAACCCCTGCACGGAGGTTCCGATAGATGGTGTGGTCGTCGTAGCCCAGTGCCAATGCCTCCCGGCGCAAGAGGACGCCACAGTCCGAGTCCCAATCGATTTCCATGGCCGGGGACTATGCGGCCTTCTCGGCTGTCCCGGCTCATAATCAGCCGTGGATGTGGAGGAAGCGTGCGGCAGGTGTCCCTGTGGACACTCACCGGCTCGAGGGCACCCGGACTTGGCGAGTCGGGGACTTATGGGCCGACCTTGTCACTTGTAGGGGGAGATTTGCCCCAACAAGTGCAGAATTCCCCGCTCGGGCGGGGAATTCTCGTGCCGCCTCAGTGGGCCTGGAGGGCGGCGGTACGGCGGGAGGCCTCCGCGACCTCGGCGGCCTTGAGGGCCGACTCGTCCAGCCTGCCGTGCTCGGCCCACCACGCACGACCCTCCTCGGGGAGGGTGTGGATCGGGTCGTAGTACTCGTAGAGACGAGTCAGGGCCTCGGGGTCGGACGCCTCGATCGAGGTGCGGTAGTTCTTCGTCCAGTACGAGATGCCCCGCGTGGTGTCGTAGTCCGACAGCTGGTGCACCCAGCGCTTCCCGACGAACGGGACGTCGCAGACGATCCGCGGGGTGGCGAAGCCGGGCAGGTAGCCCATGATCGCGTGCTGGAGCCGCTGGGCGTCCGCGACCGAGACCCGCCAGTGCTCCGAGAACGGGATCATGTCGCACATGTAGAAGTAGTACGGCATGATCTGCGCACCATCGAGCAGCGCGAAGCACAGGTCGAGCAGCGCGTGCGGGTCGGCGTTGACGCCGTTCAGGATCACGCCCTGGTTGCGCACGTCACGGATACCGGTGTCGAGCATCGTCCGGGCCGCCTCGGCGACCAGCGGGGTGACCGAGTTGGCGTGGTTGACGTGGGTGTGGATCGCCACGGCGACGCCGCGCGAGCGCGAGATCGACCCGATCCGGCCCATCCCCTCGACGACCTCGGGCTGCAGCCAGTGCTGGGGCAGGCCCATCAGTGCCTTCGTGGCCAGCCGGACGTCGCGGATGTTCTCGATCTCCAGCAGCTCGGTGAGGAACGCCTCGAGCCGCGGCCAGGGCATGTTGGCCACGTCGCCGCCGGAGACCACAACATCGCGGACCTGGGGCGTACGGCGCAGGTAGTCGAGCATCGCGCCGAGCCGGTCGTTCGGCTTGCCGACCAGCTTCAGCTTCTCGACCTGCGGCGTGGAGTTGCCGACCAGGTCCATCCGGGTGCAGTGGCCGCAGTACTGCGGGCACGTCGGCAGCAGCTCGGCCAGCACCTTGGTCGGGTACCGGTGCGTGAGCCCTTCTGCCACCCACATGTCGTGCTCGTGCAGGGAGTCGCGGGTGGCGTGAGGGTGCGATGGCCAGTCGGTACGACGGTCGCTGAGGACCGGCAGCATGTAGCGGCGCACGGGGTCGGCGTAGAAGGCCTCGGTCAGCGAGCCGGGGCCGGCGGGCTCGACCCGCGGCGCCATCGTGTTCATCATCTGCGGCGGAACCAGCATCGACATCGTCGCCCGCTCGGCCTGGTCACGCTCGAGGTCGGCGTAGAACGACTCGTCGACCAGGTCGCCCATCAGCTCGCGCAGCTGCTTGAGGTTCTTCACGCAGTGCGCGCGCTGCCACTGCACCGAGGCCCACTCCTCGGCCGTGACGTCCTTCCAGCCGGGGAACCGGGTCCAGTCGGGCTCCACCAGCTCCACCCGTCGGTACGGGTAGGGCTGGCCGGTCTCAAGACCCACCGAGGTCTCGATGCTCATCGCGATGTGCTCCTTCGTCGACGGCGGGCGGACGGCGTGCGGATCGACGGCGTGCCGGTTGTGGCTTCCGCCGCTCTTCTGTCAGAGTAGGCGTAGAACGTGCGGCGAGTCCAATGCCACGCCGCAGATTCTTTCGCACATCACGCCATCGAGCGGAGGAAACTCTCGAAATGTCGCTGCCAGTGACCGATTCCGGTTCCCGACCCCGGGGTGGCGAGAGGAGCGACCCGACCGGGCTCCACCGGGTGCTGGACGGCGGCGCCGACGGTCGCCGCGTTCTGCCCCAGGCGGCGCGACGGCTCGACACGCGGCGCGAGATCTGGCCCGACGAGGTGCGGGTGCGCATCGAGACCCTCAACCTGGACGCCGCGTCGTTCCGCCAGCTGGAAAGCAAGCACACAGTGGACGGCCGGCACGACGGGGACGCGGTACGCCGAGAAGTCCTCGAGATCGTCGCCGACCGCGGCAAGATGCAGAACCCGGTCACCGGCTCCGGCGGCATGCTGATCGGCACCGTCGAGGAGGTCGGCCCGGAGTCGCCGCTCGGGCTGGCAGTGGGGGACCGGATCGCCACGCTGGTCTCCCTGAGCCTGACGCCGCTGGTGATCGAGGACCGGCTCGAGCGCTGGGACGGCACGAGCGAGCGCGTGCCCACCGACGGCTACGCCATCCTGTTCGGCCGCTCCATCGCGGCGAGGATCCCCGACGACCTCCCGCCGGCGCTGAGCCTGTCGGTGATGGACGTGTGCGGGGCGCCGGCCCTCACCGCGCGCGTGGTCCGGCAGTACGACGCGCCCGTCGTCGCAGTCATCGGCGGCGCCGGCAAGTCCGGGTCGCTCAGCCTGGCCGCCGCCGGCCGGGAGGGGGCGTCGCGCACGATCGGCGTGGTGCCTCACGAGACGGAGGCCGCTCTCCTGCGGGAGGCGGGCCTCGCCGACGACGTCGTGATCGCCGACGCCCGAGACCCGGTGGCGCTGCGCGACGCGGTCGCCGCGGCGGGCGGGCCAGCCGACATCACGGTCGTCTGTGTCGACGTTCCCGGGTGCGAGGGCGGCGCGATCCTGGCCACGGCCGAGCGTGGCACCGTCATCTTCTTCTCGATGGCCACCTCGTTCTCGGCCGCGGCCCTGGGTGCCGAAGGCGTCGCGGCCGACGTGACGATGCTGGTCGGCAACGGGTACACGCCCGGCCACGCGGCGTACGCGATGGACCTCCTGCGCACGCACGACGGCGTGCGCCGGCTCTTCGAGCGGAGGCTGTGATGGCCCGGCGCGCCAGGGGCAAGCTCGACCTCGACCCGGCGGCCGTGCGTCAGGCACGGTCGCTGGCACGCAAGGTCGGGCGCCCGATCGTCCGGCTCGCCCAGCAGCACACGACGGTGTCGGTCGAGCGGGCGACACTGCGGCTCGCCGGACTCGAAGGCGCCGACCACGAGGGCACGCCGTGGGTGAACCGTCTCGTCGACGTCGTCCGGGCGGACGTCGGTCTCGAGCACGGCGTGGCGTTGCCCGTGTGGGACGCCCTGCGTCGCGCGGAGGGCGCCGACCTGCGCGAGCTCGCCGAGAAGGCCTCCGCCGGCTCGGTGACGTTCCGCCTGCCCGAGGGCCAGGACGCGAAGCGGGCCAGCACGGCAGCCGCCAAGGCGGTCGGCACCGGCATCAGGCGCATCGACGCGCGCCGCCGGGAACGCGAGCGGCTGATCAAGCGGATCGGCGACGCGCCCGCCACTCCTTGGGTGTACCTGATCGTCGCCACCGGCGACATCTACGAGGACATCCCGCAGGCACAGGCGGCCGCGCGCGAGGGTGCCGACATCATCGCGGTGATCCGCTCGACCGGACAGAGCCTGCTGGACTTCGTCCCGGAGGGCGCGACGCGCGAGGGCTTCGCCGGCACGTACGCCACGCAGGAGAACTTCCGACTGATGCGGGCCGCCCTGGACGACACGTCGAGGGAGCTCGGCCGCTACGTCCGGCTCACCAACTACGCCAGCGGCCTCTGCATGCCCGAGATCGCCACCCTTGCCGGCCTCGAGCGGCTGGACATGATGCTGAACGACTCGATGTACGGGATCCTCTTCCGCGACATCAACCCGATCCGCACGTTCGTCGACCAGCGCTTCAGCCGTCAGGTCCACGCGCGTGCCGGCATCATCATCAACACCGGCGAGGACAACTACCTGACCACGGCCGACGCGGTCGAGGCGGCCCACACGGTCACCACGAGCCAGCTCCTCAACGAGTACTTCGCCAAGGAGGCCGGCCTCGAGGACTGGCAGCTGGGCCTGGGCCACGCCTTCGAGATCGACCCGGACATCCCGGACTCGTTCCGGCTCGAGCTGGCCCACGCCATGCTCGCGCGAGACCTGTTCCCGGACGCGCCGCTGAAGTGGATGCCCCCGACCAAGCACATGACCGGCGACGTCTTCCGCGGCTACCTCCTCGACGGGTTCTTCAACCTGGTCGGGGCGATGACCGGCCAGGGCATCCTCCTCGTCGGCATGATGACCGAGGCC
>NZ_DASXWU010000018.1:0-24674 GCF_036503465.1 Nocardioides sp.
CAGCTCCGGCAGGGCGCGAGGCTCGACCGCCAGCAGCACACGCCCGCCGATCACCAGCCCGCTGCCACCTCTCACCCGTCGTGAGAGCGCCCCGGCGGCGCGCGCGGAGTGGCGCGCCACGGCCAGCCGCGTGCGGCCGTGCGCGCGCTCGGTCCGTGCATCGCCCATGCCACCAGTGATAGGCGCGGGATCCTGTCTCCCACCTGACTGAAGGGTCCCGGAGGCACGTGTAGGACTCACCGGAGCCCGACCGCCACGACCCGGTCGGTGATGCCGGGTGTCTCACCGCCGAGCAGCCAGATCCGGCGCCCGTACGTCGCGACCGCCGCGTCGCTGAGCGGCATCGGGAGACGGCCGGCCCGACGGAGGTGGCCGGATGCCGGGTCGTACCACCACATGGCGTCCGTCTGCCGGTACGGCGCCACCCGCCCTCCCATCACCAGGATCCGGCCGGCAACCGGGACGGCCATCGCGTGCCCGAGCGCGACCCGGAGCCGTCCTGCCGGGCGGGTTCGACCGGTGGCGAGGTCGACCTTCTGGATCGAGTCGAGCTCGCGGCCTGCGACCTCACCTCCCAAGACGTAGACGTCCGAGCCGATCCGCGCCATGGCGGCGTACCGGACGCCATCGAGCAGGGCTCCGGCCCGACGAGGAGCCTGATGGGGCGAGAGCCGCAGGATCGTCCTCGGCACGGAGGCACCGTCGTACCCACCGATCACGTAGGCCGTGCCCTGCCACTCCGCGACGCCGAGGTCGGAGCGGGTCGTCGGCAGGTCCGCGACGCGACGCCAGCCGCCGGGGGCCAAGGTCTGCACCGCCGACTGCTCGGCGGAGTTGCCGCCGCCGACCACCGTCGGCGCACCGGCGACCAGGCCTCCGGCCGCGTCGTGGACCGGAACCGTCAACGACGGCAGCGCGTGCTCGACGCCGGTCCTCGGGTCGAGCCGGAACGCGCGGCTCGACGACCGGTCGCCGGCGAGCAGCCCGCCGGCCAGGACCACCGAGCCGCGACGCATCGGGATCGCGACCGCCCGCGCGACCGGGAACGGCAGTCGCCAGGCCGACAGACGCGCCGCCGCCACCTCCGGTACGGCCGGACGCCGGGTGGCCGGAGCCTGGGCGTCTCCGGTCGTGGAGGCCCGCGGACCTGCGGACGACGTGTGGTCGCCGCATCCCATCAGCACTGGCCCGAGGAGGACGATCGACAGGAGGACGCGGAGGCTCACCGCATGTTCCCGGTGTGGCCGAGCGAGTAGCGCCCGGGCTGCGGCCAGACCGCGATGCCGTGCGGGCTCCCACCGACCGGGATCTTCGCGATCAGCCGGCCGGTGCGCGTGTCGAAGCCGTAGACGACCCCGTCGTACCGCCCGGACAGCCACAACGTCCTGCCGTCGGCGGAGACGCCGCCCATGTCCGGGCTGCCCCCGCCCGGGATCTTCCAGGTGTCGATGATCTTGTCGGTCGCGAAGTCGAGCACGCTGACCTCACCCGCACCGCGGTCGGAGATGTACAGGTCCTTGCCGTTGCGGCTGGGGTAGAGGCCGTGTGGCATCCGCGGAAGCCCGAGGGTGCGGCGTTGTCGGAACGTCCGGGCATCGATGAGCCGCAGCTCGTTGGTGCCCATGTCGGCGACGTAGAACGTCCTTCCGTCGGGGGAGACCCGCACGTCCTGCGGGACGCTGCGGCCCATGGTCATGGGAGCCGCGTGCTGGGCCGTGGGGTGGGGGTCGAGATGCAGCACGCCCACGACCCGGCGCCGGAGAGTGCTCACCTTCAACAGCTCGCCGGAGAACTCACAGGTGACCACGAAGAAACGGCCGTTCCCGGAGAAGTCGGCGTGGTTGGGGCCGAGGCACCCCGGATATCTCAGGTCCTTGATCGTGCGGAAGGTGTGCGCGTCCGCGAAGCGGATCGTGTTGTCCTGCTCGATCATCACCACCGCGGTCTTGCCGTCCGGGGTGTAGTAGAGGTTGTACGGGCGGGGCATGGCGATGCTGCGTGTTCTGCGACCCGTGCGCGGGTTGATCTCGACCAGCTCGTCGGCGTAGCTCGAGTTCGTGATCAGCGTGCGCAGGTCGTACGACGGGACGACGTGCTGGCTCAGGTACCCGGTGCGGATGACCCGGACGATCCGATGCGTCCGCTGGCTGATCACGGTCACCGTCGAGCCCTGGGAGTCGGGCACGTACAGGTAGCTCGGGTCGTGCCGGACCTGGGGCGCCAGCATCCCCTTCCGGGTCTGCGAGTAGACGTCGTTGTCGATCACCGGTGGCATTCCCGGGATCCGGTGCCGGAACGGCGGATCCGGCCGTGCCGACGACGCGGGGACCGTCGCCGTCGCGGGCGGTCTCGACGGCGACGCGTGGGCACCCTCCGGTGCGGAGGTCGAGGAGTGGCACGCGGTGAGCAGACAGGTCGCGCACAGCAGCGTGACGGCAGCGGACCGCAGCGAGGCACGGGCGACGACGGGTCCATGACGGACCGCACCGGACAGTCGTGCCGCCATGCACCCACCATCCGTGCCACAACCTGCCAGGCACCTGACCGTCTGCGGACCCCTCCGCTCGGCCGGCCGGGCGGTACGCCGCTGCCGCGTCGGATGGACCGCCATCCGCCTACCGGGTGCGCCGTACGCGCCGACGCAGCTGCAGGATGCGGAGCGACGCGGAAACAGCCGCCAGCACGAGGCCCGCCGCAGCCGCGATCAGGAGCGCGACCGCCTGCGGCGGCTCGCCGTCCCACCACAGGAACCGGATGTCCGCGGGCTGGGTGTTCTGGGCGATGAAGATGATCAGCAGCACCAGCAGGACCGCCAGCCCGACCACCATGAGCCACGAGCCGCTCGTGCGGCTCCCGCGCAACGGATCCTTGGTCTGCGTCCGGGTGTGCTCGGGTGACGCGTCGGCGGCACCGGTATCACGGTCGTGGGACATGCGGCCCTCCTCGTCGCTGTGGCCGGTCTGTGGACCACCGAGCCGGTACCCGAACCCCACCGACACACGCCGCAGCCCCGGCCATTCCTCTACGGGGCGCGTCTGACGAGTCGGACGGCGGGTACCCCGGGGAATGGACGCTGCGACCTGGCTCGACGAGGCACTCGACCGCACCGTGGTGCTCGGCTACGGCCGCCCCGGCATCGCCGTCCGCAGGCGGCTGCCGGGCTGGCCGGCGGATCCGGGCCGCCTGGACGGCAAGGTCGTGCTCGTGACCGGTGCCGGATCGGGCATCGGGCTCGCCGCCGCGGTGGGCTTCGCCCGGCTGGGCGCGTCGGTGAGGGTGCTCGGCCGAGACGACGACCGTGCCGCCGAGGCGGAGCGGTTCACCCGACGACGGCTCGGCAACGCCGGCCGGGCCGCCGACGTCCGGCCGGTGGCCCGTGACGTCAGCGACCGGCACGTGCTGCGGGTCTTCCTCGAGGAGTTCGTCGACCACGAGCGTCGCCTGGACGTATTGGTGAACAACGCCGGCGTGATGCCGGACGAGCGCGAGCACACGCGCGACGGCGTGGAGCTGACGTTCGCGACCCAGGTTCTCGCGCCGTGGATGCTCACCGACGGGCTGGCCGGGCTGCTGGCGGCCTCGGCGCCGTCGCGGGTCGTCAACGTGACCTCGGGCGGCCAGTACGACCAGCGGATCCCGGTCGGCGACCTGCAGTCGGACGAGACGTCGTACGGACCGAAGAAGGTGTACGCCCGCACCAAGCGCGAGCTGATGGCCATCACCGAGATGTGGGCCGAGCGGCTGGAGCCCGACGGGGTCCACGTGCACGCGATGCATCCGGGCTGGGCCGACACCAAGGGCGTCCGCACCTGGATGCCGGTGTTCCGCGCGCTGACCCTCCCGATCATCCGCACGCCCGAGCAGGGTGCCGACACCATTGTCTGGCTCGGCGGCGCGCCGGAGGCGGTGGAGACCACCGGGCTCCTGTGGCAGGACCGCCGGCCGCGACCCACGACGTACCGCGTCGGAGCGCCGGCCGACGATGACGCGGCTCGACAGGAGCTGTGGGAGCACGTCGCCGGGTTGGCCCGGGCCGCCTAGCGACGGGCGGTCACGGGTTCGGGGTGCAGCTGCGGCAGCGTTCGTAACGATTTTGCCGTTCCCGGCGGCCGATTGCCCGCGGAAGGGCGGGCGGTGAGATACCGTGACGCTCTCACGCCCGTGAACCTCTCGGCCCTTCCCCCAGGCGCCGAGTTCCCAGGTCCGGCGTGTGTCCCGGGCCAACCCCCCACGTGCCCGGAGAGCGTCCCTCCCCCCAACGGTGGGACGCTCGCGTCCGGACGAGCCCGAACGCCGGGAGAGACGGCCGTCTAGGCTCCGACGCACGGTGCCCAGGCGTGGGAGGAGTGCGATGCCGACGGTGGCGCGTGCGGTGCTCGAGGTGTTCCACCACGCGGGTGTCCGGACGGCGTTCGGACTGCCCGGCGTGCACAACCTCTCGCTCTGGCGCGAGGCCGGAGCGGGTACGCCCGAGCTGGTCCTGGTGCGGCACGAGCAGACCACGGTGTACGCCGCGGACGGGCTCGCCCGCGCCACCGGCGGGCTGGGCGTCGCGCTGACCACGACCGGACCGGGCGCCGCGAACGCGGTGGCCGCTTTCGGCGAGGCGGCCGCCTCGGGGAGCCCCGTCGTGCTCGTGGCCAGCGAGATCTCGACGAAGCTCGCCCGGCCCGGAGTGGTGCGCGGCGCGCTGCACGAGTCGCGCGACCAGGCGGCCCTCTTCGAACCGCTCGCCAAGGCCGTGCTGCGGCCACGCACCGCCGAGGACGCCGTGCGATGCGTGGCCGAGGCGGTGGCGGTCGCGATGACCTGGCCCCGCGGGCCGGTCTACGTCGACATCCCCACGGACGTGCTGGACGCCCAGGTCACCCACACACCCGGACCGGCCACTCCCGTGCGGAGGGCCCCGGATCCGACCCAGCTCGATCGCGCGGTCGCGGCGATCGAGGCGAGGCCGCGCATTGTCATCTGGGCCGGTGGAGGTGTCGTGCAGGCGGACGCCTCGGCGGAGCTCGCCGCGCTCGCCGAGCGGCTGGGTGCACCGGTGGTCACGACCTTCGCAGCCCGCGGCGTGCTGCCGCCCGAGCATCGGTGGTTGGTGGGGTTGCCGCCGCACGAGCCCGAGGTCGCGGCGTACGTCGAGGGGGCCGACCTGCTGCTGGCGGTCGGCGCGGCGTTCGACGGCCAGATGACGCGCAACTGGTCGATGCCGAGGCCACCGGCGCTGGTCTCGATCAACGTCGACGAGTCCGATCTGGTGACGAACTACGAGCCCGACGTCGGCCTGGTCGGAGACGCCCGTCTCGTGCTCGCCGAGCTCCTCGAGCGGCTGCCGGCCCGGAGGTCCGACGTCTCCGCGCTCGACGCGGTGCGCAGCTCGACCTGGGCACGGCTCCGGGACGATGCGGCCGGCGGCCCCGCGCTCGCCTTCCTGGACGCCGTGGACACCGCGGTGGCCGCCGCCGACGCGACGGTCGTGGTGGACATGGCGATCCCCGGCTACTGGTACGGCGGCTACGGCCGGGTCACCGGTCCGCGCCGGCTGCAGTACCCGATCGGCTGGGGGACGCTCGGCTACGCGCTGCCCGCCGCGGTCGGCGCCGGGGCCGCACGGACGCGACCGGTGCTGGCGGTCTGCGGCGACGGGGGCTTCCTGTACGCCGTGGGCGAGCTCGCCGTACTCCGGCAGGAGAACCTCCCCGTGACCGTGCTGGTCGTGGACGACGGGGGCTACGGGATGCTCCGCTACGACCAGGACCGGGCCGGCGACCCGCACCGCGGCGTCGACCTCGTCCGCCCCGACTTCGGCGCGCTCGCGAGGTCGTTCGGGCTGCCGGTCGTCACGCTCGAAGGCGTCGAGGGGCTGGACGCCGCACTCGCCGAAGGCCTGGCGTCGGGGGAGCCCCGGATGGTGGTGCTGGATCTCGCCCTCACCCCGCCGCGCACGACGTCGCCGCGGTGGCACGACTGACCGCAGCGGGCAACGGCCGACGGCCCCGCGACGGCCCTGAATCGTCCGCGCAGAGCGGTCGGTAGCCTGGCTGCGTGCAGCTTCCTTCTCTTCGCGCGGTCATCGGCGGAGCGCTCGTGCTCGCGATCGCCGCGGGCTTCGAGTTCGAGCTCGCCTGGCTGTTCCTGGGCGGGCTCGTCCTGTTCCTCGGCTGGTGCGGCTACATGCTGATGGCCGCCGACGAGTCCTGACCCAGGTGCTCGACGACGGGGTGCGGGGGGCGATCGCACCACTCGAGCCCGGGTACGCCGAGGTCCTCGCCCGTGTGGTCGAGCACGTCGAGCGCGACACCGGGATCCGTGCGCTCTGGCTCGGCGGCTCCGTCGGGCGCGGCGTCGCCGATGCGGGGAGTGACCTCGACCTGGTGGTGACCGTCGCCGACCGTTCGGCGTACCACGATCCCTCCGTCTGGGACGTGCTCGACCCTGTGATCACGACGCCGATCCCCGGCATGCCCGGGTGCTTCGCCTTCACGACGCGGGACGGGCTGCGGGTCGACATCGTGCTCGAAACACCGGAGGAGGTCGCGTCGTCGGCGTACGTCAACCGGCTCCGCGTCCTCGACCGGGACGGTCTCGAACCGCCCGCACCGGCCGCCGACTCCCGCACCCCGGACGTCGAGCGGATGCAGGCGATCGTGACCGAGTTCCTGCGTCAGTCCGCGATCTTTCCCGCGGCAGTCGTGGCCCGCGAGGACTGGCTGCTGGGTCAGGCCGCCGTCCAGAACTACGGGCACATGCTCTACCAGCTGCTCGTCGAGTCCAACCAGCCGCTCCCGGTGATGGGCGTGAAGCAGTGGAGCAGTCGGCTGACCGCGGACCAGCGCGACCTGCTCGCCTCGCTGCCCGCCCCGGCAGCCGATCGGGACTCGGTCGTCGCTGCGATGAGGGCCGTCCGCGAGGCGATCCGCACCCGCGGACGCGCGGCTCTCGAGTCCGCCGGAGGCACCTGGCCGACTGACGTCGACGACGCGATGGCGGCGTACTGGCGGCGACACGGTCTGTGACGAGTCAGCCCCCGAGCCGGGCCGACGGATCGAGCACCAGCGCCTGACGGCGCCGGTGGACGGTCAGGTACCGCAGGCCCGTCTCTCCGGCCTGGAAGGAACGGCGCGAGCGGCGCGGCAGCCAGAGCAGCACGCCCGGCGCGAGCGCGACGGTGGTGTCCAGCTCGGTCGAGAGCGTCCCGGATCCCGCGAGCACGTGCACGAGGACGTCGAGGTCGGGGCCGGCGTGGGCATCGATGCTGCCGTGGGGCGGGATGGCCACGATGTTGGAGTCGAGGTCGCGCTCACGCACGTCGAGCTTCCACACGGCGCCGGCGGCGTCCGGGTCCTGGTGGTCCTCCGCGCGGAGCTTGCCCGTGTCGACCAGCATGCGCGGCAGGGGAGTGCTGGTGCGTTTGCCGATGCGGATCCGGTAGTTCCGCGGCTCGCGGGACAGGTACTCCCACTCGTAGCTGCCCGCGTGGTCGGTCTCGAACTCGTCGCGCAGGTGGCGCGGGTCGTGGTCGTTGACGAGCACGAACGACGAACCTGTCGTCAGCTCGTCGTACGCCGCGAAGATCGTGGGGTGCTTGTCGGGCTTGCGGAGCTGTCGTACGTCGAGCTCCGACTCCGGGACGGTGCGCTGGTCGGTCACATGCCCTCCTCATTTTCTACAAGTATGACTTGTGTAAACTCTAGGACATGACCTACGTGATCGGGCAGCCCTGTGTCGACGTGCTGGACCGTGCCTGTGTGGACGAGTGCCCGGTCGACTGCATCTACGAGGGGCAGCGGAGCCTGTACATCCATCCGGACGAGTGTGTGGACTGCGGCGCGTGTGAGCCGGTCTGCCCGGTCGAAGCGATCTACTACGAGGACGACCTTCCGGAGCCACTCGTGCCCTACCTCGCCGACAACGCGGCGTTCTTCGGCGAGACCCTGACCGGACGCGACGCCCCGCTCGGCTCGCCCGGGGGCGCGGCCAAGCTGGGTGCGATCGGGGTCGACACCCCGCTCGTCGCCGGGCTGCCGCACCAGGACCTGGCGGACAGGTGAGCGACGAGAACGCCCGGCATCGCCGTCGCGAGGCCGTCCTTGAGGTCTTGCGGGCGTCGACATCTCCGCTCGGGATCACCGAGATCTCGGAGAGCCTGGGCGTCCACCCCAACACCGTCCGGTTCCACCTCGGCGCCCTGACGCGCAACGGTCGGGTCGAGGCGGTGCCGACGGAGCGCGGACGGCGGGGGCGGCCCCCGACGACGTACCGGCCGGTCGTGCGGATGGACCCGGACGGTCCCCGGGAGTACCGAGCACTGGCCGAGCTCCTGACCGAGGACCTCGCCTCGCGCCCCGATCCCCATCGGCACGCGGTAGGTATCGGACGCCGCTGGGGTCGCCGCCTGGCCGCCGGGTCTGATTCGACGCGGGCGCGGTCCGCGCGGGCCTCGCGGGCCCGGATCCGCCGGATGCTGGACCGGCTCGGGTTCGCGCCGGACCACGACGACTCCGGCCCCATCGCCCTACGGAGCTGTCCCTTCCTGGAGCTGGCCGAGACAAGCACCCGCGTGGTCTGCCCGATCCACCTGGGTCTGATGCAGGGCGCGCTGGAGACCTGGAAGGCGCCGGTCACGGTCGACCGGCTGGAGGCGTTCGCCGAGCCCGACCTGTGCCTCGTCCATCTGGGCCCGGCGCTCGCGTCGACGGGCGCTGTCTCGTGAGCGCTGCCACCTCGGCCGCCGTGGCCGTCACCTTCGTCTGGCTGGGCATGGTGCTCGCCATCTCCTTCCTTGAGGCGCCGTTGAAGTTCCGGGCCCCCCAGGTGACGCTGCCGATCGGGCTCGGCATCGGCCGTCTGGTGTTCCGGGCGTTGAACTCGGTCGAGCTCGTGCTCGCCGTGGTCGTCGTCGTCGCGTCCCTGACCCGGTCGCACGACTGGGCGACCGTCCTGCTCCTGCTGGCCGTGCTCGTCCTGGTCGCCCAGCTGCTCTTGGTCCGCCCCCGGCTCACCCGGCGTTCCGACCAGGTGCTGAGCGGTGACGACGCCGGACGCTCGCAGGCGCACATCGGCTACGTCGTGCTCGAGTCCCTGAAGGTGACACTCCTGCTGGCCGGGGGGATCCTGCTGTTGGCGGGATCTTCCTGATCTCTATTTCCGAGAGGACCCCACGATGGAAGCGATCTCCCTGACAGCGCTGGCCGACGAGCAGCTCGCCGTCGCCCGGCAGGCACCGGCGGGACGTGCCTCGCACACCGTCCACGGCGGGCAGGAGCACGCTCTGCGCCAGACACTGGTGGCGCTGGCGGCCGGGCAGGAGCTGGCCGAGCACAACAGCCCCGGGGAGGCGACACTGCACGTGGTCACGGGACGCGTCCGGCTGATCGCCGGCGACGACGCCTGGGAGGGTGGAGCCGGCGACCACGTCACCATCCCGCCGCTGCGGCACGCGCTCCGGGCGCTCGAGGACTCCGCGGTGCTGCTGACGGTCTCGATGGCTCGCTGAGCGCCGCCCCGGGCGATACCCGCCCGCCGGGTGGGTACCGGGGGCCATGTCCGACGACACTCCCCGGTCACCGCATCGCATCGCCGGTTACCTCGGCATGCTCTCGCTCTTCGGTGGAGCGCTCGCCTCGGCCGCGGCCGTCGGTCGGTCGCGCGGGCAGCACCTTCCCGACGACTACGGCGTCCAGGACCTCGTCCTCGGCGCCCTCGCGACCCACAAGTTCTCCCGGCTGGTGGCCAAGGACGGCGTCACCACGCCCGTACGCGCGCCGTTCACGGAGTTCGAGGAGAACGCCGGCTCGGCCGAGGTCAACGAGTCGCCCAAGGAGGGTCATCTCCAGCACGTTCCCGGCGAGGTCCTGACCTGCCCGTTCTGCCTGGCGCCCTGGGTCGCGACGTCGTACGTCGTGTGCCTGACGCTGAGCCCCCGCCTCGCGCGTGCCTGGGCCGCCACCTTCGCGATCGTGGGCGGCTCCGACTGGCTGCAGCACGGGTACTCGCGGATCCGGGCCGACTGACCGGCGGAACTGTGGCTCGTCCACCGCCGTCTGCCGGGCCACCCCGGATGGCGGTGAGCCGGCCACGGTCTCGGCGCACTCAGGTGATGGTCACGCCCCCGTCGACGGCGAGGGTCTGGCCGGTGATGTAACCGGCCGCGTCCGAGGCCAGGAAGACGACGGTGGCGGCGAGCTCCGCGGGATCGCCCGCGCGACCGGCGGGCACCCGCGACATCACCGCGTCGAGGTAGCCGTCGGGATACTGGTCGGTCATCTCCGACTCGAAGAAGCCTGGGGCCAACGCGTTGACGCGGATGCCCTTGCGGCCGGTCCACTGCGCGGCCAGGTCGCGGGTCATCCCGATCAGCCCCGCCTTGGAGGAGGCGTACGCCGCCTGCGGGAGGCCCGCTGTCGTGAGCCCGAGCACCGACGAGATGTTGATGATCGACGAGCCGGGCCGCATGACCCGGCCGCATGCCTGGGCCATCCAGTAGCAGCCGTTGAGGTTCAGGTCGATCACCGCGCGGAACTGCTCGGGGGTCTCATGGGTCGCCGGCACCGCGGTCCCGACTCCGGCGTTGTTGACGAGCACGTCGACGCTGCCGAAGGCGTCCATTGCGGCCCGCACGAGCGCCGTACACGCGTCCGGGTCGGTCACGTCGGTCGCGACCACGAACGCCTGGCGCCCGGTGGCCTCCACCAGCGAAGCGGTGTCCCGGAGCCGGTCCACCCGGCGGGCGCCCAGCACGACGTCGGCTCCCGCCTCGGCCAGCGCCTGCGCGAAGGCCACACCGAGCCCCGACGAGGCACCGGTCACGATCGCCACCCGCCCGTCGAGCCGGAACATCTCGAGGGAGGTCATGGCGGAAGCGTAGGGGTTGACCCCGGCTGCTCCCTGGCCCTGCCCCGGCAGGGGCGGAAACGGCTCGGATCCGTGCTGAACTGGTGGTGCCAGACCGACGGAGAGGACCACAGGGAGCATCCGATGACCGAGAACCAGTACGCCCGACCCGGCGACGTGTCGCCGTCCGAGGAGCGCACGATGGGCATGCTCGCCCACGCCATCCCGCTGGTGGCGATGGTGGTGAGCGCCGGGCTCCTGGGCTTCGTCGCCTCGCTGATCCTCTACCTGATCTACAAGGACCGCGGCCCCTTCGCGCGTGAGAACGCCGCGAACTCGCTGAACATCCAGATCACCACCGGCATCGTCCTGCTGATCTCCATCCCGCTGATCCTCGTGGTGGTCGGCATCTTCACGGCGCTGGCGGCGATCGTGGTGGCGTTCGTGCTGCACCTGCTCGGGGCGCTGAAGGCGAACCGCGGCGAGTGGTGGCGGCCGCCGATGACGCTCCGCCTGGTCCACTGATCGGGATGCCGGGCAGCCCCGCGACGAGGCTCTGAGGAGGCAGCGAGCGCGCTTCCGGCGCATCGGCTCACCCGTTGGGGGGTACGACGTTCCCGGTCCCAGGGACACGATCGGGACCGGGAGCGACATCGGTCCCTCCCCTCTCGGGAGACTCGGAGGTCCGCTATGGAGGTCCTGGCGTCATCGATCCTGCGCATGGATGCGAGCTGGGTCGACTACCTGCTGATCCTTCTGTACTTCGTCTTCGTGCTCGGCATCGGCCTCGCCGCCCGCGCCTCGGTGTCGAGCAGCATCGACTTCTTCCTCTCCGGGCGGTCGCTGCCGGCCTGGGTCACCGGGCTCGCGTTCATCAGCGCGAACCTCGGTGCCGTCGAGATCATGGGCATGTCCGCGAACGGCGCGGAGTTCGGGATGTCGACGTTCCACTACTACTGGATCGGCGCGATCCCGGCGATGCTGTTCCTCGCCGTGGTGATGATGCCGTTCTACTACGGCTCGAAGGTCCGGTCGGTCCCCGAGTTCATGCTCCGCCGTTTCGGCCCGGCCGCCCACCTGGTGAACTCCATCAGCTTCGCCGTGGCGCAGGTGCTGATCGCGGGAGTGAACCTCTACCTGCTCGCCACCATCGTGAACGCCCTGCTGGGCTGGAACATCTGGGTCTCGACGTTCGTCGCCGCGGCGATCGTGCTCTCCTACATCACGCTCGGCGGGCTCTCGGCGGCGATCTACAACGAGGTGCTGCAGTTCTTCGTGATCGTCGCGGCCCTGCTGCCCCTCACCTACCTGGCCCTGCACAAGATCGGCGGCTGGGGCGGGCTCACCGACGCGATGGACAAGGCCGGCACCGGCGAGCAGACGAGGTCGTGGCCGGGCACCGACCTCACCGCCTACTCCACGTCGTTCTGGTCGGTGGTCGGGATCGTGCTCGGCCTCGGCTTCGTGTTGTCCTTCGGCTACTGGACCACGAACTTCGTCGAGGTTCAGCGCGCGATGGCATCGAAGGACATGAACGCCGCGCGTCGGGCGCCGATCATCGGCTCGTTCCCGAAGATGTTCATCCCGTTCATCATCATCATCCCGGGCATGCTCGCGGCGGTCCTGGTGTCCCCGCTGGCAGACATGAAGTCGAAGGGTGCGACCACCGGGCAGGACGGCATCACCTACAACGACTCCTTGCTGCTTCTGATGAAGCAGCTGCTCCCCAACGGCCTGCTCGGCGTCGCGATCGCCGGCCTGCTGGCGGCGTTCATGGCCGGCATGGCGGCCAACGTCTCGGCCTTCAACACCGTGATGAGCTACGACATCTGGCAGACCTACGTCCAGAAGGACAAGCCCGACCACTGGTACACGCAGTTCGGCCGTGGCGCGACCGTGGTCGCGACGCTGCTGGCGATCGGCACGTCGTACTTCGCCAGCCAGTTCCCGAACATGATGACCTACCTGCAGACGCTGTTCGGGTTCTTCAACGCGCCGCTGTTCGCGACGTTCATCCTCGGCATGTTCTGGAAGCGGATGACGGCGGCGGCGGGCTGGGTGGGACTCGTGCTCGGCACGCTCGCGGCGGTGGCCGTCGCGTTCCTGGCAGAGGACACCTTGGGGTCGGCCAGCACCGGGGTGCTCAGCCTCAGCGGGCAGGGTGCGGCGTTCGTAGCCGCCGGAGCCGCCTTCGTGGTCGACGTCGTGGCCAGCGTGATCGTCACGTCGATGACCCGTCCGAAGGAGGAGGCCAAGCTGCGCGGGCTGGTCTACTCGTTGACCCCCAAGGAGGACCTGGCCGACGAGCACGTCGACCACTGGTGGCTGGCACCGACCAAGCTGGCCGGGGTCTCGCTGGTCCTGGTCATCATCCTCAACGCGATCTTCCACTAGGAGGTGTGGCATGAGTCAGAGAGAGACCGGGCCCAGGCGCAGCCGGGCAGGGCTGTTCGACGTGCGCAACATCATCGGTGCCCTGCTGCTCCTGTACGGCGTGATCCTGCTGATCACCTCCGTCAACACCTCCGAGGCCGAGAAGGCGCGGGCCGACGGCATCAACGCCAACCTCTGGATGGGCATCGTGCTGGTCGTCGTCGGCATCCTGATGGGCGTGTGGGCGATGACGCGCCCGATCGTGATCGACGAGGAGCAGCTCGAGGCCGACAAGCGCGCCGTGCAGGAGGAGGCCTCGGCCCGGCGCCGGGACACCGGCACCGACGGCGACACGGCCGACTGACCACCCCGCTGGCACTCGCCCCGCCGGATAGTACGGATCAGCACGCCGGTCGACAGGCGCTCCGGGCCGGCCGCGTGATCCGTACTATCGGACTGGGCTCGGGGATCACCGGCCGAGCTCGGCGAGGAGCTCGTCCTGCCATGCGAACGTCGCGCGGGCGCGGTCGGCGAGGTCCGGCCCGGGCATCAGGGCGGCGACCCGCTCGGCGTACCCCACGGGGAGATCGGTGCGCAGGTAGCGCAGCCCGAAGTCGTGCCGCGCCGGGCAGTGCTTGATGCGGAGGAGCCGGACCAGCGGGTTGACGCCGTAGGCGAGATGGAAGGCGACCGCCTCGACCTCGTCGCCCCGGGCGAGCGCCCGGTTGACCAGCCACTCGGCGGTCGGTCGGCGGGCCGCGGTCTGCCGCACGGCGTCGAGTCGCGCGCGTTCCATCGTCGCCTCGTCGTCGTGGCGCAGCTCGACGAGGCCGTCGGGGTCGTGCACGACGTGGGGTACGCCGTGCCGGCGCTCGTCGACGCACCGGTGCTCGTCGGCGAGGTCGGAGACGTGCAGGTCGACGATCCGCGTCGGGAGGGACATGTCGGCGGCGTCGGCGGTGAGATTGAGGAATGCCTGCCGGCCGTCCGGCCAGGTCTCCTCCGGGAGCTCCCAGACCTGGTGCACCTCGAAGTCGTCCAGGGCCGCGTCGAGCAGGCGGCGGTACGTCGCGACCGCCTCCCCGGGCGTGGCCAGCACCTCGACGTCGAGGTCGGAGTGGTCGTCGTACCCTCCGGTGACCGCTGAGCCGCTGACGAAGACGACCCGGACGTCGGGGTCGGTCTCGCCCTGCTTGCGCAGCCAGGCCAGCCAGTCGTCGTACCTGCCCAGGTCGGCGAGCCGTTCGGTCATGGCGGGAAGGTAGAGGGAACCGACGAGCGGTCACCAGCACGTTTCGGTTACGATGGAGCCATGCTGCAGCACCGGAGCACCCTGCTTCTTCGACAGCCGCGCTGACGTCCCACGTCGCGCGGCCGCCCCTCCCTGCGAGGGGCTTTTTCATGTCCGGTGAAATGTCCGAGAAGCCAGGCGAGACGAAAGAGCGAAGACGATGAGCCAGGAGCAGGCGACAGCCGAGGGTGCCGCGACCTACGACATCGAGGCCGTCGAGGAGAAGTGGTACCGGGTCTGGGAGGACCTGCTGCCCTTCAAGGCCAGCGACGACGTGGTCCGGTCGGGCGAGCGCGAGAAGCGCTACGCACTGACGATGTACCCCTACCCGTCCGGCGACCTGCACATGGGCCACGCCGAGGTGTTCGCCCTGCACGACGTGGTCGCCCGGTACTGGTGGCAGCGCGGCTACGAGGTGCTGAACCCGATGGGCTTCGACTCCTTCGGCCTGAACGCCGAGAACGCCGCGATCCGCGACAACGAGCACCCCGCGACGTTCACCTACGCCAACATCGCCGTCTCCACCGAGTCGGCCAAGCGCTTCGGCTGCAGCTTCGACTGGACCCGGACCTTCAACACCAGCGACCCGGAGTACTACCGCTGGACGCAGTGGCTGTTCCTGAAGTTCTACGAGCGCGGCCTGGCCTACCGAAGGAAGAGTCCCGTCAACTGGTGCCCGAACGACCAGACCGTGCTGGCCAACGAGCAGGTGATCGACGGTCACTGCGAGCGCTGCGGCGCCGAGGTCACCAAGCGCGAGCTGACCCAGTGGTACTTCAAGATCACCGAGTACGCCCAGGAGCTGCTGGACTGCCTGGACGACCTGGCGCCGACCTGGCCGGAGCGGGTGATCACCGCGCAGCGCAACTGGATCGGCCGGTCCGAGGGTGCGCACGTGAGCTTCCCCGTCGAGGGGCACGACGACATCACCGTGTACACGACCCGGCCGGACACGCTGTTCGGTGCGACGTTCATGGTGGTGGCGGCCGACGCCGCGCTGGCCGGCGAGCTGGTCAGCGACGAGCAGCGCCCGGCGTACGAGACGTACCTGGAAGAGGTGCGCAAGGCCAGCGACATCGACCGGCTGGCGTCCGACCGTCCCAAGACCGGCGTCTTCCTGGGGGTGCACGCGACCAACCCGGTGACCGGTGCCCAGATCCCGATCTACGCCGCCGACTACGTGCTGGCCGACTACGGCACCGGCGCGATCATGGCCGTGCCGGCGCAGGACCAGCGCGACTGGGAGTTCGCCACGGCGTTCGACCTGCCGATCGTGCGGACCGTGCGGCCGCCCGCGGACTGGGAGGGCGAGGCGTACGTCGGCGACGGTCCGGCGATCAACTCCGCCAACGACTCGGTCTCGCTGGACGGCATGGGCGTCGACGACGCCAAGCGGACGATCATCGACTGGCTGGAGGGCCAGGGCATCGGTCAGGGCGCGGTGAACTTCCGGCTGCGCGACTGGCTGCTGTCGCGGCAGCGGTACTGGGGCGCCCCGATCCCGTTCGTCCACTGCGAGAAGGACGGCGAGGTGCCGGTCCCGGAGGACCAGCTGCCGGTGCTGTTGCCCGAGCTGCGCGGCCAGGACCTGACGCCCAAGGGCGTCTCACCGCTGGCGGCCGCCGAGGAGTGGGTGAACGTCGAGTGCCCGCGCTGCGGCGGGCCGGCGAAGCGCGACAGCGACACGATGGACACCTTCGTCGACTCCTCGTGGTACTTCCTGCGCTACTGCTCGCCGCACGACGACACCCAGGCCTTCGACCCCGACCTGGTCGAGCTGTGGAGCCCCTGCGACATCTACATCGGTGGCGTCGAGCACGCGGTGCTGCACCTGCTGTACTCGCGTTTCTTCACCAAGGTGCTGGCCGACATGGGCCTGCTGCGGTTCCGCGAGCCGTTCTCGGCGCAGCTGAACCAGGGGATCGTCATCAACCAGGGCGCCAAGATGTCGAAGTCCAAGGGCAACGGCGTCAGATTGGGGGAGCAACTATCGGCGTACGGCGTGGACGCGGTGCGGCTGACCCTGGTCTTCGCGGGTCCGCCGGAGGACGACATCGACTGGGCGGACATGTCGCCCAGCGGATCGCTGCGGTTCCTGCAGCGGGCATGGCGGCTGAGCGGTGACGTGACGTCAGAGCCGGGCGTGGACCCGGCAAGCGGTGACGTGGCGCTGCGCCGTGCCACCCACAAGACCGTGCGCGAGTGCGAGCACCTGATCGACAGCCACCGCTTCAACGTGATGGTCGCGCGGACCATGGAGCTGGTGAACGCCACCCGCAAGGCGATCGACTCCGGTGCCGGTCCGGAGGACCCGGCGGTGCGCGAGGCCGCGGAGGCGGTGGCGATCCTGCTGTCGCTGGTGGCGCCGTACACGGCGGAGGAGATGTGGGAACGGCTGGGGCACCAGCCCTCCGTCGCGCGGGCGGGCTGGCCGACCGTCGACGAGGCGCTGCTGGTCGAGGAGTCGGTCACGGCGGTGGTGCAGGTGCAGGGCAAGGTGCGCGCACGGCTGGACGTGCCGCCGACGATCAGCGAGGCCGACCTGGAGGCCGCCGCGATGGCCGACCCTGCCGTCGTACGCGCGATCGACGGGGCGACCGTGCGGCGGGTGATCGTGCGCGCGCCGAAGCTGGTGAACATCGTGGTCGGGTGACATTCGGCTAGCGTTCCGGGCATGCCCGGCACGGCGGTCGTCGTCACCGACTCCACGGCCTCGTTGCCGGCGGACGTGGCGGAGAGCCGCGGCATCGTGGTCGTGCCGCTGCAGGTCGTGATCGGCGCGACCGTGTACGACGAGGGCCCGGAGGGGGCGACCCCGGAGATGGTCGCCGAGGCGCTGCGGGAGTTCCGGCCGGTCAGCACCTCGCGGCCGTCGCCGGCGTACCTCGCGGAGGTGTACGCGAAGCTCGCGGCGGACGGCGCGCCCGAGATCCTGTCGGTCCACCTCTCCGCGGAGATGAGCGGCACCTACGAGTCGGCCCTGCTCGCCGTGCGCGACGCGCCCGTGCCGGTGACGGTCGTCGACTCGCGGCAGGTCGGCGTGGCGACGGGGTACGCCGCGCTGAGCGCGGTCGACGTCCTGGGCGCCGGGGGGAGTGTCGCCGAGGCGGCAGAGGCGGCCCGGGCGCGGGCCGACGCGGCGACCTCGTTGTTCTATGTCGACACCCTCGAGTACCTGCGGCGTGGCGGTCGTATCGGCGCCACGGCGGCCCTGGTCGGCGGCGCGCTCGCCGTGAAGCCGCTCTTGCGGATCCAGGACGGCCGGGTCGTGAGCCTCGACCGGGTGCGCACCTCGGCACGGGCCCTGAGCCGGTTGGAGGACCTGGTCGTCGAGGCGGCCGGTGAGCAGCGCGTCGACCTCTGCGTGTCGCACCTCGCCAACCCCGACCGCGCCGGCGACCTGGCCGGCCGCCTCGCCGAGCGGCTCGCCGACAACCTCGGAGGGCGCGAGGTCTGGTGCGGAGAGCTGGGCGCGGTGCTGGGCGCCCACGTCGGGCCGGGGATGGTCGCGGTGTGCGTCGCACCCCTCCTGCGCTCGTGAAGGCTGGCCGCGGGCGCCTGACGCTGACCCGGCCCCGGGAGGTTCTCGGCCAGTCCATGACGTTCTCGGGCAGTATTTCGCCCGGTAACGTCATGATTCCCCGGTGTACCGGGGAACGCGCCGCTCGACCCGGGACCGTGCGCCATCCACAGGCCGGGACCTCGCACGGGTCCTCCACAGGAACCGACGGATCGCGTCGGTCCTGACCGCGGTCCCGCCTAGCGTCACCGGGCATGCGCAGCCGTTCCCTTGCCGCCCAACATGACGCCGCCGTCGCTCGTCGCCTCGAGCTGCTGACCACCGAGCTCGCCGCGGTCCGCGAGCGTGGTCCGGCGCCCGACACCCGGGTGCGCCCGGCGGCCTCGTGGAGTCCGCACGGGCACACCCGCATCCGGGCCCTGCCCGATCCGGACGAGCCGGACGTCGACGAGCCCGTACAGACGACCGCGCCGGTGCCGTCGGTCGCGCGCCTCCCGGGGCGGCACGCCTCACGACGTACGCCGGTCGGCCCGGACTCCTGGCCCGGGTTCCTGCCCGCCGGCCTCCGCGGCCGGATCGCCCTCGGTCCGAGCCACGTCGCCGTCATCGCCGTGGTGTCCGCCCTGGCGCTGGCGTTGACCTGCTGGTGGCTGCTCCGCAGCGGCGCCCACGAGGTGGCGGCGCCGACGGCGCTGACCACCCCTGCAGCGGCCCTGGCCACGCCGAAGGCCGCCGCCGCGTCGGCCTCGGCCGGCTCGGCCGCCGGGACGACGCCACCGACCCCGTCGGGGAAGGTGGTCGTGGACGTGACCGGCAAGGTGCGACATCCCGGCATCGCCGTGCTCCGTCAGGGCGCCCGCGTGATCGACGCGGTGCGAGCCGCCGGGGGAGCCCGGCCCGGGGTCGATCTCGGAGGTCTGAACCTCGCCCGTGTCCTCACCGACGGCGAGCAGGTGGTGGTCGGCGCCGGCGCGGTGGCAGGCACACCGGTCTCCACGCCGGCCGGTGGGTCGCCGGTGAGCGGGCTGGTCAACATCAACACCGCCGACGAGACCACCCTCGAGTCGTTGCCCGAGGTCGGGCCCGTCACCGCCCAGGCGATCATCACCTGGCGCACCCAGCACGGCGGATACACCTCGGTCGACCAGCTGCTCGACGTCGACGGCATCGGCGACGCCACCCTGGCCAAGCTCACGCCGTACGTCACCCTCTGAAGCACCCGTGCCCCGACAGCTGCCCGACCTGCGCACGGCGTTCCTGGCCCTCTTCGGGTGGGCCGGCGCGCTGGCAGGCACCGGCCACGGCGCGCTCCTGCCGGTCGCCTGCGGCTGCACGCTGGTCCTGGCTGCCGGTGCCGTCGCACGGCTGCGCGGACGCGGGGCTGCGCTGGCCGTGCTGGCCGGGCTGCTCGTGTACGCCGCGGTCGCCACCGCGGCGGGTGTCCGCTACCAGCGGGTGACACACAATCCGCTCACCAGTCTGGCCGAGACGCGCGCGGAAGCCACCCTGACCGGCACGGTGGTCGACGACCCACACCTGATCCACGGCCGGTTCGGCGACCAGGTGCTGGTGCGGCTGCAGGTCCGCGGCGTCCAGGCGGGCGACCGCGCGCTCGCGCTGCGCGAGCCGGTGCTGGTGTTCGGGCGACGATCCTGGTTGTCCGTGCCGCTGGGGACGACCGTACGGGTCAGCGGCCACCTCGGCCCGGCGTCGGGAGGGGACGTGGCGGCCCTCGTGTCGACGTCGGCGTCACCGGACATCCGAGCCGGCCCCGATCCGTGGTGGAGCGCCTCCGGTCGGGTGCGCGCGGCTCTGCGTGAGTCGGTTGAGCGGCTGCCGCCCGATCGGCGCGCCCTCGTGCCGGCCCTGGTCGACGGCGACGATGCCGGCCTCGACCCGGCGCTCGCCGACGACTTCCGGACCACCGGACTCACCCACCTACTGGCGGTCTCCGGCACCAACCTCACCCTGGTCGTCGGCTTCGCTCTCGTGGTCGCCCGCTGGCTCCATGTGCGGGGCCGATGGCTCTACGTCGTCGGCGCCGCCGGGATCGCCGGGTTCGTGCTCATCGCCCGCGCCGAGCCGAGCGTGCTCCGCGCGGCGGCGATGGGATCGGTGGCGCTGCTCGGGATGGGCGCGAACGGCGCCGACCGTGGCACCCGGGCGCTCGGGGTGGCCACGATCGTCCTGCTCCTCGTCGACCCGTCGCTGGCGTCGGCCGTGGGGTTCGGTCTGTCGGTGCTGGCCACGGCCGGCATCCTTCTGCTGGCGCCGACCTGGCGCGACGCACTCTGCCGCTGGCTGCCCCGATGGGTCGCGGAGGCGATCGCCGTGCCCGCGGCGGCTCAGCTCGCCTGCACGCCGCTGGTCGCGGCGATCGCCGGCCAGGTCAGCCTGGTCGCGGTCGTGGCCAACCTGTTGGCGGCGCCGGCGGTCGGTCCGGCGACCGTGCTCGGTCTGCTCGGTGGGCTCGTCACCCTCGGCTGGCCGGCCGCGGGCCGGGTCGTGGGCGCCGCGGCGGGCTGGTGCGTCGAGTGGATCGTGCAGGTGGCGGAGCGCGGCGCGAGCCTGCCGACGGCGGCGGTGTCCTGGGGGAGCGGTCCGGTGGCCCTCCTCGTCCTCACCCTGGTGTGCGCCGGAGTCGTCCTGCTGGCGCCCCGGCTGCTGGCCAGGCGCTCCACCGGCCTGGCCTGCTGCGGGGTCATGGTGGTGGCGGTGCTGGTCCGGGTGCCGACGCCGGGCTGGCCACCCACGGGATGGCTGATGGTCGCGTGTGACGTGGGCCAGGGTGACGGCCTGGTGCTCAACACCGGCCTCGCCCACACCGCCGTGGTCGTGGACGCAGGGCCCGACCCGAAGCCCATGGATCGCTGCCTCGACGACCTCGGCGTCAGCCGGGTCCCGCTGGTGGTTCTCACCCATTTCCACGCCGACCACGTGGACGGACTGCCCGGCGTCCTCGACGGGCGCAGCGTCGGCGTCGTCTGGGTCACCCGGCTGCGCGACCCGCCCGAGGGCGTGTCCCTGGTCCGAGCGGCGACGGCGAGCGCCGGCGTCGCGACCGAGGCGGCGCCGTACGCCGAGACCCGGCGCATCGGTGACATCACGCTCGAGCCGGTCTGGCCACTCCCCGACTCTCAGACGACAGGTCCCGGCGACGGCAGCACGGCCAACAACGCCAGCGTCGTGCTGCTGGCTCGTATCCGAGGGGTCAGCTTCTTCCTCGGCGGAGACGTCGAGCCGGAGGGACAGGAACAGCTCGCCACCGCGCTCCCCGGCCTGCAGGTGGACGTGCTGAAGGTGCCCCACCACGGGAGCCGGTACCAGGACCTGCCGTTCCTGCGGTCGCTCCACTCGCGTCTCGCGCTGATCTCGGTCGGCGCCGACAACGACTACGGACACCCGGCGCCGGAGACCGTGGCGGGTCTGGCGGCGACCGGCGAGACGGTCCTCCGCACCGACCGGGACGGAAGCATCGCCGTGGTCGAGCGCGACGGGGCACTCGCTGCCGTGACCAGCCGGTGACGAGTCATCCCCGCGGCCGACGCGCGGTCGAACGATCCGTGATGCACTCGATCGGTGAGGTGCCGGCCTCTCGTGGCGGCCGTCGCACTCCTGTCGCTGGGAACGCTCGGGGCGGGTTGCACGGCCTCAACGCAGCGCGCGACGCCGCCCCGGCAGCGGCTGGTGGTGGCTCCGGCGGTCGCGCCCGCACGGGTGGTCCGGCCCCCCAACATCCTGGTCATCACGGCCGACGACATGCGGGCGGACGACCTCCGCTGGATGCCGCGGACAAGGCGACTCATCGGCGGCACAGGGCTCCAGTTCCGCAACTCGTTCGCACCCAACCCGCTGTGCTGTCCCTCACGGGCGAGCTTCCTGAGTGGCGAGTACTCGCACAACCACCGGGTGCTGACCAACGAGAAGCCGTACGGGTTCCACGCCTTCGACGACTCACAGACCATCGCCACCGCGCTCCGGCACGCCGGCTATCGCACCGCGCTCGTCGGCAAGTACCTCAACGGCTACGGCAGCGAGCGGACGCATGCCGGGCATCACCCGTCGCTGCACTACATCCCGCCGGGGTGGTCGCAGTGGTACGTCTCGACGGAGCATCGTTGGCCGGCCGGCGAGGGTCCCGGCGGTGGGACCTACCACTACTTCCACCTCACCGAGAACGTGAACGGCGAGATACGCAGCTATCCCGGTCGGTACACCACCGACGTGACGTCGGCTCAGACCCGTGACCTCGTCCAGCGGTTCGGAGCTGCGGCGACGCCGAAACCGTGGTTCATCTGGTGGACACCGTTGGCGCCGCACGTCGGGCTTCCCGACGAGCCCGACGACCCCGGCACCATCCGGAGCCCCAGCGGCCACCTCGTGGTCTGGGGTACGCCGGCACGTCCGACGTGGGTCAAGCACCGCTTCGACAGTGCCATCACGCACGGTGCCGGGACGCCCCCGGGACATCCCGCGGAACGGGACGTCTCGGACAAGCCGCACTATCTCCGCTTCGCACCTCCGCTCTCCAAGCGCGAGAAGGGCGCCGAGCGGTCCCTGACCCGGCAGCGGGCCGAGGCGCTGTACATCCTGGACCGGCGGATCGCCGACACGCTCCGGACGATCCGGGACACCGGACAGGCGCGGCGCACGATCGTCGTGTTCACCTCGGACAACGGCTACTACCTCGGCGAGCACCGGAAGCGCCAGGGCAAGACCACCCTGCACGAACCGTCGATCCGCGTACCACTGCTGATGACCGGACCGCACATCCCCCACGGGCTCCGCTACGACCCCGCCACCGGCGTCGACCTCCCGGTCACCATCGCCGGCTGGGCCTCCGCCAGTCTGCCGAACGCCGACGGCACCGACCTGCGCCGCACGATCGCGCGGGGCGACACCGGCTGGCGCCGGCCGATCGTGCTCGAGGGACTGATGGATGAGTACCGCTACCGCCACGGCACCCATTGGGCAGCCGTGATGCGGGGCCTCGACACGGTGGGGATCCGCACCGGACGCTGGAAGTTCGTGCGGTATTCCACGGGGGAGTGGGAGCTCTACGACCTGCGGGACGACCCGCTCGAGCTGCACAGCCTGCGCGGACTCCGGACGCCGGAGATCCAGACCGCCCTGGAACGCGCCTGGCGCAGCTACGCCGTGTGCAGCGGCACCGCCTGCCGCATGCCCCTGCCGAGGATCCTGCAGACCGGGCCCCGACAGACGCGGCGCATCGCCCGGCACCAGGAGCGTGAGCGGCAGCGCTACTTCCGTTACTGACCGCCCTCGGCGGCATCGTCGGTGTCGTGTGGGAGGCTGCCCGCATGGCCCGAGGACCCTCCGCGCAGGACGTGCTCGGACGGGTCACCCTGGTGACCGGCAAGGAGGAGTTCCTCTCCGAGCGCACGGTGACCGGCGTCCGCGACGCCGTACGCCGCCATGACCGGGAGGCCGAGAGTTCCGAGACCCAGGCGGCCGGGCTGACCCTGGCCGCGCTCGGTGAGCTGTCCGCGCCGTCCCTCTTCTCCTCGACGCGGTGCGTGGTGGTGCGCCGGCTGGAGGACCTTCCGGACGAGTCCGTCGACGGCCTGCTCGACTACGCCGGAGCTCCTGCGGACGACGTGGCCCTCGTGCTCGTGCACAGCGGCGGTCAGAAGGGCTCAGGCGTGCTCACCAAGCTCCGCAAGCTGGGCGGGGTCACCGAGGTGAAGTCGGAGGAGCTGCGGACCTCGGAGTACCCCGGCTTCGTGACCTCCGAGGTGCGGGCCCACGGGGCCACCATCGAGCCCGACGCGGCCACGGCGCTCGTGCAGGCCGTCGGGCAGGACCTCCGGTCGTTGTCGGCGGCGGCCGACCAGCTGGCCAACGACTTCCCGGGCGAGACGCTGACCCCGGAGAAGGTGAAGCGCTACTTCGGGGGCCGGGCCGAGGCGAAGTCGTTCGCGGTCGCCGACGCCGCCTTCTGGGGGCGTCGGCGACCGGCGCTCGGGGAGCTGAGGTGGGCTCTCGACGGCGGCACGGCGCCGGTCCTGGTCACCTCGGCGTTCGCCGGCTCGGCCCGAGGCATCGCCCGCTACCTGTCGGCACCGCGCGGCATGCGCGACGCCGACCTGGCCCGCGAGGTCGGGGTGCCGCCCTGGAAGCTCCGCACCATCCGCGACCAGTCGCGTGGCTGGTCGGAGGCGGCCATCGCCCGGGCGATCCGGACCATCGCCCAAGCGGACGCCGACATCAAGGGCGCGGCCGGCGACGCGTCGTACACCCTGGAGCGGCTGGTGCTGACCGTGACCGGCCTGCGCGACCGGTCCTGAAATCGACAGAGGCGCCGACCCGGTGCGGTCGACGCCTCGAGAGCTGCGTTCTCAGAGCGACGCGGCGCGCTTCATGATGGCCGACTTGCGGTTGGCGGCCTGGTTCTTGTGGATCACACCCTTGGAGACGGCCTTGTCCAGCTTGCGCGCGGCGGCACGGCTCGCCTCGACGGCGGTGTCCTTGTCGCCGGCATCGGCGGCCTCGCGGAACTTGCGCACGAGCGTCTTCAGCTCGGACTTCACAGCCTTGTTGCGCTGGTGACGCTTCTCGTTCTGCTTGTTCCGCTTGATCTGGGACTTGATGTTCGCCACGGATGAAGCCTTCGGGTCGGTGGGTTCGGGAGTGGAA
>NZ_DASXWU010000019.1:0-59193 GCF_036503465.1 Nocardioides sp.
CACCACCTGCCACGAATCTGGACAGCCGGCGCCGGAGGAAACCCGCGAGCCGGTGGTCCTCCGCTGCCACGAAAGCCTCTCGGAGGACGCCGTCATGGCCACGCCCACGCGTCAGACCCCCGCCCGCCCCGCGCGCGCCAAGCAGAAGCGTGGTGAGGGGCAGTGGGCGCTCGGTTACCGGGAGCCGCTGAACCCCAACGAGCGGTCCAAGAAGGACGACCACCCGCTCAACGTGCGGGCGCGCATCGAGAACATCTACGCCCACCGCGGCTTCGACGCGATCGACCCGGGTGACCTGCGCGGCCGGTTCCGCTGGTTCGGCCTCTACACCCAGCGCAAGCCGGGCATCGACGGCGGCCGCACCGCGACGCTGGAGCCCGAAGAGCTCGACGACCGCTACCTGATGATGCGCGTGCGCACCGACGGCGGCGGCCTCACCACCGGGCAACTGCGTGTGCTCGGCGAGCTGTCGCAGGACTACGCGCGCGACACCGCCGACATCACCGACCGGCAGAACATCCAGTACCACTGGATCCGCATCGAGGACGTCCCGACGATCTGGTCGCGGCTCGAAGAGGTCGGCCTGACCACGATGGAGGCGTGCGGCGACAGCCCACGCGGGATGCTCGGCTCGGCAGTCGCCGGGATCGCCGCGGCCGAGGTGCTCGACGCCTCTTCGGCGCTGGCCGAGATCCGCCGCCGCTACATCGGCGACCCGAAGTACGCGAACCTGCCGCGCAAGTTCAAGACCGCGATCTCCGGGCTGACCGACATCGTCCACGAGCTCAACGACATCTCGTTCGTCGGTGTGGAACACCCCGAGCACGGCCCCGGGCTGGACCTGTGGGTCGGCGGCGGGCTGTCCACCAACCCGATGCTCGCGCAGCGGCTGGGCGCCTGGATCCCGCTGGACGAGGTGCCGGACGTCTGGGAGGGCGTCGTCTCGATCTTCCGCGACTACGGCTACCGGCGGCTGCGGTCGCGGGCCCGGCTGAAGTTCCTGGTCGCCGACTGGGGCGTCGAGAAGTTCCGCGAGGTGCTCGAGAACGAGTACCTGGGCCGGCCGCTCGTCTCGCTCGACTCGCCGGTTTCGCCGGTCGGGCACCGCGACCACGTCGGCGTCCACCCGCAGCACGACGGGAAGGTGTACGTCGGGATCGCGCCGACCGTCGGCCGGGTCTCCGGGTCGTTGCTGCTGCGCCTTGCCGAGGTGATGGAGCGGTACGCCGTCGCCGGCGCCCGCCTCACGCCGTACCAGAAGCTGGTGCTGGTCGGGGTCGAGCCCGCCGTCCTCGACGACCTGCTCGACGACCTCGACGCGATCGGGCTCTCCGCCCGCCCGTCGGCCTGGCGGCAGAACACCATGGCCTGCACGGGCATCGAGTTCTGCAAGCTGGCCATCGTCGACACCAAGAACCGCGCCCGCGACCTGGTCGCCGAGCTCGAGCGGCGCTTCCCCGACCTCGACGTGCCGATCACGGTCAACGTCAACGGCTGCCCCAACGCGTGCGCCCGCACCCAGGTCGCCGACATCGGGCTCAAGGGTCAGCTGGTGATGGACGGCGACCACCAGGTCGAGGGCTTCCAGGTGCACCTCGGCGGAGCCACCGGCCTGCAGGCGGGCTTCGGGCGCAAGCTGCGCGCGCACAAGGTGACCAGCGCCGGGCTCGACGACTACGTGACGACGGTCGTCTCCAACTTCCTGGCCGACCGCGGGGACGGCGAGTCGTTCGCGACCTGGGTCGCGCGTGCCGACGAGGAGCTGCTGCGCGGTGACAAGGTGCTCGTCGCCCCCGGCCTGGAGGTGGCGTCATGACCGAACGCGCCGTTCCCTTCCACTGTCCCTACTGCGGTGACCAGGACCTTCGCCCCTGGGAGCACGGGCACGGTGCCTGGGAGTGCCGCTCCTGTCTGCGGGCGTTCTCGCTGAAGCTGCTCGGACTCGTCCGACCCCAGGAGTCGACGCGATGACGGCCCTGAGCACGACCCGCGCGCGGAACTTCCGCGGCACCCACACCGCCGGCCGCAGCCCCGAGGAGCTGCGCGAGCTGGTGTCGCACGTCGGCGCGGAGCTCGAGCTGGCCCCCGCCGAGGACATCATCGAGTGGGCGGTCGCGACCTTCGGCGACCGCTTCTGCATCACGTCGTCGATGGCGGACGCCGTCCTCGCCGACCTCGCCTCGCGGGTCGCTCCGGGCATCGACGTGGTCTTCCTCGACACCGGCTACCACTTCGCCGAGACCATCGGCACCGCGGACGCCGTCGGTGCCACGATGGACGTGAACCTGATCCCGATCAGCCCGGTCCAGTCCATCGCCGAGCAGGACGCGACGTACGGACCGGAGCTCTTCAAGCGCGACCCCGACCTCTGCTGCGCGCTCCGCAAGGTCAAGCCGCTGAGCGAGGCGCTGCAGGGGTACGACGCGTGGGCCACCGGCCTGCGGCGCGCCGAGACCCGCAACCGGGTCATCGCGCCCGTCGTCGGCTGGGACGCGCGCAAGGGCAAGGTCAAGGTGTCGCCCCTGGCGCGCTGGAGCGACGACGACATCGAGCGGTACGTCGCCGAGAACGGCGTGCTGGTCAACCCCCTCGTGTACGACGGCTACCCGTCGATCGGCTGTGCACCCTGCACGCGTCGAGTCGCCCCGGGTGACGACCCGCGCAGCGGACGCTGGGCCGGCACGAACAAGACCGAGTGCGGGATCCACTCATGACCCGACCGATCCCACAGACCCCGATCGACAGCGTCGTCGGTTGCCCCGCACCGGTCATCGACACGGTGATGAACAACGAGAGGAGGCCGCGCTGATGGCTGCTCCTGCACTGGTGGCCCTGGCTCACGGGAGCCGTGACCCGCGGTCCGCCGCGACCATCAAGGCGCTCGTGGACGAGGTCCGCGAACTGCGACCCGACCTGAGGATCGAGACCGCGTTCCTCGACCTGTCCAAGCCGTCGCTGAACACGGTCGTCGACAAGCTCGCGCGGGCGAGGTTCGAGGAGATCGTCGTCGTACCGCTGCTCCTGACCGACGCCTTCCACGCGCGGGTCGACGTCCCCGCCGCCGTGGCCGAGGCCGACGCCCGCCACGAGCACGTCCAGGTGCGCGCCACATCGATCCTCGGTCTCGAGGCGTGCTTCCTCGAGGTGCTCGACATGCGGATGCGCGAGGCGCTGAAGGCAGCCCGCGTCCGCGAGCTGGATGCGCTGGTGCTTGCGGCGGCCGGCTCCAGCGATCCGCTCGCCAACCAGTCGGTCGCCCGACTCGCCCGGCTCTGGGGCACGCACCACCGGCTGCCGGTGACGGCGGCGTTCGCCTCCGCCGCTCCCCCGGCCACCGGCGAGGCGGTCCGCGCCTTCCGCAAGGAGGGTCGACGCCACATCGCGGTCGCATCCCTGTTCCTCGCCCCCGGCTTCCTGCCCGACCGGGCCAAGGAGCTCGCGCTCGAGGCGGGTGCTGTCGCCGTGGCCGAGCCGCTCGGGGTGCACGAGGCGGTGGCGCGCACGGTCCTCGCCCGGTACGCCGTCGGCGCGGTCGAGCTCGTGCCCGTCTGAGGTTTCCGGGTCGTCCGCCTGAGGGGCACCTCTAGGCTCCTGACGGGCGGACGACCCACTAACCCACGAAGCGCTCCAGCAGGTGCTCCAGCTGGCGCCCGGGGTCGGTGGTCATGCCGCCGTGCACGGGGCCGGGCTGGAGCACCGTGCTGCGAGGAGCCTTGAGGAAGCCGAAGCGCTGCCCTGCGGGCTTGGTGGCGACGGCGCCCACGGACTCGTCACCGGAGCAGACATCACGGACGAAGTCGAGTCCCTCGCAGACCGCGTCGAGATCCAGGTCGGGGGCGAGCGCGGCGAGACGCTCGCGGTCGACGCTCCAGTCGGTCTGGAGGTATGCCGCCTCCTCGCAGTAGAGGACGACGCCGACGTTGACGAACTCCTCCCGGTCGACCCGCGGCACGCAGCGGAGCACGACGTACTGGTAGGGCATCGCCGTCGTCGGGGTGGTCATGCCGCCGACGCTCCCGGAAGCCAGGCGCGGGTGGCCAGGCGGGCGGACAGGAAGGCGACGTACGCCGAGCGCAGCTGATCGGGTGTCTCTGCGCCTGGCACCGGCTCGAGCCAGACGTCGGGCACCTCGGCCACGCACGCCTCGAGGTCGTCGAGGGTCAGGTCGATCGCCGCATCCGTGGCGGGCAGACGGTCGATGTGCGCACCGAACACGTGGTCGCCGGCGTCCCAGGCCTGGGCGGCGAACCTCGCCGGGTCGGTCACGCCTCCGGACCAGGCGTGGTGGAAGTAGAGCGCGGCGCCGTGGTCGATCACCCACGGCTCACCGTGCCAGAGCAGGAGGTTGGGGTTGCGCCAGGTGCGGTCGACGTTCGCCGTGAACGCGTCGAGCCACAAGATCCGGACCGCGACGTCGGGTGGCGTGCTCGCCTCCCCCTCGTAGCCGAAGGCCCCCGGCAGGAAGTCGATGCCGAGGTTGAGCCCGGGGCTCGCGTTGAGGAGGTCCTGCACCTCCTCGTCCGCCTCGTAACGCGCGATCTCGGGATCGAGGTCGAGGGCGACCAGCCGGGGAGTCCTGAGCCCGAGCCTGGTCGCCAGGGCGCTGACGATGACCTCGGCGACGAGGACCCGGACGCCTTGGCCGGCGCCCCGGAACTTGCACACGTAGGTGCCGAGATCGTCCCCCTCGACGATCCCGGGGAGGCTGCCGCCCTCACGCAGAGGCGTCACGTAGCGGGTGACCCGGACGGTGTCGATCACGAGACCGGCGCCTCCTCGACCAGTCGGCCTCGCTGCACGTCGACGTCGAAGTCGGCGGGTGGCCACTCGAGCTCCATGTCGCGCAGGTGCTCGAGCAGCAGCCGGCCGACGACCAGGTTGCGGTACCACTTCTTGTCGGACGGCACGACGTACCACGGCGCGGCCTCGGTGTTGGTGCGCTCCAGGGCGACCTCGTACGCCGTGCGGTAGTCACCCCAGCGTGCGCGCTCGTCGATGTCTCCGGGGTTGAACTTCCAGTACTTGTCCGGGTTGTCCAGCCGAGCCAGCAGCCGCTCCTTCTGCTCGGCGGCCGAGATGTGGAGCATGCACTTGACGATCACGACCCCGTCGTCGGCCAGCTCGGCCTCGAAGTCGTTGATCTCGTCGTACCGGCGCTCGATCGTCTCGGGCTCAGCCAGCCCGTGCACCCGGACGATCAGCACGTCCTCGTAGTGCGACCGGTCGAAGACCCCGACGTACCCGGGCTGCGGGAGGGCTTTGCGGATGCGCCACAGGAAGTAGTGCTGCTTCTCCTCGTCGGTCGGCGCCTTGAAGCTGGTGATCCGCACGCCCTGCGGATCGACCAGCCCGACCGTGTGCCGGAGCACGCCACCCTTGCCGGAGGTGTCCATCCCCTGCAGGACGAGCAGCAGGCGGCGCCGCGAGCCCGTGCTGCGCTCGGCCCACAGCCGCTCCTGGAGGTCCGCCAGCTCGTCCGCCAATGCGGCGAGCGCGGCCGCTCCCTGCTTCTTCCCGCCCTCGAATCCGGGCGTCGCGTCGGTCGCGATGGAGGTCAGGTCGACCGGTCCCGGTGGGAGTCGGTGGAGGTGGGCCGTCACGGACCCATCATGTCGGACGGATCGTCCTCCTCCGACGCACCGAGCTCGTCGCGGACCACGGCGAACGCAAGACCGGCTGGATAGCCCTTGCGCGCCAGCAGTCCGGCCAGCCGGCGCGTCGCGGTGGCGTTGTCGACGCCACGCATGGACCGCAGCTTCTTGCGCACCAGGTCGCGGGCCGCCGCCTCCTCCTGCGCCGGGTCGAGGTCGTCGAGCGCGGTGCGTGCGGTGTCGTCGTCGACACCCTTGCGACGGAGCTCCTGGGCGAGGGCGCGGCGGGCCAACCCGCGACTGCGCTGCCGGCTCTCCACCCATGACCTCGCGAACGCCTCGTCGTCCACGAGACCGACTTCGGTGAACCGGTCGAGCAGCCGCTCGGCCAGCTCGTCGGGCACGTCTCTCTTCGCCAGCTTGTCGCGCAGCTCCTTGCGACTGCGTGCCTGACCTGTCAGTGCGTCGAGCAGGATCGTGCGGGCGACGGACTCCGGGTCGGCATCCGGCCCCTCGGCCTCGACGTCGGGAGGGGGCTCGCCCGTCCAGGCACGGACCCCCTTCCCGACGTCGCCTGACCAGGCCTCAGAAATCGTCGACGCCGATCGGCTCGTCGGACAGGTCGTCCTCGGCCGGGGTGTCGACCGTCGGGCCGACGCCGAGCTTCTCGAGGATCCTCTTCTCCAGCTCGTTGGCGAGGTCGGGGTTGTCGGCGAGGAACTGACGGGCGTTCTCCTTGCCCTGGCCGAGCTGGTCGCCCTCGTAGGTGTACCAAGCCCCGGCCTTGCGGACCAGACCCGACTCGACACCCACGTCGATCAGGCCGCCCTCGCGGCTGATCCCCTTGCCGTACATGATGTCGAACTCCGCCTGCTTGAACGGGGGGGCGACCTTGTTCTTCACGACCTTGACCCGGGTGCGGTTGCCGACCATGTCGGTGCCGTCCTTGAGGGTCTCGATGCGGCGGACGTCCAGGCGCACCGAAGAATAGAATTTCAATGCACGCCCACCCGTGGTCGTCTCCGGCGAGTTGTGCACCATCACACCGTCCACGAAGTAGTTGTGGTTGCCCTCCACCTCGATGTCGAACTTGTGCATTGATCGTGTGGGCGGCTTGACGTGGACGTCAAGAATGCGGGCGGGGACCGGGCGGACAACTGGGTCGACGAACTCGCGAGTCACGTCGAAACGGCCACGCTGTCCCTCGAGCAGCTTGTAGTCCATCGAGGGGTGGATGTACGGCGCTACGAGGTCCAGGAAGCGCTTGGATGAGGCTGTCGAGAAAGTGAGCATGGCCTTGCGGGCAGTACCCGACTCACGCCACGAGACGTCGAGTCCGTAGGTGTCACGGAGGTAGTCGACCAGACGGTCCCGCGTGCCTTTGGTCATCGACTCCAGGCCCATCTGAATCCGACCGCTGCCACCAGCCGTCCGCTCCCGCAGGCCCTTGGATCGAAGGGTGAAGCAGCCGTCGTCCATGTACCAGATCGCCAGCGCCAGCGGCGTGAGTGCCTTGAGGTACTCGTCGGTCAGTACCTTCTTGCCGGGAACCATGTAGACGGCACGCTGGAGTTCACCGAGCTCAGGCAAGGGCGTGAAGTCCGCGAAGACCGCCCCACGGGCATCCGAACGTCGTGAGACCGGAATGTTGCCGAGCAGCGACACCTTCCAGTCCAGGTACGCGCTCTGCTTCGCGCCGTGACCGAGCCGGAACCTCACCCCGTTGCGGTCACGTCGGTCGCGTGAGAGGTTGCCGTCGCCCATCAGGGAGCCGAGCACCACCTGCCACTGCTGGTCACTGAGGCGGTGGGTCTCGGACGCCATCACGCGGTCACCGGCGATCAGCTCACCCGCCTCCCGCCAGCCGCCGGGCGTGCGGATCAGGTGGTTCTCCGTTGCGGCGAACTGCGCGCGGCCGTTCCCTCCCGACTTCTCGACCGTGAACTGGAGGAAGCGCTCCGCGACTCCGTTGTCGAACCAGTTGACCACGCGCCGCGGAACGACTTCGTCCGAGTCGGGGTCGTAGGACATCACCTCGACGTCCAACTTCTGGTTGACGATCTTGCCGATCTTCTCGGTCGTACCATCCGCGAGCACCACGCGACTGCTATATGAGAAGCAACCGAACATGACCCCGATTTTTTCGCGCAACTGGTTGATGAAGATTGCGGTGGTATTCGAGTTGTTGAGCGCGCCCGTCATTTTCCGGAGCGCCTGGCTCATCAGCCGGGCCTGGAGCCCGACGTGGCTGTCACCCATCTCACCCTCGATCTCGGCCCGCGGCACGAGTGCGGCCACCGAGTCGATCACGACCAGATCCAGGGCACCGGAGCGCACCAGCATGTCGGCGATCTCGAGCGCCTGCTCACCGGAGTCGGGCTGGCTGACCAGCAGCGCGTCCGTGTCGACACCGAGGGCCTTGGCGTACTCCGGGTCGAGGGCGTGCTCGGCATCGATGAACGCCACGATGCCGCCGGCACGCTGGGCGTTGGCGACGGCGTGGAGAGCCACCGTGGTTTTTCCGCTGCTCTCCGGACCGTAGATCTCGACCACCCGGCCGCGCGGCAGACCGCCCAGGCCGAGCGCCACGTCGAGGGCGATCGAGCCGGTCGGGATCACCTCCAGCGGGGCGCGGGTCTCGTCACCCAGGCGCATCACAGAGCCCTTGCCGAACTGCTTCTCGATCTGCGCGAGCGCCACGTTGAGCGCCTGGTCGCGGTCTCCAGCCATGTCTTGTCCCATCCTCTTCCGGGGCCCTACCCCGACTCGGGTGCTGCTCTTCGCTGTCGGTCTTCGTCGTCGCGCCAGACGCTAGACCGGGGCACCGACAGAGCGTGCGCGCCAGGGCGCAGCCTGTGGAAGACCCTGCTGATCGAGCTCTGCGTCGACAACATCTAAGCCGAACACGTGTTCGACCGCGCGTCGACACGCCGACACCCGCGAGACGCAGGAAGGGATGGACAGACGGAGGCGCTCAAGCCGGAGTGGCGAAGGCCCCGCCGTCCCAGACGAAGTCGACCATCGGGGCGAAGGCACTCGCCGCGATCTGCCGCTTCGAATAGACCAGCGCCAGCTCGTCGCCGAGCCTGGTCACCCCCGGCAGCAGGCCGGCCACGTCGGCCAGCCGCGCCCACGCCAGGTCGTTGCGGCCGGAGGGCACGCCGGAGGGGCGGACCGCCATCAGGCCGGACCCGCTCAGAGCGGTCTCGATCGGCAGCAGGGTCGCGCCGGAGACCGTCTGCTCGGCGTACGACGCGCTCACGGCGTCCCACATCAGGCAGGTCCAGTCCTCCGTGCTCGCGCCCGTGGTACCCGAACGCACCCGCACCGCCAGCCGGTACGACGTGCCGGTGTCGGAGGCGGCTCGGCCGAGGACGACCGCATCCGTCTGCGGGTCGACCAGGGTGACGACCGGTGCGGCGAGCACGGCCCGCCCCAGATGGAGCAGCGGGTCGAACGCCGCCGAGCCAACGGGAGGCAGCGCCGCCGGCGCCGACAGCGGCAGCAGCCCGCCGGCCGTGTGCACGGTCTGCAGCGCGGTCGCGAGCCCGGACACCAGGTCCGACCGCATCGTCACCGTCGCGGCTACGCCGGTCGAGCCTGGCGGCACGTCGTTCGACACCACGGCCAACGACAGGGGCGGCGGCTGCTGGTCGAGGCCCGGCAAGGGCAGCGACCCCGCGAGGCCGAGCGTGGCCCCGAGCATCTGCGTGCGCATGTCGTCCTGACCGAGCGCGGTCAGCAGGTTGAGGTAGCCGCCGATCTGGGTGATGTTGGCCGGCGCGGGGATCCGCGAGGGGATCACGTCGCCCTCCAGCGCCAGTCGTTGCAGCAGCAGCACCTGCGCCTGCCGGATCTCGGGACTGCTCGCCGAGCCGATCAGCCCGGTGAGGACCCCCATCAGGTCGTCGATGGACTCCGGTGAGGCCACCGTGGCGGTCTCGGCCGCGTCCGGCGCGGTGTCGACGCCGCCGACGTTGAGGTCCACGGAGACTGGTTGCGTGGTCATGTCGGTTCTCCCTCGATCTCGTCAGTTCCCGCCGGATCCGCCGCCAGAGCCGCCGGAGCCATCGCCGCCACCCCCGGCGCCGGCGTCCGCGGTCCCGGTCGCGTCCTTGCCGCCCTTGCCGCCGTCCTTGCCCTGCTTCGGCTCGGTGATGGTGGCGTCGGCCTTGCGCTGGGTCCCGGCCTCGCCCTTGCTGAGCTTGCCGCCCTTGGCCGCGGTGACCCCGGTCAGCCCGGCCTGCTCGAGTGCCGTCTTCAGGGCGGTGGCCCGGCCGTTCTGCAGGTCGTCGGCCTTGCTCGCGGTGTCGTCGGTCGAGGAGTAGCCCTTGACGCTGATCGCGGTTGCCTTCGCTGCCTTCGCCTTCGCGGCCCAGTCCTTGATCGCCTGGGTCTGGCCCTTGGCGCTCGTGCCGGCAGGTGCGTCCTCGATCTTGTCCTTGTCCTTGGCGAAGAGCACGGTCAGCGGGTCGACGCTGTCGCCGACCTTGTCCTCGCCCTTCTTCGTGGTGGCGACCTTGACCGCGGCGTCCATCGCCTTGGTGGCCAGGGTCGTCGCCTGCTGCAGGGCGTCCTTGCGAGCCGCTTCGGCGGTCTCCAGCGTCTTGCCCTGCACGGTCGCCAGGTTGTCGGCGTTGGTCAGCGCCTTGATGTCGAAGCCCTGCTCCTTGGCCGCCGCGTCCGCGAGCGCGCGGGCCAGAGAGGTGTCCGGCGTGACGCCCGTCGTCGAGAAGTTGTTGATCATCGGCGCCATCCCCACCAGGTCGCTCGGTGCGCTGAGACCCGCGGTGAGCGAGCCCTGCGGCACCTGGACAGGCTGGATGTCGGTGGCCTGGTCGGCCGGGCTGTCCTGCCAGTTCCAGAAGCGGGTGAGGTCGATCTTCTCCGCCGACGGGCAGTGACCGAGCACGGCCTCGCCGAGCACGCCCTTGGTGGGCAGGGCGATCGTCGTGTGCGGAGGTGAGAAACCGTCGGTGTGGAACCGGGTGAGCGCGTCCGTGACGTCGGCGGTCGTCAGCCCGGGCACCTTCGTGCCGTCCGCATTGGTGGTCGTCGTCAGCGCGGTCGCCTCCGCGGGGATCTGGAACGGCATCACCATCGAGTTCCCGAAGTAGCCGAGCACCTGGTTGGTGATGCACGAGACCAGCGGCACCGACTGCAGGTTGCCGTCGTCGTCGGGCGGCAGGGTGACCTCGTACCGCTCCAGCATCACGACCCGCTCCTCGTTGGTCAGCGAGCCGAAGACGGCCACCGAGGCGCTCATCGTGTTGCGGACGCACCACTGCAGCGTCTTCTCGATCTCCAGCACCGACGTGTACCCCAGGAGCGGGGGCACGACGCGGCTCGAGACCGGGTACGGCGTGCGCGGCAGGTCGAGCGCGACCGGGAACGTCGCCTGGGCGAAGGTCACGCCGGTGGCCGTCGCCGAGAACGACGTCACCGGCGGCCCGCCGAGCAACGACTCGAGCTGGTCGGGCGTGTAGGTGACCTGTCCCGAGCCCTGCGCCGCGGCCTCGGCGACGGCGTCGGTCAGGTCGCCGGTGATGCCGAGCAGGTCGACGGCGGCCTTGAGGTTGCGCACCGCGCGGCCGATGAAGCTGTAGCTCAGCGAGCGGAAGCGCCGGCTGATCTCGAAGCCGGCCACGTCCTGGCGCGGCATCGAGGACGGCAGCACGACTGAGCCGTGCAGGGTCGTCGTGGTGCCGGTGGGCGCGCGTCGGTCGCGCAGGTCCTTGAGCATGTCGCTCTCGGAGGCGTAGCTGTCCTGGCCGGTCGGCAGCGGCTCGACCGTCCCGGTGCCGGTGAGCGGTGTGGGCGCCGTACGGAATCCGCGCTTCGACACGACCGACACGTAGAGGTCCTCGAACGGCAGGAACCGGCCGGCGAGGGACAGGTCGAGCACGTCCTCGGCGTCGCCTCCCGAGCCCTGGACGGCGGCCTGCGGGTCGCCGGCGAACTCGGTGACCAGGGCCAGGCCCTGCCGGTAGCGCGCGGGTACGACGTTCGTCAGGACGTCGGCGTGGGAGATCAGCTCCTGGTACCGGTGGAGCACCGACGGCCGGTCGGCGGGTGCCGCGACGAGAGTCCCCGGCTCCCCGGGCGGCAGGAAGCGGATCACGTCCAGCGGCACCAGGCAGACCAGCGACGTGCCCTCGACGTTGGTGCTCACGTCGAACATCCGCACGACCTCCCAGTACTGCACGGTGAGCGCACGCGTCTTGTTGTGGTTGGTGATCACCTTGGTGACGACCTTGTCGGTCTCCGACGCGGTCGCCAGCCTCATCGAGGCGCGCGCGGCCTGGCGGCGCGCGGAGGCCTGCCGCTGGGTCGCGGCGTGCGTGGTCTCGACCGCCGACGACGTGCTGCTCTTGTTGCCCGACATCCAGGTGTTGGTGTCGCCGGTGCTCTCGGAGTGACCCGAGCCGCCGCCACCACCACCGCCGAGCACCAGCGGGCCGATCGCGAGGCCGATGCCGCCCGCGGCCGCCCAGCTCGAGGAGTCGGCGGTCGTCTCCATGTGCGTGCCGCCCGAGGCCGACTCGTTGAACGCCGAGGCGAAGGTCGCGTCGGCCGAGGTGTCGGCGAGCTCGCTGAACGCCAGCGCCTCGGTCGTCTCGAGGGTCTCGGAGTCGATCACCTGGGAGGTCGCGGTGCGCTCGACCACCGCGACCCGCTGCTGCTCCCCCGGGGCGAGCGGCAACGAGTACACGAGGTCCCCGAGCGCGAGCCCGAGCGGCGTCCAGCGCTGCGCGAGATGGACGACGTACCCGATCGCCAGCGAGCCGGCCAGCGGCGTCCCTGCGAACATGCTGCCGAACGGCTGCGCCAACCCGTCGCGGAAGCCGTCGATCGAGAGCGGTCGCGAGATCGGCACCCGCTCGACGAGGTCGAGCTCGATCTCGTCCAGAGCGCCGGCCAGGACCAGTGCGGGGTTGATCGGGCCGAACACCGGGATGCGGGCCTGCTTCAGGTGCGCAATCCCCTCGAGCAGCTTGGGAGTGAGCGTGAAGGTCAGCGTGGGCGCGACCACGGACGGGTCGGAGAGCCGGAACATCACGCTGTAGGGGAACTTGTCGTGCGAGGTGTCCTTGCGGAACATCAGCGAGCACTCGTCGTCCCCGAGCGAGATGGTCGGGGTCTCGTGCCCGTCGTCGGCTGCTTCCGCGGGGTCGCCGTCGAGCTCGGCGAGCAGGCCGAGGAAGTCGAGCGGAAGCGGCGTCACCGGCTCGTCCAGCTCGATGGGCGGGAGTACGCCGGTCACCGCGACGTCGTGGAGCACCGTCGCCAAGGTCGCCGTCCGGTTGGCGCCCTGGACGACCAGGCCCGGGAGCTCGACCGAGACGTCGGTCAGACGCACGGGCAGCTGGATCGCGAAGCTGCCGTCCTGCGTCGTGTTCGCGGCCGACCGGGCCGCCTCCTCGGCGGTCAACCCCGCGGGGTCCAGTCCCACGCGGACGCCGGTGGCCGGCGAGCCGCCCGGGTTGGTGATCCGGCCGATGATCTGGGGCGCCCGCTGGGTGACGTCGGAGGCCACCCGTAGGTCGGGGCTCGCGAGGAGCTGCAGCATCGCGTCGCCGACGGCCGTCTGCGCCTTCAGCTGCTGGGCGATCAGCTCCTGGGCGAGCCTGCGGATCCGCGGGTCGTCGCTGGGCCCTCGCCACATCGGCGAGTCGGGTCCGAGCGTGAGTGGTGTCTCGAGGTTCACCGACTTCGACAGCACGTCGCCCGTCGTGATGGCCTCGCGTTCTCCCGGTCCGGTCGTGCCGACCTCGGTCACGATGGGGGCGGCCTCGTCGGCCGCCCGGCCCAGAATGTGATCGGTCCACGTGTCCGCCATGGGGTCTCCCGTTGCACCATCCCCGCTCACCTCCGAGCGGGTCTTGTGACGAGGAGACCGGCCACGGCCGGGTGATACGGCCGATCCGGAAACCGCTTGAAATACCCTCCTTCGACCGCGACCGTGAGATCCGTGTCCGAGCTGGTGATACGTCGCCTCGACCCCGCGAGCGACGCCGACATGGACGGCTTCCAGGACGTGTACGCCGCGGCGGAGCTGGCCGAGGACCCCGAGGTCGGGCTCTACTCCCGGGAGGACGCGGTCGCGATGCTGACCTCCGACACGGCGGAGCTGTTCGAAGGGTTCGGCGCGTTCGTCGACGGACGGATGGTGGCCGAGTCGATCCTGATGGGGAGCACGCGCGACAACCTCGAGGTGGTGACGATGCTGCTCTGGGTCCATCCGGACCACCAGCGGCGGGGTCACGGCACGCGTCTCCTCGCCGCCACCGAGGAGCAGGCGCACTCGCTGGGGCGGACGGTCCTGCGGACCCAGGCACGGGTCGGGGAGGGACTGCAGGGGAACCGGCTGTTCGCCCAGCGCAACGGTTACACCATGGCGATGACCGAGATCGAGCGGCGCCTGACGTTCCCGATCGACCTCGAGCTGCTGGACCGCCTCGCGGCTCACGCGGCGCCGTACCACGCGGGCTACGAGATCAGGGCCTTCGTCGGCCCGGTCCCGGCCGAGCTGCGCGCGTCGTACGTCGACCTTCGCAACCTCATCGTCGTCGAGATGCCCCACGGCGACCTCGACCTGGAAGCCGGGCGCGACACCCTCGAGGACTTCGACGCTCTCGAGCGCGAGCGCGCGGAGGCGGGCCGGACCGCGGTCTCCGCCTTCGCGGTGCGCGACGGCGCCGTGGTCGCGTATGCCGACGCCTCCGTGCCCGGTGGCGACTCCAAGCACGTCGACCAGTACGGCACCCTGGTCCACCCCGACCACCGCGGCCGTCGCCTCGGCATGGGCGTGAAGTGTGCGCAGCTGCGGCTGCTGGGCGAGCGGTTCCCCGATCGGCACTACATCCAGACGAGCAACGCCGAGGTGAACGCGCAGATGGTCGCCATCAACGAGGCCCTCGGCTTCGAGGTGGTCCAGGTGTACGGCGAGTTCCAGAAGCGGCTGGCCTAGTCCCGCTCGCCGGTGCGGCTGCGTCCTCGGCGCCGCCGCAGGCCGCGCACCGCCCGCACGCTGTGGGGCCCGACCAGACGCGGGCCGGCCAGCTTGCTCTCCAGGCGGTGCGCCTCGCGCCGGATCGGCTGGGCGACGTACTCGCCCAGGATCGCACCGGAGCTCAACGCGATCGCGATCGCTGCGGCGGTCACCATCGCGAGCAGTGCCTTGCTCGAGTCGGTGGCGAGCAGGGTCAGTCCGCGGTAGATCGACAGACCGGGCAGGAACGGCGTGATGCCGGCCGCGACCACGACCAGCGTCGGAATCCGCGTCCGAGCCGCGACGGGATAGCTGACCAGGCCGAGCAGCAGCGCCGCCACGGCCGACGACCACGCGATCCCCACGCCGTGCTGCAGCGCCACGGCGTACAGGGCCAGAGCCACCGCGGCCACCAGCCCGATCGGGAGGAGCGCGCGTGTGGGTGCGTACGCCGCGAACGCGTACGCCGCTGCGGCGACGGCACCGCCCAGCACCATCACCGGGATGTCTGCGATCGAGTAGGCACCGGGATTCACTCGCCCGAGGTCGATGCCGAGCCCGTCGGCGACCTGCAGCCCGCCGCTGACGCCGGCGACGACGCCCGCCGTGGCCAGGAACGCCTCCAGGATCCGCGCGCCGGCCGTCACCGGGAACCCGGTCAGGGCGTCCTGGATGGCACCCAGGAAGTTCACTCCGGCGAGCAGCATGATGATGCTGGTCGAGATCACCAGGCTGGGTGAGACATCTGCCGGGGTAGCCGCCACGCCGACCGCGATCAGCGTCGCCAGAAGTCCGCCTGCGACCTGCTGGTAGAACGCCGGGAGACGGCGTCGTCCCATCTGTCTCTGCATCTGGTCGACCAGCATCGCGGCGGCGGCCGCCACGGCCACCACCAGCCCGTCGCCGCCCAGCACCAGTCCGACGCCGCCTCCCATCACGCCCAGCGCGGCCGTGACCGACCAGCGCGGCCGCGAGTGACCCGAGGAGATGATCCGGTTGAGCCGGGTCGTCGCCTCGGCCCGGTCGATGTCGCCGGCCACGAGGGCGCGCATCAGGTGGTCGACCTCGGTCAGGTCGCCGTAGTCGACCTCGCGGTACCGCACGTGCCTGATCTGGATCAGCGCGGGCTGCTCGGGAGAGGACTGCTGGCTCATCGTGAGCTCGTTGAACATCACGTCGGCCGTGTACCCGCGCAGACCGCACGCCCAGGCGACGTTGCGCATGGCGGCGCTCACGTCGGCGGCGCCGGCCCCGGAGGACAGCAACAGCTCGCCGATCCGGAGCGCGAGGTTCATCGTCGCCGTGGTCTCACCGACCTCGCGGGCGGGGTCGGCTTCGGCGCTGGCAGGCATGGCGCGGATCAGTCTGCCGGGCGTGCCGTCACACTCAACGACCACGCTCGCGTGTCGGGCAGGCTCGCTCCGTCACCGCTCGGAGGGCGGCAGGTCCAGGGTGCGCCAGACGGCGGCCCACACGACCTTCGGCGGCTCACCGGCGTCCAACGCCTGCTGCGCGGTCCGCTCTCCCAGGTCGCCGATCACGAACTGGTCGGCCCAGGCGCGTGCGTACGCCGGACCGAGCGCGGACTCCATGCGGGCCCAGAACTCCGTGTGCCTCACGGCACCATCATGCCGCCCGGTCAGGCACGCAGCGCCAAGACCTGCAGCCAGCCCTCCCCGTCCTCGCTCACCTCGTGCTCCACCTGCTCCACCCGCCAGCCGGCACCCGCGAGGGCGGACCTCAGCGGCTCCTCGCGCCAGAAGGTGAAGAAGCGCGGAGCGGTCACGTTGCCGTGGATCGACCAGTCCTCGCCGTCGCCCTCCTTCAACCCGACGAAGAGCACACCCCCGGCCTCGGTCGCGTCGGCGAGCCGGCTGAGCACGAGCGCGAGCTCGTGCCGGTCGACGTGGAGCAGGCTGGCGTCCGCCCAGACACCGGCGTACGGCGTGCCGGGCGCGGCGGGGTCGGACAGGTCGTCGACGGCCGGGTCCACCACGTCGGCCTGGTTCCCCGCCTCCCGGAGCATCGCGACGAACGCCGGGGTGATGTCGGTCCGTCGCACGGACAGCCCCGCGTCCTCGAGCGCCCGCGCGTCGCGGCCCGATCCGCTGCCGATCTCCAGCACCCGTGCCCCGGGTCGCAGACGTGCCGCGAAGCGGTCGACCAGGGCCTGGATGCTCGAGGGCATCTCGGAGGTGTTCGCGCGGTAGTCGGCCGCGGAGTCGTCGTACGCCCTGACCGTCGCCGCGCGCGCGGCGTGCCTCACGTCGTGGAGGTGGTGCACGACGTCGTGGAGCTGGTAGCGCGCGAGCGACTCGATCGTGAACGCGTGCCCGTCGCTGCGACGACCTCGACGGTGCCACGACAGCGGCGGCACGGACGCGTAGAGGTCGCTCATCGCGTACGCCGCGGCCACCAGCGTGGGCCCGACGATCGACGGCAGCTGGTCGGCGTACCGCCCCTCCTCGGCCGATCTGTCCTGGTCCCAGTTCTCGAAGAGCGGGTCGTCGTCGGCCAGCATCTGCGACACGCGGTCGTGGTAGATCTGGTGGACGTCGTGCACGTGGCACGCGTACTCGAGCGTCGACCACCGGTCGGGCCGGGTGCGCTCCGCCACGGACGGGTCGGCCAGGAGCGCGAACCACACCTGGGCGTTCGTGCGGAAGGCCCGCGGGATCGCATGTCGGTCGAAGCTCGCGGCGTCGAAGCCGCACTCGTCGCAGGGCCGGTCCAGCACCCAGGTCCAGTCCTTGGTGTCGGGCTGGAGGGCGGCTGGCTCGAGAGGGCCGGGCCGTGGGGTCACCGGCACATCCTGACCTACCTAGCCCGGCAGCGTCACCAGGAACCGGCAGCCGGGGTCATGGTTGGTGACGGCTACATGGCCGAGGTGCGCCTCGACGATCCCCTTCACGATGGCCAGGCCGAGCCCGGCACCCGCGCCGTCACGGGAGTCGAAGGGACCCGGTGTCCGCGCGGCGCTCCCCTGCCAGCCCACGTCGAAGACGCGCGAGATGTCCTCCTCCCGCATCCCGCCGCAGGCGTCGGTGACGGAGAGCTCCACCCCGGCGGGGACGGCACGGCCGCGGATCTCGACCACCCCGTCGGCAGGCGTGTGCCGGATCGCGTTCATCAGCAGGTTGGACACGACCCGCGACAGCCCGGCGGGGTCCGCGGTGACGAGCACGTCCTCCTCCACCTCCCCGCCCAGCCGTACGCCGCGCGCCCGGGCCACCGAGTCGGCCCCGGCCAACGCCTCGCTCACCACGTCGCCGAGGGCGCACGGCTGCGGGCTCAGCCGCATCACGCCGGCGTGGATCCGTGAGAGCTCGAAGAGGTCGTCGACCATGCGCACCATCCGGTCGACCTCGGTCCGCATCATCGCGTGGTAGCGGGTGGGGTCGTCGGCGAGGCCGTCCTCGAGCGCCTCGGTCATGGCCCGCAGCCCGGCCAAGGGCGTCCGGAGGTCGTGGGAGACCCAGGAGACCAGCTCGCGTCGCGACTGCTCCAGGGCCAGCTCGCGGCTCCGCGACTGCGCGAGGCGCTCGCTGGTGTTGCGCAGCTCCTCGGAGAGGGCGGCGAACTCGGCCGGCCCCGAGGCGTCGTTCGCGAACTCGCCGCTCTCGCCGAAGCGGCGAGCCTCGTCGCGGAGCCGGCGCGACCACCGCGCGAGAGCTCCGCCGACGGCGAGGGCGAAGGCCAGGGCGACCACGCCGGCGACCGCCGCCACGAGCCCGATCACTCCCACGTCGTGGCTCGAGATGAACATGGCGTGCGCGGTCGCCAACGTGCCGGCGACCACCGCCAGGATCGCGACCGTGGCGACGCCCACGGTGAGCCAGCGGACCGACGCGCGCCGCGCCATCCAGACGACGAGACCGCCGACGAGCCCGACGCCGCCGGACCAGGCGGCGGTGGTGAGGACGATGACGACCTGGTCGTGGGTCATGTCGCGGGCTCCCATCGGTAGCCCACGCCCCACACCGTCGCCAGGCGCACCGGGTGGGTGGGGTCCGACTCGATCTTCTCGCGCAGCCTTCGGACGTGGACGGTGACCGTGGACTGGTCACCGAACGACCAGCCCCAGACGCGCTGCAGCAGCTCGTCGCGCGAGAACGCCTGGCCGGGATGGCTGAGGAAGAAGCGCAACAGGTCGAACTCGCGGACCGTGAGCGGCAGGCGACGCCCGGCCAGCGTCGCGGTGTGCTCGGTCGAGTCGACGACCAGGTCTCCGTCGGTGACGGAACCCTTCAGGCCGGTGCGCTCACCGACCCGGCGGAGCACGGACTCGACCCGCAGCACGAGCTCCCGCGGGCTGAACGGCTTGGTGACGTAGTCGTCGGCGCCGAGCTCGAGCCCGACGACGCGGTCGGTCTCCGACCCGAGCGCGGTCAGCATGATCACTGGCACGTCGTCTCCCTTGGCCCGCAGCCGGCGACAGACCTCGATCCCGTCGATCCCGGGGAGCATCAGGTCGAGCACCACCAGGTCGACCCGCTCGACGCGCAGTCCGGTGAGCGCGGACTCGCCGTCAGCCGCCTCGGCCACGTCGTACCCGGCGGCCCGGAGGTAGGTCACCACCACCTCGCGCACGGTGACGTCGTCATCGACGACCATGACCGTGGCCATCGTCACCTCCCTGGGCCGCACCGGCCCGGTGCGTGACGCCGCGGACGAGCGTCGTCACCAGTATCGCGGTCCCCACCACCGCCACCAGCCCGAACCAGCCGGTCCAGTAGGGGCGGTCGAGCAGCGACGGCTCGGTGGCCCGCGCACTGAGGCGGCCCAGGACGGGCACCGACAGGATCGTGACCGGTGCGAGCACGATCAGCGCCACGGTCCACGGCGCCAGCCGGTGGCGCGGAACGAGCCGCACCGCGACCAGGACCAGCGCGATCGTGACCGGCGCGAGGACGGCGTCGTGCAGGACGACGCCGCCGACGAGCCAGGTGAGTGTCGCCACCAGGTTGGCCGGCCCCAGTGCGAGGAGCCGCCACCCGCCGTACGCCGCGAGGCCGAGGCCCGCCGCCAACGTCATCCCGCGGATCACGACAGCACCTCGAGCCGGCTGACCCACTTGGTCTGGAGCTCCCCCGGACGGTCCGGCGCGATCACTCGGCACGGGTAGCCGTGGTCGATCGACAGGGTCTCCCCGTTCAGCTCGAGGGCGAGCAGGGTCGCCGGGTCGTCGACGTACCGGTCGGGAAGGGTGGTGTCGCGGAACGCGCCCCGCTCCTGCAGCGAGAGCACCGCGACGTCGCGGCCCGACGGTGCGCCGACGCGATCCAGGAGGTCGCGCATGCGGACGCCGCGCCAGGTCGCACCGGCGCTCCACCCTTCGACACACGCGATCGGCAGCGAGGACCTGGTCTGGGGCATGGCCGCGAGCTCCGCCCGGGTGAAGACGTGGTGACGACCGTCGTGCACCACCGTCAGCCGGTACGCCGCGCTGGTGGCGGCCGCGGTCACCCGCGCGGTCGCGGCGGACGTCCGGACGGGAAGGTCCTGGGGTCCGTCGCCGGACCTGACTGCCAGCACCGACACGCGTCGGAGCCACGGCACCGTCGCTCCCGCCGTGGCGAGCACGGCGACACCGGTGGCCGCCCAGGTGGCGCCCAGGAGACCGCGTCGGCTCAGCACGCCGGCCGTCGCGGCTGCGGTCGGCCGGTCCAGGGCGCTGCTCTCCAGGTCGGCGCCGAGCGCGGCCCGGATCACCGGGAGCTTGACCGCGACGTGGACCACCAGTGCGCCGATGGCGATCCACCCGACGGCGTAGTGGGTGCGCACGAACGTGAAGTGCCAGGGGTACCACTCCGAGGTGTTGGCGATGCCGGTGGCCAGCTGGAAGATCGCGGCCGCGACCAGCACCGCGATCGACGCGCGTTCGGCGCCGTGGACCACGAGCTCACGCGCCCGGCCCGGAGGTCGGGAGAGCAGCTTGGGATAGACGGTCCAGAGCTTGACCAGCAGCAGCGGGACCGCCGCGGTGCCGCTGATCACGTGCAGGCCCTGGACGACCCGGTAGCCCCAGACGGGTCTGGTCGGGTACGGCACCCACGGGTGCGGCACCTTCGACCAGTGGCTGACCAGCCCGGTCACGAAGGCCAGGCCGAAGCAGATGCCGAGCCAGAGACCGACCCGTGCCGTGACCGCGGGGCTCCGGAGCCTGGAGGTGAAGTCCGACTCCCTGGGCAGGCGCGGGCTCATCGCGCGTTCTCCAGGACGGCGCAGTACCGGTCGCCGTACCGGTGCTCCGAGAGAACTCGCAGCGCCGCCGCGGCGGCGATCGCCACGATCGCGTCCGTCCCGACGAGAGTCCACGGGAAGGGGCCGGTGCGGCCGACGTGCGTCTCGAGGCACACGTGCCGCGTGCGCACACCGGTGCCCGGCGGCGCGAGCTCGACCACCACGCGACCGGTCGGCGCGATGATCTCGCGGCTCCGGGCGAGCAGGGCGACGGGGTCGCCCCCGATGCCGATGTTGCCGTCGGCGAGCAGCGCCGTCTGCCATCGCCCCTCTCCGGGCACCTGGTCGAAGACGTCTCGCAGCAGGACGGCGACACCGCGGCCGAGTCCGAGGCGCACCGCTTCCGGCACGACATCGATGCCCAGCACCGGACGCCCCCGAAGAGCCAGCGCCTGGGCCATCCGCCCCGGTCCGCAGCCGATGTCGACGGTCGGCCCGTGGCAGAGGCCGAGGATTGCCTCGTCGGTGGCGGTCGCGTCGCGGAGCCATGCCGCGGTCGGCAGGAGACCGACGATCCCGTCCTCGTCGACCAGGAGGCACGCGTGTCCGCGCAGGGCCGAGCCGAAGACCCTGGCCACCGGGACGGTGGCGTCGGCGACCGTCATCGCGCCACCTGCCGCCACGTACGCCTGAAGTGGCCCCCGTCGAGGCGACTCGCGACGGCGCGCGCGTCGCTCACCGTGTCCACGTCGCGCAGCACCCGCGCGGAGGACACCGTCTGCCCGGCCGCGGCCAGCGCGTCCCGGGTCCGCCGACAGGTGTCGGGGCGCGACATGGGGACGCCGACCAGGCCGGCGGCGGCAGTCGGGTCCTGGAGCGCCAGCACCCACCAGCCCCCGTCGCGCGCCGGGCCCAGCACGGCGTTCCCCTCTCCCGACGCCGCGGCCACCGCACGCAGGTCGGTCGCGGTGACCTGGGGCGTGTCCATCCCGACCTGCACGGTGGGGCCGGGACCGGAGGCGTCCGCGTGGGCGTTGGCCAGCCGCTCACCGAGGCTCGCGCCCCGTTGCGGGTGCACCACCCATCCTCGGAGGTGGTCGCGCAACCTGCCCTCGTCGCAGGCGCCGCGCAGGTCGCCGTCGAGGGCCAGGTGGCACTCCCCGAAGGCCTCCCCGCACGCCGCCAGGGTGTCCAGGAGCGCCGCCGCGGCCACGCGAGCGGCCGCCTCCATCCCGATCACCGCGCCCAGCCTCGTCTTCACCCTTCCCGCGACCGGCGCCTTCGCCACGACCAGTGCCCTCACCTCGCCAGCACCTTCACGAAGTCGTGGGCGGTGAGGACGGTCCCCCGCACCGACCCACTGACCTTCGACCGCGTCCCGGCGGCGCGCGGCCGGTAGGCGACGTCGTACTCGGCGATCCGCCATCCCGCCGCGGTCGCCCTGCGCAGCAGCTCGAGCGGGTAGCCGAAGCGTCGGTCGCGCACGTCGAGGGCCACCAGGTCGGCTCGGCGACAGACCCGCATCGGTGCCAGGTCGTGCACGGCGAAGCCGGAGGAACGCCGCAGCCAGTGCACCACCGCGGCGGTGCCGACCCGGGCGTGCCAGGGCCACGCCCTGCGGGTGGTCGGACGCCGCCGGCCGACGGCGAGGTCGGCGTCCCCCTCCATGACCACCCGCAGCAACCGACCGAGATCGGTGGGGTCGAAGGACCCGTCGCCGTCCAGGACCGCGACGTACTCGGCCGTCGCGGCCTCGACACCTGCGTGCACCGCGGCGCCGTATCCCCGCCGCGGCTCCGTGACCACCCGCGCTCCCAGGGCTCGCGCGACGCTCGCGGTGTCGTCGTGCGACCCGTTGTCCACCACGATCACCGAGAAGCCGGTCGGAACGGCGGCGAGCAACGCAGGCAGAGCCGGGCCCTCGTCACGGCACGGGAGGACGAGGTCGCAGGCCGTGGAGTCCATGCCTTTCACGCTAGGAGCCCGCCGCGCCCTCCCGGCGCGGATGGGATTACGGAACCCTGACGACCCGGCCTCCTCACCGGATCGCGAACGGTGCGCCGCCTAGCCTGACGAGGTGCCGGCCACCGTCACGAGACAGCCGTCGAGCCAGCCGTCGAGCGCGCCCACGGGCCGGGTGGTGCGGGGCTGCCGATGGGGGCTGGGCGGCGCCGTCTTCGTGGTCGCGGCGGCGATGGTCGTGCCGCCAGTCACGGGCTGGGACGTCCGTGCCACCGGCAGCCTGCCTCACACCGTGGCGCCGTTGTACGCCGCCTTCCGTCCGGTCGTGGGGATCGGCACCCCGTTCGCGATGGTCCTGGGCTTCGCCGGGGTCAGGTACGGACCGGCACTCGCGGCTCGGCTCACCTGGCGCCGGCTGCTGGTCGGGGCGTACGCCGGTGGCCTGGCCTGGACGCTCGCCCTCGCGTTCGTCTCCGGGCCCGGCGGTCTGTCGCGGGCCACGTCGAGCCACGGCGAGTACCTGTACAGCGCCCGCCGCGTGCACGACCTGCACGCGCTGCTCCAGGGGTACGTCGCCCGGATCCCGCTGAGCAGTCCGGACAACTGGCCGACGCACCCCGCCGGACACCCACCCGGCGCTCTGCTGTTCTTCGTCCTCCTGGTCCACCTCGGCCTGGGCGCGGCGTTCGCCACCGGCCTGGTGATCACGTTGATCGGAACCAGCACTCCCGTCGCCGTGCTGGTCACCCTCCGGCGACTCGGTGAGGAGGAGACGGCCCGTCGGGCGGCACCGTTCCTCGTGCTCACGCCGGCGGTCCTGTGGATGGCCGTGACCGCGGACGCGATGTTCAGTGCCGTCGGCGCGTGGGGGGTGGCGGCCCTGAGCGTTGCGGCGACGACGGACCGGGCCGGCCTGCGCTGGGGTGGCGCCGCGACCGCCGGACTGCTGCTCGGCCTGCTGCCGACGCTCTCCTACGGCCTGGTGCTGTACGCCACCCTCGCCTTCGCCGTGCCGGCGCTCACCCGGGCCTGGCGGCTCCTGCCGACGGTGGCGCTCGTGGCCGTCCTGCCTGTGCTCGCGCTCGCCGCAGGGGGGTTCGTCTGGTGGGAGGCCTATCCGGTCCTCCGCGACCGCTACTGGGACGGCATCGCGAGCTCGCGCCCCACGGCGTACTGGCTGTGGGCCGACCTGGCCTCGCTCGCCCTGTGCGCCGGGCCGATGCTCGGCGCCGGCCTCGGCGCGCTGGTCGCCCGCGGACGTGAGGCGTCGCGCGCGGCCCGGTACCTGGTGGCCGCTGCCGGGTCGTCGATCGTGGTGGCCGACGCCTCGCTGATGAGCAAGGGCGAGGTCGAGCGGATCTGGCTGCCGTTCGTGCCTTGGCTGCTGGTCTCGATGGCTCTGCTGCCGGCGCGCTGGCGGCGACCCGCTCTCGTCGTCCAGGTCGTGGTCGCCCTCCTGCTGGAGCATCTCCTCGACACGGTCTGGTGAGAGTCAGACTCGGAGCGGCTCGTGCCGGAACGCCGCGAGGCCGCCCGTCGGCGCGACCCGCGCCCGGAACCCGAGCTCCCGGGCCGCCCGCTCCGGCGACGCGACGACGTGCCTGACGTCGCCGAGCCGGTAGCGTCCGGTGACCTCCGGCGCTGGTCCGTCGCCTGCCACCGTCCGCGCGACGTCCAGGATCGAGACCGGCGTACCGGAGCAGACGTTGTACGCCGCGAACCCCGCCGCCTCGCGTGCGGCCCGGCCGGCGAGCAGGTTGGCGCGCGCGACGTCGTCCACGTGCACGAAGTCGCGCATCTGCAGCCCGTCCTCGAACACCTGCGGCGCCTCTCCCCGCTCGACCGACGAGCGGAACATCGCGGCGACGCCCGAGTACGGCGTGTCCCGCGGCATGCCACGGCCGTACACGTTGTGGTACCTCAGGGCCACGACCGCCCCGCCCGTCTGCCGCGCCCAGGCCGCCGCGTACTGCTCCTGGGCGAGCTTGCCGGCGGCGTAGGCGCTGCGCGGGGCGACCGGTGCGTCCTCGTCGACCGGCGCCCAGGCGAGCGGTGTGCCGCAGCGAGGGCACGGGTTCTCGAACCGGCCGGCCTCCAGGCCCTCGACCCGTCGCTCCCCCGGTCGCTGCGGGCCGTGTGTCGCGCACACGTAGCGCCCCTCGCCGTACACCACCATCGACGACGCCAGCACCAGCCGGCGGACACCGCCCTCGTGCATCGCGGCGAGCAGGGCCGCCGTGCCGAGGTCGTTGTGCGAGGCGTACGCGGGGAGGTCGGCCACCCGGGCGCCGAGCCCGACCAGCGCGGCCTGGTGCACGACCACGTCGACCCCGCGCAGGAGGTGGACCCAGGACGGTGCGTCGCGGACGTCGAGCCGGTGGGTGCCGGCCGGCGGGTCGGCGCTGCCGTGCGCCTCCGGCAGCATCAGGTCGACGCCGACCACCTCGTCCCCGGCGGCCGCGAGCGCGTCGGCGACCGCGGTGCCGATGAACCCGGCCGAGCCGGTGAGCAGGATCCTCACGGGATCTCGTAGGTCAGGTCGACGCCCTCGGCCCACGTGTCGCAGGTGCAGCCCGTCGGCTCCGGCAGGTCCGCGATGACGCCGGCAAGCAGCGCCCTCAGGCGCTGGGTGTTCTCGGCGAACATCGCGAACACGTCCTCCTGGCGTACTCCCTGCTCGGGCTCGACTCCCGCGTCCATGTCCGTGACCAGTGCGATCGAGGCCAGGCACATCCGCAGCTCCCGGGCGAGGGCCGCCTCGGGGGCGCCGGTCATGTTGACCAGGGTCCAGCCGCGCGCGGCGAAGTCCTGCGACTCGGCCCGGGTCGAGAACCTCGGGCCGTCGATGACCACCATCGTCCCGCCACGGCGTACGCCATCGGCCGTCGCCAGGGCGGCCGACAGCCGGGGGCAGTAGGGATCGGCGAACGGCAGGTGGACGGCGCCCCGTTCGACATAGGTGCGCGCGCGACCGGAGGTGCGGTCCACCAGCTGGTCGGGTACCACCAGGTCGCCGGGGGCGACCTCCGGCCGCAGGCCCCCGACCGCGCAGGGCGCCAGCACCTGACGGACGCCGAGCGAGCGCAGGGCCCAGAGGTTCGCCCGGTAGTTGATCAGGTGCGGCGGGTACTCGTGGCCGGGTCCGTGGCGCGGCAGGAACGCGACCCGTCGCCCCGCCACCTCCCCCACCGAGACCAGCCCCGACGGCTCGCCGTACGGCGTCCCGACGTCGACCTCCTCCGGCTCGTCGAGGAAGGAGTAGAAGCCGCTGCCCCCGATCACGGCGACGTCCGCACGTGTGCTCACCCGGCCACCCTTCCAGCGCGGCACGCGGTCATCCACACCAGACGGTGCCCGTCACGGATCCGTAAGCGATCAGGTCAGCAGCAGCGCGTCGAGGCGACGGCGTACGACGATCAGACCCGCCACCCCCATCGCCACCAGGTAGACCACCGAAACGCCGGACTCCCAGCTGAGGACGCCGGTGGTCAGCTCGCGGCACAGCACGACCCCACGGTAGAGCGGGGTGGCCTCGACGATCCACCGCAGCACGCCGTGGAAGGCCGTCACCGGGAAGAACGTGCCCGAGAACAGGAACAGCGGCAGCTGGACGAGGGTGATCTTGTCGAAGTCCTGCCACGAGGTCATCCACGTGGTCAGCCCCATGCAGACGGCGCTGAACGCGAACCCGATCAGCAACGTGGCCGGGAACGCCAGCAGCGCCCACCACGAGTGCACGAGTCCCATCGCCCACATCACGACCAGGAAGGCGACGGAGTACGACGCGCCTCGCAGCTGGCCCCAGATGATCTCGCCGCGGGCGATGTCCCCGGTGGTCAGCGGCGTGGCCAGCATCTGGTCGTAGAGGTGCTCGTAGCGAAGCTTGAAGAACACGTTGAAGGTCGAGTCCATCAGCGCGCCGTTGAACGCCGACGCGGCGAGCATCCCGGGCGCGACGAACTCGGCGTACGGGATGGAGTGGCCGTTGAGCTCGAACGCGTGGATCAGCTTGCCGACGCCGATGCCGATCGAGAACAGGTAGAACACCGGCTCGAGGAAGCCGGTCAGGAACAGCTTCCAGGCGCTCTTGTAGGTCACGTAGTTGCGCAGCACCAGCAGCCTGGTGCCCTCGAGTGGACGCAGCGGGGAGGAGGTGGAGAGCCCCGGCGCGGACGCACGGGGCGTGGAGCTCACGTGGCCAGCCTCCGCTCCAACGACCGGAGCGCCGTCCACCAGCCGGAGACCAGCACGACCGCGAGGACGGCCACGTTGATCGCCGCCGTCGACCAGTCGACGTGGTCGAGGCTGAACATCCGGGTCAGGTTCACCCCGTGCCACAGCGGCGTCAGGCGGGCCACCCACTCCAGCACGGGTCCGAGGTTGCTGATCGGGAAGAAGGAGCCGGAGAACAGGAACAGCGGGATCAGCCCGAGCCGGAAGATCAGCCCGAACGACGCCTCGCTCTCGATGTGGGCGCTGAACGCGAACGTCCACACCGCGAACGCCATCCCGACGAGCAGGGTCGCCACGAAGGCGACCACCGGCCCCCACCACGACGCGAAGACCCCGAACGGCGCCATCACCAGGAAGTAGACCCCGCACGTCGAGGCGATCCGCAGCAGGGTGAACGCGAGCATCGCGTTGGCCAGGTCGCGAGCCTCGAGCGGGCTCGCCAGCTGGGCGTAGAAGCTCTTGTGCCACTTGAGCGCGCCCATCACCGGGTACGTCGTCTCGAACACGGCCGTCTGCATGGCCTGGGCAGCGATCAGGCCGGGCACGATGAACGCGAGGTACGACGTGGCCCCGTCGAGCCGGCTCGGGCTCACGTGGACGAAGCCGCCGAGCAGCACCCCCATCGCCAGCACGTAGAACAGCGGGGAGGCGAACGAGGTGATGACCGAGCCCCGCCAGGTGCGTTTGTAGACGGTCCACCAGTAGTCGACCTGGCGCACGATGCCTTGCCAGGCCGTCAGCCGACGGTCGTCGCGGAACGTGCCGGCGTCGGACGCCGAGTCGGTGGCCGCCATCAGTCCACCAGCGTCCGTCCGGTCAGCCGGAGGAACACGTCCTCGAGCGTCGAGCGGCGTACCAGCGTGGCGATCGGGCGCAGCCCCCGCTCGTGCACCTGCTCGAGCACGTGCTCGCCGTCCGCGCTGTAGACCAGGATGCGGTCGGGCAGCACCTCGACCCGGTCGCCGAGGTCGGCGATCTTCTCCGCGGTGGCGTCGTGGTCGCCGACCGGGAAGCGCAGCTCGGCGACCTCGCGCGTGGAGTGCTGCCGGATCAGCTCGAGCGGCGAGCCCTCCGCTGCGATCACCCCGCGGTCCATCACGACGAGCCGGTCGCACAGCTGCTCGGCCTCGTCCATGTAGTGAGTCGTGATCACCAGGGTCACGCCCTGCTGCTTCAACCGGAACAGCCGGTCCCACAGGACGTGGCGGGCCTGGGGGTCGAGACCGGTCGTCGGCTCGTCGAGCAGCAGGATGTCGGGCCGGTTGATCAGGGACCGGGCGATGGTGAGCCGACGCTTCATGCCGCCGGAGAGCCCCTCGACCTTGGCCTCGCGCTTCTCGGCGAGCTGCACGAACTCCAGCAGCTCCTCCGCCCGCTCGCGCACCTCGCGCTTGGGGATGCCGAAGTAGCGACCGTAGATGTAGAGGTTGTCGAAGACGTTCAGCTCGTTGTCGAGGGTGTCCTCCTGAGGGCAGACGCCCAGCCGCGACCGGATCGCCGGGCCGTGCTCGGCGGGGTCCATCCCGAGGATCCGCAGCTCTCCCCCGGTGACCGGCGAGACGGCCGCGATCATCCGCATCGTCGACGACTTGCCGGCGCCGTTGGGACCCAGGAACCCGAACGCCTCGCCCCGGCGTACGTCGATGTCGATGCCCTTGACCGCCTCGACCACCGCGCCCGACCTGTCGGGAAATGACTTCCGCAGGTCACGCGCGTGGATCATCGAGTCGGCCACGTTGACCGACCCTACAAACCAGCGCCGACAGGGACGGACTGACCCGGACCGCGCGGAGGCTTACCGCGCCCCCGCCAGGGCGTCGTGCACGGCGGCCGTGATGCCGTCGGCGTCGAGCTCGTAGGCGGCGAGCAGCTCGGTGCGGCTGCCCGCCGGGAGGAACTGCCGCTCCGGCAGCGCCAGGCAGCGCAGCATCGGCCCGTTCGCACCGCCGGCGTCGCGCAGGGCGCGGCCGACGTGGTCGCCGAACCCGCCGGACGGCGCTGCGTCCTCGACGGTGACCACGAGACGGTACGACGTCGCGGCGGCGACGACCTCGGGATCGACGGGGAGGAGCCAGCGGGGGTCGACGACCGTGACCCCGAGCCCGCGTTGCTCCAGCCCGGCCGCGGCCTCGAGCGCGCACGACGACAGCGGACCGGCAGCGAGGAGCAGCACGTCACGGGCCGCGCCGTCGGCGAGCACGTCCGCGCTCCCCCACCGTCCGACGGCGTCGACCGGCGCAGGGCAGGAGCCACGCGGGAAACGGAGAGCGGTCGGTCCGTCGTGCGCCACGCACTCGCGCAGCAGTGCCCGCAGCCGGACGCCGTCGCGCGGGGCGGCGACCCGGATGCCCGGCACCAGGCCGAACAGCCCCACGTCCCACATGCCGTGGTGTGACTGCCCGTCGGGCCCGGTGATCCCGGCCCGGTCCAGGACGAAGGTGATCGGGGCCCGGTGCAGGGCGGCGTCCATCAGCACCTGGTCGAAGGCCCGGTTGAGGAACGTCGCGTAGATCGCCACCACCGGGTGCAGGCCCGCCGTGGCGAGGCCCACCGCAGAGGTGACCGCATGCTGCTCGGCGATGCCGACGTCGAAGACCCGGTCCGGGAAGCGCTGCGCGAAGGGGAAGAGCCCCGTGGGACGCATCATCGCGGCGGTGATCCCCACCAGGTCCGGTCGCTCCGCGGCGAGCTCCTCCAGCTCGGCGGCGAACTCGCCGGTCCAGCCCGGTCCGGCCGGGACCGCACCGGGAGGCGCCGCCGGAGACACGGTGTGCAGCCGGTCGGCCACGTCCTGCTCCGCGGGCGGGTAGCCCTCGCCCTTGCGGGTCACAACGTGGACGACGACCGGCCGGTGGAGCACCCGGGCCTCGCGCAAGGCCCGCTCGACCGAGCCGACGTCGTGGCCGTCGACCGCGCCGAAGTAGGCGAAGCCGAGGTCCTCGAAGAGGTTGCCCCTCGCCGTGCCCTCCCGGAGCTCGGCCAGGTGCCCCGGCAGACGACCGGCGGTCGGGTCGTAGGAGCGGCCGTTGTCGTTGACGACGACCACGACCGGACGCTGCGGAGCCGCGCCCAGGTTGTTCAGCGCCTCCCAGGCCATCCCTCCGGTGAGCGCGCCGTCGCCGACGACGGCGACCACCCGGCGTTCGGGCGTCTGGGACAACGCGAAGCCCTTCGCCAGCCCATCGGCGTACGACAGGGCCGTCGAGGCATGGGAGTTCTCGACCACGTCGTGGACGCTCTCGGCCCGACTCGGGTATCCCGAGAGGCCGCCGCGCTGCCGCAGCCCGGCGAAGTCGGCGAGCCGGCCGGTGAGCATCTTGTGCACGTAGGCCTGGTGTCCGGTGTCCCAGACCAGGGCGTCGTACGGCGACGCGAAGACCCGGTGCAGGGCGATCGTCAGCTCGACGACCCCGAGGTTGGGACCGAGGTGGCCGCCGCACTCGGTGACCCGGTCGACCAGCTCGGCCCGGATCTCGGCCGCCAGCAGCGGCAGCTGGCTCGGCGTCAGCCGGCGGACGTCGTCGGGACCCGCGATCGACTCGAGCAGCCGTGGATGTCGCTCGACCTCGGTGGCCAGATCTGCGAGACGGGTGCCGGTCATCATGCCCCCACGGCCGCGCGGACGGTCTCTCGGAGCGACCCCATCGTGGCGACGACGGCGGTCGGCTCGTAGCCGCAGTGGGCCATGCAGTTGGCGCACCGCGGGTCCTTGCCCCGGCCGTAGCTGTCCCAGTCGGTGTCGTCGATCAGCTCCCGGTAGGTCGCGACGTACCCGTCGTCCATCAGGTAGCACGGCCGCTGCCAGCCCTTGAGGGAGTACAGCGGGATCGCCCACGCCGTGCACGCGAAGTCGACCTTTCCCTCCAGGAAGTCGAGGTAGAGCGGCGAGTGGTTGAGCCGCCACCGCTTGCGCCGTCCGTCGGCGAACGCCTTCTTGAACAGCTCGCGCGTCTCCTCCGGACCGAGCCAGTGCTCCTGGTCGGGCGCCTTCTCGTAGGCGAACCCGGGCGAGATCTGCATCAGGTCGACCTTGAGCTCGTCGTTGAGGTAGTCGAGGACGTCGATCACGTCCTGGGGGCTGTCGGTGTCGAAGAACGTCGTGTTGGTCATCACTCGGAACCCGGCGTCCTGCGCCATCCGGATCGCCTCGACAGCCTGGTCGAAGACGCCGTCCTTGCAGACCGACTGGTCGTGCCGCTCGCGGAGCCCGTCGATGTGGACCATCCAGGAGAAGTTCCGGTGCGGCTTGAACCGGTGCAGGTGCTTGGGCATCAGCACGGCGTTGGTGCACAGGAAGACGATCTTGTTGCGCGCCAGCAGCCGGCGGACGATCTCGTCGATCTCCTTGTGCATCAACGGCTCGCCACCGGCGATCGAGACCATCGGCGCGCCGGCCTCCTCGATCGCGGCCACCGCCTGGTCGACCGGCATCCGTTGCTTCAGCCAGTCGTGGGTCTGCTGGATCTTGCCGCAGCCGGCGCACTTGAGATTGCAGGCGTACAACGGCTCGAGCTCCACCAGGATCGGGAACTTCTCCCGTCGCAGCGCCTTCTGCTTCATCAGGTACGCGCCCAGACGCACGGACTGACGCAGGGGCATGCTCATGCGGTCGTCACCTCTTTCGGTAGCGAGAACGACACGTCCTCGAATGCGTCGCCGACCGGGCGGACCACAGTGGGTCCGAGGCCGCCGAGCGCGGCGAGCAGCTCGTCGACGAGGAGCGGCGGTGCGGAGGCACCGGCGGTGACCCCGATCCGTCGTACGCCGGCGAGCCAGGACAGCTGGACGTCGGAGGCGTCGTCGATCAGACGCGCCGGGGTGCCGGCCGCCTCGCTGACCTCGGCCAGGCGGCGGGAGTTGGAGGAGTTCTCCGAGCCCAGGACCAGCACCAGGTCGGACTCGGCGGCCACCCGGCGTACGGCGCCCTGTCGGTTGGTGGTGGCGTAACAGATGTCGTCGTTGTGCGGGCCCTGGATGGACGGGAAGCGCTCGCGCAGCACGGCGACCGTCTCGGCCGCCTCGTCGACGGCGAGGGTGGTCTGCATGGCGTAGGCGAGCTGGTCGGGATCGCCGACCTCCACCCGCGCCGCCTCCTCCGGGTCGGCCACGACGATCACGTGCTCGGGTGCCTCGCCGCGGGTGCCGACGACCTCCTCGTGGTCGTGGTGGCCGATCAGCAGCACCGTGCTGCCACGGGCCGTGAACCGGCGCACCTCCTGATGCACCTTGGAGACCAGCGGGCAGGTGGCGTCGATGACCTTCAGCTCCCGCTCGGCGGCGGTCGACCGGACCTCCGGCGCGACGCCGTGCGCGGCGAGCACCAGCGTGCTGCCCGGAGGCACGTCGTCCGCCTCCTCGACGAACACCGCGCCCCGGCGCTCGAGGTCGTCGACCACGTGCCGGTTGTGCACGATCTGGCGGCGTACGTAGACCGGCGCGCCGAACCGCTCGAGGGCGCGTTCGACGATCTCGATCGCCCGCTCGACGCCCGCGCAGAACGAGCGGGGTCCGGCGAGCAGCAGCTCGCGCTCCCCCGTCGCGGCGGCCCAGGCCTCGATCACCGGTGCCGCACGTCGCAGCGACGCCAGGGCGGCGACGCCACGGGCAGGCGTGCCCGGCCGCAGCAACGGCCGGTCCGGGGTGTCGACGACGGCCCGGACGACGACCGTGGTGCCGTCGGTGGACACCAGGCCCGCAGACTCGGTGTCGACGGCGAGGGCTCCGGTGTCGGCGAGGCGGCGACGACGGTCGGGGTCGTGCACGACACCGTCCACGGTGACGATCGGTCCGGTGTGGACGAGCAGCCCGATGCGGCGCAGGTCGCCGGCGACGATCGGGGCCGCCGGGCAGATGATCCTGGCGCCGGGATCGGTGCTCGGGTCCTCGCCCCGCCACACCTCGGTGGCGACCACGAGGTCGCCCGGGAGGAGGTCGTCACGGAGGGCGCCCGCGACGCCGGCCACCAGGACGGATCCCGGGCGCGACTCGCCTGTCGCGCGGCCGGACCGGACCAGGTCCGGCGTCCGCACGCGGTCACGGAGGGCCAGCCACTCCGAGCGAAGGGGCGTGAAGACTGTTGCGGTCATCGTGCTCCTTTCCCCACTGCTGGGTTCGGTACCCCGGAGCCGCTGATGTATCGGTCTCCGACATACCGGCGCACGTAGCGGCCCAGCGCCCAGACGGGGAACACGAGCCGGTAGAGGTGGTAGGCGATGTAGAAGTCCCCCGGGAACCCCGTGCCGGTGAACCGGTGCTCGTCCCAGCCGCCGTCGTCGCGCTGGGTCTCCACGAGGTAGCGGACACCGCGCTCGACGGCCTCGGTGTTCTGGTCGGCGGCGAGCAGGGCCAGCAGCGCCCAGGCGGTCTGGGACGGCGTGGAGTCGCCGCGGCCGATCCAGGCCGGGTCGCGGTAGGAGCGCAGGTCCTCGCCCCAGCCGCCGTCGTCGTTCTGGTGCTCCTCCAGCCACCGCACCGCTCGGCGGATGCGCGAATCCCGGGAAGGCACGCCGGCCGCCACCAACGCGGGTACGACGGCGCCGGTGCCGTAGACGTGGTTCGCGCCCCAGCGGCCGAACCACGACCCGTCCGCCTCCTGCGCGTTCGTCAGCCAGTCGACTCCGCGGCGGCACGGTTCCTCGCCCGTGCGACCCTCGGCGGCGAGCATCTCGACGACGTGGGCCGTCACGTCGGCGGACGGTGGGTCGATCACCGCGCCGAAGTCGCAGAACGGCAGCCGCTCCACGAGCGTGCGCGTGTTGTCGGCGTCGAAGGCGCCCCAGCCGCCGTCGCGCGACTGCATGCCGGTGGTCCAGGTGACAGCTCGGTCGAGGGCGGCCGCCAACCGCTCCGGGGCAGCCGGGTGACGGACGCGGCGGAGAGCCAGGACGATCTCGGCGGTGTCGTCGATGTCGGGGTAGCTGTCGTTGGCGAACTCGAAGGCCCAGCCGCCGCTGACCAGGTCGGGCCGCCGGACCTGCCAGTCGCCCGGCCCGGTGATCTGCTCGTCGAGCAGCCAGTCGGTCGCTCGCACGACGTCCGGGTCGTCCGGCTCGACGCCGGCGTCGAGCATCGCGGCGACGGCGAGAGCGGTGTCCCAGACCGGGGACTGGCAGGCCTCCAGCCAGCGCGCCGGCCCCTCGTCGGTCTCCGTGTGCAGGGTGAACCCGTCGAGCCCGGCCAGACCCGCCCTCATCGCCGGGCTGTCGACGTCGTGGCCCCTCAGGTGCAGCGCGATCAGGCTGTAGACCCAGGGCGGCTGGATGCCGCCCCACCCGCCGTCGGCCTCCTGACGGTCGAGGATCCACCGGACCGCCCTGCGCAGGGCGCGCTCCCGTAGGAAGCGGACCGGCCGCCGGTTGTAGGCGTGCAGGAGCACGTCGAGCCGCTGGAAGACCCCGGCCAGGCTGGTCAGTCGCGCGGGCGGTGGCGGGCCTACCCCCGTGCGCAGGTCACCGACGTCGATGGCGATCGGCCGCACCGGTTCGAGGGCACTCACGACGGTCAGGGCGACGATCGTCTGCCGTGCCCAGCAGCCCCAGTCGTAGATGTTGAGCGGCACCCACCGCGGCAGGAACATGATCTCCGGAGGCAGGTGGGGGCAGTCGTCCCACGACCAGAGGCCGAACAGCGACAGCCACATGTGGGTGAAGACCCGGGCCCGCTCGAGGCCGCCGCCGCGGCGTACGAACCCGGCCGCCGCCACGAGATGCGGCGAGTCGGCGGGATCGCCCGCCATCCGCAGCGCGACCCAGGACTCCACGGTCGTCGAGAGGTCGCCGGGGCCTCCGGCGAAGTTCGACCAGGACCCGTCGTCGTTCTGCCGCGACCGGATGTAGCGCGCGGTCTGCGTGTCGCCGTCCGGGGTCGCGATGCCGAGGAAGTGGCGCAGCATCAGGTCCTCGGCGTCCATGGTCATGTTGGTCTCGAGGTCGCCCTTCCACCAGCCCTCGTCGTGCTGGAGCTCGCGCAGGCGGGCGACAGCACGGTCGAGAGCTCCGCGCGCGGGGTCGTCCGGCTCGGCGGCGACACCGGTGACCGGGGCGGGACGTGTGGCGGTCACAGGTCACGCTCCACGACGAAGCGGGCCAGGTTGCCGAGCTCCTCGGCATGCGCGGGGTCGAGCCCCAGCCCGTCCAAGGCGGCGAGGGCCCGGTCCACGCGCTCGCGGGCCTCGCGCTGCGCCCAGTCACGGCCACCGGCTCGGTCGACGAGCTCGGCCGCCCGGCACAGTGCGAGCTCGCCCGGTTCCTCGGAGCCGGCGAGCCACCGTGCCAGCTCCCGTCCGGGGGCACCGCCGTGGTGCATCGCCCAGACGACGGGCATGGTCTTCTTCCGTGCCCTGAGGTCGGAGAACACCGGCTTCCCCGTGCGCTCGGGCCAGCCCCAGATGCCCAGCATGTCGTCGACGAGCTGGAACGCGAGGCCGACCTCCTCGCCGTACCGCCGCAGGGCGCGTACCGCCGGCTCCGGCGCGCCGGCGAGGACGCCGCCGAGCTCGGCGCTGACCCCGAGGAGGGCACCGGTCTTGCCCGCGGCCATGTCGACGCACTCGGCGAGCGTCACGTCGCCCCGGCTCTCGAAGGCGACGTCGAGCACCTGTCCGCGGATCAGCTCCCGGGTCGCCCGGCCGAGGGCGCGCGCGGCGTCCGTGGCGTACGCCGACCCCGACTCGTCCAGTGCCTCGTGGGCCAGCGAGAGCAGCGCATCGCCCACGAGCACCGCCATCGCGTCGCCCCAGACCGACCACACGGTCGGCCGGTGGTGGCGCTCGGCGTCACGGTCCATCAGGTCGTCGTGGATGAGGGAGAAGTTGTGCACCAGCTCGACCGCCACGGCACCGGCCACGAGGTCCTCCGGGGCCGCCCCCAGGGCCTCGCCGGCCATCAGCACCAGCGAGGGCCGCACGCCCTTGCCGGACGGACCGGTGATCTCGCGGCCGTCGCGCTCGCACCAGCCGAAGTGGTACGACGCGACCAGCCGGGTGTCCTCGTCGAGCCGGGACACGGCCTCGCGCAGCGACGGCTCGACCAGCTGCCGGCCGCGGCCGAGTGCGGGTGCGGCGACGCTCACGACGCCACCTCCTCGGCCCGGGGGCGGGCACCGTCGTCGGAGGCGCGGCCGATCACGGAGGCGGCGGCCGCCTCGCCGCTGCGGACTGCGCCCTCCATCGTGGCCGGCCAGCCGGTGTCGGTCCACGCGCCGGCGACGTGCAGGCCGGTCATCGCGGTCGTGGCGGCAGGGCGCCAGCGCGACGAGCCAGGAGCGGAACGGAAGGTGGCGGAAGGCTCTCGGGTCACGAAGAACTCCTCGATCGTGGCTCGTGCGAGGTCCGGCAGCAGCCGGCGCAGATGCGGAAGCAGCTGCTCCCGGAGGTCGGCGACCGGTACGCCGACCAGGTCGTCGGCCGCGGACAGGGACAACGCGAGGTACTGGCCGGTGCGCAGACCCGACTGCTCGGTCCGGTCGAACACCCACTGCAGCGGCCCGTCGGCGGCCGCGACGAACGGCGTGCGGAGGACCCGGCGGTCGAGCACCAGGTGGGCGTTGACGATCGGGGAGCTGCCGAGACGCTCTGCCCAGCCGGGCTCCATGGCGAGGGCGCCGGCCGGGAGCAGACCCTCGGCGGCGGCGGGACCCGTGGCGACCACCACGTCGTCGTACGACGCCGTGCCGGACTCCGTGCCCACCTGCCACCCGGCCCCGAGGTCGACCAGCCCGGACACCTTGGCCGAGGTGCGGACCTCGACCCCGACGTGGGCGAGGGCGCCGGCGGCCGCATCACCGTGCAGCCTTTGCAGCGGCACCCGCGACCAGCCGATGTCGGCCGCGTCGGCGTGCTCGAGCAGCCCGACCTGGAACACCGTGGCCGCCAGGGCCAGCGACGCGTCGGCCGCTCGGGCGTTGAGCGTGGCGATCCCGATCAGGTCCCAGAGGGCGGCCACCGCTCGTGGTGTCTGGCCGCGTTGCTCGAGCCAGCCGCCGAACGACTGCTCGTCGACGGCGGGACCGGCGCGGTCGAGCCGCCCGAGCGCCAGCGCGGTCGCGGCCGCGCGGAGACGCTCGGCAGGGCTCAGCCAGCGGTAGCGCAGCAGGGACGAGCCGAGGTGCAGCGGCGCGGGCAGCGCCGACCGGCGCAGATGACCCATGCCGGGGCGCTCCTCGCTGCGCACCGGTACGTCGAGCCGGGGCTGGATCTCGACCAGGTCGCGGACGCCGAGCCGCTCGAGCAGACGCAGGTACGACGTGCAGCAGCGCAGGAAGACGTGCTGGCCGTTGTCGACCCAGAGCTCCCCCTGCGGGGACTCGCGCCGGAACGAGTGGGTGAGCCCTCCGAGCCGCGGCCGTGCCTCCAGCAGGGTCACCCGGTGTCCGGCGTCGGCGCAGTCGAGTGCCGTCGTGATCCCGGCGAGTCCGCCGCCGATCACCACGACGTCGCGGATCGCATTCATCGGCCACCACCTCGCGAGCCGGCCGCGAGCGAGCTCACCGCCACCGACACCTTCTCGATGCCGCTGAGGGAGAGTCGCCGGTCGTAGACCGAGACCGGCTGGGCCCCGATCCGGCGCAGGAGATGGTGGTAGATCCCGGCCATGGCCCGGCACGACGCGGCGCTCCGCCGGTCGAGGTGCGGCACGAGCCGCATGCCGAGGCCGTACCAGTCCTCCGCGCGGGTGGCGGCGTACCGGATGTAGCCGGCGAGCCGGGCGTGCGGGTCGGCGAGCGAGCCGGTCGCGTCGAGCCGCAGGTCCACGCCGAAACGGTCGAGCTCGTCGGCGGGCAGGTAGACCCGGTCGTTGAGGAGGTCCTCGCGGATGTCGCGCAGGATGTTGGTCTGCTGCAGGGCGATCCCGAGCTGGTCGGCGTACGTCGCGGCGACGCCGTGGTCGACCCCGTCACTGCCGAAGATCGACAGGCAGAGCCGACCCACCGAGCCGGCCACGAGCCGGCAGTAGCGAATCAGCTCGTCGACGTCCGCCACGCGCACCCGCTCGAGGTCGAGCTCGACGCCGTGCACGATCTCCTCGAACGCATCCACCGGCACCGGGTAACGGCGGGCGGTCTCGGCCACGGCGGCGTACACCGGGTCGTCGACGTCGTCGATCGAGCCGAGCCGCTTGCGCACCAGATCCAGCTCGACGTGCTTCTGCTCGACCGGGAGGTCGCCGTCGCCGATGTCGTCGATCCGGCGCGCCAACGCGTAGAGCGCACACAGTGCGTCGCGCTTGGCGGGTGGCAGGAGCCGGATGCCGTAGTAGAAGTTGCGCGCCTCGGTGCGGGTGATCTCCTGGCAGGCGGCATAGGCCTCGATCGCGGTGTCGGTCACGGGCGGGTCCTCCCGGATCGCGACGCGAACAGGCGCATGGTGAGAGCCGCCGTGCGCGCCCGCGACGGGGAGGCGGTCCGGCCGAGGACGTCGCCCCGGGTGCGCCGTAGTGCGGTCACGGTCGCCTGTCCCCCGGCTACGTACCCGGCGACGCAGCAGCGGGCCCAGCCGTGGAGGCGGCGTACCAGCGGCGCGCCCTCGGCCAGGATGCCGGCGGCGCGCTCGACCTCGAACCGCATCAGGCGGGCGAGCGCGGGCGAGGCGGCGAGTGCGTCGAGGTCGGTCTCCGGTACGCCGTAGCCGAGCAGGTCCTCGGTGGGCACGTAGACCCGGCCCGCCTTGCGGTCCTCCCCGACGTCCTGCCAGTGCTCGAGCAGCTGGAGGGAGGTGCAGACGCGGTCGGACAGCCGCACGTTGAGGTCGGTGTGCTGGTCGAACACCGCCAGCACGATCCGCCCCACCGAGTCGGCGCTCAGGCGGCAGTAGTCGAGTAGCGCCTCGAACGTCGGGTACCGGCTGACGAGTTGGTCCTGGAGGTTGGCTTGGACGAGGTCGTGGAAGTAGCGCTCCGGCACGCGCTCGGCCACGGTGCGCAGCAGCTCGTCGAAGACTGGGTCCCCGACGACCTGGCCGGCCCAGGTGCGCGTGACCCGTTCGTCGATGGCGTGCAGCAGCGCGACCCGGTCGCCCGTGGCCTCGTCCCCCGTGTCGTCCACGGTGCGGGCGAAGGCATAGACCGCGTGCAGCGCGCGACGGTGACGGCGCGGCAGCACCGCGAGCGCGACCGGGAAGTTCTCCCCCTTCTCGCGCTCGGACAGCGCCGCGAGGGGCGGCACCGCCCGATGTTCCTCAGCCGTCACACCTCGATGGTGCGTCAGCACAGGACGCCAGGTCTGCTCAGGAATTTCACGTTCCGTGATAGAAAATTTGTCACGGACGCACAACGCAGCGAGGTTCAGCGGTGACAGTCACGGAGGCAGCCCTCGGCACCGTGGCGGTGCAGCTCGTCGACCGCCTGCCGCAGCTGATCGACGAGGTCAGCGAGGGTTTGCGGGAGTACTGGCCGGACTACGCCGACTTCCTCGACCGCGATCGCGACGGCGTGCTGGACGCCGCGCGGTTGTTCACCCCGCGCCTGCTCGAGAACACCCGAGGCCCCGACCACCGGACGCCGTCCCCCCACAGCGACGAGCCCCTGCGACTCCTCTTCGAGCAGATCGGCCGCCGGCAGCTGCAGCTGGGCAGTGACCTGACCCGGCTGCTCACGGCATTCCAGTTCGGCTCGCGGGTGGCTTGGAAGCACGTCTCCGCGGTCGCCCTCCGCAGCGACCTGGCGCCCGACGACCTCGCCGCCCTCGCCGACGCCGTGTTCGGCACCGTCAACAGCCTGTCCTTCGCCGCCGCCCGCGGCTACCTCCTCGAGCAGCTGGACGACGCCCGGGCGCGTGAGCGTGCCCGGGAGGAGCTGGCGGCCCTGCTGCTGAGCGATCGGGCCAGCGGGCCGGCGGTGCGCGCCGCCGCTCAGCGGGCCGGATGGCGGGTCCCGCAGACCGCCGCGGTCGCGCTGGTCGACCCCGACGACGACGCGGGACGGCAGGTCGTCGACGGACTCGGCCCGGACGCGCTGCGCATGCCCGGCCCCTCGCGCTACGGCGCGATCATTCCGGAGCCTCCCGACAGCGCGGGTCGCCTGCACCTGCGCCGGATGCTGCGCGGGGCGCACGCGGTGATCGGGTCGGTGGTCACGCTCGACCAGCTGCCGCGCAGCGTCGTCGTCGCCGAGATCGCGGCGCGCCTGTGCCGTGAGGGTGTGATCGTCGCCGACGATCCCGTCTTCGCCGACGAGCATCTCGACGCGATCCTGGTCCAGCGCGACCCGCTCCTCCTGGAGACCCTGCGCCGGCAGGTGCTCGCCCCGCTGGACGAGCTGTCGGAGTCGGCGCGCACCCGGCTCGTGGAGACGCTGGTGAGCTGGCTGCGGCACCAGGGCGACCGGATGGCGATCGCGGCCGAGCTCGGCATCCACCCCCAGACCGTGCGCTACCGGCTGGGACAGCTGCGGGAGGCCTTCGGCGACGGGCTGGACGACCCGCGGTCACGCGCTCGGCTGTTCCTGGCCCTGCAGTGGGGAGGCTGACGGCGCCTCGTCCGCCAGGTCGGCGAGCCGGTCGCGGAGCGCGTCGACGACGGCCTGGGCGTCGAGCATGACGGGGTCGGTCGCCAGGCCGATCCCGAAGGCGCCGCCCCAGGTCAGGGCGCCCATCGCCAACGGTGTCCCGGGCGCGAGCGGCAGGATCGGGTAGGTGCCGACGGTCGGGCGCCCGAGCATGGTCAGCTCCTCGGCAGGACCGGGGAGGTTCGACACCACGAGGTGCAGGAACCTCGCGCCGTACACGGTCCGGGCGAACCACTCCGCGGCGGGCTCGGGGAGCAGGCGCAGCCCGGTCGCCATCACGAACCGGGAGGCGAGCGCCCGCGTGGGTCGCCGAAGTCGACGGCTCCGCCGGAGGACGTCGGCGAGGACGTCGTCGAAGCTCCCTCGGGTGGGCGCGTCGAGGATGATCGCGGCGGTGGCGTTGCCCTGGGGAGCCGCGCTGGGGGCGCGCACCAGGAGCGGCACCGAGACCTTGAGGTGACCTCCCGCCCGCTCGGCCAGGTCCGGGGCGACGGTGCGAACGGCGTCGACGGTGGCGGCGATCACCAGATCGGTGACCCGTACGCCGCGGTTGCGCGCGGCGCGCCGTACGACATCGAAGGGCACCACGGCGATGCCGAAGTCGCGGCTCGGCGTCCCCGGCCCCAGGCTCCGGGCGCCGCCGTCGGTGGCGAGCTGGGCCAGACCGAGCGCCACCGCGGCGCCTCGCCGGATCGGCCCCGGACCCTTGCCCGAGGCGACCGGCAGCGGGACCAGCGGGTCGAACAGCCGCATCGCGCTGATGATCGTGCCGACCCCGTCGGCGACCGCGTGGTGGACGATCACGACCACCGCGCTGGTCGGCACCCCGTCGACCGCGCCGTGGACGAGCACGAGCCGCCACAGCGGTCGATCGCGGGGCAGGGCCTCCTCGGCCAGCCGGGCGACCGCGACGCGCAGGCCGTGCGGGCCGCCCGCGTACCGCTCGGACACGTGCTGGTCGACGTCCACCCGTGTCTCGACCCAGCGCGGGCGGCGCCAGCGCGAGGTGGTCACGAGGCGGTGCCCGAAGCGTGGCAGGGGGACCAGACGCTCGGTCGCGAGCCGGCGAACGTCCTCCGGCGTCGGCTGCCGCCCGGTCGGTGACACGCCCAGGGCGACGAGCCCGCCGACGTGCTGGGCGGCCCCGGTCGCCTCGACATGCAGGAAGAACGCGTCACAGGAGGCGACGACCTCGCCCGGTGGCCCGTCGTACCGCCAGTGGGCGTACCAGATGCCCGCCAGGATCGGCACCACGACGGCGACTGCGTCGAGCAGGTAGTGGTTTGCCGTCGCCATCACCACGAACAGGGTCAGCAGCACGTGCACGGCGCTGATCAGCTGCACCCGGAGGCCGACGGTGAAACGGGCGAGCACGACGCTCACCCAGAGCGCCCACCCGATGTGCAGCGACGGCATCGCCGCCACCTGGTTGGCGGTGTCGACGAGACCTGAGCCCCATGACCCCACGGTGTGGCCGCGGCTGACGGTGTCGACGAACCCGAGACCGGTCAGCATGCGGGGCGGCGCGGTCGGGTAGAGCAGGAACGTCGCGAACGAGAGCAGGTTGAGCACCAGGAAGGAGTCGCGGGCGAACCGCCACTGCTCCGGCCGGTGGATCCACACCCAGACGAGCAGGGCGACGGCGCTCAGGATGTACGTCGTGGCGTACTCGTAGTTCGCCAGCGTCGAGAGCACGCTGTGCGGCGCCAGCCAGTCGTTGAGCGTGCGCTCGACGTCGAGGTGCAGCCTGCGCTCGAGGTCGAAGATCGCACGCCCGTGCTCCACGGCCGCAGCGCGGCGCCCGGCGCCGCCCGTTGCGTCGACCAGCAGGTACAGCCCGAACAGCCCCAGCCCGAGCGCGACCTGTCCGATCAGTGCGGGCCGGTCGACGGCCGCGGGGCGCCGGTTCAGCTTCTCGCCGACGTCAACGCCCACCCGAGGGACGTTATCAAGCGTTGGTCAGCAGGCCCTTCGGACCGAACCGGAGGGTGACGCCCTCGATGCGGTGAAGACGGGTCCATCCGAAGTACGCGCAGACGCCGATCGAGAGCGCGGTGAGGACGCCGCTGAAGACGCCGCGGGAGAAGACACCGGCCGTGATCCCGAAGTGCAGGACGCCGAGGCTCATCGCCGCGTCGAGCAGCCGGGAGAGCCCCCACAGCAGCGAGACCTGGACGAACATCCGGCGTACCCGCTCGTCACCGATCAGCCGCTCGGGCAGGTGCACGAAGTCCTGGGCGAGCCGCATCGTGATCGGCCTGCCGACCACGGCGCTGCCGATGAACAGGATCGCCATCAGCATGGAGCCGGCGATCGGCTGCAGCAGGAAGACGTAGACGCTGGACAGGGCCAGGGCGATGCCCGTGCGTGCCATCAGCAGGGTGATCACCAGCAGGAGGGTGCCCGGAACGCGGCGCACGGTCGCCATCCGGACCGCGACGGTCACCACGCACCAGGCCAGCACGGCCACCAGACCCGGGAACGCGCCCACGGTGACCATGCACCCGTAGAGCAGCAGGGTGGGGACGATCGCCGTCTCGAGCAGCAGCCTCAGTCCACGCAGCAGCGTGGGGCGAAGGTCGCCGAGCTCGATGACGTGCTCGACCAGGGCGTCAGCTGGGGGAGGCTGGGAAGACATCCCCACCACTATGACACGGCATGGGCTCCTTGGTCCTCGGTTCGGCGAAGCCAGAGGTCGGCCGAGGGTGAGTGCGCCAGCGCCACGGCCCCGAGAATCACCAGCGCGCCGGCGACTCCGAGGCCGATCAGCGTGCCGGCGCCGGTGGGGAACTGCACGGGGAAGGCCAGCACGCCGATCGCGTAGCTGGCGATCGGGTTCGACGTCTCCTTCGCGGCCACCGCCCAGGGCAGCGGTCCGTTGGCGAACGCGCCCTGCCCGAGCACCAGCCCGAAGAGCGTCGAGGCGGCGAGCGCGTAGCCCACCCAGTCGCGCGCCGTGTAGCCGACGCCGTGGTTCACCAGGTCGTCGGTGGTCAGCTTGATGAAGACCGCGGTCATCGCGAAGCACAGCCCGGCGCAGGCACCCGAGACCAGCACCAGGGCGTCGGGGCCGAGCCGCGAGGCGATCGGGATCAGGACGATGATGGCCGCGGCGACGGCGATCACCGAGAGCAGGATGCGGCTGCGGTCGGGCTCGCCCTCCAACGGCTTGACGTGCACGACAAGGATCAGGACCACCAGCCCGGCGCACAGGCATCCGGCTCCCAGCCAGTCGCGGGCCCGTGGCCAGATCCGCTGCTCCAGCGACGACATCGGCAGCGCGAACAGCAGCTGGGTCGCGAGCATCGGCTGCACCGTCGCCACCGAGCCGAGGTGGAGGGCCAGCGCCTGGACGCCGAAGCCGGCCAGGTTGAAGGCCCAGCCCTGGAGCCAGACGCGGTCACGCACCAGCGTGGACATCAGCGCGACCGCGGCCGCGGCGACCGACCGCCCGTGCCGGTGGGTCTTCCGCGCCGCGCGCTGCTGGAAGTACGCCGACAGCGCGAACAGGAAGGCCACCACCAGCCCGAGCAGGGGTGCCAGGACGGTCGAGCTCATGGCCGTTCCCGGCGTCGGCCGCGGATGCGGACCGGCTCACCGAAATGAGTCGACAGCCTCCGGAACAGGCCCGGAGCGATCCCGCGCAGCATCGGCGCCATCCGGAGCCACCGAGGGACCCAGACCTCGGGCCGGTCATGCGCGACGGCGTCGACGATCCCGTCCGCCACCTGCTCCGCGCTCACCGGCCGAGGCACCCGGCGGAGGGGGGCCCGGCCCCGGGCCTCGTAGAACCGTGTGTCCACCACACCCGGCATCAACACCGTCACGCCCACACCAGTTCCCGTGAGTTCGAGCCGCACACTCTCGGCGAACGCGTCCAGGCCGGCCTTGGCCGCGGCGTACACGGCCTCCCCGGCGACGCCGGTGCGAGCGGCGACCGACGACACGAGGACGACGCAGCCGCATCCGCGCTCGACCATCGCGGGCAGCACCGCGCGCACGAGCCTGATCGGCGCGAGCAGGTCGACGGCGAGCAGGTGGTCGATCTCCGCCGGGTCGACCGCGGTGAACGGCGCCGACAGTCCCGCACCGGCGTTGGCCACCAGGAGGTCGAGCCGCCCATGGACGGCGAGCGCCCGGGCCGCCAGGTCGTCGGGGGCGTGAGGCTCCGCCAGGTCGGCGAGGAGCGGCGTACCTCCCACCAGGTGGGCGACCTCGGCGGTGCGCTCGGTGTCCCGTCCGTGCACGAGGACGTGCGCGTGTGCGCGCGCCAGCGCGACGGCCGTGGCTCGGCCGATCCCGGAGGACGCCCCCGTGACCAGGGCGACGCGACCTGCGAGGTCCACCCGTGGCTCCTTCCCTGCCCGACCCACCCAATCATCGACAGCGGACACCGCCGAACTCCCGCCCAACCTTTCATGCCGGCGTAGCGTCCCCGGGCGCGCGGCGCGGACGTGCGGTCACGATGACCGCCCTCGAGATCTCTGACCCCTACCGTGTTCCCATGGAACGCCGGCAGGCGCGCTCGGGCTCGCCGTACGAGAAGACAATGGGGTTCAGCCGCGCGGTGCGCGTGGGGTCGACGATCGCGGTGAGCGGAACCGCGCCGATCTGGCCGGACGGCCGGGTCGACCCCGACCCCGCCGCCCAGGCGCGGCGGTGCTGGGAGATCGTCGTCGCCGCCCTCGAGGAGCTCGGCGCGACGGTCGCGGACGTCGTACGCACGCGTCAGTACGTCGTCAGCGCGGACGTCGCAGACGACGTCGGCGCCGTGCACGGCGAGGTGTTCGGTGCCGTCCGGCCGGCCAGCACGATGGTGGTCGTCGCCGGCCTGCTGGACCCGCGGTGGGTGGTCGAGGTCGAGGCCGACGCCGTGGTCCGGCTCTAGACGCCCGCGGTCTCCCGCTCCGGTTCGCGCGTCTCGTCGCCGTGGCCCGGCCACCAGGCGGCGTGACCGATCAGGGCGGTGAGCGCGGGAGTGAAGAACATCGCCATCACGAAAGCCGCGACGAAGATCCCGAACGAGATCGAGAAGCCCATCGCGACCAGCAGGGAGTTGCCACCGAGCATCAGCGATGCGAACGTTCCGGAGAGGATCAGACCGGCCGCCGCCACCGTGGGCCCGGCGTGCTTGACCGCCTCGGCGGCAGCGCCGCGCGCGTCCTTGCCCTCGCGGGCCTCCTCACGTAGGCGCGCGATCATCAGGATGTTGTAGTCGGTGCCGAGCGCGACCACGAACAGATAGATGTAGATCGGCAGCAGGAAGATCAGGCCCTCCTTGCCCTGCAGGTGCTGGAAGACGATCACCGCGGCGCCGAGCGTGGCGCCGAAGCCGAGCCCGACCGAGGCCATCAGGTACCACGGCGCGACCAGGCTGCGCAGCAGCAGCGCGAGGATGACCGCGATCACGATGGCCGCGACCGGGAACACGATCGAGTAGTCGCGGTTCATCGCCTGCTGGAAGTCGGCGAAGACCGAGGTGGTGCCACCGACGAGGCCCTCGGTGCCGGTCGGGGCAGCCGCATGGGCGGTGTCACGCACCGGTCCCTTGATCGCGGTCAGGGCCGTATCGGAGGTCGGATCGCTGGCGAGGACGACGCTGTACGACGCGGTCTGCCGATCTGGGCTCAGCTGAGGCTGACCGACCTGGCCGACGCCCTGCGCCTTGCCGAGCGCCGCGCCGTACGCCGTGGTCTCGCTCTGGCCGAGCGGCCGGCCGTCGGTCGAGTGCAGAAGGATCACGGTCGGGTCGGTGGCGCCGGGCGGGAAGCCCTTCTCCAGGGTCCGCAGGGCGACCGCGGACTCGACGTTCTTGGGTGCGCCGGAGTCGCCGAGGTCGAAGTTCGGGTTGAAGCCGAAGGCGAAGACCGCCAGCACCGCGAGCACCGCGCCGGACGCCGCGACGTACGCGACGGGACGGCGGCCGAGAGAGCGCCCGATCCTGCCGAAGCGGGCGTACTCCGGCTCCGTCTTCCACGACTTCGACGGCCAGAACACCTTGGTGCCGACGAGCGACACCACGGCCGGCACCAGGGTGAGCGCGGCCAGCACCGTCACCGCGACCGCGATCGCGAGTGCCGGGCCGATGGACTTGAAGATGCCCAGCGAGCTCAGCACCAGCGCCATGAACGAGACGATCACGGCCCCGCCTGCCGAGATGATCGCCTCGCCGGCACGTTGGATCGCCTGGGCGACGGCCGACTTGTGGTCCTCGCCGAGGCGGAGGCGTTCTCGGTAGCGGAACAGGAAGAACAGGATGTAGTCGGTGCCGATGCCGAACAGCACCACGATCAGGATCACCGTGATCGAGCTGTCGGTCTTGAGGTCGAAGATGTCGTTCGCGAACCCGATCAGGCCGAGCGCGACCTGCGACACCAGGCCGATCACGAAGAGCGGGAAGACGGCCAGGATCACGCTCCGGAAGATCACCACCATCAGCAGCAGGATCAGGCCGAACGTGACACCCCCGACGATCGCCTCGGCCTTGGCCGACGCGTCCTGGGAGTCCAGTGCCTGGGCTGCCGACCCGGTGACGCCCACCGTGAGATCGGTGCCGTCGACAGCCGCGTGCGCGTCCTCGCGGAGATGCTTGGCACCGTCGATCGCCGCCGGGTCGTAGGGGTTCTTGTCCTTGGCGATCCCGACCGTGGCCAGCTGGACCAGCTTGTTCTGCGACGGGGGCTGGGCGACCACGCCGGAGAAGATCGGGTCGACCTTCCCGTCGAGGTCGGTGACCACCTGGGTGATCTTCGCCTGGTCGGCGGCCGTGAGCTTCCCGCCGTCCGTGCGGTCGAAGACCACCAGCGCGGCGACGCTGGACTGCTGACCGAATGCCTCTGTCTGCAGGTTGGCGGCGCGGATCGACTCGTACTTCGACGGCAGGAACTCCGACTGGTCGCTGGTCGCGCTGAGCTTGGGTGCGGTGAAGATGATCAGCACGGACACGAGGATCCAGCCGATCACGACGAACCACGGATGACGTGTGGCCAGCCGGCCGAGTGCCCCGAACACGCGCCGAGCCTAGCGACACACCCAACTCACCCGTCACATGGGTTTCTGCTTCGACCCGGGCTCAGGCGACCAGGGTGCGGGATATCGGAAGTCCACGCGGTAGCGCGGCGCCGGCGGCGCGGTCGATCGGCAGACGTGTCCGTCCGGTGTCGTGATCTCGACCGTGTGGCGCTCTCCTGGTGAGGGTCTCACTCGCCACCCGAACGACTCCTTGGCGTAGTTGCACGCTTCGCAGAGGCCCTGCCCGTTCTCCTCGCTGGTCTCGCCGTCCTCGGCGACCGGAACCGGGTCGTCACGGTGACGGATCGGCGCATCGCACCAGGGCGTCCGGCAGATCTGGTCGCGCAGCTCGATGAACGTGCCGAGGCCGTCAGGAAAGCATCGGGCCCGGGAGTCGGCCGGCACGAGCCGGCCCGTCTCCGGCTCGGCGTAGAGGCGGCGAAGCTGAGCCAACCCCTCTGCCTGTGCCTGCTTGGTCAGCTCGCGCGCGAGCTCGGCCGGGATCCTCCTCGTTGCTTCCGAAGAGCACGTCGTCCGCCACGACCAGGTGGGTCAGGACGGACAGGTGCGACGGCTTCTCGGTGCCGAGCACGCGAGCGACCAGCGTGTCGGCTATGAGCCGGCCGCGGGTGCGTGGGTCCCCGATCGCGCGCAGGGAGTCTGCGTGCTCGCCGAGCGTGCGCACACGGCGACCCCTTGCGCGACGGGCAGCTCCGCAGACAGCCGGGACATCACGTCCGGAGCGGGTCGCAGGGTCACCCGACGCTCGGACTCCGCGTTCCGTCGCCGGGTCACCCACGCCTCGGGCAACCACGGCAGCTCGGAGGGCGGCGGAGCACCGCCGGCGCCGACCGGGACGACGCGATCGGGGTGGGTGCGCAGGAAGTCGAGACAGGCGTTGGTGGCGATCCGGTAGAGCCAGGCGCGAGCCGACGCCCGACCGGCGTACGTCGCCCTCCCGCGCCAGGCCCGCAGCAGCGTCTCCTGCACCAGGTCCTCGGCGTCGGTGAGCGAGCCGAGCATCCGATAGCAGTGCACGCGCAGCTCGGCCCGGTGCCGCTCGGTGAACGACCCGAAGGCGACGTCGTCGCCGTGCAGCACGAGCTCGCGGTCCTCGTCGTGCGGCCGGTCCTCGGAAGGGTGTCGGTCCATGGGCGTCATGACGGGAGAACCACCTCGACTCATCGGTCCCGGCTGTCACTCCTGCACTCTCGGCTCTGTCGGCGGGGTGAGCAAGGATGGTGCAGTGGCGAACGCAGTGGAGGGTTTCAGCGCACCCACGCGCGAGTGGTTCCGCGCGGCGTTCGCCGAGCCCACCCCGGCCCAGGCCGGGGCCTGGGAGGCGATCGCGCACGGCCGGCACGCGCTGGTGGTCGCGCCGACCGGTTCTGGCAAGACGCTGGCGGCGTTCCTCTGGGCGATCGACCGACTGCTCAGCGAGCGTGGTCCCGACTCGCTCGACCGACACACACGCGGCACCCGGGTCCTCTACGTCTCCCCGCTGAAGGCCCTGGCCGTGGACGTCGAGCGCAACCTCCGAGCCCCGCTGACCGGCATCCGCCACACCGCCGAGCGGCTCGACGCGCGGCTGCCCGACGTCACCGTCGGCATCCGGTCCGGAGACACCCCGGCGGCCGAACGCCGCACCCTGGCCCGCACCCCGCCCGACATCCTGATCACGACGCCGGAGTCGCTGTTCCTGATGCTGACCAGCCAGGCCCGCGAGAGCCTGCGCGAGGTCGAGACGGTGATCGTCGACGAGGTGCACGCGGTGGCCGGCACCAAGCGCGGCAGCCACCTCGGGCTCACCCTCGAACGGCTCGACGCGTTGCTCCCGAAGCCCGCCCAGCGGATCGGGCTGTCGGCGACGGTCCGCCCGCTGGAGGAGGTGGCCCGGTTCCTCGGCGGAACGGCACCGGTCGAGGTCGTCGCCCCTGCATCGGCCAAGGAGTGGGACCTCAAGGTCGTCGTCCCGGTCGAGGACATGACCCAGCCCGCGCCGTACGACGAGGACGCCGAAGACTCCCGCGACAGCGCCTCCATCTGGCCGCACGTCGAGCAGCACGTGGCCGACCTGGTCGGGCAGCACCGGTCCACGATCGTCTTCGCGAACTCCCGGCGGTTGGCCGAGCGGCTGACGGCGCGGCTCAACGAGATCGCCGCCGAGCAGGCGGGTGGTCTCGACTCCGCTCGACCACCGGCCGGGCCGCCGGCGCAGGTCATGGCGCAGTCCGGTACGTCGTACGCCGCAGCGCCGGTGATCGCCAAGGCCCACCACGGCTCGGTCTCCAAGGAGCAGCGCGCCCTGATCGAGGACGACCTCAAGCGCGGTCGGCTCCCCTGCGTCGTCGCGACCAGCAGCCTCGAGCTCGGCATCGACATGGGTGCGGTCGACCTCGTGATCCAGATCGAGTCGCCGCCGAGCGTGGCCAGCGCGCTTCAACGGGTCGGGCGCGCCGGTCACCAGGTCGGCGAGGTCAGCCGCGGGGTGCTCTTCCCCAAGCACCGAGGCGACCTCGCGCAGACCGCGGTTGCCGTCCAGCGGATGCGGACCGGGCAGATCGAGGCCCTCCGCATCCCCACGAACCCGCTCGACGTGCTCGCCCAGCATGTCGTGGCCGTCGTCGCGATGGATGCCTGGGCGGCCGACGACCTGTTCGACCTGGTTCGCCGCTCCGCGTCGTACACCGGTCTCCCGCGGTCGGCCTTCGAGGCCACCCTCGACCTGCTGTCCGGCCGCTACCCCAGCGACGAGTTCGCCGAGCTGCGCCCGCGCATCGTGTGGGACCGGGTGACCGGCCAGCTCACCGGCCGCCCCGGCGCCCAGCGACTGGCCGTGACCAGCGGCGGCACGATCCCGGACCGCGGGCTTTTCGGCGTCTTCCTCGTGGGTGCAGAGGGATCGGGGCGTCGTGTGGGCGAGCTCGACGAGGAGATGGTCTACGAGTCCCGCGTCGGCGACGTCTTCGCGCTGGGCGCCACCAGCTGGCGGATCGAGGACATCACCCACGACCGGGTGCTGGTGACGCCCGCCCCCGGCGTACCCGGGAGGCTGCCCTTCTGGAAGGGCGACTCCCTCGGTCGGCCCGCCGAGCTCGGCGAGGCGATCGGGGCGTTCACCCGCGAGCTCGCCTCGGCGAAGCGCGACGCGGCGGTGGAGGCGGCCGAGGAGCGCGGCCTCGACGCCTGGGCGGCGGGCAACCTGGTGGGCTACGTCCATGAGCAGGTCGAGGCCACCGGAGTCCTCCCCAGCGACCGCACCTTGGTGGTCGAGCGGTTCCGTGACGAGCTCGGCGACTGGCGGCTGGTCGTCCACTCCCCCTACGGCACCCCTGTCCACGCTCCATGGGCGCTGGCGATCAACGCCCGGCTGCGCGAGCGGTACGGCGTGGACGGCCAGGCGATCGCCTCCGACGACGGCATCGTGATCCGCATCCCCGACACCGACGCCGATCCGCCGACCGGCGAGGTCATCGCGTTCGAGCCGGACGAGATCGACGACCTGGTCACCCAGGAGGTCGGCGGTTCGGCGCTGTTCGCGTCGCGGTTCCGAGAGTGCGCAGCGCGCGCGCTCCTGCTCCCCCGCCGCGATCCGGGCAAGCGGTCGCCGCTGTGGCAGCAGCGCCAGCGCAGCGCCGCCCTGCTCGAGGTGGCGGCGAAGTACCCGTCGTTCCCGATCGTGCTCGAGGCGGTCCGCGAGTGCCTGCAGGACGTCTACGACCTGCCCGCCCTCGTCGGCCTGATGCGTCGTGTGCAGCGGCGCGAGGTCGGCATCCACGACGTCGACACCCACCAGCCCTCGCCGTACGCCCGCACCCTGCTCTTCGGGTACGTCGCACAGTTCGTCTACGAGGGCGACTCACCGATCGCCGAGCGCCGGGCCGCCGCGCTCGCCCTCGACCAGGGTCTGCTCGCCGAGCTGCTCGGCCGGGCCGAGCTCCGCGAGCTGCTCGATCCCGAGGTCCTCGCCGAGGTCGAGGCGATGCTCCAGCGGATCCACCCCGACCGCCGGGTCCGCGACGCCGAGGGTGTCGCCGACCTGCTCCGGTGGCTCGGACCCGTGACCGCCGACGAGGTGAACGACCGCAGTGTCGAGGGAGCCGACGCCGTCGAGTGGCTGACCTCGCTCGCCGGTGCCCGCCGCGCGGTCGCCGTGCGGATGGCCGGGGAGGAGCGGTGGGCCGCGATCGAGGACATCGGCCGGCTCCGTGACGGGCTGGGGGTGCCGGTGCCACCCGGCGTACCCGACGCCTTCACCGAGTCCGTCGACGACCCCCTCGCCGACCTGGTGAGCCGCTACGCGCGCACCCACGGCCCGTTCACGGTCGCCGACGTCTCGACCCGACTCGGGCTCGGGGCCGCCGTCGTCCGGCAGACCCTGCAACGTCTCGGTGCCCAGGGCCGGGTGCTCGAGGGCGAGTTCCGTCCGGCCGGCTCGGGCGCCGAGTGGTGCGACGCCGAGGTTCTCCGGCTCCTGCGCCGACGGTCCCTGGCCCGGCTCCGGCGCGAGGTGGAGCCGGTGGAGCCGGCCGCGCTCGGGCGGTTCCTGCTCGCCTGGCAGCACGTCGACCGGCCTCGCCGCGGCCCGCGCGGCATCGACGGGCTGCTGCAGGTCGTCGACCAGCTCGCCGGGTACGCCGCACCGGCCTCCGCCTGGGAGTCGCTGATCCTGCCGAGCCGCGTCGCCGACTACGAGCCCGCCCTGCTCGACGAGCTCACGGCGTCAGGTGAGGTGACCTGGGTCGGACACGCCAGCCTGCCCGGGACCGACGGCTGGGTGTCGCTGCACCTGGGCGACCAGGCTGCGCTCACGCTGCCGGTGCCCGAGAAGGCCGAGCTGCCCGAGCTGCACCGGTCGGTGCTCGACGCCCTCGCTCCCGGGGGCGCGTGGTTCTTCCGGCAGCTGCGGGCCGCGACCGGTGTCCGCGACCGCGAGCTCGCCGAGGCACTCTGGCACCTGGTCTGGGCCGGCCGGATCACCAACGACACCTTCGCTCCGCTGCGGGCGCTGACCGGCTCGGGCTCCGGCACCCACCGCACGCGCCGGGCGACGCCCCGCGCGCGCCCGAGCCGGCCGGGCCTCCGCCCGGCGCCGCCCACCACCACCGGCCGGTGGGCGGCCCTCCCCGAGCTCGACACCGACCCGACCCGGCGGGCCCACGCCGGGGCGGAGCGGATGCTCGAGCGGTACGGCGTGGTCACCCGTGGGTCGGTGATGTCCGAGCGCACGACCGGGGGCTTCGCGGCGGTCTACAAGGTGCTGTCCGCCTTCGAGGAGTCGGGTCGCTGTCGCCGGGGTTACTTCGTCGAGGGCCTCGGCGCCGCCCAGTTCGGCACCGCCGGGAGCGTCGACCGTCTGCGCACGTTCACCGAGACCCGGGGCGACCGCGACAAGCCCGAGGCGGTGACCCTCGCGGCGACCGACCCGGCCAACCCGTTCGGTGCCGCACTCCCCTGGCCCGAGCGCGAGACCTCCGGCGGCCACCGGCCCGGACGCAAGGCCGGAGCGCTCGTCGTCCTGGTCGACGGCGCTCTCACCCTGTACGTCGAGCGCGGCGGCCGGACCCTGCTGACGTGGTCCGACGACCCGGCTCTGCTCCGACCCGCGGCCCAGTCGCTCTCGGAGGCCGGACGTCGAGGTGCGCTGGGCCGGATGACGGTGGAGAAGGCCGACGGCGAGCAGATCCTCGGCGGGGGTTCCACGCCGCTGCGCGAGGCCCTTGACGCCGCGGGCTTCCTCTCGACGCCGCGGGGGCTGAGGTTGCGTGCCTGAGGGCGACACAGTCTGGCGGGCAGCCCGGATGCTCGACCGTGCCCTCTCCGGAAAGGTGCTGACCCGCACCGACTTCCGGGTGCCGGCCTTCGCCACGTGGGACCTGAGCGGTGCGAGCGTCGCCGAGACGGTCTCCCGCGGCAAGCACCTCCTCACCCGCATCGAGGCGGACCGCCCGTGGACACTGCACACCCACCTCAAGATGGAGGGCGCCTGGCGGGTCCTCGAGCCGGGCCAGAGGTGGCCCCGCCCCGGTCACACCGCACGGGTCGTGCTGGAGACCGCCGACACCGTCGCTGTCGGGTTTCAGCTCGGCATCGTCGAGATCGTCCCCCGCGACGGGGAGGGCGACATCGTGGGACACCTCGGCCCCGACCTGCTCGGACAGGACTGGGACGCCGACGAGGCGGTGCGCCGGCTCCGGGAGCAGCCCGACCGCACCATCAAGGCGGCGCTGCTCGACCAGAGCAACCTGGCAGGCGTCGGCAACATGTACGCCAACGAGCTGTGCTTCCTCGCCGGGGTGGCGCCGGACACTCCGGTCGGCCAGGTGCCCGACCTCCCCCGCACGGTCGGCCGGGCCCGTCAGGTGCTCGACCTCAACCGCCACCGAGCGGTCCAGTCCACCACCGGCGACCTGGGCCGCGGGCGCACCTTCTGGGTCCACGGTCGGGGCGGCCGGCCCTGCCGGCGGTGCGGCACCCGGGTCGTGGAGTCGATGCTGGGCGAGGCCGGGCGCGAGCGGGTCACCTTCCACTGCCCCAGCTGCCAGCCGCCGCGCTGAGCTCGGCGCGGACTCAGCGGCTCAGGCGGGCCAGGGTCGACGGACGCTGCACGTCGAGCCAGGCCACCAGGTCGCGGAACGGGACGCACTCGGTGTGCGGTCGCCCGCAGGTGTGCAGCACGAACGTCGTCAGCGCGTCCCGGTAGGCGTCGTGGTTCCAGTCGTTGAAGTGGTTGCCGAGGATCACCGGAGCCCGGTTGCCGTGCAGGGACCGCTGGTAGAGGTCGTCGTACGTCGCCTCGACCTGCTCCTCGTCGGCTCGCGCCTGCTCCACGGTGCCGTCGACCCCGCCGCGCTGGGTGAAGAAGTAGTTGTAGTCCATCGTGGTCACCGGGTGGTCGGTGCCGTGCAGCGGGAACGTCGTCATCCCGATCTGCCAGAGCCCGCTCCGCCGGTCGCGCGTGGGCCAGGTCAGCGCCGGGCGGGTGAACGACGCGTCGTAGGCGAAGCCGTGCGCGACGAGTGCGGGGTACAACGCCGACGGCCGACCCTCGAGGCAGGGCGTCCGATCGCCGGTGACGTCGCCGGGGGTGACGTCGAGCCGGACCGAGCGCGGCAGTCCGTTGTCGGCGCGGTAGTCGCGGAGCAGGTGGAAGAACTGGTCGAGCTCGACGTCCCAGTCGCGCGTCGACCAGGTGTCGCCGCCGCTGGGTAGCCCGGCCGAGGCGCAGAAGTGCCCGTTGAAGTGGGTCCCGATCTCCATCCCCGCGGCCACGGCGCGGTTCAGGTCGGAGATCTCCACCGGCACCTCAGCCGGCGTGCCGAACCCGATCTCCGACGTGCCGGGCGGGTAGTACGGCGGGTGGTAGTCGTCGCGGGTGGCGTCACTGAGGAGATAGGTCCCCGACAGGAAGCCGGTGAAGCGGAACGGCACCTGCTCCGCCACGGACATCCAGTGCTGCCACATCTCGTGCCAGCCGACGCCGTCGAAGCTCACCACCACGAACTGAGGCGGCCGCTCGCCGGGACGCAACCGGTGCGGGACGAACCCGTCGGGGAGCGGGGAGCCGGCACGCGGGTCGGCGTACGTCGCAGGTGCTGTCGTCGGTGCTGTCGTCGGTGACGTCGGCGAGGGCTCCGGCGTCGGGGCCGTGGTGGACGAGGAGACGACGGCGACCGGCGACGTCGGCTCGTGCGCCGTCGGCTCCTGGCGTGCATGCACGCCGCACGCCGCGAGGACGGCCGACAGCCCGAGCACGGCTGGGATCGCGGTCAGGCGGCGTCTCACGCTCGTGGGACGAGCCGCACGTGCGGGTTGTTGCCAGCGAAGGCGTGATCAGGCGGCCGACGCGGACGCCACGACCGGACGACGCACGGTGATCGGCGTCGGTGCGGTGGCGGCCTCCTCGACCGCGACCGCCTCGGAGACGTTGCGCAGCACCTCGGACAACGGGGTGTCGAGGGCCGAGCACAACGAGGCCAGGAGCTCGGAGGACGCTTCCTTCTGTCCGCGCTCGATCTCGGAGATGTAGCCGAGGCTGACCCGGGCCTCGGCGGAGACCTGCCGCAGGGTCATCCCGCGCTCGAGGCGACGCTCGCGGAGGACGTCGCCCAACAGCCGGCGGAACATCGCCATGGGGCCCTCCTCACGCTTGGTCGTCTGGTCGCCACGGAAAACGCTACCCGAGCGGGGGTTGTTCCCGACGCAGGATCCCACAGAGGGCCGACAGCGCCTCCCGGCAGGCCCGGTCCTGGATCTGGTGCCGGTCGCCCACCAGCTCCATGCTCAGCGCGGAGACACCGTCGGGCCCGGCGATCCCCACGAAGACGGTGCCGACCGGCCTGCCCTCCTGCGAGTCCGGCCCGGCGACGCCGGTGGTGGCCAGGGCGTACGTCGCACCGGTGGCCTCACGGCAGCCGGCAGCCATGGCCCGTGCGCACTCGCCCGAGACCACGCCGTACTGCTCGACGAGGTCGTGGGGCACGCCCAGCACCGACTCCTTGAGCGCGGTCGCGTAGGTGACGAAGCCGCCGAGATAGCTGGTGGATGCACCCGGCACGGCGGTGACGGACGCCGCCAGGCGCCCACCGGTCAGCGACTCGGCCGTGGCCAGCGTGGCACCCGCCTGTGCCAGCAGGCCGAGGGCCGTCGCAGCATCGTCGGCGCGGGCTCCACGTCGCATGACCCCGACCCTAGCCAGCGGCACGGCTACCCTGCCGGGGTGAGCCGACCCATCGAGGACTACGCACTGATCGGCGACCGGCACACCGCGGCCCTCGTCGGCACCGACGGCTCGATCGACTGGCTGTGCGTGCCGCGGTTCGACTCCCCGGCCTGCTTCGCGGCGCTGCTCGGTGACGAGGGGAACGGCCGCTGGCAGCTGTGCCCGGTGGGCGACTACGAGGTGTCGCGCGCGTACGTCGAGAACTCCGCAGCCCTGCAGACCACCTTCACCACCGACTCCGGTGTGGTGACTCTGCTCGACGTGATGCCCACCGGCGACGACCGGATCGACCTGGTCCGGCGCGTCACCGGCGTCCGGGGGACCGTCCGGATGCGCCATGAGTGGATCGTCCGTTTCGACTACGGGACCGCGCGGCCCTGGGTGCGGCGACGGCACGAGGACAGCGACGAGCCGGCCATCACCGCCGTCGTCGGACCCGACAAGCTCGTCCTCCGTGGCCCCCGCCTGCCCGAGGCCCAGGGAGACCGGCACGTCGACGAGTTCGACGTCCGCGACGGCGAGATCCTGACCTTCTCGACGACCTGGATCCCGTCCCACTTCCGCACGCCGGGCCCGCACCGGGCGCTGGTCGACGAGACGATCCACGAGGACGTCACCTGGGTCGCCCGGCTGGATCTCTCCGGTGTTCCCCACGCGGACGTGGTACGCCGGTCGCTGCTGACGCTGCACCTGATGACGCACGACGACACCGGCGGCATCGTGGCGGCCCCGACCACGTCCCTGCCCGAGGACTTCGGCGGCGAGCGGAACTGGGACTACCGCTACTGCTGGCTGCGCGACGCGGCGCTCACCATCGCCTCCCTGATCGAGGCCGGGGCGACCGAAGAGGCCCGGTTCTGGCGTGACTGGCTGCTCCGGGCGGTGGCCGGCGACCCGGCGGACCTCCAGATCATGTACGCCGTCGACGGCTCGCGACGGCTCCCCGAGCTCACCCTCGACCAGCTCCCCGGGTACGCCGGGTCCCGTCCGGTCCGGATCGGGAACGGCGCGGTCGACCAGCGGCAGACCGACGTCGTCGGTGAGGTGATGCTGGCGCTCGAAGCGGCTCGCGAGTCCGAGCTCGGTCAGACCGAGGACGCCTGGAACCTCCAGCGCGTGCTGATCGACCACCTGGCCGAGACCTGGGAGGACCGCGACAACGGGCTGTGGGAGATCCGCGGTCCGCGGCGTCACTTCACGCACTCGCGAGTCATGGTCTGGGCCGCGTTCGACCGCGCCGTGAAGGCGGTCGAGGGGCACAACCTGGAGGGCGACGTCGGCCGGTGGCGCGAGGTGCGCGACCAGGTCCGCGACGAGGTGATGAGCAAGGGGTTCGACGCCGATCGCAACACGTTCACCCAGCACTACGAGACCCACGAGGTCGACTCGTCGCTGCTGATGCTGCCGCTGGTCGGGTTCGTCGAGGGCGACGACCCTCGGATGCTGGGCACGATCGCGGCGATCGAGCAAGACCTCCTGCGCGACGGCCTACTCCTGCGCTACCGCACGCAGACGGGCGTCGACGGGCTGTCGGGCGACGAGCACCCGTTCCTCGCCTGCTCGTTCTGGCTGGTCTCCGCCTACGCCGGCGCCGGGCGGCTCGACGACGCCCACGCGCTCTTCGACCGGTTGTGCGGCCTCACCAACGACCTCGGACTCCTCTCGGAGGAGTACGACGGGGCGCACCACCGGATGGTCGGCAACTTCCCGCAGGCGTTCAGCCACCTGACTTTGGTGCAGGCGGCCTTCACGCTGCGGGCCGCCGCCGACTGAGCGGCGGCGGCCCCAGCGTCCTACGGGTTGCCGTTGACGACCGTGACGGTCGTGGTGGCCGTGCCGGGGGCGGTCAGGTCGTCGCCGAGGTAGCGCACCTCGACATGCTGGACCCCGGCGTTCTGGAACGGTCCGACGGACAGGCTCGCCTGGCCGTCGTCGAGCGTCGCGGTGCCCACCTTCACGCCGTTCACCCAGAACTCCACGACCCCGGTCGGCGTGACGCCCTGGTCGCCGCTGACCGTCACGTCGATCCGCGACTCGGTCTTCTTCCGCTTGACCGTGTCGGGCGTCGCCGTCGCGGTGACGGTGGAGTCCTGCCGGGTGAAGGGCACGCTGAGTCCGACCAGCTCCGGGTTGTGGTCGGAGGCCCGGAACTGGTTGTCCTGGTAGAGCAGCGTGGCGTTGTAGTTGTAGCGGCTGTACTCGAAGCCGACCGACTCCTCGGCGTTGATCTGCCAGACGTCGCGCCCGGTGACCATGCCGGCCGCCGCGGTGTTGGCCAGCACGTGGTCGAGCGAGCCGGCCATCCCGCCGTACTCGTACGACGTGTCCCGCGGGTCGTCGCTGGACTGGTTGACGAACCCGTTCTGGTAGAGCACCTGCATCGGGTCCTCCTGGGTGTAGGAGTTGAAGTCACCCGCCAGGAAGATCTTCTTGGTGCCGTCGGCCTGGGCCGTCGCCTTGGCGAAGTCGACCAGCGCGCGGGCCTGCCGGACCCGGTCGCCGTTGAAGGCACCCTGGATCCCGTTGGCGTTGTCGCCCGTGGCCGGGGGCGTGCTGTCGCCCTTCGACTTGAAGTGGTTGACCACGACCAGGAACCCGTCGGCGTCCAGGGCGCCCTTGCGCTTGAACTCCTGGGCCAGCGGCTCGCGCGCGTTGGCGAAGGGCTCACCCGGGTCGGACTGGTCGGCCAGCACCTTCGAGGGGCCGACCAGCTGCACCGTGTTCGGGTTGTAGATGAACGCCGTGCGGATCACGTCCTGCTCCGGGAGCGCGGGCAGGTCGTCGGCCGCCGGGGACGGGGCGTAGGCCCAGCGGGTGTGCCCCGCGTCGGCGTTCAGCGCGTCGACCAGCGACTTCAGCGCGTCGTCACGGTCGCTCTCGCCCAGCGCCACGGAGTTCTCGATCTCCTCCAGCGACAGGATGTCGGCGTCCATCGTGTTGATCGCCCGCACCTCCTTGACCCGCTGCCGCTCGACGTCGGCCGTGGGGTCGGTGAGGTCG
>NZ_DASXWU010000020.1:0-37981 GCF_036503465.1 Nocardioides sp.
CCGTCGCGGACGGCGAGGTCGAGGATCAGGCTCAGCACCCGGTGGATCTTGCGCACGGTGGAGGGCGATCGTCGTGAGGTCGCCAGGTCGCTGACCCAGGCCTGGACATCGGCGTGGCTGACGTTCGCAAGCCGCACGGAGCCCCAGGCCGGAACGATGTGCTCCCGCAGGATGCCCGCGTACCGCTCGCGGGTGGTCGCCTTGAGGTGAGCCTGCGCCGAGAGCCAGATCTCGGCCCACTCACCCAAGGTGATCCGCGCTAGGGCCGGGTCGACGTACGTGCCCGCCACCTTGGAGGCCTCGATCGTGGCCAGAAAGCGTTCCGCATCGACCTTGCGGTTGAACGTCTTGTTGCGCTGCACCCCGGTCGGCGTCCTGTAGTGGGCTCGCCAAACCGGCTTGCCGGCGCGTTGCCGTCGTTCGATGCTGGGCATGGTGCCTCCCGAGTTCTTTGTGGCGAGTCACGAGTGGTTGTGGCGTCGTTGTTCACGGATGTAGCGGCGGAGGTCGCCGACTGTGGTGACGAGGTGGCGGCCGATCTTGAAGAAGTCGGGGCCTTTGCCCGTCTGGCGCCACCAGCGCAGGGTGTTGATCGGCACTCTGAGGATGTCAGCGGCCTCGGACAGTGTCAGCAGTTCTTCGGGGTCGCGCTCGGGGAACGGGATCTGGTGGCGGATGCTGCTTGTGGTGCTCATCGTGTGTCGCCTCGTTTCTGTCTGGCCTCTAGCTCGGTTATGGGTGGTTGTGGTTGGTCCACCCCCTTCAAGCGCGGTCCGAGGGTGGAGTGGACACCCGTCGCCAACAGTCCGTGGAGGGCCGGCGGCAACAGATGCCTCACCGCGTAGGTGCGCAGCCCTCTCCAACGAACCGGCCAAATACGCTCGATCGGGTATCACAACGGGTAGAGTGGTCCGATCCTCACCATCGACGACGGCGACTTCTACCTCCTCGAGGTGGCCCGGCGGGTCGCCGGGATGACCCAGGCCGAGCTGGCCCACCGGGCCGGGACCTCGCAGGCCACGGTCTCGGCCTACGAACGTGGCCTGAAGACCCCGTCGGTGAAGGTGGCGGCCCGCCTGTTCGCGGTGCTGGGCTGGGAGCTCACCCTCCGCACGCGGGTTGAGTTCACCGAGCACCACCCGACCGGGATCGTGGCGTTCTGGGCACCGGACCGGCTGTGGCGGGTCCCGACCCCGGACTGCTTCGCCACCATCTGGGTCCCCGACCTGCTGGGCCACACCGAACAGGACGAATGGCACCTGAAGGATCCGGCCGACCGGCGACGCGCCTATGAGATCCTGATCCGCCGCGGCCTGCCACAGATGATGATCCGCTGGCTCGACGGCGGCTTCCTGGTCGACCTGTGGGACGACCTCGACCTGCCCGACCCCGTCCGCCATGCGTGGCAGCCGGCCATCGACGGCGCGACCCGAATCCACGCCAGCAACGTGTTCTCCTGGCACGGCAGCGACGAGGACCCCGAGACCGCCGACCTGGCCCGGATCACCTGGCTGGAGTTCCTGCCCAAGCCACCTCCGCCACCACCGCGTCGGCAACGCCGCACCCGCTTCGACCCACGCCCACCACCGCGCCCGTGACGGTGACCGGTTCATCAGAACCCGATGCCGGGGCCGCCGGCAGGTGACCGCGTCGGCGACGGCGGGTCCGGCGTCAGCTGTTGCTGGTTGCGGCGTCGCCGCGCCTGGTCGCGGCGCTCCAGCTCGACGGGCGACAGCCGTCTCTCGCGGCGCGCGGGCACGTAGGGCGCCGGCCGAGCTGGCCGAGCTGGTCGGGCCGGGGAGGCTGGAGGGGCTCCCGGGGCGTTTGGCCCGTATCGGTCGATGGCTTCGACGGCGAGCCGGGCCGCGTGGGCGGGTCCCAGGTCGGCGCGGTCGCGGCCGAAGACGTCGATCCACTGGTGTCGTGCCTCGTCGAGGGAGTCGGCGATGAGATGGGCGACGTTGGACTGTTGGCCGCGGGTCATGCCGACGTATGCCGACGAGGCGCCGGTTTGGTCGCCGACCGACACATGCGCGATCGAGACGGTGGCGCCTTGGGCGCCGTAGGCGGTGGTGGCGTAGGCCAGCTCGACATGCTGCCGCACGTACTCCGCCGGCAGGGTGCGTCGCCCCGCCTCGCCGGCGACGGTGAGGCAACCACGGTCGGTGTCGGTGACGGCCCAGGTTTCGCGGTTGGCGACATCGGCGTCGGGGTCGTTGCGGCGGGTCGCGATCCGGTCGCCGACACCGATCCGCTCCCCGGCGCCGGTCACGACGGTGTCATCGGCCTCCCCGGTGAGAACTCGGACACGATGGGCCAGGCCGTTGATCCGGGCGACTTGTTCTCGGGTGTCGGCGACCACCAGCTCCCCGCGAGTGGCTCGGACGGCCAGGGCATGCTGCCGTTCGACCTCGCTGGCGTGCACCACGATCTGGCCGCGCCGGACCAGCTCGTCGAACACCTCCCCGGGTTGGGTGGCGTGGCGCATCCGCAGCGACAGGTCGGCGTAGGCGGGGTCGGCGAAGCGCCGCACCCCCTCCAGGGTCAGGGTCCGGTCAGATGCGTAGCGGGCAGCGAGGTCGAGGACTCCTCCGCGGCCGACCGCCGGGAGCTGGTGCCGGTCCCCGACCAGCCCGACCCGGGTACCCGTCTCGTCGGCCACCTCGAGGAGGGCGCAGGCCGTGTCCTGGTCGAGCATGCCCGCCTCGTCGACGACCAGCAGGTCGTCGCGATGCAGCCGCGCCGCCACATCAGGCTGGCTGGGGACCCGGGTCCAGTGGCCGTCGTCGTCCCAGCGGAACCCGTGTTGGTACAGCAACCACGCCACCGGATACGACGCGGCACCGATCTGTCCTTCGGCGACCATGGCCGCCTTCCGGGTCGGCGTGACCACGACCATCCGGTGCCCCTGATCAAGGGAGACCGTTCGGGCAGCGGCCAGCATGGCCGTCTTCCCCGCCCCGGCCGCACCCTCCACAACGGTGATCCGACTGGTGCCGGTCAGGTGTGCCACTGCACCCCGTTGGTCGGCGTCGAGTCCGTCGACCCGGCCGCGCAGCTCCCGCACGTAAGCGGGGAACGCCTCATCCTCGGCGCGAGCGGTGATCTGCTGGACCAGTTCGTGCTCGACCGCGAGTACCCGGGTCGAGGTCAACGACCGGACATGCTCCGGCACATCGCCACGGCCCAGCAAAGGTCGGGAGGCGGCGACCACCCGGGCGGTCAGGTCCTCGGCCAGTTCACCTCGGACACTCCGGTCGGTCACGATCCCGGCGGCGGCGATCAGCTTCTCCACCTCACCGCGGGCATCGGCCGGGTTCCACGCCGACCGCCGGGCACCCAGCCGCGTCAGCGCGGTCTCGACCATGGCGTCGCGGTCCAGCGACCCCGGCCGCACAGCCAGTCCACGTGTGGGGCTCTCTGGTCGGTCGGGTTCCCGGAATCCGAGTTCGCGCAGCTCCTCGACCCAACGGGCGGTCAGCTCGGCGCCATCGGTGGGCACGACCTTGTCCGGACGCGCGATGGCCCAGGCCGACCGGTCCCACGCCCGCCGCAGCTTCGAGCCCGGCTCCTGGCCGGGATGCTCCGCGCGCCAAGCGGCCTCGTAGGAGTCGACGCGGGTCTCGATCTGCTTGGCGCGGGCACTGAACGCCCCCACATATGAGGCCAGCTGGGTGATCTCGCCGGTCTCGGGGTCGAGGGTGAAGCCGTGGGCGGCCAACACGGCCCGGAACCCCGGGTCGCACATCACCGCGGCGTGCCCGATCCCGTTGATCGCCTCCAGGCTGTCGCGCACCCCGACCGTGTGCAGGCCCCGCCACCGCCCCTGCGCCCACACCCGGGCGTTGACCTGCAGGTGGAGATGGCGGTGCGGATCCCCTGCCCGCGACGTGTAATGCCGCACCACCGCGGCCTCAAGCTCCTCCACCGGCACCTGGACCTGCCGCCCGCGTGGCCCGACCCGGGTCGTCGCGTGCAACGCGAGCCAGCCCACGATCTGCCCGGCGGCGCGGTCCTGAGCCGCGTCGTACGCCGCCGCTACCTCCGGATCCACCGCCGCGGCCAGCGACCAGGTCTTCGGACCGTTGACCGTGACCTCGACGAACCGGACCGCCTGATCATCACTACGGAGCCGACCCTTCGGCCGGCCAGCGTCTGGACCGGGATCAACGATCCGGCCGGCCACCCACCGCTCATAGGTCGGGCCGTCCATCGCCGGCATCTCGGTGATCGCGTCCGGAGTGGCGACCAGCCGGGCCGCCAGGCCGGTGCCCTCGGCCAGGTAGTAGTCGTCGACACGCCCCCGATCGGCCTCCACATACGCTCGCGCCGCCGCCGGGTTCCCGCGGTAGATCTTCAACCCACCATGCATCCCGAGAACACCCCTCCGACGACACCGTCTACAGCCGTCGACAGCCACAAACCCGCAGGTCAGCCGCCCTTTTCCTTACCGAACTTCGTAGCATGCGTGCCGCAGATTGAGGAGTGAGAAAGGGGCCTGTGGGGCCAGGAGTTCTGGAGCCGTTGACGGTTGGCAATGGGTAGGGCGGCAAGCGAAGGTGAGGAGTTCGCGGTAGGGGCTGAGGCAGGAAGAGCTCGAAGGGGCGGGTGCGCTGAAATCGTGGGGCGGCAACAGCAGAAGCCACCGCGACTCGAGGTGCTCACAGCCCCGGACTGGATTCGGTCGCCGACGCCGCGCGAACCACCTCAGGGGCGCGGTTCCCTCTCCGATCCGAAGCGGACATCGTCGGCCTCGATGCCGACTCGGACCCCACACAGCTCGTCCTCCACCGGACCCGAGACCACAGACAGGAGATGAGCTCGCCCGTGACGGCCACCGGGGCGCCGACCTCACCATGTCGGAGCACTCGCCGACCAACCGCTCGTCTCGACACCGCACCTCACACCCGTGAGCCGCACCGACCGGCGCCGGCTCCGGAGAAGGGTCGAGCACGAACACCGCGAGCACGCCGTGGTCGGTTGACACCGGGCTCGGCGCGCCCGTGACTCGTCCCGTCGCCTCCACGTGAATCGACATCCGCACCTCGAGATTGAGATAAGTACACAAGTGTCGAATGGCAAACGTGACGACCACAATGACGCCGTGCCGACCCCCGCCCGCACCGACCTCCCCCCAGCCGTCGAACGAGCCATCGACATCCTTGGCAACCGGGTCCGCGTCGCAATCCTCCGGTCCCTGGTCCTCGACGGCCCCGCCAGCCGCAGCGAGCTCTCCGAGCGCCTCAACCTCAGCGCCTCCCTCCTCCAGGCACACCTACGCCGCCTCACCGCGTTCGGCGCCATCACCCAAGACCCCGCCGGCACACGTTCAGATCACCGCGTGCGCGTCTACCGCCCAAACACGAAGGACGTCGACGAGGTCCTCAACTCGCTCGTCTCCGCCTCCCGGCGATAGCGCACGGCGCGGGCGATGGGTACCGCCGATCGAGCTCCATCCCTGACTCAAGCCAAGTAGGCCCAACCCTGCGGGGCCCCGGCCGAGCCAAGATCCGGACAAATCACTGCGTTCCGAACGGCACTCATCCGATGAGCGGTAGCAAGGCTCGCGAGTTGCCAGACTGTCCTCATGGTGCAAGGCATCGGGCTGGTCACTGGCAGTACGCCGCGCTCGCGTCCCGTCATTCATGCCACCGCCGACCCGTTTCTCGCGGCTTCGGCGCTCTGCCAAACAGGGATGCCTGCAGATGGGTCCTCACCGAAGAAGGCGACGAACCCGCATGGCGCGGCCTTGGATCAGCGACCAGGATCAGCTGCTGGCGGCGGGTTCGCATCGAACCTCGCCGCGTCTGGTGCCCGCACCGGGAGTCACCCCCGCGGTCAAGCCGAAGCGGTCCGTTACCAGCCTGGGGTTCAAGCACGGACAGCCTCTTGACACTCAAGGCTGTGTCTGCTACGCCGAGAGGGTCAACTGAATCGTGTCCGGGACCGCTCGGGAGGATAAATGACTGCAGTTGAGGTGGAACACTATATAGCCTCGAAGTATTTGAGCCTCTCCCATCTTGATGACGGGTCCATGGTCGTCCATTGTTCGCGAACCGGGGCAACGGGAATCGTCGAACAGGCCAACGTGGACACCGCTCGCAAAGCTCTAAGACGTGGCGCTGTTAGCGAAGGCCCGCTGGAGGGGATTCTGGCCGATCTTCGAGATGGCGGATTCCTGATTCCATCTGAATACAGCGAGGACGAAGCAGTACACAAGAAGTACATCGGACGCTATACAGACAATGCCTTGCATCTCATTGTCATGCCAACCGAACAGTGCAACTTCAGGTGCGTTTACTGTTACGAGAAATTCATCCGAGGGCAGATGTCCGCCGAGATGGAAGATGCTCTCGTCCGATTCGTTCAATCGCATGACGACCTTCGCCACCTAACCCTGTCTTGGTTTGGTGGTGAACCTCTACTGGCTTGGGAGCTCATCGGCCGCGTGACTGGCGTGCTCCGAACATGGTGTGAGGAGAGGGGTGCGACGTACCTCTTCTCGGCCACAACCAACGGATCGCTTCTCACGCCCGAGGTAGCGGAGGTGATCGTCGGTGCAGGAGTCACAAATTACCAAATCACTCTCGACGGGCTTCATGATCAGCACGACGCTCATCGCCCAGGCATCAACGGTGAATCGACATTCGAAACTATCGTCGGGAACCTTCGAAACCTTCGCGACTCCAATTACCCCCTCCAGGTCGCCATCCGCCACAACTTCGACAAACAAGGCATGGATTCTCTCCCGGATTTTCTGACATTCCTTGCCGACGAGTTTGGGAATGATCCGCGCTTCGCTGTTGAGTTGGAGGCAGTTGGTCGATGGGGTGGAGCTAACGACGACGCCCTTCCAGTCCTGGAGGGAAAATCGCTGGCCCAAGCGCACGTCAAAGGCAGAGAACTCCTATCCCAGTACGGACTACATGACGTCATGGGCGTCTCGGCTTTTCAGCCTGACGGGTTCGTATGCTACGCGGCCAATCCACGTTCCTTTGTCATCGGCCCAGACGGGTCGGTATACAAGTGCACGGTTGAATTGGACTATCATGATCGCAACATAGTTGGGAAACTCGAACCAGATGGAACCATGACGCTGGATTGGCAAAAAATGGCGCTGTGGTGCGAGACGGACGGGATGCGGGGCATTGGCTACGCAGCCGACGCCACGTCAAAATGTCAGACTTGCTATTTCAGCCCAGCATGTCATGGGGCGATTTGCCCGAAAGAGTGGATGGACGAGCCTGAGTGCCAATGCCCGCCTCAAAAGCATACGATCGGGCGGAGCCTGGAACTAATTGCTGCCGAGAGCCTGTTCGCGTCGCCTTACCGAGGGCCGGTGGCGACTTGTCCGAAGGGATGAGACTGATCAAATGGAAGGAGGCAGGGTTCAATGACGTGGATTTCGAAGGGCACGCAAGAACTGCTCGCGAAGCGTCTCTGGGATAACAACTGCAAGGGTTGCTGACGGCCGCGGGCCGCCAGCGGGCGGCGGGCGGTCGTACACGATAACACTTTTCGCGATTGCCCCGCCCCTCATTCGTTCGGAAGTCTGAAAATGTACTCCACGCCACCCTGTGATCGTCTCCTCGTTGGTGCTTCCGGTTCCATCCACGTGGCCCAACTTGGTGACTACCTGTTTGCGCTCAAGCGATCATTTACTTCCGAATTGCGCCTCATCCTCACCGCAAGCGCGTCAGAAATGGTCTCAAGCCGGCATCTCTCTCTGTATACGGATGGGGCGCCAGTTACTGATATCTGGGGCAATAGTGAAGTCAAGGCGCCGCACATTAGCCTGAGTAGGTGGGCCGAGATGTTCCTTGTATTGCCTGCCTCGGCCGACATCTTGGGAAAGGCTGCCAACGGGATCGCTGACGACCTGCTTTCGACCACGATAGTCTCCTACGAGAGGACGATCGTCTTTGCCCCAGCCATGAACGCGGCCATGTGGAAGTCAAGGGCAGTCCAACGCAACGTCGAAACCCTCGAGTCAGATGGTCACTACGTCCTGCAGCCTGAGCCGATCACATCCATAACGTCCGAAGAGTCGGATTCGGGCTTCGGGCCCACCCCGGACACTCTTCTGGCCGCGGCGTGGCATGTCAGGATGCGACTCCTTCGTGCTGGCTACTGGAAGGCAGCGACAACAACAGCGCCAGCCTCCCCCTACGAGCAGAGGCGTCAGCTGGAGATCGTCCAGGTCACCGGGAACACTCCTTAAGCGCATGGACAGCACGGGCTGCACACCTGAGCCAACTGTAGGCGACGCCTTCGGCGCCATGCTGCTGGACTATTTGACCTATGCGCCGGACTACGTGCCTTGCGGCGTGATCGAGAGGGACGATGGCAGCGTTAGTGTTGAGCCCAGCGCGAAGTATTTTCAAGATGAGGACGAATGGGACTCTATCTACCACGACGTGGTCCCGTGGCTCGTTGGAGTCGTGATCGATCTGGGGTGCGGCGCTGGTCGCCATGCGCTGCCGCTGCAACGTCGCGGCCACAGGGTCATCGGCATCGATAGCTCGCCCGGAGCTGTCAAGGTGAGCAGGTCTCGCGGCCTCCTCGAGGTGCATGAGGCATCGGTCCAGGACGCCGTGTTGGGTGAGATCATCCCACACGGTGTGTTGACCTATCTGCTGCTCGGCAACGGCCTGGGCCTTCTTTCGGACAAGGACAGTGCCGGGAAGACCCTTCACCGTTTAGCAGAACTGGCCCCGCCCGGATCGCACCTGGTCGGGGAGTCTCTGCTCACCGAGGCCGCCGAACGCGAGGCGTATGATGCAGCGTACGCGGATGCGAACGAACGTGCGGGCCGATGGCGAGGGGAGCAGCGGGCTCGCTTCCGGTATGGGCCCCTTGCCACTCGTTGGTTCTCGTTTCTCTTTCTTCCCCCCGAAGGACTCGACGCGATCGCGACTGACTCGGGCTGGACTATGCAGACAGTCACCAAGACCGGCCCTCGCTATTTAGCAGTCCTAGTACGAAACTAGACAGATTTTAACTCGGCTGGGGAAACGGTGCGCCCAAGCGGGGAAGGTCGCGCAGGCTCCGCGACGTTAGCGGTGCGAGTCCGCTCACACATATGGTGATGCCTGCTAGAAGTAGGGTGCGTTCTTGCCCAATGGATTCGGCCATGGGCCCAATGATCAACTGCGCAATTGGCACGGCCATTAGGGATCCAAACATATCGTATGCGTAGATTCTGGCCAACATCTTTTCGGGAACGTATCTTTGCAGACTACTTTCCCAGGAAACAGCCATCTGCTCTAACGCAACCCCGCCAACAAGAGTAATAACTATCAAGAACCAGACCGTTGGATTGAGAGCGAGGCCAAATGGAAGCAGCGCCTCACCCACAAGACAGAAGGTACCCAACTTCAAACTGAGATGATTGCGAATGCGGATTGCTACAAGGCCCCCAATTACAAGCCCAAGCGCGTCCATTGCCAGAATTACGCCCCATGCCTTCCGCCCAAACTCGGCGTCCGCTATGGCAGGTCCGATTACCGCGATGGAGGCGATGCTGCAGGCATTAACGACCATCGCCGCCACTACGATACTCCAGACCCAGCTACTTGTGCGCAGGTAGTGCCATCCCTGCGCAAGGTCTTGCAGATAGCTCGTGCCTTGAACCTCTACATCAGCTAAGTCTATACGAGACAAGCGAATCGCCCCGAAGCATGCAGCAGCCAAGACGAAACTAGCTGCGTCGACATACAGGCAGGCAGGGGGGCCAAGTATAGCCACTAGTGCACCGCCCGCCGCCGTGGCAACGAGGCCAGTTGAATTCGTGGCGATACGTACGAAGGCGTTGGCCTGCGTCAGGACCTCAGGTTCAACCGTATTAGGAAGGAGCGCTCCCGACGCCGGAAAGGCGAATGCCGCCGTCAGTCCGCTCAGTCCAGCGAGGGCTGACAGAACCAACAAATTATCTATACGCGAAATCATGACGGTGGCGAGGGCTGTCTGGCTAGTTGCACTGCCTAAGCACGCGGCAAGCAGGACCTGCTTCTTGTCATAACGGTCTGCGGCTGTCCCTCCAATTATCGCGAACAATAGGTTTGCGGTCGATCTTGATGCCACCACTATGCTCAGGCTCTTCAGTGAGCCAGTTAGGTCCAGAACAGCAAAGCCCAAGGCGATGTTGGCTATTGCGTTGCCTGCCATTGACACCGTTCTGCCGGCTGCAAGGAGGCGGAAGTTTGATGATTTCAGCGGTTCGAGTGCACCCGAGCTCATTTCAAAGTTCCTTCAACTGCTCCCCATACCGAAGAGTGCCACGGTCATATTCACCGGGATTGTCCCCGGGCATCCTCGCGGCCTCGCGACCGCGTGTAGTCGCTCAACGAAGTCGGCGACGCCATCAACGATTTCCCGCCACTCCCGCTCGCTGACGTATAGCTCGGCATCGGCAATGGTCGAGGGCCCGACGGCCAATCTAGAACTGCGCCGACTAAGCTCCTTTCCCAAAACGTCGAGCATAGTGGTGTCTGTCACGGTAGCGGGCTTATCGCCATCCATCGGAAGCATTCGCACATATCGATACTTCCGCGCAACGCCGCCCCGACCCTTTTCTTCGGACTCCAGTCGTATTAGCCCCTCTCGATGAAGGACACGAAGGTGATAGCTGGCGTTTGCGGACGTCGTATTCAGCGCTCGGCCGATTTCGGCCGCGCTCATCGCCTGCGGGGTCAGGAGAGACAGGATTTGGAGCCGTAACGGGTGCGCGAGAGCCCGCAGGGTGGAGGTGCGGAGGTCTCCGGCCACGGATCTCGACGCTACGACGCGTTCGCCCAAACCGCAACAACTGTTGGGACTTCGATCGCTCGTTGACCTCATCTCCGCTCGGCACGGGGGCGTGGTGGCGGCAACAGGCCCCAGATCGGCCGAGGAAACTCACCTTGATCGGTACACGTCCGCGCGGTGATCGATGCGGATCACCAGGACTTCGCCGAGCTGGTCGTTGATGCGGTAGAGCACCCGGTAGGTGCCCCGCCGGGCTGAATGGATGCCGGCCAGCTCGCCGCGCAGCGGCTTGCCGACGCGTTGCGGGTTCTCAAGCAACGCGCCTGTGATGAACTCGATGACCGCTGCGGCCACCGCCTCCGGAAGCCCGGACTGCAGGGCCCGGATCGCCGGCGGCGCGAGGACCAACTCGTAGCGGTCGCGCGCACTCACGAGCGCAGAGCGCGCACCGCATCAACGCCGCGGACGACGTCGCCAGCCCGATAGGCCGCGTCGGCTTCGCGAATGTCCGCCAGGGCCTCCGGGTCGCTGAGCACGGCGAGTGTCTCTTCGAGCTCGGCGAGGTCCTCGAGGCTGATAATGACCGCGGCGGCCCGCCCGTTGCGAGTGACCGTGACCCGCTCATGCTCACGCTCGACGCGATCGATCACGTCGCTGAAGTGGTTGCGCACCTCACGCAGGGGTTCTACAGTCATGTACACAATTGTGGCGCGTGCAGAACGAGAGGGCAAGCGCTCCTCAACTGCGAGGGACACGCAAGATCGCGAGGTCGCGGCCGCCCGACGTCGGCTTGGGCAACAGATGGGCAACACGACGTCCGCCAATAGCCCGTTTTCGTCATCGGTTATCGTCACAGCCTCCGGGGGAAAGAGCCGTCTGACCTGGGCAAACGTCAATTGCCGTCGTTGTCCGTCTGGTCCTCGGCTCCCTCTCCGGAGGCGGGAGCGCAGGTTCGAATCCTGCCGGGGGCGCCCAGTGCCTGGGGCGCCGCGGCGGACGTCATGCGAATCGCGAGCCATAGGTGCGGATCCGTATGACGTCCCGTGTCCGCCGCCCCGCCGTGCGCATCCGGCTCGCACGGAACGGGTACCTCCTGGGCTGCCCCGTCGTCGAGGAGAGAGACATGCTGCCCGGCCCGGCCCGGACCCCGCTCGCCGTCGTGGCGGTGGCGAGCGTGGTGTCCCTCGCCCTCGCCGGCTGCGGTGGCACTCCCTCCTCCGCCGGAGGCGGCACCCGTGCCGACACGTCGAGTACTCCCACGACCTCCCTTCGCTCGTCCTCAGGAGCCGCGATGACCGCCGCCGACGCCTTCCTGTCGCGCTACGTCACGGCCGACGGGCGGGTGCTGCGGCGCGACCAGGGCAACGACGTGGTCAGCGAGGGTCAGGCCTACGGGATGCTGATCGCCGAGCTGGCCGGTCGCCCCGACGTCGTCCGCTCCATCTGGTCGTGGACGCACGATCATCTGGCTCGGTCGGACGGCCTGCTCTCCTACCACGCCGACGAGCAGGGGAACGTGCTCGACGAGCAGGCGGCGTCCGACGCCGACACCCTCGCGGCGTACGCACTCCAGCGGTACGCCGGCACCGACGCGGCGGCTCTGCATGCCCGGGGGCGTGCGCTGGCGGAGGCGGTCCTGCGCCACGAGACGGTCCGGAGCAGCGCGGGCGACCTCGTCCTGACCGCCGGTCCCTGGGCCACCGGCTCGACCCCGGTGGTGGACCCGTCGTACCTGATGCCATCGGTCTTCACCGACCTCGCCGGACTCACCGGCGACGACCGCTGGGACGATCTGGGCCGGACGTCGATCGATCTCGTCGACGCGCTGACCGAGCACGGGAGGCAGCTGCCGCCGGACTGGGCCCGGATGGAAGGTGACCGTCTGGTGGCGAGCGGCAGCGGCGGTGGCGGCGGCTCCCCGCAGTACGGACCCGACGCCCAGCGCGTCCCTCTCTGGTTCGGCGCTGCCTGCGACCCACGCGCTCGAGGTCTGGCCGGCGCGTGGTGGAAGATCCTGCAGCAGGACGACCGTTCGGCGGCCACGGCACTCGGCCCGACGGGCGACCCGGTGGACCCTTCCCCGTCCACGGTCGCCCTCGTCGCCTCTGCGGCGAGCGCCCGGGCGGCGGGCGACACCGGTGGCGCGGCGGACCTGGAGACGGGCGCACAACAGTCCGACGCCGGCCGGCCGACGTACTACGGCGGGGCGTGGCTCGTGCTCGGGCCGGCGCTGTGGGACGGCCGCCTGACCTCGTGCCGCTGAGGCTTGCCGTACGGCTAGCCTCACGGCGTGACCGAGTACCAGGTGACCAGCTGGCGCGACCTGCCGTCGCTGGTCGTCGCCCGTGACGGCGACCAGACGACCAAGGCTCCCCTGGCCCCGCGCTTCCAGGAGGCGATCGACGAGGCCGCCATGCGCCTGGGCGAGACCAGCAGCGACACCTACCTCGACGGCTGGGTCCGCAGCGAGTGGACGCCCGCCGAGGGGAGCGGCCACGAGGTCTGCGACCGCGTCGTGAAGGACCTCGAGGAGCAGTGGCCCGCCGAACGCCTCGCGGAGTATCTCGACGGTCTGGGACCACGAGCAGCCCCCGAGACCTGAGTCCGTCAGCCGGTCCTCGTCACCGCCTCACGGAACCTCGCCCCCGCAGCAGCGACGTCCTCGGCCGTCGTCTGCCAGCTCGTCACCAGCCGCGCGCTGGTGTCGCTCATCCGGTAGAAGAGGACCTCGGAGGCGAGCGCGTCGATGGCGGTCGACGGCAGCTCGACGAAGGCCATGTTGACGTCCACGCGCTCCTGCAGCCGGACGCCGTACGGCGCCAGCGACGCCAGCTCGGTGGCCAGCTCGGCCATCCGCTGGTTGGAGTTGGCCGCCAGTCGCAGCCACAGCTCGTCGGTGAGGTACGCCGTCACCTGCGCCGACTGGAACCGCATCTTGCTGGTCACGTGTCCGGCCCGCTTCGTGCGGTACACGAGCTCGTCGGCGATGCGGTCGTCGAACACCACGATCGCCTCGGCGCTCAGGGCGCCGTTCTTGGTCGCGCCCAGGGACAGCACGTCGACCCCGGCGCGCCAGGTGACGTCCGCCGGCGAGCAGCCGAGGGCGGCCACGGCGTTCGCGATCCGTGCCCCGTCGACGTGCACCCGCATGCCGCGCTCACGGGCGATTCCGGTCAGGACCGCGATCTCGTCCGGACGGTAGAGGGTGCCGAAGTCACTGGGGAGGGTCAGGGAGAGCACGCTCGGCTGGCTCTCGTGCGGGTCGCCCCACCGGACCTTGTCGAGCGCGGACCGGAGCCGTTCCGGGTCGATCAAGGCGTGCGAGCCCCCCACACCCTGCATCACGGCACCGCCGCCGTACATCGAGGTCGCTCCGCCCTCGGCGGTCACGATGTGGGCCGAGGGATGGCAGAGGACGGCGCCCCACGGCGGCGTCGAGGCCGAGAGGGCGAGGGAGTTCGCGGCGGTCCCGCTGGTGACCGGGAAGGCCCGGGCGGTGGGGTGCTCGAAGACCGTCCGTACGACGTCGTGGAGGTGGGCGGTGAGGTCGTCGCCGCCGTACGCCAGCGCCGAGCCGGTGTTGGCCGCCTGGAGGGCGGCCAGGATCTCGGGTGCGACGCCGGCGGTGTTGTCGCTGCGGAGCTCGATCATGGCCCGATCATGTCGGCTCCGCGCGTCCCACCCCTCACCTGGTCGTCACCTGGTCGACGACACAGGTCCGACCCGGTCTCACTTGGGCGGCAGCGACCGGGCGTAGGCCAGGCCGCGCTCGACCCAGCGCTCCAGCGCGTCCTCGCCGGCGACGGCGTCGGCCGCGACGCGCAGCCACCCGTCCATAGGCCCGCGCCCGCCCATCTCCATCGGGCCGACACCCGGCTCGGCCAGGAGGCCGGCCGTGTCCGCGGGCTCGCACCGCACCAGCAGCCCGCCCTGACCGCTGGCCGAGACGGCCATGTGCCCGCCCAGCAGGAATGCCAGGCCGCCGAACATCTTCTTCTCGACGACCGGCTCGCCCGCCACGTGCTCGCGGATCCGCGCCGCGAGACCCTCGTCGTACGCCATGCGCCCACGCTACTGAGACGCACCGACAACGCCTCCGGCTGAGCGGGACAATGGCCGGATGAACCGGCTGCGAGCGCTCCTCGGCGACCACGGACCCGTCCTCCTGGACGGCGGGCTCGGCACCATGTTGCAGGAGCGGGGGCTCGACGACGGCGGCTCGGGCGAGCTGTGGAACGTCGATCGCCCCGAGGTCGTGAGCGCGATCCACGAGGCGTACGCCGAGGCCGGCGCCCGCATCCTGACGACGAACACGTTCGGCGGGACCAGACCGCGACTGGCCATGCACGGCCTCGAGGACCGCGTCCACGAGCTGAACCGGGCCGGTGCCGCGCTCGCCGGCGACGTCGCACGCCGGCACGGCGTGCTCGTCGCGGGGGATCTGGGACCCACGGGTGAGCTGCTGGCCCCGCTGGGTGCGATGGAGCCGGCGGAGGCCCAGGAGCTGTTCGTGGAGCAGCTGACCGGCCTCCGTGAGGGCGGCATCGACGTCGTGCTCGTGGAGACGATGAGTGACGTCGCGGAGGTTCTGGCTGCCGTCGCGGCAGCGGATGCGGTCGTGCCCGATCTCCCGGTCATCGCCACCCTCAGCTTCGACACCAACCTCCGGACGATGATGGGCGTCCGACCGGAGGACGCCGTCGCCGCGCTCGGCGAAGCCGGCGTGGATGCGGTCGGCGCCAACTGCGGCCGTGGACCCGGAGAGATGGAGGCCATCGCCGAGCAGCTGACCCGGGCGCGTGCCGACGGTCTCCTGGTCGCCGCGCAGTCCAACGCGGGACTTCCCCAGCTGGTCGGCGACCGGTTCGTCTACGACGCCTCGCCCGACGACCTGGCCGAGCACGCCCGCGTGCTGCGCGACCTCGGCGTGGACCTGGTCGGCGCCTGCTGCGGGTCGACACCCGCACACATCGCGGCGATGAGGCTGGCCCTGAGCGCCTGACCTGCGAACCCCGGGCGCCGGGACTACGGAAGGTCGGCCAAGACCTCGGCGAGCACGGTGGCCTGGCTGTGCTCGACGTCGCGGGTGGCGGTGAGCAGCACCACCGAGCGACCATCGGCCAGCTCACGCACGCGGGCCAGAGCCGCCCGGCCATCGTCCCCGTCGAGCTCGTCGCGATAGCGCTGCGCGAACTCGTCGAAGACCTCGGGGCGGTGCGCGAACCACTTCCGAAGCGCGGTGCTGGGCGCCACGTCCGGGCACCACTCGTCGATGCGCGGGTCGTCCTTGCGGATTCCACGCGGCCACAGCCGGTCGACGAGGATCTTCACAGCCTCCTCACCGGCGTCCATGTCGTACACGCGAGCCACCCGCACGGCACCCATTCTGCTCCGACCCGCGAGCCCACGATCGCGCCGGGAGGTCAGCCGCAGTGCGAGAGGGTGGCGTCGTGCCGGATCTGCCGGCCCATGTCGCGCGCCTGGGCGACGTACGGGAGCACGATGCTGGCCCCGCCCGACGAGACGCCGATCCCGCCCTGGACCACGCACGACCGCACCTTGTGCGGGTCGACCTGGGCCAGCACCTGGGCCAGCCGGAAGAGCTCGGTCGGAGGCAGGTTCGTGTACATGTGGCTCATCGCGTTCAGGACGCCGTGCTCGATGAACCCCGGCTTGGCGGCGTTCGCGTGCACCTTGGACTGGATGCCCTTGAGCACGATCTCCTGGTGGGCCGACCGGTCGAAGTCGCCCCGGGGCAGCGAGTGCCGGATGCGTGAGTAGGCCATGGCGTCGTACCCGTTGAGGTGGATGCGCCCGGCCTTGAAGCCGGTGCGCTTCAGGGGGTCGTCACTGAAGGCGTACGGGTTGCGGATGTCGATGCCCCCGATCGAGCGCACCATCGCGCTGAACCACTGGAAGCGGGTGACGAAGACGTACTTCGGGTGCACGCCGATCAGGTTCCCGACCGTGTCACCGAGCAGCTGCGGGCCGCCGTAGTAGAGCGAGGCGTTGATCTTGTCGTGCCCGTGGCCGGGGATGTCGACCCAGGAGTCGCGGGGTACGCCGATGATGCTCGCCGCGTGGGTCTGGGTGTTGATCGTGACCAGCTGGAGCGCGTCGCCGCGGGTGTGGATGAAGTTCTCGCCGGGTCGTGCGTCGGAGCCGACGGCCAGGATCGAGATCACGTGGTCGTTGATCGCTGCCGCGTTGGCCTGGTGGACCTTGACCAGCGCGATCTCGGTCGACTTCGGTGCGGCGTCCGGGAGGGCCAGGGTGACGACGGCCAGGACGACGCCGAGCGTCGCCAGCTTGGCCAGGCGCAGGACGCGATGCCTCGTGAACGCCTTCATCACTTGCCTCCCTGGGACACGTCGTACCCGAAGATCCGCCACCCGCCGTGGCCGTCCGGGATCAGGAACAGCCGGCCGCTCACGGTCACGACGAGCTTGCGGTGCCCGGTGGTCTTGAACACCAGGAGGACGCGAGCGGTGGCGCCCGCCGGCCGCCCGTGGGGGGCGAGCACGTCGACGATCACGGTGCGCTTCCGGACGTGGACCCCGTCGATCTTCCTGCGGAGGCTCCAGTTGGTCAGCAGCTTCAGCTGCCGGCGGGCGTCGTGCCGAGCCGGGCCGGTGAACGCGGCGAACGCCGACTTGAAGTGCTTGCGCGGGTAGTCGACGCCGACGAACCCGCCGTCGATCCAGGTGTCGACCGCGGCACCGACCCGCTTCAGCACGCGCTTGCGGTGCTTCTGGAAGATCTTCCGGTTGGGCTGGTGCAGGTTGCCCGCGACTCGGCCGAGCAGGACCTTCGACTCGACCGGCCGCGCCCCGCCGACGTTCGTGGAGCTCGAGGAGGACGGCCCGGCCTGAGGAGCGGACGAGTCCGTGCTGCTGCTGCAGCCTCCGGCGGCCAGGGCGAGCGCGACCAGGACCGCTGCGACGGCACTGGCCGACCGTGGCCCCGAACGGGTGCCGGAAGGGGTGCCGGACCGGATGCTGGACCGGGTGCTGGACCGGGTGCTGGATCTGGACGGGAGCGCGGAGAGGGGAGGCAAGCCTCGGTTCCTTTTCGATCTGTTCAGGGGGCTGCCGCGGGTGCCCGGAGGGACTCCGGGAACCTCGCGACGATCGGGTCACGACGACCGGGTCGTGCCGGTCGGGTACACCTTGCACCAACCCAGCACCGTACTTCGGTATTTGCGTGCGTGGGGGACTAGCCTGGTTGACAGGCCGACGACGGAGCCGACATCAGGCCCGATCACCCACGCGCACGTCCCGGAAGAGGCGAAGAACACCCGTGCCGCAGCAGCAGACCAACCCGTCCGATCCAGCCTCGGCACCTTCCTCGGACTTCGGAGCCAACGAGTGGCTCGTCGAGGAGATGTACGAACAGTTCCAACGCGATCCGGGCAGTGTGGACCCGATCTGGGCGTCGTACTTCAAGAGCAACGGCGGCGAGCCCAACGGGAGTGGCGGCAGCGGCGGCTCCGGCGGGTCCGGGAACGGGGCTCCGGCGGCCTCCACGAAGACGGCTGCGCCTTCGAAGACGGCCGCTCCGGCGGAGCCGGCGAGCCCGGCGCGCGAACCGGCTGCACCGTCTCGCGCCGACGAGGCTCAGGCACCCGCCGAGAGCAAGTCGGCCCCACGGGCGACGCCGCGTCCTGACTCCGCGGCCGCCGAACCGGCCAAGGGCACCGACAAGCCGGTGCCCAAGGAGAAGAAGGCGCCCGAGCCGTCCGAGGCGCCGGACCAGCCGACGTACACGGTCCTGCGTGGCGCTCCGGCCCGCACCGCGGCCAACATGGACGACTCGCTGACGGTCCCGACCGCGACCTCGGTCCGCTCGGTGCCGGTCAAGCTGCTCTGGGACAACCGGATCGTCATCAACAACCACCTCTCCCGCGCCCGCGGCGGCAAGGTGTCGTTCACCCACCTGATCGGCTACGCCCTGGTCAAGGCGCTCAAGGCGATGCCGGAGATGAACGTCGGCTTCGACACCGTCGACGGGAAGCCCACGCAGATCACGCCGGCCCACATCAACCTGGGCCTGGCCATCGACATGCAGAAGAAGGACGGCACCCGCCAGCTCCTCGTGCCCAACATCAAGGGCGCCGAGACCATGGACTTCGCCGCCTTCTGGACGGCGTACGAGGACGTCGTGCGCAAGGCGCGCGACGGCAAGCTCACCGTCGAGGACTTCCAGGGCACCACGATCTCGCTGACCAACCCCGGCACGATCGGCACCAACCACTCCGTGCCGCGGCTGATGCGCGGGCAGGGAGCGATCATCGGGGTCGGCGCCATGGAGTACCCGCCCGAGTGGCAGGGCGCTTCCGAGGACGCGATCGCGCGCAACGCCATCAGCAAGGTGATGACGCTGACGTCGACGTACGACCACCGCGTGATCCAGGGCGCGCAGTCCGGCGACTTCCTCAAGCGCATCCACCAGCTGCTGCTGGGCGAGGGCGGCTTCTACGACGAGATCTTCCGGGCGCTGCGGATCCCCTACGAGCCGATCCGCTGGAGCAACGACATCGCGACGTCGCACGACGACGAGATCTCCAAGCAGGCCCGCATCCTCGAGCTGATCCACGCCTACCGCGTGCGCGGCCACCTGATGGCCGACACCGACCCGCTCGAGTACCGCCAGCGCAGCCACCCCGACCTCGAGGTGGAGTCGCACGGGCTGACCCTGTGGGACCTCGACCGGGAGTTCGCGACCGGGTCGTTCGGTGGCGAGGGCCGGCGGTTCATGAAGCTGCGCCACATCCTCGGCATCCTGCGCGACTCGTACTGCCGCACGACCGGCATCGAGTACATGCACATCATGGATCCCGAGCAGCGCAAGTGGATCCAGGAGCGGGTCGAGCGGCCACACACCAAGCCGCCGCGGGAGGAGCAGCTGCGGATCCTGCTCAAGCTCAACCAGGCCGAGGCCTTCGAGACCTTCCTGCAGACCAAGTTCGTCGGCCAGAAGCGCTTCAGCCTCGAGGGCGGCGAGACCACGATCCCGGTGATCGACGAGATCTGCGAGGCGGCCGCCGAGATCGGGCTCGACGAGGTCACCATGGGCATGGCCCACCGCGGGCGGCTGAACGTGCTGGCCAACATCGTCGGCAAGAAGTACTCCCAGATCTTCCGGGAGTTCGAGGGCAACATCGACCCGCGCACGGTCCAGGGCTCCGGCGACGTGAAGTACCACCTCGGCGCCGAGGGCGAGTTCGTCTCCGGCACGGGCGACCGGATCAAGGTGTCGGTCGCCGCGAACCCCTCGCACCTCGAGGCGGTCGACCCGGTGCTCGAGGGCATCGCCCGGGCCAAGCAGGACGTGCTGGACCGCGGCGCGGAGTACCCGGTGCTGCCGCTGCTGGTCCACGGGGACGCGGCGTTCGCCGGGCAGGGCGTGGTCGCCGAGACGCTGAACCTCTCGCAGCTGCGCGGTTACCGCACCGGCGGCACGATCCACCTGGTCGTCAACAACCAGGTCGGCTTCACCACCTCTCCGGGCTCGTCGCGCTCGTCGCTGTACTGCACCGACGTGGCGCGGATGGTGCAGGCGCCGATCTTCCACGTGAACGGCGACGACCCCGAGGCGTGCATCCGGGTGGCCCGGCTGGCCTTCGAGTACCGCCAGGCGTTCAACAAGGACGTCGTGATCGACCTGGTCTGCTACCGCCGGCGCGGGCACAACGAGGGCGACGACCCGTCGTACACGCAGCCGCTGATGTACGACCTGATCGAGCAGAAGCGCTCGGTCCGCAAGCTCTACACCGAGTCCCTGATCGGTCGCGGCGACATCACCATCGAGGAGGCCGAGCAGGTCCTCAAGGACTACCAGCAGCAGCTGGAGCGGGTGTTCACGGAGGTGCGCGAGGCCGACTCCCACCCGACCGAGTGGACGACGGTGCCGGACTACCCCGAGAAGCCCGTCGGGACCGCCCAGACCGCCGTCACCCCCGAGGTGCTGAAGCGGATCGCCGACGCCTACGTCACGCCGCCGGAGGGGTTCACCGTCCACCCGAAGGTGATGCCCCAGCTGCAGCGCCGGGCCAACGCGATCGCCGACGGTCCGATCGACTGGGGCACCGGCGAGATCCTGGCCTTCGGAGCGCTGCTGATGGACGGCCGGCCGGTCCGGCTCGCCGGGCAGGACTCGCGCCGCGGCACGTTCGTGCAGCGGTTCGCCACGATCATCGACCGCACCAACGCCCAGGAGTGGACCCCGCTCACGGCACTCACCGAGGACCAGGCGAAGTTCCACATCTACGACTCGCTGCTCTCGGAGTACGCCGCCCTCGGGTTCGAGTACGGCTACTCCGTGGCCCGTCCCGACGCGCTGGTGCTGTGGGAGGCCCAGTTCGGTGACTTCGTGAACGGCGCGCAGACGGTGATCGACGAGTTCATCACCTCCGGCGAGGCCAAGTGGAGCCAGCAGTCCGGGGTCGTCCTCCTGCTCCCCCACGGCTACGAGGGACAAGGCCCCGACCACTCCTCCGCGCGGATCGAGCGGTGGCTGACGATGGCGGCGGACGACGCGTTCGTGGTCGCGCAGCCGTCGACCCCCGCGTCGTACTTCCACCTCCTGCGTCAGCACTCCCTGGGCGAGGAGCACCGGCCGATGGTGGTGTTCACCCCGAAGTCGATGCTCAAGCGCAAGGACGCGGCGTCCCAGCCGGCCGACTTCACCACGGGCACGTTCCGGCCCTTCATCACCGACGACGACGCCGACCCGTCGACGGTGGACACCCTGCTGATCTGCTCGGGCCGGATCACCTGGGACCTGATGGTCGAGCGCGCCAAGCGCGACGACGCGGGCCGGTTCGCGATCGCCCGGGTGGAGCAGCTGTACCCCGCTCCCGTCGACGAGATCAGGGCCGAGGTGGCTCGCTTCCCCGGGCTGAAGAGCGTGCGCTGGGTCCAGGACGAGCCGGGCAACATGGGCCCGGCGCCGTACTACTCGCTCAACGTGTGGCCCGAGGCCGGCGTGACCGTCGAGAATGTCACGCGGCCGCGTTCGTCCGCCCCGTCGGTGGGCGCGGCGAAGCGGAACACCGAGGAGCAGAAGTCGCTGATCGCCGAGGCGTTCGACAGCGTCGCCGACCGGACCGTCGAGAACTACTGAGCGTCCCGGGCCGCCGAGATGTACTTCACCGACCGCGGGATCGAGGAGCTGCAGCAGCGCCGGGGTGAGGAGGAGATCACCCTGGCCTGGCTGGGCGACCGGCTCCAGGAGTTCACCGACGCCCATCCGGAGTTCGAGACCGCCGTGGAGCGGCTCGCCACCTGGCTGGCGAGACTCGACGACCCCGAGGACTGAGTGCGCCGGCCGGGGTCGACGCTCGGCGGGCGCCTCCACGCGGCGCTGCGCGAGCTGTCCCCCGGCTACTTCGCAGCGGTGATGGCGACCGGGATCATCTCGGTGGGTCTGGGGTTCGACGGCCGCCGGCTGCTGTCGCGCTGCCTGCTGGTGCTCACCGTCGCCGCGTTCGTGGGTCTCGTACTGCTCAACGGCTGGCGACTGGTCTCCCACCGCGCGGAGCTGGTCGACGACTTCACCCATCCGCTGCGCGGGTTCGGGTTCTACACGTTCGTGGCCGCGGCCGACGTGCTCGCCGCCCGGATCGCGACCGACTCCACCGACATCGCCCTCGTGCTGCTCGCCGTCGCCACGGCTTCCTGGCTGCTCCGGGGGTACGCCGTCCCGTGGACGACGCGGTTGGGAGCCGGTGAGCGACCGATCGTGGCCGCGGCCAACGGGACGTGGTTCATGTGGGCCGTCGGCGGCCAGTCCGTGGCCGTCGCGGCGGCGGTGCTGGCCGCGGTACACCCGGGGCCGACGCTCCCTGCCGTCGCGGTCGGCGCGTGGTTCCTCGGGGTCTTCCTGTACGCCGTCGACGGAGTCTTCGTGGCGATGCGGCTGCTGGCCTTCGACTTCGGGCCCGCCGACCTGACCCCGCCGTACTGGGTTGCGATGGGTGCCGCCGCCATCACCGCTCTGGCCGGCGCCGAGATCACCCTGCTCCCGTCCGGCCCGCTCCTCGACGCGGCGGGCGACGCGATCCGGGGCGGCAGCCTGTTCGCGTGGGTGCTGGCGACCTGGCTGGTCCCGGCGTTGTTCGCGATGGGCTGGTGGCGGCACGTGACCCACCGGGTGCCGCTGACCTACGAGGCGAACCTGTGGAGCATCGTCTTTCCCCTCGGCATGTACGCCGTCGCCAGCACCCGCATCGGCACCGCGGACCACCTGTCCCTGCTGACCGACATCGGCCGGGTGTGGATCTGGGTCGCCCTCGCCGCCTGGCTGGTGACCTTCCTGGCCGGCGTCGAGCACGTCGTACGCCGGGTGCTCCTGCCTTAGGCGCTGACCCGGCAGGAACGCGCCCGCTGCTACCGTCGTGATGTGGGCGTGGCGGCCGATCTCGGGTACCGCGTTCCCCCGCCATCCAGACTTCATCGGCTCACCCAGTCAGTGTCCTCGACGCGACCGGCGCCTGGGTCTTCTCCAGATCGCTGCGCCACCTCGACAACGTCATCGGGCGCCTGACGGGCGGCCGCACCAGCGCGCCGGAGCTGCTCGCCGGGCTGCCGGTGATCGACGTGACCACCACGGGTCGCACGTCCGGACTTCCGCGCACCTCGCACCTGATCGCCGTGCCGTACGCCGACACGCTGGCTTTGCTCGGCACCAACTTCGGCCAGCGTTCGACGCCGGCGTGGGCGCTCAACCTCGAGGCCGATCCGCGCGCCACCGTGCGCCATCGCAGCGTCACCCTCCACGTCGTCGCGCGGCCCGCCACTGCGGACGAGCGCGACGAGGTGCTCACGGCATCGGCTGATGTCTACGGCGGCTACGTGGTCTACCAGCACCGGATGTCAGCACGGCGGCTGCGCATCTTCATCCTGGAACGACCTGACGGGTGAGCCTTTCTGCCGGGTGAGTGCTCTGGACCAGCGCTCTTCTGCCGGTTCAGCGCTTGCGGTGGCGGGGGAACTCCACGACCTGCTGGAAGGTCGGGCGGTTCTGCCAGTCGATGTTCGGCTGGCCGACCAGGCCGAGGGCGCGGAAGGCGATGGAGTCGTAGACCGGCATCTTCTGCCCGGCGGCGTGGGAGGCGGTCGAGTCGGTCCAGGAGGCGACGTCGCGGTTCCCGTTGGCCGTGACCAGCGCGGCGTACGTCGTAGCGAGAGCGTGGGCGATCGCCTTCCGGCACGTCGCCGGCCCGCCGTCGCACTCGTGCCGTGACAGCACCCGGCCGAAGCCGTCCGCGGGATGGCGCCCCAGCAGCTGCTGCATCGTCGACATCAGGTACCCCTCGAACCCCCCGTCGTACGCCGAGCCCAGGTGCGCGCCGCCGCTGTTCGGCGTGTTCACCCACTGCATCGGCACCTTCGTGTAGCCCGGCACCGTGGCCCCGCCGGTCGAGCTGACGCCCGAGAACCCTCCCTTGGCCAGGATCCGGTCGTAGAGCGCGCGGACCAGGTTCGGCATCAGCTCGTCGTTGATCGCGATGGCGGCATGGTGCTGATACTGCGTCGCCGACGCCCGCGCCTTGCGCCGATGCGCGCCGTCCGCCAGCCAGCCGCGGAGCTGCCGCAGCATCGCGCGGGTCTGAGCCGTCTGGTGATGCCCCTTCAGGTAGCGCAGCAGCAGCGGGGTCACCGTGAGTCCGTCGAGGTCCTGGCTGGCCGCGCTCTCCATCGCCTGCACGACGTCCGCTCGGGTGACGCTGTTGCCGGTCGCCCGGAACTTCCGGTGCAGCTGCCGCACGAGCATCACCGAGCGGTAGGTCTGCCCGTCGGCGTACTCACCGTCGACGGCGAAGCCCGGCGCCGGCTTGTTGTTCCAGCTGACGAAGAACCCCTGCTTCGGGTTGACCTCGTGCGGGTGCTGCCGGAAGGACAGGAAGCCCCTCCACTCGGCCCGCCCGGTCCCCCACGTCGGCAGGGTCGGGTCGGCGTGCGGGTTGCGCCGCGGGTCGCGCCCGCTGACGAAGTACCCGGTGTCGCGGTCGTCGACGTAGAACCAGTTGAACGTGTAGCCGATCTTGTTCGCCTGCCGCATCCAGCTGTGCACGTCGTGGGTGATCGCCGGGTCGCCGAACCCCAGGAAGCCGATCACCGAGTCGATGTCGTGGTTGTACGTCGACCTCTGGTTCACGACTGCGACCGGATGTCCGTGCACCTTCGTCCACCCCTGCACCACGCCGTGCCGGGTCTTGTAGATCTCGTGCGAGATCGTCGCCGGCGCACCGCCTCCGCTGCCGGCCTTCGGCACCACGTTCTCGGTGAACGTCTCGTGCTGCATCGGCACGCACGTCCCGCGGAAGACGTACGACGTGCCGTTCGCGGCCGGCGTACCGCCGCCCGGGTCGCAGATCCTCTCCACCCGCTGGTCGATCAGGTCGCTGCCGGCCGAGGTGGCCGACCAGGCGTAGTCGCGTCCGCGTCCGAGCTCGACCAGACCGGTGCCCGGGAAGGACGCGCCCATCGCGTCGTAGTCGGGCGCGTGCAGGTCGAGGACCGAGAGGATCTGCGGCGCGAAGTAGGAGACCTGGGGGCCGAAGACCGCGACCGGGTGGCCCGACCGCGTGTGCGAGCCGTTGATCACCAGGGCGTTGCTCATGTGCTGGGGCATCGCGCGTAGCGCCTGCACGATGTTGGCGCCGATCCGCTGGCGCGTCGTGAGCCCGGAGGTGGAGCCGGTCGGCAGCCCGGAGCTCGTCCCGCAGCCGGTCGACGTGGATGCCGGTCCGCCGGTGAGCGCCCGGGGTCCGGGGATCGCGTTGAGGGAGCGGTCCCACGAGCGGGTGCGTACGTCGTACCGGAAGCGCTTGTCGGTGATCGTGGTCGGTGCCAGCGGGTCGTTCTGATGGTTGAGGTCGCGGTAGGCGCGCAGGCCGGCCTTGGCGCCGTACCGCCCCTGGAGGTAGCGCAGCAGGTGCCCGTCGTCGGTCTCGAAGCCACCGCCGCGGCCGAAGATCCCGCCGATCAGGCCGGCGATGTAGACCACGTCGGCGTCCGTCCACGGCTGCGGGACGGCCGCGTCGGGAGCCCCGGCGAGGTAGTCGACGGGCATCTTCGAAGGGTCGGTCTCGGCGGCGGCGATGTAGGCGTTCACCCCGTCGACGTAGGAGTCGATCATCGACTTCGCCAGCGCGCCGCGCGCGCCGTACCGCTGCGGCAGCAGGGCGACCTGGCGGTGTGCCTGTGCCTGGGTGTACGGCGCGAGCAGGAGCTGGTCGTGGTCCATCTGCTCGAACTCGCACGAGGCACCGAGGAAGCTCGACAGCGTGCCGGCGCCGTAGTGCCGCAGCACGTCCATCAGGAACAGCCGGTCCTCGGCCTGCGCGTAGCCCGCCCCGAACGCCGCGGCCTGGTCGGTGTCGCCGTAGATGTGGGGTACGTCGTGCCGGTCGCGGTAGATGGTCACGCCGTCGCCGGGCGTCTCCGTGCGCGTGACGTCCTGGGGCCGCACCCCGAACGACTCGTCGTTGAAGTACGTCCCGAGCTTCGCGTTGGTCAGGCGCGGGTAGCCGTAGAGCAGGTCGGCGTACTGGCCGAGCTGGTCCTGGCTGTTCGGCGGCCGCCGCTGGGTGGTCTCGAACGCCAGGGCGTCGGTCGCGTTCACCAGTCCGTTCTCACCGGGCGGCAGCACGTAGCGGGCCTGGCCGTCGGCGTAGTCGTGACGTCGGTACTCCGGCCCGCCGGAAGCCGCGTCGGCGGGACCGACCACCGGCGCCAGGAGGGCGAGCGACGTGAAGGCGGCCGTCAGGACGAGAGTCAGGGAACCGGCACGGGCGCGCATCGCGACCTCCAGGGGCATGGTGGGACTGGAGTCCCTAACGCGCCGGCGGGCCCGGAAGTTACGCAGCAGTAACCGCTAGCGGGGCGTCCAGGGCACGAGGGGGCGCACCGTCACCTCGGGGATCGTGGCGTCCCGGGGCAGGTCGAGCACGTGCAGCATGGTCGCCGCGACCGTCTCGGGGCTGATCCAGCGCGAGGAGTCGTAGGTGCGCCCTTCCTGCTCGTGCACCTTCTCCTGCATCGGGGTCGCGGTGCGCGAGGGAAACAGGGTCGTCACCCGCACGCCGTTCTCCATCTCCTCCGAACGGAGCGAGTCGGCGAGCGCCCGCAACCCGAACTTCGACGCGGCGTACGCCGCCCAGCTCGCGCCGGCGGAGAGTCCGGCCGCCGAGTTCACGAACACCACGATCCCCCGGCCCGCTCGCAGCGCCGGGAGGCAGGTCCGGGTGAGCAACGCCGGCGCGACCAGGTTCACGTCGAGCTGCTCGCGGAGGTGCTCGGCGCGGAGCTCGGCCACCGGGGCCAGCTCGACGACACCGGCGACGTGGAGGAGCGAGTCGAGGCGGTCCGGCAGCCCGGCGATCCGGTCGACCGCGTCGGGATCGGCCAGGTCGACGACGACGGTGCGCGAGCCGGGGAACCGCTCGGTGAGCGCAGCCGCCCGCTCGTCGTTGCGCGCCAGCAGGACAAGGTCGTCGCCGCGGCCGTGCAAGACCTCGGCCACCGCGCCGCCGATGCCCGAGCCTGCCCCGGTGATCAGATGCGTCGCCATCAGCGTGTGAAGACGATCTTGCCGAAGACGTCGCCGTCGTTCATCGCGGCGAAGCCCTCGCGGGCGTCGGCGATCGGCAGCGTCCGGTCGACCAGCGGCTTGGTGCCGGTCGCGTCCAGGAACGACACCAGCCGACCCAGCTCGGTGCTGGTACCCATCGTCGAGCCGATCACCCGGAGCTGCAGGAAGAAGATCCGATTCAGCTCCGTGCTCTCGGGGTTGGGGCCGCTGGTGGCGCCGCTGATCACGAGCGTCCCCCCGGGGCGGAGCGAGCGCAGTGAGTGGGTCCAGGTCGCTGCTCCGACGGTCTCCATCACCGCGTCCACCCGGTCGGGCAGCCGGGCACCGCTGTCGTACGCCGCGTGGGCGCCGATCTCCAGGGCCCTCGCCCGCTTCGCCTCGTCGCGGCTGGTGGCGAACACCTGGAGTCCCCCGGCCCGCGCCAAGGTGATCAGGGCGGTGGCGACGCCGCCGCCGGCACCCTGCACCAGCACCGACTGTCCGGGCTCGAGACCGCCCTGCACGAAGAGCATCCGGTACGCGGTCAGCCACGCCGTCGGCAGGCACGCCGCCTCCGCGAACGACAGCGATGCCGGCTTCGGCACCAGGTTCGCCCGCGGCACCGCGACCCGGTCGGCGAAGGTCCCCTGGTAGCGCTCCGAGAGCAGCGAGCGCTTCGGGTCCTCCGTCTCGTCGCCCCGCCAGGAGGGATCGCTGATCACGGCGTGGATCAGCACCTCGTTGCCGTCCTCGTCGACCCCGGCGGCGTCGCAGCCGAGGATCATCGGCAGCTGCTCTTCCTTGAGCCCCACGCCGCGCAGCGACCACAGGTCGTGGTGGTTCAGTGACGCCGCCTTCACCGTCACCGTCGTCCACCCCTCGGGGACCTCCGGCTCCGGCCGCTCCCCCACCACCAGCCCGGCCAGAGGGTCGTCGGTCGAGAACGTCTCGGCGTACACGGCGAACATGTCCCGACCCTAGCGACGCACGGAGTGGTGACCCGATCAGTCCGGGACGCGAGCGTCTCGGGCCGGTCACCTTTGCATCTCAGACTCGCGCGACGCCGTCCGTCCGCGCGGCCTCGGCGACGGCAGCGGCCACCGTCGGGCCGACGCGGGGGTCGAAGGGCGAGGGGACGATGTGGTCCTCGGCGAGGTCGGCGCCGACCAGGCCGGCGAGGGCCTCGGCGGCGGCGAGCTTCATGCCTTCGGTGATGGCCGTCGCATGGACGTCGAACGCGCCGCGGAAGATCCCCGGGAATGCCAGCACGTTGTTGATCTGGTTGGGGTGGTCGGAGCGCCCGGTGGCCACGATCCGGGCGTGGCGGCGGGCGATCTCGACCGGCACCTCGGGGTTGGGGTTGGCGAGCCCGAAGACGATCGCGTCGTCGGCCATGCTCGCCACGACCTCCTCGGGCACGGTGCCTCCGGAGACGCCGAGATAGACGTCGGCGCCGGCCATCACGTCGGCCAGCGAGCCGTGCCGGTCGTGCACGTCGGCGGTGTCGACGGCCAGCGCCTTCTTCACCGGGGTCAGGTCGGTACGCCGTGAGTTGAGCACGCCCTGCCGGTCCACCACCGCGATGTCTCCGACGCCGGCGTTGAGGAGGATCCGCGCCACCGCCACCCCGGCCGCCCCGGCGCCGGACACGACGACGCGAGTCTTCTCCGGCATACGGCCGGTGAGCGTGAGCGCGTTGGTGATCGCCGCGAGCGCCACCACCGCCGTGCCGTGCTGGTCGTCGTGGAAGACCGGGATGTCGAGCATCCCCTTGAGCCGCTCCTCGATCTCGAAGCAGCGCGGCGCCGAGATGTCCTCCAGGTTGATCCCCCCGAAGCTCGGCGCGAGCCGGGCGACGGTGGCGATGATCTCCTCGACGTCGGTGGTGGCCAGGCAGATCGGGACGGCGTCGACGCCGCCGAACTCCTTGAACAGCACCGCCTTCCCCTCCATCACCGGCATCGCCGCTGCCGGGCCGATGTCGCCGAGGCCGAGGACAGCGGTGCCGTCGGTCACGACCGCGACCGTGTGCGGCACCCAGGTGTACTCCCGAGTCAGCGTCGGATCCTCGGCGATCGCCTCGCAGACCCGGGCGACGCCGGGCGTGTAGGCCAGCGACAGGTCGTCCCGGTCGTTCAGGGCGACCCGGGACCGTACCTCCATCTTCCCGCCGACGTGGAGGTCGAACACGGGATCGCCGGCGAACCGGTGCGCGTCGGAGCGTCGAGCTGGGGCGGCCACTCCGTCACTGTGGCACAGCGGGTACGCCGTCCCGCTCGCCGCGGCGGTCCGTGGACACCCGACCGAGACCCGCTCACAGCCGACGACCGGCCGCGGGGTGCGGCCAGAGCCGCGCCACCACGACGGCCACCACGTCCGTGTCCGGGATCACCCCCCGGTGCCGGGAGTCGACCCCTTCGTCCGGGTTGTCGCTGAGCAGCCACCACCCCGCGTCGCCGGTGCGCGTGGCGCGCGGCTCGACCGCCCGCTTCACGGCCAGCGTGCCGTCCGGGAAACGGGCCAGGACGAGCCGGCCGGCGGCAACCGGCGCGGCGTACCGGACGAGCAGCCGGTCACCCGGCTCGAGCGTCGGTCGCATCGAGGCGTGATGCACGCGCGCGACCCCGAATGCGGGTGGGCGCAGCGGGTACGAACCCGCCCCAGGGGGCCTCGGCACGCGGAGTAGTGTCCCAGGCGAGGCACATCCAGCCCCTGCATCCCTGACCTCCACCTGAACAGAGAGGACCACATGTTCGCGAACCTGTTCGCTCCCACCGTCGACGTCTCGGCCCACTGCGACCTCCCGTGCGGTGTCTACGACCCCGCCCAGGCACGCATCGAGGCCGAGTCCATCAAGGGCATCATCACCAAGGTCGCGGACAACGACGATCCCGACTTCCGCACCCGCGCGATCATCATCAAGGAGCAGCGTGCGGAGCTGGTCAAGCACCACCTCTGGGTGCTCTGGACCGACTACTTCAAGCCCCCGCACTTCGAGAAGTACCCGCAGCTGCACACGCTGTTCAACGAGGCGACCAAGCTGGCGGGCGCCACCGGCGTGAAGGGCGAGATGGACGCCGCCAAGGCAGACGAGCTGCTGGCCAAGATCGACGAGATCGCGGAGATCTTCTGGGAGACCAAGAAGTCGTGAGCCTTCACGGCCGGAGGCCGCGAAAGCTCACGACTTCTGGTCTTCAGGACGAGTGAGCGCGCCGGCGCGAACTCGTCACCGTCCTACCGCAACCAGCTGACAGACACCGACCACGTCGAACCTCGAGGGCCCGCCACCTGCGGGCCCTCGTGCGTTTCCCGGCCCGACCCTCTGCCCAGCCCCTAGGGTTGGACCCACACTCTCCGGAAGGCACGCGATGGACCGCCCCGCTCCCGAGAAGGCCGATGTGTCGCTGCGCATCCCGGCCGACGGCGCCTACGTCTCCGTGCTCCGGACCATGACCGCGGGGCTCGCCGCCCGCCTCGACTTCACCGTCGACGACATCGAGGACCTGCGCATCGCGGTGGGCGAGGCGTGCGCCCTGGTGCTTCCCGAGGCCACGCCGGGTGGCGACCTCGAGGCCGACTTCCGGCAGACCCCAGGGACCCTGACCATCTCGGTCCGCGTCACGACACCCGGGCGGGCCGAGCCCGACTACGAGAGCTTCGCGTGGCAGGTGCTGAGCACGCTCAGCGCCGAGGCGACCGCGGATGCCGGCGACCAGCATCTCGAGATCACGTTCTCGGCCGACTCGAGCCTGGCGTTCAGCGACGGACGACGGGGAGCCGGCGGCTGAGATGACCTTCGACGGGGGCTCGGGGCCCGACCAGTCGGATGGCGGCCCGGACCCGCGGGTCGACGGCGCTCGGGAGCAGAACGCCCGGCTGTTCGGTCGCCTTCGGGACGCAAGCGCCCAGGAGGCGACCCGCCTCGCGGCGCGCGACGGCCTGGTCGCGCTGCACCTGCCGTTGGTCGAGCACTGTGCCCGACGGTTCCGCAACCGGGGAGAGCCGTTCGAGGACCTGGTGCAGGTCGGCACGATCGGCTTGATCAAGTCGATCGACAGGTTCGACCTGGACCGCGGCGTCGAGTTCTCGACGTACGCGACGCCGACGATCATCGGTGAGATCAAGCGGTACTTCCGCGACAAGGGCTGGGCGATCCGGGTCCCCCGGCGGTTGCAGGAACTGCGGATGCAGATCGGCGCCACCACGGCCGACCTCACCCAGAGCCTGGGCCGGTCGCCGACGCCGCGCGAGCTGGCCGAGGCCATCGGCTGCTCGGTCGACGACATCGTGGAGGGCATCGAGTCCAGCAACGCCTACTCGACGCTCAGTCTGGACGCCGCCGACGACGGCTCCGACGACGGCGGGGTCTCGATGCTCGAGCTGATGGGTCTCGATGACGAGGAGCTGGAGCAGATCGAGATCCGCGAGTCGATCAAGCCGCTGCTCGAGGCGCTGCCCAGCCGCGAGAAACGCATCCTGCTGCTGCGGTTCTTCAAGAACCGGACGCAGTCGGAGATCGCGGCCGAGATCGGGGTGAGCCAGATGCACGTGTCGCGGCTGCTCAGCCGGACCCTGGAGCAGCTGCGAGCGTCGCTGCAGGAGTCGGTCTGAATCGCCGGAGCCGCTACGACGCCTCGTCGCGGTCGGAGAGCGCGTCGATGCTCGCCGGGTGGAGCAGCCCGGCCAGGACCACCAGCGCTGCGACGGCCATGACCACCGAGACCCAGGTGGTCGCACCGCCGAGGAAGCTCCAGGCGAGCCCCAGGAACATCAGCTGAGCCACCACGATCGGGCTGCGACCCCACGAGCGGCCGCGCGAGAGGAACCAGGCGCAGGCGACCAGGGCCGCCCCGACCACCGCGAAGAACAGCGAGGACGTGACGCCCATCGCCGCCCGGTCGGCGTGGATGTCGGCCGCCAGCAGCACGCCGTACGCGAGCACGAAGACGCCCTCGACCGCCGCCAGGCTGGCGGCGACCACCAGCGGGGGCGGACGGTGGCCACCGGTCTTCGGCACGGACGTCAGCGTACGGGCCGCCTCGGTGGGTACCGATGCGTGGACGGGAGGTCGCCACAGGTGGATTTCCGGGTCAACCTGGAGGTGGACCACAGACGGGCCCAGAGGTGGACCCGGACGGGCAGACTGACCAGACAGGACCGGTGTCCGAGCCTGTGACAAAACTGACCAGCCAAAAGGGTTGTCTCCCGATGCAATTCTTGCCACTGTGGAGGGCGCGCTCGTGAATGGATTCACATCCGCGCGCCCCGACGTTGTACCCGTGTGAAAGAGAGCTCTGCGAAAGCCATGGATTGGCGCGACCGCTCCGCCTGCCTCGACGAGGACCCGGAGCTGTTCTTCCCCATCGGCAACACCGGACCCGCCATCCTCCAGATCGAGGAGGCCAAGCAGGTGTGCCGACGTTGTGAGGTGCGCGAACAGTGCCTCCAGTGGGCCCTCGAGGCCGGCCAGGACCACGGTGTCTGGGGCGGCCTCAGCGAGGACGAGCGCCGCGCGCTGAAGCGGCGCAGCTCCCGCGCACGCGTGCGCACGGCCTGAGCCGCTCTCTCACCCGCCGTCCAGGGGTACGTCGACGACCGCCCGCGCTCCCCGGACCGGGCCGGCCCGCAGCTCGAGCATCCCACCCAGCTCCGACTCGACCAGGGTGCGCACGATCGAGAGCCCGAGGTTGGGCGACATCTCGGGGTCGAACCCCTCCGGAAGGCCGATGCCGTCGTCGTCGACGGTGACCCGCAGCCGTCCGGCGATCCGCTCCGGCGAGACGGTGATGGTGCCCGCGTGGTCGTCCGGGTAGCCGTGCTCGACGGCGTTCTGGAGGAGCTCGGTGAGCACAGTCGCCAGCGCGGTGGCCGTCTCGTTGGGGAGCAGCCCGAACGACGCGTCCCGGCGTACGACGGGCCGGTCGTGGTGGCCGTCAGGCCCGGCGCCCACGTCGGTCACCATCGCTCCCAGGCGGTCGGCGATCTCGTCGAAGGCGACCTCGTCGAGCACCTCCTGGCTCAGCGTCTCGTGCACGATGGCGATCGAACCGACCCGCCGGACGGCCTCCTCGAGCGCCGCGCGTGCCTCGTCCGACCCGATCCGGCGGGCCTGGAGGCGCAGGAGTGCGGCCACGGTCTGCAGGTTGTTCTTCACCCGGTGGTGGATCTCCCGGATGGTCGCGTCCTTGGTCAGCAGCTCGCGGTCCCGGCGGCGTAGGTCGGTCACGTCGCGGACCAGCACCAGCGCGCCCACATGCTCGCCCCTTGCCCGGAGCGGGATGGCGCGGACGATCAGGGAGACCTGGTCGCCGCCGACCTCGGTGTCGCGGTGCGCGCGGCCGCCGAGCACCGCGCTCAGGGTCTCCTCGTCCGGGCGCCGCCGCGGCGGCACCAGCTCCCGGGTGACCTCGGCCAGCACCCGGCCGTCGAGGTCACCCGACCAGCCGAGGCGACGGTAGACCGACAGGGCGTTCGGGCTCGCGTAGGTGACCCGGCCGCGCTCGTCCACCCGGACGAACCCGTCGCCCACGCGCGGCGAGTCGGCGTGGTCGCTGCGCTGGCCGTCGGCGGGGAAGTCGCCCGCCGCGATCATCGCGGTCAGGTCGGCGGCGGTCTGCAGGTAGGACAGCTCGAGCCGGCTGGGCGTGCGAACGCCGAGAAGGTTGGTGTTGCGGGCGATCACCGCGATCACACGGTCGTCGCGCGGCACCGGGATCGTCTCGACCCGCACCGGCACGTCGTCGCGCCACTCCGGGTCACCCTCGCGGACCAGCCGCGCGTCGGCGTACGCGCGGTCCAGCATCGGGCGGCGGCCGAGCGGGACGAAGCTGCCCACGACGTCGTCGACGTACGCCGTGGGGCCCGTCGTCGGCCGCATCTGCGCGGCCGCCCAGAACCCCTCTCCCCCGCGGTCGGGCAGCCAGAGCACCAGGTCGGCGAACGACAGGTCGGCGATGATCTGCCAGTCCGCCATCAGCAGCTGGAGCCGCGTGACGTCGCCCTCGTCGAGGTCGGTGTGGCTCCGGACGAGCTCCAGCAGGGACGGCACCGGGACAGCGTAGGTCTGCTGCGTCCCCACTCGAATCCGGTCTGCTCCGCCCGCCGGCCTGCGGCGGACGGCTGGCAGGATGGGCGGCATGTCGACGGCGTACTGGCAGCAGGTCCGGTCCGCCGAGATGAAGGTCCCGACCGACCGGCCGCTGGCGGACCTGACCGCCGAGCTCACCACCATGCTCGGCTCGCCCGATCCGGTCGATCGCGACGAGTTCGCGTACCCGATCCTGGCCACCTGGATCGCCGAGGGCGTGTACGACGACCTGCTCGCCGGGCTGGGCGACGGCATGGCCGCGGGCCTCACCCAGGGGCTCGGCGAGTCCGGCACCGACTCGGTGTTCCGGCGCAGCTTCTCGGCGCTGGTGCTGGCCGAGTGCATCGGGCGCGACAACGCCGAGTCGCGCCTCCCCCCGGTCAAGATCATGGAGTGGGGCGACCGGGTCACCGGGTGGCTGGTGCGCGAGCGCGACGTGCGGGGGTTCGTCCCCGGCAAGGGCTGGGCGCACGCGATCGCGCACGGAGCAGACGCCCTCGGCGTGCTCGCGCAGTCGGTCCACTTCGGGCTCACCGAGCTGACCGTGCTGCTCGACGTGGTCGCCGACCGGGTGCTGCTCGAGACGGCCGCTCCGCTCAGCAGCGGTGAGCCGGACCGGTTGGCGCTGGCGACGATGACGATCCTCCGACGCAGGCTGGTGCCGCTCCGGATCATCGAGCCGTGGCTGGCCCGCCTCACGGCGGCGGCCACCGCGACCGGCGCTCCGGACACCGACCCCTACCGCGTCACCGGCAACCCCGAGGCCTTCCTCCGGGCCCTGCACATCCAGGTCGCGCTGGCACCCGAGCCGATCGACGTACGCGCCGACCTGCTGCTGGAGCTGGTCAGCGCCCTGCGCACCACGAACGCGGCGTACCTCATCGCCCCTACGTGATCCCGCTCTCGACCGGCCCGACTGAAGGTGACCGGTCGGTAACGTGCCCTCCATGAGCGAATCCGAGACCGGCACCGAACGGAGCGGCCACGCCGGCGAGCTGGCCGTCGCCGTGGCCCGGGCCCACGGCGTCGAGACCCTGTTCACGCTGTCGGGCGCCCATGTCTTCCCGATGTACGACGGGGCGGTCAAGGCCGCGCCGCCGATGCGCATCCTCGACGTACGCCACGAGCAGACCGCGGCGTTCGCGGCCGAGGCGACCGGCAAGCTCACGCGCGTGCCGGGGCTGGCCGTCCTGACCGCCGGTCCGGGGGTCACCAACGGCGTCAGCGCGATGGCGCAGGCGCAGTTCGCGGGGTCTCCGATGGTGGTCGTGGGCGGGCGTGCTCCGCAGAACCGGTGGGGCAGCGGCAGCCTCCAGGAGCTGGACCAGCCTCCGATCCTGGCCTCGATCACCAAGAGCGCACGGACCATCCCCACCGCCGCCGACGTGACCGGCGGGTTCGACGAGGCGTTCCGGCTGGCCGGGTCGTCCCACCGGGGACCGGTGTTCGTGGACGTGCCGATGGACGAGTTCTTCAACCAGGCCACCGCGACCGTCCCGGGCGGCTCCCGCCCGCGTGGCGCCGACCCCGACACCGACGCCGTGGAGCGGATCGCGCGGCTGCTGGCCGACGCCGAGCGGCCGGTGCTCGTGCTCGGCACCGACGTCTGGGCCGACGGTGCGGAGCAGGCGGCGCTCGACCTGGTCGAGGCCCTGGGCGTCCCGGCGATCACCAACGGCATGGGGCGCGGGATCGTGCCGGGCGGACACCCGCTGCTGGTCACCAAGGCGCGCGGCAAGGCGTTCAGCGGCGCCGACCTCGTGGTCGTCGTCGGCACGCCGCTGGACTTCCGGCTCGGGTACGGCGTGTTCGGCGGCCAGGACGACACACAGCCCGCCCGCGTGGTCCACGTCGCCGACTCGCCGGGCCAGGTCGCACAGCACGCCACGCTCGCCGACTCGGTGTCCGGCGACCTGACGTCGGTGTTCCGCGGGCTCGCGTCGGCACTGGAGCACACGGATCTGTCGGCCTGGAAGGCCTGGGTCGAGGACCTCCAGGCCACCGTCCGGGAGGCCGCGGCGCGGGACGCCGAGCTGCTGAGCGCCGAGGCCGACCCGATCCATCCGGCCCGCGTCTACGGGGAGCTGCTCCCCCGGCTGGCCGACGACGCGGTCGTGATCGGTGACGGCGGCGACTTCGTCAGCTTCGCCGGCAAGTACGTCGAGCCGAAGCGACCCGGCGGCTGGCTGGACCCCGGTCCCTACGGCTGCCTCGGCGCCGGGCTCGGCGCCTCCATCGCGGCCCGTCTAGCCCGGCCGTCGTCCCAGGTCGTGCTCCTGCTCGGTGACGGGGCGGCCGGATTCTCGCTGATGGACGTCGACACGCTGGTCCGGCACGACCTGCCGGTGGTGATGGTGATGGGCAACAACTCGGCGTGGGCGCTGGAGAAGGGGCCGATGCAGATGATCTACGGCTACGACGTGGCCGCCGACCTGGCCCAGCAGACGCGGTACGACGAGGTGGTCAAGGCGCTCGGCGGTGCCGGTGAGACCGTGACCGATCCCCGGGAGATCGGACCGGCGATGGACCGCGCCTTCGCCGCGAACGCGCCGTACCTCGTCAACGTGATCACCGACGTCGACGCGGCCTACCCGCGGAACACGTTCGGCGTCTGACACCCTGGCCTCCATGCAGATCCGACGCGCCCGCCCCGAAGACCTCGCCGCGGCCGGCGACGTCACCGTGGCGGCGTACGCCGAGTTCTCCGAAGGGAATACGGACGGCTACGTCGAGCGCCTGCGCGACGCCGCCCGCCGCGACCGCGAGGCGGAGGTGTGGGTGGCGACGCCGGACGACTCCGAGGAGATCCTCGGCACCGTGACGATCTGCCCCGACGGGTCGGTCTGGCGGGAGGTCTCGAAGCCGGGCGAGGGCGAGTTCCGGATGCTGGCCGTGGCGCCCGAGGCCCGCGGCCGAGGCGTCGGCGGGGCGCTCGTGGACCTCGTCGTGGACCGGTTCCGGCAGGAGGGCGCCCGCGCCGTCGTGATGTCGACGCTGCCGGTGATGACGTCGGCCCACCGCATCTACGAGGCGGTCGGGTTCGTCCGTGCGCCGGAGCTCGACTGGTCGCCGACCGAGACGGTGCACCTGATCGGCTACCGGCTGGAGCTGGAGGTGTGACCACCACGCTGAACTTCACGGTCACCAACGACGACACCGCGGCTGCGCTCGGCTCCGGCAGCCTTCCCGTGCTGGGTACGCCGCGGCTGCTCGCGTGGTGCGAGGCGGCCACCTGTGCCGCGATCGAGACGGAGCTCGGAGAGGGCGAGACGTCGGTCGGGACCCGGATCGAGCTCGAGCACACCCGCGCCAGCCGGGTCGGCGTACGCCTCGAGGTGACCGCGACGCCGGTCTTCCGCGACGGACGCCTGCACCGCTTCAGCGTCCTCGCCCGGGAGGCCGGCGGCGGGGCGGTCGTGGGCACCGGCGAGGTCACCCGCGTCGTCGTCGACGCCGAGCGCTTCCTGGCCCGCCTCTAGCCTGCGTCGCCGTTGGCGCTCGTCGGGCTCGAACGGTCGAGTCGTCAGCTCTGCGCCGCGAGCCGGGCGCGGGCCGAGCCCTTGGCCTCGG